>NZ_WJFC01000007.1 GCF_009725235.1 Scytonema sp. UIC 10036
CCCCAGAGGGGACCCCTAGCCCCCCTTAAAAAGGGGGGCTAAGCTAAGTCTTGTTGATAAAAACTTAAACCGTTTGTGTAGGAAATAAGTAGCTATGGTAATGAGTGCGATAGTTAATTTGTCATTAGTCATTAGTCATTAGTCGTTTGTAAGGATTTATTGTAATTCGATTTATTTCTACCTAACTACTTAAAAGCGAAATATATTTCTTCAATGTCCAATTGCTTGCCTGCGAGAATAAATTTCTTCTATCAGCAAATCTCGCAGTTCGTTAGCAATGTCATCAGGCGGATTACCAGCTAGCGCTCGTCCAATAAGTCGTTCTGCCGATCGCAATTCAGAACATTCTACTGCAAGAACTGCGGCACTACGATGGAGAATAGATCTAGTAGGTTCAAGGTCGAGTAAGTCTGCCACTAGATCTGCAGCAGCTCGCTCTTAAGAAAAGGCAGCTTTGGTTAATTCTAAAGCAATAATGATATCACCCCTTTGACGGGCCAGGAATGCTTGGTCAACAAGTTCCATTGCTTCTCGATGAAGAATTTCTACGTCTTGCATTTTTCCACTATCCGGGTACGTGGTGTGCTAAATTCAATAACGCAGACGTAGCCGGGAGACAAAGTATCCGAGGGGCTAATCTGTTCTAATTTCATGTTAACTCTAGATTGTATTATGCTTTCAGAGCCTCTGCGGATGCCAGAAACTTCTAAGCGAGCTTTTCTTTGAAATAAAGTATTTGGATCGTTAATGGAACCTAACCAAAAGTCAAAGCCAAAACTTTTGCCTTTAATAGAGCGCTCAATTACAGTAAGTCCCGTCAGGTAAGGCATCAGGAGTGCAGCAATTCCGTAAGCTCCATACTCTGTAGCAACTTCTTGGTCAGCATTAGAAGTTAGCACTCGTTTCTGCGCGCATTTGTTTGCTTGGGTTGAACCGCGACAGCTTGGATACGTCCTTGGTTCTCAAGTAGGTTATCAGTTAACGAATGGGGAGATTTTGCAGCCACATTGTTCGTTTGTATCGCGACAAAAACTGAAACGGATGCCTCGCACTTATCCAGAAGTACCACCCGATTTAATCATGGAAATTAAATCGGCATTTGATCGCCTGTTATCAGTACAAAAGAAAGTTCAGTCTTTCCTCAAATGGGGAACCCGGATTGGAATTCTCATCGAGCCAGATAGACATACCGTATCTGTATACCGTCCTGATACCACCGTTACCATATTGGAAGAGGGGGAAACCTTAGTTCTTCCAGAGTTATTACCCGATTGGGAACTTCCTGTATCTGAGTTATGGACGCCTTCTCTAAATTGACGCTTTTACAATCCAAAATCCAAAATCCAAAATCCAAAATCCAAAATCATTAATTCTTCCAATCCAAAATCCAAAATCCAAAATCCAAAATCATTAATTCTTCCAATCCAAAATCTAAAATCTAAAATCCAAAATTATCAAGCCCATTGACGGAAAAAACTGCTATCCTGCCAAACAGAAGCAGTACGTTGTTCGATCGCCTGCAATTCTTGCTTTGAAAGTGACTGAAAAGCGCTAGCCACCCTCACATTTTGCTCCAGTAACCTTACATCTTCTGCGGCAATAATGCAACAGTGAACACCCGGTTGAGACAAAGCATATCCCATCGCTTGATGCATACCGTCCAAAATCCCAGGTTTAAAAAGACGACCGTAAGCAGGAACTTTCATTGCAATAATACCAGTGTTGTTTTTTTGAGCCACTGGTAGCACACCTGTAATAAATGGACTAGGAGTGTGTTTGTCAGCAGCGTTAACAGGGATAAGAGCAGTATCAAATGAATAGCGGCGAAGTGCTTTGGCGATAATTGCCGGGTTATTGTGTCCCGTAATACCAACAAAGCGCACTATTTTTTGTTCTTTTGCTTCCCGCGCCACCCTAATTGCACCATGCTTGGAATTAAAAATAGCATCTAAATTCCAGTCAAAGGAAACAGAGTGAAACTGCCATAAGTCAAGATAATCAGTTTTTAAAAGTTTGAGAGATTGCTCTAGTTCTTTCCAAGCGCGATCGCGATCTCTCGCATTGCTCTTACTTGCCAAAAATATTTCCTTGCGATGAGGTGGTAACACCTTACCCAAACGTTCTTCACTCGGTCCGTAATTAGAAGCTGTATCAAAGTAACGAATCCCCAGTTCATATGCTCGTTCAATAATTGCTATGGAGTTAGCTTCCTCATCTTCTTGGGGACGAGACAGAGGGGACGCAGATCCGCCCAAACCAAGAATAGGTACAGTTACACCCGTGCGACCCAAAACTCTTTGCGGCATTTTTTCCAAAGCGGTACTAGAGACCAAGGTAGATGTACCTTGCGAGTTCAGATCTGCCGTGGAATTAGAATTTGCCGATGGTTCGACTGTAGAATTTGTGAGTTGCTGACAAGCTGAAGTTCCCACAATTCCACCAGCAACAGCCACGCTAGTTTTCAGAAAATTGCGCCTAGTTGTCTTGTTGCTTACCATAGTGTCACCTATATTTTGGATTTTGGATTTTGGATTTTGGATTTTAGATTTTGGATTTTGGATTTTGGATTAATATCATGTCCGTTAGCATAACCATAATAAAAATTTCTTCATTTCTTAGCGCCCTTGCGTCTTTGCGTGAGTTTTATCTAGGGTATATAAGCGGACATAATATAACAAGGGTTTATTTAGACTTAATTTCACCCAACTACCAGTTGCATTCTTGTTTTAATTGCTAATACTATTTTCTATGCCACCTGTCAAGCGAAGAATCTATCCTTCGATACTATTTGGGCAAAATTTAACAATTTGAATCCAAAATCCAAAATCCAAAACCCAAAATCCAAAATCCAAAATCCAAAATCATTTACGCAAATCTGCATCCCAAACACCAATGTAAATTTGGTCTTCTTTGTTCCGTTGTATCACTCCTTGTAACCCACCAAGATTAAACGAATATCTACTGCTTTGACGCTCGTAAACTTTTTGTAACCCTTGCTTAATTTCACCAGAAGCACTACCTCCCAGCATTCCTTGTAATGTATTTTTCATTACCTCCGGCTCAACAGATTGAGCAAAAGCTACCTCTGTTTGGCGCAAAACTCCCGTTCTACGGTCAAATAAATAACCCAGGTCGATGCGGTTTGGTTCTAAGTTGTAAAGATAAGCACGAGTATTCCACAAACCTCTGGAACGCTTTCTCGGTTCTCCTAAGGTTGCTCGAACGGAATCTTCAGGCGTACCAACAGGGAACGCTGGGACATTGCTACCGCTTGTATTGGCAGTAGCAACTTTTTGTTCTTCTTGTTTTGCCGCTTGTTCTTGTTTTTCCTCTTTTTCGTCTTGTTCTTGTTTTTCCTCTTTTGGTGGGTTAGCATCGACGGGTTGCTCAGATGCAGGAGCTTCCGATCGCTCTTCTGGTTGTGGTGCAGATACAACAGGTGCTTGAGAATTTTCTGCTTGTGGAGCAGGTTGTTCTGCTTGTGAAGGTTGTTCTGAGGCTGGTTGAGATGTGGATGCTTCCTCTTGTTCTTGAGGTACAGAATTTTCTACAGATTGAGAAGGTGTAGAAGTTTCTACTGGCTGTTCTGGTGGATTATTAACGACTGGGTTGGGTGCAACTGGTGCTGGAGGCGGGACAACAACCCTAGGCATATTCCTATTAGATTCTGTTGGCGGAGTAACATTTGTTGGAGTTGGAGTTGGAGTTGTAATGTTTGCTTCTGGGGCTTGTCTTGTAACGGGTGATGTCGCAACAGAATCTTCCGGTTCTGGTTGACGGTTGATGTTAGCGATCGCCACCGCTCCAATTAAGCTACCTACAACCAAACTCCCTGCAATCCAGGCTGGTTTTTGCCAATTAGGAGAAGAAATCGTTGGATTTTTGGTATTGTTTGGATGGAGTTGGGTATTTTGGGCAGAAGCAGTAGCACCTGCAGACAGGGGGATCGTGACTTGTCCCGTTACCGATTGTGGGGTAATGGTGGGAGGAGCCGTTGCAGATTGTAAAGCATATAACATTTTACTAGCAGTTGTGTAGCGATCGCCTGCATTCTGCTTAGTAGCGCGATCGATAACTTCTGCCAGATTTGAAGATATCCCAGGGGCATATTGACGCCAAACAATGTTACCTGTTTGAGGATGAGTTTCCAAGTCGTAAGGACGTTTCCCTGTGAGTAAATAGATCGCAGTGACACCCAAACTGTAAATGTCAGTGGCATAAACCGGGCGTCCAATTGCTTGTTCGCTAGACATATAACCGGGCGTGCCAATTATAATCGATTGCGTCAGGTTTCCGGAAGTCGTAGCGACCGAACGGATTGTTTCTTTGACAGCACCAAAATCGATGAGAACTGGTTTGCTGTTCAAAGAGCGAAGAATAATATTCTCAGGTTTGATATCTCGGTGAATAATACCTTTACTGTGGACATAATCTAACACAGATAACAGACTCAACAAAATTGCTCTAACTTCCGTTTCGCTCAATGCCCCCTTAGTGTTGACAACATCCGTCAAAGTTTGACCTTGAATCCACTCCTGAACCAAGTAAAACTGCCCTTGTTCCGAAAAGTAGGCGTAAAGCTTGGGAATTTGCTCGCTTCCTTCACCCAAAAATTCCAAGGTGGCTGCTTCTCGCTCAAACCGCTGTTGAATCATTTGGTAAGTTTTTGGATCTTTTGTCACCGGTTTGAGTTGCTTGATGACGCAGCGACGGCGAGAAGGCATGTGGACATCCTCCGCCAAAAATGTTTCACCAAATCCGCCAGATCCCAGCACCTGGATAACTTGATACCGATTGTTCAGCAGCTTTGTTGTCATATTGAGAATGAAGCCCTCACCCAACTTAGACTAGGATAACGCACGCTGCCAATGTAGCTTAAACTGGTAAAAGAGACAAACAATTTTATCTTGTATCGGCAACAACCCATTTGTTGTTCTGAGCATCCCAAAAAAGAAAGAAACGCACGGAACTGGGAACGACTCTTCCCGTTTTCATAAAGTACCTTAATTGAGCATTGACTGTTGCTGTTTCCGTACCTGCTTCCACTAAACTCACTTGTTCGAGTTCCACACTGTCAACTTGTCCCCCCCACCAGTCAATGTAGGAAAGATAGCCATTTGGATGAAGCCGTTGATTGTTTTGATAGGTGGGAGACAGTTGATTCCATGAAGTTTGATAATCGCCCCGATTAATGGTTGAGTAATAATTTTGAATTGCCTGTTCTGGTGATGGTTTATCAACTGAAGCTGATAATGGATCGGAAACTTCAGGAGATGGAGTTGTTTCAGGAACCAGCGTTTGTTGGGTTGGTACGCTTTCTTGAGGTTCCTCAGTCAGTTCTGCTGACGGTTGAATAGATGATTGGGTTTGCTGTGCTGATGGTTGTTTTACCTGTTGTTGAGATTGTTGCCAATTAAAAACCACAAAGACACCAGTACCAATGGCAACAGTCACACCAATAGCAGCCAATAAACTACCAACAAAAGTGCCATCGAACCAACTTGACGATCTGCTACTTTGAGAAGAAGATTGTGAGGATTGCGCCGAACTGACAGAAACGGTGTGTTGGGGTATAGGGTTAGGTGGTGCAGTGGGAACTTGTGAGTGGATGTAAGGAACGGTGGGTGCAAAGCCCGGAACTGTGGGCGCAACTGGTCCTGTTCCGGTTTGCAAAGCTTGTAGCATTTCTCTAGCACTGGCAAAGCGATCGTGCGTACTAAATTGAATTGCCTTTTCCAGAACTGCTGCAAAACTTGGCGTGACACTTAAAGCATATTGCCTCCATAACACAGCACCTGTGGCGGGATCGGTGCCTAACTCCTGGGGAGATTTGCCACTCAGCAAATAAATAGCCGTCAACCCCAAACTGTAGATATCGCTAGCAAACATGGGACGACCAACCGATTGCTCGCTCGGCATATATCCCGGCGTACCAATCACAATTGATTTGGTGGAATTGCCAGAAGGTGACATGACTGTTCCTACAGTTTCTTTAACTGCACCAAAATCAATTAGAACTGGTTGCCCATCCCGATGACGAATCAGAATATTTTCTGGCTTGATGTCGCGATGAACAATACCTTTACTGTGAACAAATTCTATAACTGGCAAAATACTGGTTAAAATTTCTTTCACCGAACTCTCACTGAGCAGACCCTGTTGTTGCACCCTTGCTGTCAGAGTTTGTCCTTCAATATACTCTTGAACTAAGTAGAATTGACCATTTTGTGAAAAGTAAGCATACAAACGGGGAATTTGACTGCTACCATCTCCAAGGTCTTCTAGAATAGCTGCTTCACGTTGGAATCGCTGCTGTACTAGTTCGTAAACTTGAGGATTATCCTGAATTGGTTTCAATTGTTTGATAAGACAGCGGCGCTGTGAAGGCATTTGGGTATCTTCTGCCAAGAATGTTTCACCAAATCCTCCACTCCCCAAAGTGCGAAGAACTCGATAGCGGTTGTTAAGCAGCATAACAGTGAGCAGTGAGCAGTAACCAGTGACCAATGACCAATGACCAATATTGTTTTATATTTTACTCAGTTTTTGTTGTTGCTACCAATAAGGTTAGAATGATTGGAATAAGGAAAGTATTTTCACTGACACTGGTACTGCTTTTAAATGGTATCGGTCTTTTCTTAAGTGCTTGGATTGTTCTTGGCGCACCGACTATGCTTTTACTGACTGTGGCTGTGGGCGTACCTGAAGTCTGTCCTTGGTTGTTTGGATTCAATGCGATCGCTTTTTTGCTATCTTGGTTGTGGATTGACCGACTTCGCCTGAAGTACTTGGCTTGTCTTGCGAGTTTCCTGGGATTGCTGATTTGTGGATTGCAGTTGGCAGCAAGACCACAAACTCAAATGAAAATGGCTGATGTCATGGCATTGGGTTTGGGTGTCAATTATCTGGACAAGATTCCTGTGGAGATTCGGGCAGAAATGCGATCGCGAATCCAGGACAGCATCTGTGCATAAGACAAAAATCGCTTTGTTTCACCCGTTGCAGGATTATACGTTGGATGGAGCGATCCATAGCAGCACTACAAATGGTGATTTTTGTTTCACTCGTGTTTGGGCTGTTTCTCCTATCGGTTTCTGTGCTAAGACCAACGTGGAGCTTGCTCAATTCCAGCATCTAAAAATAGTTTTTCAATTCTTCAGCAATAGCTTTTAACTCAGAGTTTCTAGGATTTGATTGATATGCAACGCGAACTAAGTCTAAAAGCCATCCTTGAGAATCAGCTGTTTTTATTAATTTAAAAACAATTGTATCAAGATTACTCTCTTGAGCAATTTCATTTAAGTTTTTATCAAGCTCGTAATCTAATAACTGTTCGAGTAATGACTGTTCGGCAAAAGCACTGATGAGGGCAGAATGTAATTTTTTGCGCTGTTGAGAAGTCACTTTTTGATTTTGAAATGATTTATCTCTTTCCTGAGACAATTCCTGTTGTAATTGTTCGGATTTGTGATTTAGTTCTGGTTCTGCTCCTGGTTGTTGTAAATTGACATCATCAATGAGCCGACGAACATCAACCATTTCATAACTTTTTTCACACTCCATTTGATATCGCTTTGCTTTTAAGCGCTTGTGCAAGTTGTCTAGAGGATAGGAGTAAGGTTCTTGACTCTCTTGACATTCCATACAATTACAAGGAACAAGAGTATCGTATTGCAAACGTTCAAAAGACCGATGAATTTTGTCAAATTCGTGAGTAATAACTGCCAGTAATTCTTTCTTTCGAGTTCCTGTGACGCGGATTTTTATTTCTCTTTGATTGTAGCGTTCGATGATTTCTGCACGTGTTTGGTCTTTTTGGAGAATTACGCCATTTCTCCAAACAAATTTTTGTTCTTCAATCCAAGGATGGGTTTCTACAATAAAGCGAGTTAACATTCCCTTGGGCATGAATTCATATTCGTAGCGTAAAATGAGATTGTTGGTATCGTCCCAGGTATAATTAGGTCGGTTAATATCGAGTAATTGCGGTGCAATATAGTTGTCAGAATGACTGGGAATTGGGTAGCAAAGCTTGAACCGCATCATGAGGCGGAGTAGTTCATCTCGCATCTCGGCATATTCCAAATCTTTCCAAATATGTTTGAGATCCTTCCGTGTAAAACAGCCTAGATTCTTCTTGACGGTTTCATTATCTAACACTTTGTAGACGGCAGTTGTCCCCCATTCTGGTTTTAAAATAACACAGTGTTTGAGTGTCGGATCGTCTTGAAAGTGAAGGAAGACTCCCAAGTCGTGGAGATACCAACTCAATTGCAAAATATCTTCACGCTCGGTTAAATTATTAAGTTGGCAAAGTTGACAGTATTCTTCAAAGCTAATGTAATTGCGGGAATAGTTTTCTAGAGCAGAACGAACTCTCACCCAAAGTTTCGGCAAGGGTGTACCAACATGAGGCAATCTAATAATATATTGCTCAATAGCGTCTTTGATTTCTTGTAAACCACGATTGGTCTCTAAGTTAGTTGCCAAAACTTCTTTGAGATTGGTAAATTCTCCTCTTAAAGAGCGCTCGTTAACTTGACACTGACGGTCTTGTTTTTCATTTTTGATAATGAGAACGGGGCTATTATCGCTCAAGAGTTCAACAATTTTTAACCACCAGTAAAAGTCAGTGTCTTCTTTACGAGTATCGGCAACTAAAGCATAGAGAGAGCGTTTGGTAAGGAAAAATTGGTGTGTTTCGTGGTAGATTTCCTGACCGCCGAAATCCCAAATATTGACACGGAAATCGAGCTCGTTATGTTGAAAATGCCACTGAATGACCTCAATACCTTGAGTTGATTTTTCATCAGCTTGGAGTTGATAGTTTTCGTCTTCAATTTTCCTAGCTAAGGAGGTTTTGCCAGCACCACCTTCACCAACAATCAAGAATTTGGCTTCATAAAGGGATTCGGTGGCGTTGGGATCTTGCGCGTGAAAATAGAAATCGAGAATTTCATTGACATCACCAGGATCTTTCCAGCCTTCCTTTGGTCCTAAAATCTTAAGGGGGATCGGAACTGGGTTGCCACGCAAATCGAGTTTTGTCAAGTTTGGTAGTTGTTGAATTTCTGGTGGCAGCCTACTCAGTTGATTAAAGTTGAGGTCGAGCGATCGCAAGTTTGGCAGTTGTCGAATTTCTGGGGGCAGCCCACTCAGTTGATTAGCAATGAGGGATAGCGATCGCAAGTTGTGGAGTTGCCCGATTTCTGATGGCAACCCACTCAATTGATTAAAGTTGAGGTCAAGCGATTGTAAGTTGATGAGGAGTCCGATTTCTGGTGGCAGCCTACTCAGTTGATTGGCACTGAGAGAGAGCGATCGCAAGTTGTGGAGTTGCCCGATTTCTGGTGACAGCGCACTCAGTTGATTAATACTGAGGTCGAGGGATTGCAAATTGGTGAGGAGTCCGAATGCTGATGGCAACCCACTCAGTTCATTAGCACTAAGGTAAAGCGATTGCAAGTGAGTGAGTTGAACGATTTCTGGTGGCAGTTCGCTCAGTTGATTCTTGCCAAGGTCTAGAGATTGCAAGTTGGTGAGAAATCTGATTTCCGGTGGTAGTTGGCTCAGTTGATTAGAGTTGAGGTTAAGCGCTTGCAAGTTAGTGAGGAGTCCGATTTCCGGTGGTAGTTCACTCAGTTGATTAAAGTTGAGGTTAAGCGCTTGCAAGTTGGTGAGTTGGAGAATTTCTGGTGGTAGTTCGTTCAGTTGATTCTTGCCGAGGTCTAGAGATTGCAAGTTGGTGAGTTGGAGAATTTCTGGTGGTAGGTCGTTCAGTGGATTATAACTCAGGTAAAGCGATTGCAAGTTGGTGAGTTGCCTGAACTCTGGTGGCAGTTCGCTCAGTTGATTAGCACTTAGATCTAAGCATTGCAAGTTGGTGAGGAGTCCGATTTCTGGTGGCAACGCACTTAATTGATTAGCACTAAGGTCTAGCGATTGTAAATTGTTGAGTTGCCTGAATTCTGGTGGTAGTTCGCTCAGTTGATTATAACTCAGGTGAAGCGAGCGCAAGTTGTTGAGATGCCTAAATTCTGATGGCAACTCTTTCAGTTGATTAGATCTGAGGTCTAGCGATTGTAAGTTGGTAAGAAGTCCAAATTCTGGTGGTAGCCCACTTAATTGATTTGCACTGAGGTCTAGCGATTGCAAGTTGGTAAGTTGGACAATTCCTGGTGGCAGCCCACTCAATAAGTTAGAATTGAGATTAAGCGAGCGCAAGTTGGTGAGTTTCTCGATTTCTGGTGGTAGCCCACTCAGTTGATTAGAATTGAGATTGAGCGAGCGCAAGTTGGTGAGTTTCTCAATTTCTGGTGGCAAAGTTGCGAGTTCGTTATCAACTATCTGTAGTTCTTCAAGTTGATGAAGCTGTCCAATTTCTTTAGGTAAAGCATTTAGATGATTCCCGATAGTATCGACTATCTCACCCTCTTCATCATACTTATATTTGCCGAGAATCAGTTTTTTGAGTTGAGTTAGTTTCCCTATCTCAGATGGTAGAACCGTTAACTCTTTGCCACTGAGGTCGAGTTCCGTCACGCCTTCTGTTGATGCTTGTTCTATTACCTCTAGTAGTTCTGCCTCGGTCATAAACGCTCTCTACTCAATTTAGCTGTTTTGGGTTTTTGGCGTATAATTTTACTTCGGTTTGTGCTTGAGCTTTGGTCATAAGTTACTACCTCCACATATATTTGACTTTACCATCTCTCAAAACTGGGTTTACCCCATGCTTTGGTGCTGTTTGCCTTTGCGGTTTTTAAAACATCCCTCAAATTCAATATGATAGACCACTAGGTCTAAAAGCCATCTCTGAGATTTGCTGTTTGTATTAATTTTGGGGACTTACGCAACCTTAATGGATTTTGGGGATTTCACGCGTTGTCGATCCCCCCATTTCCCCCCACCCCAGAGGAGACCCCTAGCCCCCCGATAAATTGGGGGCTATGCGTTAAGTCCTAAATTTAAATGCTTTTGAGCGGTTTTCAATGGTGCGATCGCTCGATTGGCACTATACTATACTGAAAGATTTCTAGCGCGAGTATTTTTTAGCCAATAATTGCTGAGACAGGTTTCATACCCTGTTAATGCGAGCAAAACTACGAAATAGAGCGAAGCAACATGACTACTTTTTCCCAGGTTAACCAACTCCCTATCTTAACTGAAGTAGAAATTCGGCAATATTTATCAAGTGGAATTTTTAGGGGAATCGGAAAAAAAACGGCTTTAAGCCTCGTAGAACAGTTTGGCTGTCAGACCTTACTGGTTTTAGACCGAGAACCAGAGAAACTGCATGAAGTTCCAGGGCTTACCAATTATAGGATTCAAAATATTATCCAAGCATGGTCTGAAAGTAAATCCGACCCCAACTTGAGGGTCGCCGCTAAACTTTTGGGCGTAGGAGCAACGCTTAACTTAACTTTAAAAATTTGCGACCATTACGGTCATAAAACCGAGTCAGTGTTAAGAGATAATCCCTATCGTTTAATTGATGACGTTGATGGGATTGGCTTCAAAACTGCTGATGAATTGGCATTATTACTGGGAACACCAGAAACAAGTGAAAAGCGATATGAAAAAGGAATAATACAAGCCTTAAAAGATGCACTGCTTGAAGGTCACTGCTTTTTACCAGAATATCAAATCATTAAGAAAGCTATATTTTTATTAAAACGTCCCACACATGAACCCGAAGCTGAATCTCTCAAAAGAGTTTTAAACGGGCTAATTGAGAATCAGGTATTGGTTCAAGGTAGTATACCAAACAGCATTTATTTAAAAGCAGCTTATCGAGCAGAAGTCTCGGTGGCATTCCGAATTAAAGCTTTACTCAATCAAAAAAACAACTCAACCGAACACTTAGAACAATGGCTGACAGAGTATCACAACGTGGCTTATCGTGAGTTATCGCGTTTAAGCCACGAACAAATCAATGCCTTATATATGGCAGAACGCAGCCCGATTAGCATCCTGACAGGTGGTCCCGGTCGTGGGAAAACTCATGTTCTTAAAACTTTGGTAGATTGGCTTCTTTTCAAGAAAGCTTCATTTGCACTTGTTGCTCCTACAGGGAAAGCCGCAAATCGGATGCAAACTGCGACCGATACGGATGCACAGACAATCCACAGACTGTTACAGTGGCGGGGTAAAGAGCAGTCTTTTCTGTACAACGAGCAAAATCCATTGAATCTAGATTGGTTAATCGTTGATGAATTTTCAATGGTGGATTTATTCCTCTTCAATTCTTTGTTAAAAGCATTACCTCTGACAACAAAAATTTTACTTGTTGGTGATTCTGACCAATTGCCTAGCGTCGGTGCTGGGATGGTATTAAGAGATTTGATAAATTCGGAATTAATCCCAACAACACGCCTAGAAACTATATTCCGGCAGAAACATGAAAGCTCAATTATCTATGCAGCTAGCGATGTTAATCTAGGAAATGTTCCAGCCCTCCATAACTTTACTTGCGTATCCCAATGGATGGATGTGGGCGACTGCGCGATTTTAACAACAGAATCAGCACAAGAAACTGCCAAGACCATTGTGGAATTAGTTAAAGCAATGGCAGCAGAAAATGTTAATTTAAAGGAACAAGTTATGGTACTTGCGCCTCAAAAAGAAGGTGCAGCAGGTGTCTATAATCTCAATAAACTTTTACAACCTATTTTTAACCCTCAAAAATCAAATCAACCAGAGGTTGTGGTTGGTTCTGTTACTTATAGAGTAGGCGATAGGATAATACAATTAAAAAATAGATACGACACATCACCAGCAGTTATGAATGGTGAAAGTGGAGAAGTGATTGGGATAGATCCAGAAAAAAAGATTGTTAAAGTTGCGTTTGATGGAGGTGCCATTGTTGATTATTCTACTGGTAAATTTGAGGAAATAATGCATGCCTTCACCATAACCTGTCATAAGAGTCAGGGTAGCGAATTCCAATACGTGATTTTTCCGTTACTCAAATCAAACTATCTCATGCTGACTCGTCAGCTGCTCTACACAACAATGACTCGCGCTCAAGGCACGTTCATTGCTGTTGGGCAAGAAGAAGCCTTGAAAATTGCTGTAACTACGGATAGACCGGCGCGGCGACTCACGGGATTAATTCATTTTCTAATATCTCCTTTTGAGGAGCTTAATCAAACTTTTTCTGAGATAAAAAATAGTAAAACTACTGCAAATCCCGCAAATTTAATTACCATTGCTAGTAGATTACAAGAATTGGGACTTGAAGCAACTCAAGGACAAATGACCTCTATTGGCACTCTTGTGTTAAAGCTGTATGAAGATAGATATGGGCATCGACCTTGCAAACAACTAGAACAAGTAGGTAAATTTCAATTTAAAACTTACCACTATGAATTACACGCACTTGACTTAATTAACTCTGCTATCGATTTGGTTTTTAATAAATAAAATTTGAGTGGCGATCGCTTCTTTGAAAATTTCAGTCTAAAATGCCTTTTTAAACTCTTAATAGATACCCCCATCTCCTCTTAAAAAGGCTACGATTTACACACAAGTCGAATTTACCCCCCTTAATCCCCCCTTTTTAAGCTATCCATTACCCGCATCTTTCTTAACAATCGCAAAACTGTTATGGACAGAGGGTTTGAGTCGATAGGCTCTTTAAGGGGGGTTGACAAAAATCATTTGATGTAGGATGTGATGACAGTCCGGTTCAAGCTTGTGAGGATGATTGAGTCCTGAGGCGGGTGGAGCGCGTGTTTTGTTGCTGCAATAGGTTGTTGTCAAGTACATGACATTGGGTTGTCTGCAAGGGATAAGAAATGCACTCACATGTAAACTCACACAAAAATGATTGCAACCGATTTTCATCCCAAATCATAAGATACTTTGTATATATAGGGTGTTTGTCCAATCGAAAATCTAAAATAGTATGAGTTGTTGGCAATTAGGATTTGTAGGACTTTTTTCAACGGTAACGGTGGTAACATCAACCTCAACAGCAATTTACTGTTACTCCGTCGTGGCGCGAAAATCTCCACCACCGCTGGTACTGAGCAAAAAGGTGGCGATGGTGGTAACATCAACATCAACTCAAAATTCATTATCGCAGTTCCTCAAGAAAACAGCGCTCGCTTATCTGGAAAATCTCGCTAACAAATCTTCACGAGATAAACTGGACAATTGCAGCAATAAACTACTGTAGTCTGGTTACTGTTTATGTTTATTGTAGGGAGATAGCGATGCCTACCACAGCGCAGATGCTAAAATGTTTTCAGATTTGTTGCGACCTTACCAGCAAATACTGCTCTATTGATTTAGTAACTCTGGATAATCGCACTGGGAACGTGGTTATTTTAGCGAAAAAGGAAATTAATATTGAAATTGAGCCTAGTGGAGAATGGAGGTTTGTATGAGTGTAAAACCAAACTTTATTGCTATGACTGCGATTGAACTTCGAGCGTATGTTTTAGAACATCGGAGTGATGAGGAAGCTTTACACGCCTATCTCGACAAGCTTCATGCTGAGAATCCGAGTTCACAAGTATACAGCGCGGAAGACAACGTGTCCGAAGCAGTTGCAGAGTATCTAAAGAACAAAAAAACAAAAGAACTCTGAGAGACTTCCAAATCAAAAAATATCCAATTACCTCTTGTGAGATGGGCTGCCAATTTTAGAAGTTAGCTGGGCTAAAGCCCACTCCACAATATTAGATAATTTAGATCGTACTCTGCTTCAACTTCTTCACGATGTGCATCAATGTAAGATAGCGCCGAATTCATTTGCTCATCCGTGAGGCTGAGCATAGCACGAATAAACTCCGGTGGATACCGTTCTGTCAGATAATCCATCACGTCATACAGAGTGATACGAGTGCCTGCGATCGTGAGTCCACGTTCTGTTCGGATAACTGCCCCTTGTTGATCGGGTGCTAAAGTCATACCTATAGCATTTTGAATATCAACTTCATAATAACCTACGGGTAAACTAAATCTGTACAAATCTATACAAAGGGCAACAGAAGTGTCTTAGCAATCCTAAATCATTTGTAAATTCTCTCTCAATATTACAAGGGATCTCAAATTTTTGTGGGTTGGGATCGCCGTGAAGAAACTTAACAAATGCCTGTAAATGTTAGGTTTCGTTCCTGATGCTGTTGGCGAAAGTGTTACAAAACCATAAACAAAAGTGTTACAACTAGGAGCCACAACGACAGATTGAAGATTTGATCTCGCGTAGTACTTTTATTTACAAAAATGTAGTATATTCGCCAACAGCATCCGTTCCTCAACCCAACCTACGTACCAACGGATTTTTACACAAAACCTACGCAGTATTGAATTCTCTCTTCTCTCTTTTCTTCGTGCTCTTTACGTCTTTGCGTTGTAGCTCCCCCCAACCCCCCTTAAAGAGCCTATCGACTCAAACCCTCTGTCCATAACAGTTTTGCGATTGTTAAGAAAGATGCGGGTAATGGATAGCTTATAAAGGGGGGAAATTGAATTTCCAGTTTCCTCCCCTTTCACGCGTGGAGGGTTAGGGTGGGGTAGAAATCAGACTAAAATTGGTGTGATTTCCGAAAAAACTGACAGGAACATGCTTTTCCTACTTTTCCTACCAAAAACCGGAAAAGTAGTCTTTTTGGCAAAATTTGGAGAGTTTTCCAAAACTTATGTGTAAAAAAGCTACGACGAAAGACAGTTAAGACAATTAAGATATATAGGGGCATATATAGGGGCAAGTAGTAGACATAGCAACATGATACAATCCAAAGTCAGAAGAAAACGGGGTGTTTTGCTGACCTCTACAGGGTTACAACGGTTGCAAGCAGCAATTTCTGTTGTGGAAATGGCACAGAACAATGGAGAGCGCTTTACGCTAGATGAGTTAAGCGATCGCGTGAAAGTTTCCAGTAAAACACTCAGTCGATTGTGGTCTTTAAGTGGTGTAGATCGGAAAACTCTTCAACTTTGCTTTAGCGCCTTCAATCTAGAATTACGCAAAGAGGACTACAGCATTGTCAGCGAGTTAGATGCGGATGATGCTACTGAAACCTTCTCACAGGATGTGGACGAACAAGAGATAGATCTACTGCAAGCAAAGGACAATTCTTACCTTTGCAAAAATCTTGACAAATATCAAGATATATGGTCATACCCGGATGGTCCAGTTCCCCTAAATTCTCCACTTTATATAGAACGCCCATTGATTGAGAACTTAGCCTATCAGGAAGTAACTCAACCGGGCTGTGTCATCCGTATTCGAGCTCCAAAAGGTATGGGGAAAAGTTCTCTAGTGTTGCGACTGTTAAACTTTGCTCAACGGCAGGAGTACCATACAGTTAAGCTAGATTGTCAGCAAATTGATGCACTCAACTTGCATGATATCAACCAGTTTTTGCGTTGTTTTTGTTGGCAAATAGCAACAGAACTAGGGATCGATCCCAATTTAGATGCTTACTGGGATGAAGAAATCGGTAGTAAGTTGAGTTGTAGTTTCTACCTAAGAAACCACTTGCTCGAGCAAATTAAAAATCCTGTTGTTCTCGTCTTGGAACAGGTTGACTGCTTGTTTGAACATCCTCAACTTGCTCAAGAGTTTTTTCCTTTGTTGCGCTCGTGGTACGAAGAAGCACGGCGGGATACTAATTGGCAAAAACTGAAACTGGTTGTGGTTTACTCCACGGAAAGTTATGTTTCCCTAGATATCAATCGTTCTCCATTCAATATTGGATTACCATTACGCCTACCAGAATTTACTCAGCAACAAGTCCAGGAATTAGCGCAACGGCACGGTCTAAACTGGAATTTTGGAAAAGAAGCTACCCAATTGATGTCTCTTGTGGGGGGACATCCAGCACTCATTAGGATTGCTTTATATTATCTATGCTGTCAAAGAATCACTTTAGATGAACTCATTACCGAAGCGCTTTCCAATGGCGGAGTTTACCGCCACCATCTCTGGCAAAATTGGATAGTTTTGCAAGAAAAGCCCACGCTGATGCAAGCATATACTCAGCTCGTCACAACAGAGCAAAGCATTTTTCTTGCTCCCATTGAAGCTTACAAGCTTCACAGCTTAGGATTGATACTTTACGAAGGAGAACGTCTGATTCCGCGTTGCGAACTCTACCGCGCCTACTTTCAAAAACAACTATCCATATTGCATTAGCTATCATTTCATCGCTTGTGCTCCCTATAAAAATCCAAAATTTAACAAATATCTTTAGTAAATATCGGCTAGATATTCCATTGATTGGCTGTAGGGTGCAGTCAAGCACCTTACAATATTGCTTTTCTACCCAACCATCTCAAGTTGTGGATCTTGATTTTGAGCCAATTGGTCTTTGCTTTCCACTTTTTGGAATACAATCATCCCACCAGAACGACCCACTCCGTATCTCTATCTATACAAGCCAAATACATCCGTTCCGCAGGACATTTCCAGAAACGCGTGTACCGTTTTATTTCAGAAATCAAATAGGAGTCCTATAGTTAAATGGACAGATAATAATGAACTGAACTAGTAAAATCAGTTTTTAGACAGTTAAGACAGTTAAGACAGTTAAGTAGGCGGATGGAAATAAATTTCTCTAGGAAGAATAATTGATTTATGAAAAATTTTAAGTACTGTATTAGGTAGGGTTAAAGCCCACTGCATAAGACTTTTGGTGAGCATATCCTCCCAATCTCCTTTTTAAGGGGGCTATGCGTAAGCCCTAATTTTATTTATGCCGAACTACTTAAGAACTTTTTCATTTCTATGAATCTACTGACTTATTTATAATTAGTTAAGCTGTTATTTTTACCCATTCTCTCAATCACATTTTTCTATGCGATATCAGGTTGGCGGCAGTCTCCCAGGTAACGATCCGACCTATGTTGTTCGTGAAGCAGACGGAATACTATATAACGCATTGAAGGCAGGCGATTTTTGTTACGTCTTAAACTCACGTCAGATGGGAAAGTCATCTTTATTACAGCGCATCAGTTATCGTCTCGAACAAGAAGGCTGTGCTTGTGTTTACATTGATGTCTCTCGATTGGGTAGCGATGAAACCACACCATCGCAATGGTACAAAGGTACTATTTTGAGTCTATTTCACTCTTTAAACTTAGCACAGCATATCAATTTCAAAGATTGGTGGCAACAGCAAACAGAGCTTTCACCCATACAACGATTGCATCAATTTGTGGAAGAGGTGTTGCTACGTTACGTGGAACATCACCGGATTTTCATCTTCATTGATGAAATTGATAGCTTGCTGAGTTTGAGTTTCTCTGTCAATGACTTTTTTGTTTGGATTCGTCATTGCTACAACCAGCGATCGTACAACCTAAAGTTTAACCGTCTTGGATTTGCCTTATTTGGTGTAGCCCGTCCCAGCGATCTTATTTTTGACAAGCGCCGAACACCTTTTAATATTGGTAAAGCCATCCAGTTACACGGCTTTCAACTGCATGAAGCCAAACCATTACTTCAAGGCTTAAAAGCAGCAGTCAATCAAAGCGAAGCCGTGCTGCGAGAGATCCTAGTCTGGACTCAAGGGCAGCCGTTTTTAACCCAAAAACTCTGTCAATTAGTTTCCCAGATTGCCCTAGAATCTGCCACCGGGACGATCGCCCTACCTGTGGGAACTGAGAAATTTTGGGTAGAGCAACTGGTGCGATCGCGCATTATTCAACATTGGGAAGCTCAAGACGAACCCGAACACTTGCGTACAATTCGCGATCGCCTGCTATTTGACGAACAAAAAGCAGGACGCTTACTCGGACTTTATCAACGCATCTTGCAAGCTGAAGAAGTCGATAGTGCAACACTAGAAAAGTGGAAAGGTCAAAAAATCGCTAGGGGTCACGATGCTCTTTCTTCTGCGCCCGATCTTCTCGTACCAACTGATGACAGTCAAGAACAAACAGAACTCTTGCTCTCGGGTTTAGTCGAGAGGCGCAATGGCTATCTCCGCATCAAAAATCCTATCTACCGCAATGTCTTTAATGCTGAATGGATCATCAGGCAGTTAGATAATCTCCGCCCTTACTCACAGACATTCAATGCTTGGGTCAAGTCAAGCTTTCAAGACAAATCGCGTTTGCTGCGGGGGCAGGCATTAAAGGACGCTCAAAAGTGGGCGCAAGGCAAAAGTCTCAGCGACCTTGATTATCGATTTTTAGCTGCCAGTCAAGAATATGAAGCGCAAGAGGTACAAGTGGCACTAGAGGCAGCAAGAACAAAAGCAGTAGAAGCACAACTCGAACAACAGAACAAAGCGGTTAAAGCGCAAAGATTTCTGCTAGTTTCAGTGTGCGTCGGGTTAGCCATTTCTAGCGGCTTGGGGATAGGAGCATTTATTCTCTACCGTCAAGCTGTCAGGAGCGAATCTCAAGCAAGAAACAGCGAAATTCAAGCTCTTGCATCCTCTGCTGCCATTCGACGGCTTGCCATCAGTCTCGATGGAACTTTGTTAGCTTCAGGGGGTGATGACAATACACTGATTCTGTGGAATTTACAGCAGATTCTCAACCTAGATGCACTCGATTACGGCTGCAAGTTTGTACAAGATTATTTAAAAAATAATGTAGCAGTAGAGGAAAGCGATCGCCATCTTTGTGATTCTACCCCAAAATAACAATCCTCTTCTTCAGATAAACACTTATAAGTTTGTTCACCAATTAATATCATGTCCGGAAGCATAACCATAATAAAATCATTGTAGAGACGCGATTAATCGCGTCTCTACGTGATGCGGTAATTATGGGTAATCAACCGGACATGATATAATTTATGAATTTTTGGAAGAACCGTAAATTTCAATTTCTTCTTGGTTAAAAGTATCTTTCAATATTTTGCGGAGAACACGCTGAATATGAAGGTGTTTTCCTGGTTTGACTTTTGTTAGTATCAGCAATAATAAGTGATTATCCCCAAAATTTTCTATTCCAGCGACTCGCGTAGGTTCTAGAATATCCGGTTCATCGATTTTTAATTGTTCTCCTACTTTCTCAACCAATCTATAGACACGATCTAAATTGGAGTCATAGGAAACCCTAATTTCCACCCTTGCATATATATACTGCTTGGAGAAATTGACAATCGATCCAATATCCCCATTGCGAATAATTTGCAATTGACCATCGGGATGGCGGACGTGAGTGGTTCGCAGTTCAATCGCCTCTACAATGCCCTCAATATTTCTCTCTTCTAGTTTCCCAGCTTCAATATAATCACCTACTAAGTAATAGTTTTCAAATAAAATAAAAAATCCACAAACGACATCATTAATCAGGTTTTGCGCTCCAAGACCAACTGCTATACCCACAATCCCTGCACCTGCTAAGATAGGTGCAGGATCGATGCCAATCAGCTTGAGTACAGTTACTGCAGCAGTAAAATAAATAAAATATTTGGCAAAACTCCGTATTAAGGGAATTAGTGTCAGCCGTTTCTGTCGCTGTATTCCCGTTGCATCTGTAGCTTTTAAGTAAAACTCATCAAGAATGAAGTAAGCGACTTCAATCAAAACGTTGCTAATAAAGAAAACCCCAATAATCTGCACAATGTTAGGGGTATAAGAACTTATCCAAGCGATGGGTGCTATTTCTGGAACAACGAGATTTACTATACCGACATAGAGGACGTATTCCAAACATTTTTTTAAGAGGGGTATGAGATGACGCAAACGTTCGTATAATTTTAGTATGTTATTAGAACTAGAATATTTAAGACTCAGAGCATCGAGAGTATCAACGATAGTAGCAACAGCTTTGACAATGAGTAGACCAACTGTGACAGTAATGTAAATTTTTAAAGCAATAGAAATATATTCAGCAACGATGTTTGGAAGGTATAAAAAGTTAGCACATAGGATAGCAGAATTTATCCATATAGTATGAATAATAATTCTTTTTAAAACCTTAAAAAAAGCCTCGACACTCTCATCATTAGCCTTGATTTGATCGACTTTCTTAGCGTAATCGCAAACCCCATCTATAGTCCGACTTAAGGGTGCTATGCTAATATTAACCAGCATTAACAAAGCCACAGTTTTTAAACTTGCTGTAATGAAATTCTTCCAAAATTGGGTAGGAAGACTGCGAAGAAGATTGAGTTGAAATTCCTGAACGTTTCCACCTCGATAAATCACCATCCCATTCACACCAATCAGCACAAGACACATAATCACAGAAATTAAGATTAATAATCTGCTGATACTCCGGTGTAGGAAGGTGATATTTGTAGTTCTTCCTTGAAGCCAAGATACTTTAGCGCTCTGCTTGAAGATTATGCTAGTCAGCCAGTTCAACAGCGAGAAAATAACTATTAAAAATATGACTTCACCTAGTATAATTAGGACATTCATAATGTTGTAATTTTGTTTAAAACATAAAAGCTTTATCTCAAGAAGTCGTTGATAAATTAGAAAATTTTACACAACTTTTTTGTAGAAACAAGAATTTTTGATATTTGCTACTCACACTTTTCGTACAAATTTACTATCTCTAATTCTGGTAATTGTGGAAAACCAAAATGTAGAGCAAACAAGAATAGTACCACAACGAAAAATTACAAGTCAAGTGCTTCGTGCTTGTAAGCTTTACTATAGGGGGTCCCGATCCTTAGGGTTTCTGGCATGAAGTTGTAGAAATTGCTCGAACAGGCAATGTAGAAGGATTTGGATTGGTGACAAACAATCTGTCGCTCTGGTCAAATAGAGCGGTTATCACTTGAATAAAGTACAGATTCATCTGCGATCGCGTGATGGAATACCACAATTAATTCTGATAACTGTTCATCATTGCTTGAGTGAACTAAAACAACACGCACTAACGGAGCTTGCCACCAGACAAAGGGCGTTGCCATTTCTTGCTCAACTTCGCGCTGCCATTGTTGTTGTGATTGTCGCTGCACAACTCGCAGTGGAATTGAAGCACAGTCTTCAACAAACCAAGGTTGCCCTACTTCATCAACAGCAATGCTCACTTGAAGTAATGAATGGCGTTGTTGTATTAGGGTTAGTGCTTGCTGAAGTTGATGAACACTGAATTTTCCGCTAATTTGTGCAGTCAGAGCGAAATGGAAAGGATTAGCTCGATCGTGAAGCCAGAAGGTATGTTCTTGTGCGCCAAGGGGGCGACAGACAGCAACAGCTTGAGTGCGATCGATGGATTGCATACATTTAATCTCCTATAATGTTCTTAACTAGACTGAAAAACAATAAAATTACTAATAAAAATCTAAATAGAGGTACTAATTAGTACTTTTAACATCATAAATACTGACTAACTTAAGTAAAATATTACAAATCCTCAAAAAACACAAGGACAGTTAAGACAGTTAAGCCAATTAAGAAGAAGATATTTCTAGCTAACAGAACATATGACCTTCATTTTCTTGCCGATGAACGAAGCAAACGCACGCGTTATTTTGACATGGCGCTATGACGAGCCATATGACTTTTACAATCCAAAATCAACCGAGATTGAACACAATGTACAGCAATTTTTAGACCAGGAGAATGCTTATTACACCATGACCAACGCTCGTGGGGATCTTGTCGCTTATTGTTGCTTCGGTCAGGATGCGCGGGTAAAGGGAGGTGATTACAGCATCACAGCTCTTGATGTTGGGTTTGGTTTGCGTCCGAACCTGACACGACGGGGACTGACTCTCCGTATAATTAATGCTGTCCTCAGTTATGCTAAAAGTACCTTTGCACCAACTTTATTTTGCGTGACCGTGGCTGAGTTTAACTTACAAGCATTGCGGATATGCGAAAAAGCTGGATTTCAGCAAGTGCAAACATTCCAGAGAGATTTTGATGGTAAAGCTTTTGTGGTTTTAACAAAAAAAGCGTGAAAGTTGTTGCGAATCGCACGGTCACTGCTTTTCTCTTCTTCCACTACCTTGAGCTACTACATAGGCAATGGTACTTTCCCAGGTTACTGTTTGGTTAAGTAAGTATTGGGTGAAAAGTTGTTGTACAACCGTAAGATCTTCTTCTTGTAAACTGTTAGCCAAAAGGTCTCTATAACTGGGGCGAGTGGCATTGCGAGCAAACAAGCGATTGAGAAAGGTTTGCGTAATGTGCATTTGAGTTGAGTTTTGCTCAGTTTGAATTTCGACATTTAAACCCGCACTTTCAAAAGCTGTTTGCAAATCATCAGCATCCCAGTTTATGCTTGAGTTCGATCGCCGAGGGTAAATGTTCTCTTCTGCAAGAGCTAGCTTTTCATACAACTTAGCATCAACCTTCTTTGGGTCAAGCAAACGATAAAGCCTTTGGGTGTGGCGGGGTATTGTTTCTGCCAGTACCACCATTCCTTCTGGATGTAGCAATTGAGCTAAAGTGTGTGCGATCGCTACTTTATTAACTTCATGCATCAAAGCATTTCTGCCTACAATCCTGTCAAATTGTATATTCGGTACAGTTGTTGATAATACAAATGGTAATTCAGTTAATGTAGCTTGTAATATATTAGGACGCCTAAGTTCTGGCAGCGCCTTTGCTTGTTTTCCTAGCTCACATTTTCCTCAAAATTTCTATCTAAGATTTGAGGAAGAGGGAGGAAAGACTATGAAAGTCATTTTTCTTGTGGAGACATTACCAGAGCCTGTGAAACGCTACTTTTTACACTCCATTGCTATTGGAACTCCCCTTGCAACCTCAGCAAAGTACAGCATGAGTGGAGATTTCCTAGCTCAACAAGATGAGAAATCTTGGTTACCAATGCAAGCCAAAGAAATTATTTCCACAGTTGGATTTGTTTGGAAAGCAACGATTGGGCGAGGTTTGTTGCGGCTGGAGGGAGCAGATTACTATGTTATGGGTGTAGGGAAAGTAGAGTTTTCTCTATGGGGTGTGCCAAAATGAACGTGTCTTTGGAGGATTTACCATTCCATCACAGATAAGTGTAGGATGGTAGTTTGGAACAGATAAGTATGCTGAATTTTTCCGAGCTAACATTGAGCAGGCAGAGTTTTCTTAAGAATTGTACATACCAATTGTCAAGATACGCGATCGCCTGTTAGCGAGTCATTCCATTTAGCTTAAGTTGCCAGAGTACTGTCTCCACCTTCGATAATAGTTCCTTCTAAATTGGTATCTTTTAAATTGGCTCCGGTGAGATTAGCTCTTTCTAATGCAGCTTGACGGAGGTTTGCTTGGTGTAAGTCCGCAATACCCAGATCTGCCCCGCTCAAATCTGCAGCTTCTAAATTGGCTCCACTTAAATTGGCTTGAATGAGATCGGCTTGACTGAGATTCGCCTGTTCGAGGTCAGCATCTTTTAGATCTGCCCGATCTAAAACGGCTCCATCCAGAATTGCTCCTTCCAAAATTGCATTGTCAAGAATCGCATCACTCAAATCCGCTCCACTCAAATTAGCTTGGGTTAAGTCTGCACCATTAAGTGTAGCTCCGCTCAAGTCAACCCGACTGAGGTTTGCCCTCTGCAAGTTGGTTCCATCCAACTTTGCCCCATGTAAAACAGCACCGCTGAGATCGATTTCTGCCATCACTGTGTCCCTAAGGTCAACAATGCTAAAGTCTCGCTCTCCTGAGGCATATCGCTGCTTGAGTTCTTCTACATTCATTTTCTGTACTCTACCCTCGACATAAGGGGTTGAGCCATTCACACTCGAATTGACCCAACGACGTTCTTTATCCTAAACCAACGAATGGATTCAAACCCCCCTCTAGAGGCACACCTTAGAGACGGAGTGAGCCGTGTTATGGCCGATCGCTCCTGGTAGTTTCACTTTGGAGAAGCGGTGCGATTATTGTTTGGTTAAAAAATATTCACGATTGCGATCGTCGCGGTTCTTGCGTACTTAGTGGGCTAAATTATCAATAAGCTTCATATCTGAACCTGATTGTATGGGATTTCAATGCGGTGATTAAGTGCTTTATGGATCGATCTAGCTTAGATAATGCTTAAAAAGCTGATTACACAAAGCTTTCAAAAAAGTTTTAGATAAAATTAGCCCACTAAGTACGGAAGAACCGGGAGCGTTTCTCTCTGCATATGAACCATAGAAATCGCTGCTGATTAACACGGGATTGGATTGATTGTTCGACTGGGTAAAAGCAATAGTAGGATAGCTCATGCGTTGCGATTGCAAGCGACTAAATGTTTCCTTCCCCTCTGTAACTCGCCACAGCTTAAAATCTGCAGCGCTTTTGCTAGCTAGGGTCTGACTATCAGGACTAAAAGCTAGAGATTGCACTGCTTCGACAGTGATCGGTAACAGAAACACGGGATTATTTAGCAATTCGGACGGAAATTCTGCTCCCAATTGCAGAAGTACATCAGATGGAGTATTGGGATTGCCAGCTACTGCCTGTGTCCCCCCGATGCTTTGGGGGGATGAAAGGGGGGTGTACTTCATTTAGATGCAAAGCGCTGTAATATCCTGAAAACAACTTTTAACGGTTTCTTAAAAAGCATTTAGTTATGGTGCTGTAGTCTTATTGCTGTTTTCAAAATTTAGAGAGAGCAAATATCAAGTGAAGATTAACAGGCGTACAATTATTACAGCGATCGCAGCTGCACCAGCATTTGCAGGTCTTTCTGCTCTTGTGTCAAAAGTTAAAGCTGAGGAAACAGGAAAGTTTGAAGTTTGGTTCATCAGGCATGGTGAAAGCGAAGTCAATGTCCTATCTGAGAGACCGGAACTACCTTCAGAATTACCTCCCGATGAAGGATTTACCTATCCTCTTACGATCAAAGGTATTCAGCAGGTAAAAGCGCTGGCTTCATCAATTCAAGATATTGATGTCTCCGCAATTTTCACATCAACTCGCTTGCGAACCGTTCAAACTGCAGACGCAATATCTTTTGTGAAAAATCTTCCCATACAACTGGCTCCTCAAATTGTTGAAGTCAATTTTGGTACTGCTGCACTAAATTCTTCTGATTTCTCACAAATCTTTCAACTACTGACAGATTGGTTGGTCAACGAAGAATACGATAAAAAAGCACCAGAAGGAGAAAGTTACAACGATTTGCGATCGCGCTTCGTCCCATTTGTCACAACGACAATCGAGCAGTATTCAAATATTCCCAAAGTCTTGATTTTTGTGGCGCATGGTGCGATCTTATCTACCATGTTACCTCTAATATTCAAAAACGTATCGAGACGATTTGCGCTGGCTAACATATTACCAAATACAGGAATTGTGAAAGGCGAACTGCTTCACGGGGATCTTATTTGTACGGATTGGAATGGAGTTCAGCCCCTTTAATCTGTAAATAGCACCCAAAGTTCATGATGTTCCCGCAGATGCTTATGGCTTTGGGACTAAATTTCCCTATGTTGAAGAGTGTCATTTATCAACAGGAACGCTACATCTTAAAAGCCCCAGAGATGAATATTTCGAGAAACACATCTTAAAGCTTTTTTGTCATAAATACGCTATTTGGATCGTCAATGTATTCAGCAAAGGGACCCCGGTACTCGAACCCATATTTTATGTACAAAGCTCGTGCTGGGGCAAACTCTAGCATTGCTCCTGTTTCCAAATTCAGGCAATCGTAAGCACGCCGTTTGGCTTCTTGAATAATGTGTTCAAGAATTTTTGAGGCGACACCCTTATTGCGGTGAGCCTTGGCGGTACGCATTGATTTGACTTCACCACTTCTTGAGTCTAGTTCTTTTAGAGCTCCGCATCCTAGTAATTCGTCACCCTCCCAAGCCGACCAAAAAGTAATATCGGACGATCGCAAGGCAACTAAATCAAGAGCATGAACACTTTCGGGCGGTGTAATTTCATGCATATTTTCGAGATGTTCCTGGAGAAACTCAGCAATCTTTTTACCTGTCAGATCGTCTTCGCGAATTTGCAATCAACTCATCTCCTTGATTTGTTAGAAAATTCTACTCTGTAAAGGTTTACAAAACTTTTATCCTCCTTAAGCCGATCGCAAGCCCTATGTAGTAATGATATTTATTATTACAAAAAAATTATCAAAATCTAGCAATTAAGAGTAAAGACAAAAAAATCTTTCTTTAGGTAGGTTCAAAAAATAATAATTTTAAATGAGCCAAAGAATATATAGGTGCAAGTCACCATAGCTTATGCAGTTGGCAATCTCTGGGTCTTCCTTCAACTTTGGAATATGAGAACACCACACCCCACGACCTGAGTTCGACGCAAGAAAGAGCAGACCCACTGAATGCTGAGTTGTTCGATCGCATTTCTGCTGAGATTGGCGACGAGATTTTAGGTATACATGGAACCTTACTCCCCGCTGCCACAGAAATGTAGTCATTGAAACCTTTAAAAAAATCTACCCAGAAGCTTAATTTTCTGGAGTTTGGCAAGCGATATACTTTGGGAGATGACTGATAGTCCTTCGTCAAGGGGAGTTTAATGATCCATCTCGATCAATTGATTGCCACATTGATGCAGGTGGTAATAGAAAGTGCAGGAGCCGAAACGGGCGCTTTGGTTCTCCTGGAAGAGGATCAACTCACTGTAGTGGCTCAATGCAGTGGCAATAGACCGTGTGACCTGGAAAAGCTAGCTGTTGCTGACTGTGCAACCATTCCTGTCTCCGTCATTTACTCGGTAGAACGCACTCAAGAAACTCTAGTGTTTGAGGATGCAGTCAGCGAATCGTCTTTTTCAACCGATCCTTATATTCAACACCAACAGACGCGATCGCTCCTGTGTATGCCAATTCTCCAGCAAAGTCAGCCGATCGGTATCCTTTATCTAGAGAACAATCTCACTACCGGAGTATTTACCAGCGATCGCTTGCAAGTTCTTAAACTGTTGATTGCTCAGGCAGCAATTTCATTAGAAAATGCTCGGCTGTATGAACAATTAGCAGATTATTCCGAAATCCTGGAACGGAAAGTAGAAGAGCGAACTCAAGCTTTGCAGCAGGAGATCATCGATCGCGAACGAACAGAAAACGCATTACGACAAAGTGAAGCAAATTATCGCAACCTGCTGCAAACAGCGAATTCAGTAATCATTCGCTACGATCCACAAGGACGGATTCGATACATCAACGATTACGGGATAAAACTCCTCGGCTATGAAGAACATCAGATTGTAGGGCGTTCCTTATTTGAAACCATCATTCCAGACATCGAAACCTCTGGACGCGATGTTAAACCCTTTATCCACGATTTACTTCGCAACCCCAAATTGTACCCGCAAGGCGAAGGTGAAAACCTGTGTCGAGATGGTCGGCGAGTTTGGGTTGCCTGGTCTAATCAAGCTATTTTCAACGAACAGGGATCGTTAGTTGAAATCTTGTCGGTTGGCAATGACACCACCCAGCGTAAACAAGCAGAAGAGGCATTACAACGCAGTGAAGCCAAGTTCCGCACGATCTTTGAAAACTCACAGGTTGCCATCTACCGAACCCGCATCGGTGATGGCTTAATCCTCAACGCCAATCAATGCTTTGCGGATCTGTTTGGCTTTGATGCACCAGAGGAGATCATTGGTCTTGAACACACAACAGGCTATTGGGTCAATCTCAGCGATCGCCAACAAGGCATTGAGGTGATGAAGCGGGACGGGGAAGTGCGAAGCTTTGAAGCACAGATGCGAAAACGAGATGGGACATTGTTTTGGGGACTTTTCTCTTCTTATTTGAATGCAGCTGATGGCTACATCGAAGGAGTGATTGCGGATATTAGCGATCTCAAGCAGGCAGAAATAGCGTTGCAAGCCTCTGAAGCAGAACTGCGAGCGCTCTTTTCAGCCATTCCCGATCCGCTGTGTGTTTTCAATGCTGAAGGGCAAGTGATCGGCGCAATCAAAGGAAATCCGTCCTATGGAGAGTTGTATAAAGAGGAGTATATTGGCAAAACCCTGCATCAACTCTATGCTACGGAACAAGCCGATGAATTCCTAAGTTACATTCAGCAGGTGTTGAGAACCCAACAAGTACTCACAGTTGAATACAGCCAGTGGATAGCTGGACGAGAAATCTGGTTTTCGGCTCGCATTGCCCCGATTCGGCATGAGCAGGTGATTTGGTTAGCGCGAGATATTACGTTGCAAAAGCAAGCAGAAGCCGCCTCGATTCTGGAAGAACGCAACCGCATGGCACGCGAAATTCACGACACACTCGCTCAGGCGTTTACAGGTATTCTGGCTCAGGTCGGAGCGGCAAACCAGGTGCTAACGGATGATGTAGAAGCAACTCAGGCACACCTAGACCGGATCAAAGAATTGGCGCGAATTGGACTGTCTGAAGCGCGGCGATCGGTCGTCGCGCTCCGTCCTCAGCTTTTGGAGGAGGGCAGTTTACAGAGCGCTCTACATCGTCTCGTCGCTCAACTCAGAACTGCCGCAATGGATACCACTTTATATTACGAGATCAAGGGTGTGGTGTATGCTCTACCGACTGAAGTCGAGAATAACCTACTGCGGATTGGGCAGGAAGCATTGACCAATGCGATTAGACACGCCAATGCTGATGAAATTCGGGTGGAGCTAGTCTACGATCGCAATCGGTTTTGCTTGCGAGTGAAAGACAATGGGCAGGGCTTTGGAGTTGGGAGCGTTCCATCCTCTGATGGTTTTGGTTTATTAGGCATGAGCGAACGAGCAGAGCGCATCGGCGCACAACTGACGATTGGGAGTCAACCCGGGCAAGGAACAGAGATTATTGTCACCGTCAATCGGGAGTAGCACTACAATGAGCCAAGCCACGACAATTCGGGTTTTGATTGCGGACGATCATGCCATTTTTCGGCAAGGATTAGCTACAATTATTAACCGTGACCCAGATATGAGGGTGATTGCACAAGCCGAAAATGGGGAACAGGCGATCGCCGCCTTTGGGGAACACCAACCGGATGTAACGCTGATGGATCTCCGAATGCCTGAAGTTGAAGGAGTTGCAGCCATCGGTACAATTCGTGCCACCGCTAAATCTGCTCGGATTATTATACTGACAACGTATGATAGTGACGAAGACATTTATCGGGGATTGCAAGCAGGTGCAAAAGGATACCTGTTGAAAGAAACTGAACCTGACGAGCTTCTGAATGCGATTCGTACCGTTCATCGGGGTCAGCAGTATATTCCGCCTGATGTGGGAGCAAAGTTGGCACAGCGCCTCAGCAATCCAGAACTGAGTGAAAGAGAACTAGAAGTACTCCGCTCACTGGCACAGGGAATGAGTAATGCGGATATTGCGGCGGCTTTGAGTATTGGTGAAGGCACAGTTAAATCTCATGTTAATCGGATTTTGAATAAGTTAGATGTCAGCGATCGCACTCAAGCTGTGATTGTTGCCGTTAAACGCGGCATTGTCAGTTTATAGGGTGTACTTTCGATCAAATTGAGATTCTAACTTAAGTTAGAGTCAGCCTTGTACTCCGCGATGGCAGGGTTATTCTATCAATTTATACTGTAAAAATTTTAACTTGCTATAGACGACAGCTTGAAGGCGATCGCCTATATTGAATCTATGCAAACGGATTTTGCGATCGCGGACATTGCCTTACAAGTCGGCTTCTCCAGCCAAAGCCATTTGACACAATAGTTTAAGCGATTCACAGGCATGACACCAAAACAGGTGCGCTAACTCTATAAGACTCTGACAAATCGCCATGAGAATCACCAAAGCAGTCAATTATTGAGACTTACTTCACTTCGGATCGGATAGGTAGAACATTACAGAACTAGAAATCATGGAGTTATTTCACATTATGGAACAAACACTTGAACTAGAAAATAAGGTTGCCTTAGTAACTGGAGGAACAACGGGAATTGGTCGAGCAACCGCGATCGCAACGTGAAAGCTAATTGCTTCTAAATGATTGATCAAAATTAAGTACGCATAAGCGAGGCAACTAGCAAATATCGATCGAAGTTAGCAAAGCGTAGTTCAGTCTCGTGAGAAGGTGCTGAAAAAACTTGGTGAAAACAACGTAATTAATTTTGTTTACCTACTTGCGATCGGTTAACTCAAGTAGTTACGGTCAACTATTTTTTTACGTAGGTCAATGACATGTTCAAAACTACAAAATTACAAGAATTACTGGAATTCAACCTCTTTGGATTTCGACTCTCATTTCAAAAGATAAAGATATCGATGCGCCGCGCAACCCTTTTCGCAATCACGCTACTCTTTACCACCCATTTCGCCTCCGTTTGCTCGGAGTCTACAACAATGATGCCTACTACAATCAACTATCCTGAAACCAAGCGAGTCGATGTCGTCGAGCAACATTTCGGACAGGCGATCGCTGACCCCTATCGCTGGTTAGAAAACGATGTCCGCAACGATCAGGAAGTCGCCGCCTGGGTCGAATCGCAAAACAAAGTTACCAACGCTCATCTTAATACGCTGCCCGGTCGAGAGATTTTCAAAGATCGGCTGAAACAGTTGTATAACTATGAGCGATTCACCCTTCCGGTCAAAAAGGGTGGACGGTATTTCTACCTCCATAATTCTGGACTTCAGAACCAACGAGTTCTCTATGTCCGCGACAGCGTGGATGGTGCAGGGCGTGTGCTAATCGATCCAAACAGTTGGGCAGAGGACGGGGCGACTGCCCTTGCCGAATGGTCAGTATCTGACGACGGTAAGCGCGTGGCATATGCCGTGCAGGATGGTGGCACGGACTGGCGCACGATTCGGGTACTGGACGTAGACACGGGCAAGGTCCTCGACGATGAGGTTAAATGGGCGAGGTTTACCAGCATCGCCTGGACTCAGGACGGATCTGGCTTTTTCTACAGCCGTTACCCTGAACCAGAAGAGGGCACCGAGTCCCAAGCAAGCGTAGACAACCATGCCGTCTATTTTCATGCGCTCGGCACTCCCCAGGCGAACGATCGCCTGGTCTATGACACCCCAGATCACCCAGCCATGCTGCATAACTTAAGCATCACTGAAGACGGGCGTTATCTTGCGATCGCTTCTACGCCCGTTTCAGCAACCAACACACTGACTGTGGTGGATCTCCAGAGCGCTGATTGGCAGCCGCGCAAGCTGGTCGATAATCTTGATCATCAATGGGGTGTCGTCGGCAATGTGGGGACAAAGCTCTTTCTCAGAACCACTCAGGACGCGCCGCGCTTCAAGGTCGTGATGATGGACATCGCCCCTGCCAATCCGGTGATCACGGATGTAGTGCCTCAGCAGGATTCGGTTCTGCTCAATGCGTCGCTGGTTGCTGGACGGTTGCTGATCTCCTATCTGGCTGACGTAAAAACGGAAGTTCGACGCTATACGCTGGATGGCAAGGCTGATGGTGTGGTGCAGCTACCCGGTATTGGCACCGCTGGCGGTTTTAAGGGCAACCAGAGCGACCCGGAAACCTTCTTTGTCTTCACCAGCTTTAACGCTCCAGACGTGATTTATCGATACGATGTCGCCAGCAACAGGTTGCGGGTGTGGGCACAACCCAAGGTGGCGATCGATCTCAACCAGATCGCAGTCGAACAGCAATTCTACAACTCGAAGGATGCCACCCGTGTCCCGATGTTTATCGTCCGACGCAAGGATGTGACCCGTCCGGCACCGACCCTGCTCTATGCCTATGGAGGATATGGAATTCCCATGCTTCCCGCTTTCTCGCCGGATGCTCTGGGATGGGTCGAACAGGGCGGAGTGTACGCGATCGCCAATATTCGCGGTGGCTCCGAATATGGCATGGCATGGCACGAAGCAGGTCGTCGTCAGAACAAGCAAAACGTCTTCGACGATTTCATTGCGGCGGGCGAGTATCTCAAGGCGCTCTTAATCACGTCACAAGACGGCTTGGCGATTCAGGGTGGATCGAATGGCGGACTCCTGATCGGCGCAGTGGTCAATCAGCGACCGGATCTGTTCGCCGCTGCACTGCCCCAAGTCGGGGTCATGGACATGCTCCGCTTCGACCAGTTCACCAGCGGAAAAACATGGGTAGACGAGTTTGGCTCTCCAGCACAGGAAGCGGATTTCCGTAACCTCTTGAGCTATTCGCCCTATCACAACATCAAGTCTGGCAAGGCATATCCCGCGATCCTTGCTACCACTGCCGACACAGACGATCGCGTGGTGCCGGGACACACTTTCAAATATGTCGCCGCGCTCCAAGCAGCGGATATTGGTGACAAGCCCCACCTTGCCCGCATTGAAACGCGGGCGGGACATGGAGCGGGCAAGCCCACCGACAAGATCATCGAGGAAACGGCAGATATGTGGGCTTTTGCGGCTCACTGGACGGGGCTGGATGTCGGCGATGGGAAATAAACGGGTATGAAGCAACACAGGAAATTAACATGCAGTAAAAAATCGATTTCTTTTGATGTTTTTGGCGATCGCAGGCTTAGCGCTGGGCGGATGTCAGCGTTTTTCCACTCCCTAAGAAACCTGTCCTAGGCGTATTTTATGTTCCTGTGGATATGCCTCATGCGCTTCATGCTCTAGAAAACCTTGCATTTCCATACACCTGAAGTTTCACAACTCAAGCAGGAACGTTTACTTCAAACAGAACTAGGAGAGTCATCATGCAATCTACAACATCTCTAAATTCAACGTTTCACACCTTTTTCATGCTGTCTAAAGTCCTCTTCGTAACCGCACTGACAGGCGGATTGATTGCGGTTTCGCTAGTGAATCGGGCGATCGCCACAACCATACCCCCTCAAGAACCGCCCATTTTAGTAGCAACTGCCTACACCGATCTCACGCTACCTACACTGCAATACGGCGATCGCGGCAGAAGCGTTCAACTGTTACAGCAAATTCTTTTAGACAATGGATTTTTGGGAGCCGCAGGAGTCAGGCTAGGAAATCCGTCTGGTGCAGTTGTGGATGGCGTATTTGGTTCAATTACACAGTCTGCGGTGAGAGATTTGCAGCAACGCTACCGCATTTCAGCAACAGGGCAAGTGAACCCTGTGACCTGGGAAGTGTTAGATATGCAGGAAAATCCTTACCGATCGCCGCTTCCCTGGAAACAGTAATTTTTCATCAGCCTGAAGATGAACAAGTGAGTGAGCATTCCACTTACTTGTTCATCTGAAATCCATGACAGATTTGGGTGAATTTCATAAACAGAGATTATTGTCACCGTCAATCGGGAGTAGCACTACAATGAGCCAAGCCACGACAATTCGGGTTTTGATTGCGGACGATCATGCCATTTTTCGGCAAGGATTAGCGACAATTATTAACCGTGACCCAGATATGAGGGTGATTGCACAAGCCGAAAATGGGGAATAGGCGATAAGCTGGGTACAGCTTGCGCTTCGCGAACGCACTCAAGCTGTGATTGTTGCCGTTAAACGCGGCATTGTCAGTTTATAGGATGTACTTGCGATGGAATTCGGATTCTAACTTGAGTTAGAGCCAACCTTCTATTTTGGGATAGAACGGTTGCTCCATCGATTTATAGTGGAAAAAATTTAACTGATTGTAGACGACAACTTAAAGTCAATTGTATATATTGAATTTATGTAAATCGTGTTCGAGTAAATTAACTGAGCAACTTAATTGCAAGATTTTAGTTTGCTTGTACAGATGTAAAAAGATGAGCGACGACCGTAGCCACAGTTCCTTACTTTTACCACCTTCAACCCAAGATCGTATTCAAGGTGTGCTAAGCGCTGCCGTAGTGCTGGTGATGTATGGGGACTATCAATGCTCTAGAAGTGGGGACGTTTACAAGATGATTAAAGTTATTAAACGAGAGCTTAGTGCTTCTTTTGGAGAGGATTATTTATGCTTCATCTTCCGCCATTTTCCGCAAACACAGATTCATCCTCATGCTCAACGAGCTGCCCAAGCTGCCGAAGCCGCCGCTGCCCAAGGACAGTTTTGGTCAATGCACGATACTTTATTTACCCATCAACAAAATTTGGAGAACGGTTATCTTATTGAGTACGCCAATGATTTAGGACTTGATATTCCTCAGTTTCTCAAAGAGTTGTCTAAACAAGTGTATATCGATCGCATCAATCAGGATATCGAAGGCGGAATGCAGAGTGGAGTAACGATTGCCCCAGCCCTGTTTATCAATGGCAATCGATATACCGGGCACTGGAACACAGCAGAGTTGACCGCAGCCATTACTTCTGCAAGTCATTAAGCTCCCCGAGCTTTGCTCACAATTGATATTTAATTTGTCCGTTAGTGCTGACAAGCTATCTAGTTCTGATGGCTAGCCTTTGCCTGTTTCACTAACAAAGTTGCCGCTTTTTGAACCATGACAATAACTGAATTCCTGCGTTTGACTTAGTGAATTGAAAATCAGTATTTCGTATTTTATTGAGGCTAATTTCATGACACATTTACTGGTACAAGGAAAAAATAATTCTGGGTATAAAGGTACACCTAAACCTGATTCTCTTCAGGACTCCTCAGTTAATCATGCTCTGATTGCGATCGCGCAAGAAGTCACTGAGTTGCTGAGACAAACTTACCCGATACAAACTGATGAATTAAAACAGGAGAAACAGACAATAATGCAGGCGTTGAATCACCCGGAAAACCGCTACACGAGCAGTCGATCGAACACTTCGATAACCTGATGGCGATTAACGTGCGGGGTCTGTTCTTGTGTATGAAATATGAAATTCAACAGATGATGACTCAAGGGTCTGGAGTCATCATCAATAATTCTTCAGTCAGCGGGCTAGTTGCGTTTGCGGGGACAAGTCCTTATGTTGCCAGTAAACATGCTGTGATGGGGTTGACCCGCACAGCGGCACTCGATTACGCCAAGCAAGGCATTCGGATCAATGCGGTTAATCCAGGTCTGATTGTTACAGAAATGCTGGATCGTTTTAGTCATCAAGATCCTGCTTTAGAGCAGCAACTTGTGGCGATCGTCCCGATAGGTCGAATGGGTCAACCGGGAGAAATTGCTGCAACTGTTGTGTTTCTGTGTTCTGATGCTGCCAGCTACATTACAGGTCAATCCTTAGTCATTGATGGCGGATACACAGCGAGTTAATTTTTGATTTTTGATGATGGAACTCACAGTGAATCGATCCATTTCAAGAGAGAAAAACCGGACTTAGATTTTAGGAGAAATAGAATGATACTACAAGATAAAGTGGCGTTAGTCACTGGTGGCACGTCGGGCATTGGTAGAGCAACGGCGATCGCTTACAAAGTGTTCAAACGCGACGAGGCATCTGAACCCGTTTCCCAAAGCTATCGGAAGGGCTGGTAATCCTGTCGAATCTCGAAACCATCAGCAACTGAAGTCAGCAACCAGATCAAAGGAGTCAATCACCATGTCTAAAGTGTCTTCTGACCACCCGCACAAGCCAGGGAAGCCCCCCGCCACGTCCTCGGCTCGGCCCAACAAGGTCTCCCGTCCGGGCTGGCCCGAGATTATCGTCGGACTCGTCGTCTATTTAATCGTAGGGTCTGGAGGCGTCTCGCTGTTCGAGCAACTTGGTCTTGACCCCGTGGTTTACGGACTGGTCTTGACTGCATGGACCGGCGTCGCCACGCTGATCGCGTTCGCGGTGGCTGCGCGGCTGCGGATTCGTTTTCTGAGTGCCTTCGGCGTGCGTCGAACCTCCGGACGCTGGCTCCCGATCAGCGTCGGAGTAGGACTGGTTGCCTTCGTGCTCAAGAGTCTGGCGATCCTAGCTTGGGTTCAGATCACTGGGGACACGAACAATGTCCAGGATGTTTACGGAGATGGCGCTGGCGGCGGGTTACTGTCTCTAGTTTTGAGCACGGTGTTCATTGCCGTCTTCTCACCCCTTGGTGAGGAACTGCTCTACCGAGGCATCGTCACCAACGCGCTGCTGCGCTACGGCCCGTTCGTTGGGGTCGTGGGCAGCACTGTGATCTTCGCTCTCATGCATGGGATCAACAACATCTTTCCCGCTGCTGTGGTGGCTGGTCTCGCCACCGCCGAGGTTTTCCGCCGCAGCGGATCGATCTGGCCCGGTCTCGTCGTCCACTTCGTTTTTAACCTGCCCTCGTTCCTGTTAATGGTGTTGTTTGCCAGCACAGGCTGATAAGACGGATTGGGTTTAATTTTGTGCTGAAAGTCGGTCTTGATTAAAACAGGAGAAGCAGAATGATACAAGATAAAGTGGCTTTGATTAAGTACAAAGATTTTGCGCCTCGGATTACTGAACGGGGCCCCTTCGGCGGACCTTCCGAGTATGAATCTTTCTCGGAGGTTGTGAGTGCTGTCAATCAGTGGATCGAAAGTACAACGATACAGGTGATCAATGTTGAAACTGTTGTTTTACCCGATCGCATCGAAGGCACCAGTGATGATGTCTACGGAGTGACGACCAGTAATGCTTTCCACCCAGTGATGATCAGTCAGGGTCTTGCAATTAATTGCTTTCAATGTGTGCGTGTCTGGTACAGAGAATAAGCTTCACCGGAGAAAGTAATGAAACGATTTACCTTGTTTACTTTCCTGTATCTGGCGCTGGGGGTTTGCCTGACGGCGATCGCGCTTGAATACCCAAACTTGCCTTCGGGTCTTCAAACCAGCCTGTTGATCAGTGCAGGAGCGTCCTACTTTGTTTGTATTCTCAGTACCTTCCCTTTTTGGCGAGAGGCGACGCTCCGCCCCTATCGCAGACGGAATTCAGCAATCCTTATGTTAGGGAAATGTTAAAAATGCTTCCTGTTAAGCCTGAGCCTATAATATTCGCCCAGATTTTTGCCAAGCTTACTTCTAATGGTCGTATTCATCCGCTTTCTACAGAAGTTGAACCCTCGTAAACTGGCGAAGGTATTGCTCAAATAACGCCATAAGCATCTGGATTTTAAGATTTGTTTTTCACAAATCTTATAGATTGTCAATCGCTTTAATAAATAGAAAAGTTAACGGAACAAAAAGGTATTTTTAATGTTTAGATTTGTAAAGTATATCAGTGTTGTTGCACTAATTGTTGCACCAAGTTTTTGGCAAGAAACGGCGTTCGCTCGTGAACGACCTCGTGAACGAACAGAAACTTATTGCTATCCTGTTATTCAAACACGTGTTTCTGAGGATCCTGCATATCACCCTCGTGCTTACGCCGATGGTTATCGTCAAGGGCTTGCTAGCGCTCAAAAAGGAGAAGCATATAAACCACGTACTGCTCTTGGGGAATTTGCTCGCGGTTTTGATGACGGTTACTTCGGTAAAGAATTTACTGGTCAGAAACATAGCGTTCCTAACCAGGTTTACTATGAGAAGACAACTGAGTGTTCTACACGGACTATCCGTTACAAACACTCTTTGAACATGCATCGGCTGCTCTAACTTTAAGATAATGCGCTCGTTCAGCAAAAGGTGAAGTAGGTAAGTCCACTGCCACAATCAACTCACCTTGTTGCAATACTGTGTCAATTTGCGGTGTATCGCCTGGTAAACGATGAAACTCAGTAACGGTAACTGCACCTTCACCTTTTGGTCCTGAAATCTTTACGACAGCATCTAAAGCCGCTAGTGCTACACACATATCAGAAGGATGAGTAGCGATACATTTATCACTTGCACCTAAAATAGCGTGAATGCGGTTATACCCGTACCCTTTTTCGGCAAGGATTAGCGACAATTATTAACCGTGACCCAGATATGAGGGTGATTGCACAAGCCGAAAATGGGGAATAGGCGATAAGCTGGGTACAGCTTGCGCTTCGCGAACGCACTCAAGCTGTGATTGTTGCCGTTAAACGCGGCATTGTCAAGCTTGCCCAAGTTGTACAGGCAGACATCCTAAAAGGAGCCTGACTGCCAATCAGCTTTAATCACCTACAAGGAACAATCACCATGTCAACTGTTGAGAACAAAGTTATTGCGATTACTGGAGCTAGTAGCGGTATTGGTGAAGCAACTGCTAGATTGCTGGCTCATCAGGGTTTACGGGTTATATTAGGGGCGCGGCGCACCGATCGACTGGAAGCAATTGCTGCCGAAATTCGCTCTAAGGGTGGCGAAGCAGAATATCGTACTCTTGATGTCACCAACCTCGAAGATATGCAAGCCTTTGTCGAGTTTGCCCAAGATAAATTTGGTCGCCTTGATGTTGTGGTGAACAATGCAGGCTTGATGCCACTCTCCAGGCTAGAGGTACTAAAGATCGATGAATGGAACCGCATGATTGATGTGAACATTCGTGGTGTGCTTCACGGAATTGCTGCTGCGCTACCCCTCTTTAAGCAGCAACGATCCGGGCAGTTTGTCAATCTATCTTCGATCGGCGGACACAACGTCTATCCAACCGCAGCCGTATACTGCGCCACTAAATTTGCAGTTTGGGCAATTTCCGAAGGACTGCGGCAAGAATCGACAGACATCCGAGTTACGGTGATTTCGCCTGGAGTGACGGAAACTGAACTTGCCAGCACGATCACGGATGCTGAAGCGGCGGAATGGGTGGAGGAATTTCGTGAGGCAGTGATTCCAGCAGATGCGATCGCACGTGCGATTGCCTTTGCGATCGAGCAACCCGCAGAGGTGGATGTGAATGAGATTATTGTTCGACCGATTGGACAAATGAGCTAAATCTCGGAAGTCGAGGGAACGCCTACATTCTTTGTCAGTGTGTGATACGAAGAAACGCAAAATTTAGAAGCACTATTGTTGATGATTCTAGAGACGCTGAGAGGATCAGTTTAAGAATTGTCTAAGAATCACGAGTTATATCAAAGTGAATCCAATGTTTTAGGGAATTATCCCAGGAGAAGTAATCATGCAGATGCGAAAGCTAGGCAATCAAGGACTAATGGTTTCAGAGATGGGGTTGGGCTGCATGGGCATGTCTGAGTACTATGGCAGCTTTGACGATCGAGAATCAATCGCCACAATTCATCATGCAATCGATCTCGGCATCAACTTCCTTGACACCGCAGATATCTATGGTCCATTCACGAATGAGCAGCTCGTTAGAAAAGCAATCCGCGATCGTCGTGATCAAGTGGTTGTTGCTACCAAGTTTGGTAATGTCCGCACATCGGATGGACAATTTCTAGGCGTGAGTGGTAAACCTGACTACGTGCGCTCTGCTTGTGATGCCTCTTTGCAGCGTTTAGCAATTGACACAATTGATCTCTACTATCAACATCGGGTTGATCCGACTATACCGATTGAAGAGACAATCGGAGCAATGGCAGAACTGGTACAGCAAGGCAAGGTTCGCTATCTTGGGATGTCAGAAGCAGCGCCAGCAACAATTCGACGAGCGCAAGCCGTTCATCCGATCAGCGCCTTGCAAACGGAATACTCGCTATGGAGCCGCGATCCAGAGGATGAGATTCTTCCCACAGTGCGCGAATTGGGGATCGGCTTTGTTGCCTACAGTCCGCTAGGGCGCGGCTTCCTCTCTGGTGCAATTACCAAACCAGAAGATTTAGATCCAACCGATTTTCGCAGCCAATCTCCCCGCTTTCAGGGTGAAAATTTTTACAAAAATCTGCAATTAGTCGAGCAAGTGAAGGCAATCGCGGCTCAAAAAAGCGTCACGCCCAGTCAGCTTGCTTTGGCTTGGCTCTTAGCCCAGGGTAAAGATATTGTACCGATCCCAGGCACGAAACGTCGCAAATACTTAAGAGAGAATGCAGATGGAGCAGACGTTACCCTTACACCAGAAGACCTACAGCGTATCGAAGTAGTTGCACCAAAAGAAATTGCTGTTGGAGAACGTTATGCACCTCGACATATGAGCAGTGTGATCAGTAAACGCATTCAGAAATGAACAATCGTCTTTCCCGCAGCCGTAGTTGCGGGTCTCGCCACTGCCGAGATCTTTCGCCGCAGCGGATCGGTCTGGACTGCTGTTATTGTTCACGTTGTTTTCAACTTGCTTACAATTCCGGCGATGATAATTGCTGGCATGAGCTAATAGGACGGATCATCTGGAGATTAAACCAATGGCAATTCTGAAACAATTCGGGATTTTATTTGTATTGGGCAGTGTGGGAATTATCATGTTTACGATCACGTCTATTCCTTTAGTCGAGCAACAGTTAGCGAAACTGTCTCCAGAAATACTGGAAAAAGTACCTCCATTGTGGATTTTAATGGTTCTGCAAGGACTACAGTATTTAATTCTACTAGCAATCAGCATTCTGATTGGGATTGGCTGTGCCTATCGTGTTGGATTAAGCTCCCATTTGATTGATCATTGGGTGTTTCATACCGCTAAGTCTCTATCTTTTGCTGTTGAAATGAAGTGGAGTTTGGGGATCGGCGCAGCGGCGGCGATTGTTCTCTTGTTGCTCGATCGGTTGATGCAACCTGCCCTACCTGAAGCGCTACGGGCAGCCAACAATACAGAGCCAAGTTGGTTGAATTTGCTCACAGCGATGTTCTATGGCGGCATCACTGAGGAAATTTTGATGCGCTGGGGTTTAATGTCGCTGCTTATTTGGATCGCATGGAAAGGGCTAAAACAAGGCGTTACGTTGCCAAGTCAAGGGATTTACCAGGGTGCGATCGTTCTAGCCGCGTTAGTATTTGGACTACTACACCTGCCAGCGACTGCCGCGATAGTTCCACTCACTCCAGTTGTGATTATCCGAGCGATATTACTCAATGGGATTGCTGGCATTGCTTTTGGTTGGCTCTTTTGGCAATACTCGCTTGAGGCTGCGATGTTATCCCATGTCAGCTTTCATGCCTTTTCCTTTGCTTTTAGCCTTTTGCTGGCAAGATTTGTCTAAGCTTTTTTCTAAAGTGATTTCACGATTGCTCCACCCTAAATCGATCCACTCAAATATTGAGAGAACACCATGAAAGCCAGTTACATCACTAGACAACCCTTAACAATCGATGGTGGGTATACAGCAGGCTAAATCGCGATCTGCCTTGGCAGATATCTTTTTGCGATACGGCTTTAGCCGTTAAGCTTCGCTTATCGCAGTTCCGAATAGGTGGTTTCTAAGCAATTTGCGGAATGACCTCGAAACAGGTTCACTATCGCTGAAAGAAGCACCATCAGAATCTGAAAGAAACTGAGTGTTGGAAGTCATCACACTTAAGTAAATGCAACTGATTTCATAACAAGAGGTAAAAAATCATGATACTTGAAAATAAGGTGGCTTTAGGACAGGTACTTTTTGCCGGAGGATCGGGCTTCGTGGGGCGCACTGCCATCAGGTGGTTCCGCGAGAGGCACCCCAGCGTTCGAGTGCTCGTCGGAGGACGGAACCTGCAATCGGCAGGTGAAGTCGCCCAGGAGGTGGGCGCTGCCGAAGCTGTTGCCATAGATCTCGATAAGCCCCGCTTGGGTCTCGGTGATGATGTCACAGTAGCTGCTGTGGTCATGTTGGCTCCCGAAGCCGGACTCAAAGGAGTGAGCTACGCGCAGGACTTGGGCATCCCTTACTTGAACATCAACGCTGCCCTCACCGAAATCGGACCTGAGTTGGCGATGTTCGCGCATCATGCGACCGCAGCACCCGTCGTGCTCGCCAGTCACTGGATGGCTGGTGCGGCTGTGTTTCTGGCACTCAACAGTGTCAAAGGCTTCGAGGTCATCCACTCCATCCAGATCGGAGCAATCCTCGACGAGAATGATCCAGCAGGTCCAGCGTCGCTCGAAGATATGGAGCGGGTACACGGAGCTGCTCCCCCCGCAATGGTATTCGAGGGTGGGCGGCGCGTATGGCTGTCCGGCGACGCAGCAAAGGGCAAGATCAAATCAATTGATGATCGCTCGCTCGATGCCACCGCATTTTCCACGTTCGATATCGTGAGCCTCCAGGTCGCCACCGGAGCATCGGATGTACGCTTCGACTTGGTAACCGATGAATCATCCAGCCGCCGTCGGGGCGGTGAGGCGGCCGCCGAGATCGTCGTCGAGAGCGAGGGCGAGATCGATGGTCAAACGAAGCGATCACGATCGATGCTGGAGTTCAAACATGGCGCAGCCTCACTCACGGGTCTCAGCGTTGTTCTTTCTCTCACATCAGTATTGGGACTGAACGACCGTTCTCCTGCCCCTCCTGGGCTTTACCTACCCGAACTACTCTCGGATACCAAATGGTTCCTGGATGAACTCCGCAGTGCGGGAGCGACTATTTACGAAGACTCTAAGTCAACTCTACAGTTTTAGGTGATGGATAAAATGATTAAGTACGAAGATTTCGCGCCTCGGATTACTGAACGCTTACCCTTTGGCGGACCTGCCGAGTATGAATCCTTCTCTGAGGTTGTGAGTGCTGTCAATCAGTGGATCGAAATTAGCACGATACAGGTGATCAATGTTGAAACCGTTGTTTTACCCGATCGGATCGAAGGCACAAGTGATGGTGTCTACGGAGTGACGGTCAGTAATGGTGTCTACCCAGTGATGATTAGTTAAGGCGTTACCATCAATTGCTTTCAATGTGTGCGGGTCTGGTACAGAGAATAAGCTTCACCGGAGAAGAAATAATGAAACGATTTACCTTGTTTACTTTCCTGTACCTCGCGCTGGGAGTCTGTCTAACGGCGATCGCGCTTGGATACCCAAATCTGCCTTCGGGTCTTCAAACCAGCTTGTTCATCAGTGCAGGAGTATCCTACCTTGTTTGTCTCTTCAGTACTTTCCCATTTTGGCGGGAGACGACGATCCGCTTCTATCGCAGCCGCAATTCATCGGTCATCCTATCCTCGTTGGTGATTGGATTCAATATTGTTTGGATGATCTGGGAGGTTCAAAGTCAGAACTGGACGATGGAAGCCATTTTACAAGCGTTTTCGCGGCTAATAGTTGTTTTACTGTTTGCTGAAAACATTATGATTATAAGGCAAGTGAATTCTGAACATTAGTGTCTAAATCGGATGATGCCGAAACCAACTTGTTTCAGCAACGCGAGATAGAGTCAAACGTACTAAACAAAGGAACACCATGAATCAGCCCAAGTTTTTTATCACTCCCGGTTATGGGGAATACATGCTGAATGAATTGCATTACTCGCAAGCGGTAAAAATTGGCAATCGAGTAGAGACATCTGGTCAAGTCGCTTCGCTCCAATTCGTAGTTCGTAATTCGTAATTCGTAATTATTACCCCATGCCTAAAGGCAGGGGCTTGTAATAAGGATGCTCCGCATTTTTTTCTTTTTCATAATTAAAATTAGGGGCTTGTACCCTTAATGAATTAATTATTAATTAATTTATTAATTTTTAATTACGAATTACGAATTACGAATTACGAATTATTCGGTCAAGGCGGGGTGGATGACAATCTGCAAATTCCCGAATCGCTTGCGGACGAGATTGCTCAGGCGTTTCGGAACGTAGAGCGAACCTTGGCGACTGCTGGTGCGAGCTGGGAGCATGTTGTCCACATCAATTCTTACCATGTTGGCGGCTTTCCCCCAGAGGTTAACGATGTGATGGTCAAGCTATTTCGCCATTACATGCCCAACCATGCCCCAATTTGGACAGAGCGTCTCAATGTGTCAGGGTGAACGCCTAACAAGTCACTTGCTTCTTGAATAGAAATATAAGGCATAATTCTAATTTACTTAACTATACCTAGATTAACCTAAGATTTTCTTGTACAGCGCTTACCCGATCGCACAACAAACCATTTCGTGGTAGATTTAGTCACTGTTACCGAAAATGCCTCCGATTGTAACGGTCTTGATATTTGTTGATATACTCTACATTCCATCTTTCTAAATCCGATAGTAATTCATTAGGAAAATTATCTGGTGAGTATTTCGGGCGATACCATGGCTGTCCATCAAAGTACTTTTGTAACCCAGCAGTCTGAAAACGGCGACCGTGACGTGCAAAAATGGCATTTCTCATAATATCTAGCTCAAAACCATCTTTCCCATCTAAATCTGCATCTGTGACTTCTCTTTGAGAAAGCCAGGAATAATCGTTTTTTCTGGCGTTTGCATCTGGCAATGTTGCCGAAGAGGATGTAGAAATTTCTTTAAAAAATAGCCGTTCGGGGGGTGCATTTGGATCTTTACTGGCAAACGCACAATAAGCATTGGAGTTGACTTTTCCGTAAGTTCTTAACAGGTCAATACAATTATTGCGATCGCTAAATCTAGCTACATAAACTTCAAATAACTCCTTGCCCGACAAATTTGGATACTGTGGAATCCGAAACATTCCAGCTTGAGAATAACCAACTGCTTGTAAAGCTTTCACTTGCATCAAAGCAGTTTGTGAAGTTGAGTAGGCAGAATCGGCAAGAAAATAAAAAGAATTGGGAAAATTTGCTTTATTAACATTTTGTTGTGTAGGTATTGGTGTATTTTGTGGTGAAGAAGCACTCTCGTTAGATGAGTTGGAACTCGGATTTTCTGTAACTTGATTGGGGGAGAGAGAACTATTAGAAGGTGCTTTAGAAGGCATCCCCAATGAAGCGTTTGGCTGTTCTACAGATTGAGGATTTCTTGTTAACACAAGACCAATAATCACAGAGGCTCCTATCAAACCAGCAGCCACAATAATGCTAAGACCAAGTGTTCCCCTTTGTTCTCTATTTTGAAGCGAAGTTTCACGAGAAGACACTCCTGGGTTGGCAAGAAGAGTTTCTTGAGATTTTGCTGGTAATGGAGGAGTGAAAGATGGTGGTTGTGTCAGAGGAGCAGTAGGAGGAATCAATAAACTGCCAGTCAGCAAAGCTTGCAGCATTTCCCTGGCACTGGAAAATCGATCTCGTGGATGGTACGCGATCGCTCGATTGAGTACGGCTACCGTCGTTGCGCTAACATTGGTAGCATGAGAGTGCCAAACAATTTCTCCAGAACTTGGATGTGTTTGTAACTCTTGTGGTGGTTTCCCTGTTAAAAGATAAATAGCTGTCAGTCCCAAACTATAAAGATCGCTAGCATAAACTGGTCTACCCATCGCTTGTTCGCTGGGCATATACCCTGGTGTACCAATGATAATTGAGCTAGTCGGGCTACCTTGGGAATTCAGCGCAGTTCCCATTGTTTCTCGTACTGCTCCAAAATCAATCAGTACAGGTTTGCCATCCCGATGACGTAAAATAACATTATCTGGTTTAATATCGCGATGAACGATGTTCTTTGAGTGTACGTACTCCAGAACAGGTAATAAACTTGCTAAAATCCCGGCAACAGTAGTTTCACTTAATACACCATGTTGTTTGAGTTTAGCTGTGAGGGTGTCACCTTCTACGTATTCTTGGACTAAGTAAAAGCGATCGTCCAACTGAAAATAAGCATACAGAGTTGGAATTTGGTCGCTGCTTCCACCCAACTCTTCCAAAATCGCTGCTTCTCTCTGAAACCGCTCTTGCACAAGTTGGTATACTTGAGGGTTATCGTGAATGGGTTTTAGTTGTTTAATCACACAACGTCGCAGTGAGGGCATTTGAGTATCTTCCGCTAGGGAAGTTTCTCCAAATCCTCCACTTCCCAATGTGCGAAGAATTCGATAGCGGTTATTCAGCAGCATTTGCGTCTTTAACAGTGAACAGTAACAGGCGATCGGTAACAGGCGATCGGTAACAGGCGATCGGTATCTACGATCTATACTATCTATCACCTTCTTTTTTTATTGGTATACTAGGTGCAAATATCAATACCCAATGCCCAATGCCCCATGTTAACCATTTATGACCCATTTTTTTGACTTTGAAGCTGATTTTGTTGACTCACTGCGTTGTATTCCCATGCAGGTGCGCTTGAAGTTGGACACTTGTGGTATTAAGCTGAAACTTAATCAGTGGAATCAATTCAGTCAAGAAGAACGTCAAACCCTTGTAGAACGACCTTGCAATACAGAAGAAACTGTCCAACAGTACCGAGAATTTTTACGCCAATTAGTCCAACAGCACACTGGTGAGTCAGTTACCGATCTGCCTGTTGAGGAAAACCCACCCTGGATGGATGACCAAAATGTACCTGATAGCGTCAGTAGCAAAGCACAGGAATTTGGTATCGCAATAACTTCACAGCAATGGGGGAATTTACTCCCCGTACAGCGATTTGCACTCATTAAACTCAGTCGTTCCAGTCATGAGAATAAGAATTTTTTACCTGCCCTTAAGGAATTTCACGTTATCTAAATGATTAAAAAAATATAAAAACTCAAGCGTGGAAGAGAGAATTTGTTAGGATTATCGAGTTAAATTGATACAGGGAACATCAATCAAAATGCAAGTTAGTGCTCGCAATTCACTTAAAGCGACAGTAAAAAAAGTTGTAGAAGGAGCAGTTAATACCGAGGTTACCTTGGAAATTGCTCCTGGCGTTGAAGTCATTTCAATTATCACTAAATCTTCAGCTGAGAAGCTTCAACTGACAGAAGGAAAACAAGCATACGCCATCATTAAATCATCCGATGTTATGGTTGCTATTGATTAAGAGTTTGCGTTAACCATATATTATCGGCTGTAGAACTCGCGCTTGAACAGTTAAAATCAAGATAGACACCAATGGCGTTCGCTAAGCGAACGCCATAACGATGGAATAAAAAATTCCCTACTCCCTACCCCCTACCCCCTACCTTCAGCTTATGCCATCACCGTTTCCGGGAATGGACCCCTACCTGGAGCAGTCAATTTTCTGGTCAGAGTTCCACAGCCGCTTAATTGTAGCGCTTGCAGATGCTATTGCGCCAAATTTGTTACCTAAATACTACGTTGGAGTGGAAACTCGCACCTATCTTGATAGTTCTGATGAGGAGTTACTCATCGGAATTCCGGATGCGGTTGTTCTGTCATCAGCAGGTAAGCAATCTTCCAAGCAAATTAGCCCAAAAGAGGCTAATCCTGTTGCAGTCCAATCTCGCCCTCAGCAAATTACTCTGCCAATGCCAGTAGAAATAAGAGAACGCTACTTGGAAGTGAGGGAAACTGGAACAGATGCTGTAATTACAGTCATTGAAATTTTATCGCCTAAGAATAAACGCAAAGGAAGGGGACGCTCAGTTTACGAAGAAAAACGTCATGCGATTTTAGGAAGTATGTCTCATTTGGTTGAAATAGACTTACTTCGAGCGGATGAACCCATGGCAATGAAAGGAGTCAATTTAATAACAGACTATCGAATTGTAGTGAGTCAGTGCGATCGCCGCCCGAAAGCAGACTTGTACGCTTTTACAATGCGTGAGGCAATTCCTGAGTTTTTATTACCGCTTAAGGAACCTCAAGAGTTTACAACCGTAAATTTACAATCGGTTGTTAGTGGTGTTTATGAGCGAGGCGGTTACGCTTTCCGAATTGACTACAGACAAGCTGTTCCGCCTCCACCAATATCAGAACTCGATAGCCAATTGGTTGAGGAACTCCTGACTTTATGGGGTAAACTAAATCTGTTCAAATCTCTGTAACTCGTTCAGATTTGTCTTTAATTGCTGCTTTCTTCAAATTTGGTAGTGGCTGCAAGCACTTTGCTGACAATTGGTTTTGTCTCCCAAACTTGAGCTTAAGCGTACCCGCTACCCCTGCGGGTAATACTCACTCTCATATTTCAATGCTTTTGCGCTAAACTTAGGAAGTAACCAACCTGAATTTAAAGCATCTGCTACTGAACACCCAATTGAGTGTAAGTATTGAACAGTACGACCTATTAAGATCGTTTCCACTTCACCAGATTGCATATACCTGGTGATTTGGTTATCCTGCTCACGAATGCGGATATTTATCGCCGCATTCCAATCAGCCTGGACTACATCCTTCGTATAACGAATAAACCGATCTCCATTCCGGTGACCTAAAAGCGTCCCAGTCTGGCTATCAAGTTGCGATGTATAAGCGGGATTAACCACTGATATTGTTGATCCCGTCTTCATTGAGAGCTGCACCAACGAAGCTTGTAATTCTCCCTTCATCCATTGGTTAAGCTTGCGATTAATTTGTTTCGCTTGCCTTTTACCTTTGATGGGCGTTGTCAGATCTTCGCAAATGATATCTATAGGTGAAATGATTACCTTACGTAAATCTTTGCGAATAAAATTCTTAATAGTTTCTTTCTCGCGTTGTAGCTTCCGAGACTTTTTCTTGTAACCTAAATTGTTTTCTAAAATCCTAGCCGCTTTCTTAGGATCGTGTTTCTTAATCGTTTCACCAAAACATCTGATCCTGTAGCGGTTCCGATTTGTTTTAGCGATTCTTTCGGTTTTCTCAGTCATTAACTGACCTAAACCAGACGCAATGGTTTGATTTTCGGATGTGTAAAAACCTTCAGTGTAACCTTTATCAATACCCAACTTTGTGTTAGGCTTACCTTGTGGTAATACTAATGTTCCTGTACGAAGACAATGTACTTCGAGTCTTCCGTATTCATTATGAATAACACGAATTTGACCTTTAATAATTTGTCTAGAACGAAGTTTTAACGTGATTCTTTTACCACGTTCTAAACCTTGTATTTGTAACTCAACCGAATGTCTATTAAGACGTTTACACGTATAACCATTTGGTTGATAAACAATTTGGTTGCGTACAAAAGTATGTCCACGTTGATATTGAGAGCGAAATTTTCGATGTAACCAATTATCTTTGGTAGGAGCTGTGCTTAACAGTTCAATTAATCGATTTCGCTCAATTTCAATCGAGCCTGGAGGAAACAATTCTAAAGCTTTTTCTTTAAGTTGTTTAAGTTCTTTGCCTTTTTTCTTATCTTTGTTAGTTTCAATCCATTCAAGCCGTTTTCGCTGATTAGATTGCATTGGATATTTTCGCCAAATGTCACGAATTAAAATAGTTTTAGCCGCTTCTTGTTGTGCTGAAACATTTTTCATCGTGTCATTAACAGACCATTCCCAAATTTTGGCGGGTAATCCGATGTCAGAGGGGGTGAGTATTTTACGAATAATCGGAGCGGCTTGTGTCCAGTGTACAGACCAACCTTGTAACGATCCAAGTTTGTTATAAGTAAGCGCTCTGGGAATGCCACACAAATGCATAATTTTATTCACTTGTGTTTCATCTGAACAAGAAACAACCGGAAGAATCTGAGTGTAGGTATATTCAGTTTTCTGTTGCTTCTTTTTTCCCATAGAATTCACTTAACAAATTTTTTGGATATTTTAACCTACGAAGATTTACCGTGTCAATTATCAGCAGTTACTAGCCCTTGTTGCTGACAGTAAAGTTCAAGCACACCTATCTGACGAGCCAAATCCTCTTTTTTATCTGGGGTGCTGATTCAGCCATAAATCACTGTATGCCGCAAGTTGGGGTGATCGACTTTCAGTAAATCTGCTACACGATAGCGACGATGACCACCCTCTGTTCGCACCGCTTGAATCTTTCCTGTTTTCTCCCAACATCGGAGAGTCTCAATACTGACCCCCTAAGCTTTGCGGCATCTCCAATCTGTAGTCAGTCTTCTAATCTATGCATCTTGTTTATTCTACTAATTTATGCAGAGATTAGCAGAGATTTAAGGTGATCTGCTCAACCGCATCAGAATTAACGAGGATATTGGCAAAGTATGAGTCGTTGATACTGGCAAGAGTAACTTTTACGTGGAAGCACGATCGCTCAACTGTTGTTCTAACTCCGCAATTCGCGCTTGCAACGGAGCTATCATTGCTTCGACTTCGGTTTCCGAATAACGAATCGGAATATGTTGGGGACAGTTCTCACTAGTGGCTTCCACATGAAAGAGAATCGAGCGTTCAATTACGGCTGGATAACCCGGTATCTGTAGTTTTTCAGTCCATTGTGAATCCCCTTCAACATACTCAGCTCTGCCCCAGATTTTGATGCGTCTGCGATGGCGATAATCCATCAAAAACAAAAACGCTTTGTCATTACCTGAAAGGTTGCCTACCGTAATGTATTGCACATTTCCCGAAAAGTCGGCAAAGCCCAAAGTCCTCTCATCTAGTACTTTTAGAAAACCGGGAGGACCTCCTCTAAATTGAATGTAAGGATACCCATTGGAACTCATAGTTCCTAGATAAAACCCATTTAATTGAGCAATAAATTCCTTAATGTTGGAAGTAATAATATCGTTCGCAGGACCATTGGCAATATATTTTTCGTAGGACTGCCGCGATCCGCGTTCTGTTTGTGCGGCTAGAACTTCAGGGGTAAAGGCAATTTCTCCAAACTTGCGTGGCATAATGTCCTCCTAAGCTCTATCCAAAAACCTAAAACTAGTGTACCGAACGAACGGTACAGTGTCAAGAGGTCAGTTGTGGAAGAAAGGCAGAATGAAAATCTATGTATTACAACATAAAAACAAGCAATCTGTTTTCTGAAAAACAGTTTAAAGTCTCCAAGCTAGATGTATGGAGGCAAATAAATGCATAACAACTTGATTAAAGTCCTTGCTTTTAAACCTAAAAAAGCTTCTATTCTCTGCCTTCTTACTTCTGGCTTCTTTTACGAGGAATTAAAAATGGAGGCATGGGACAATCCAAAGTAATGACGATCGCCCGCAGCAAATCTGCTTCTTGAGGAGTGACTTGATTATCAACCATCACTGTATGAGCGCAGGCATCAATTGTGGCTTGCTTCAATTTGGGGCTAGCAAGGCGCAGGCGATTGAGGCTTTTCTGAATTCCCGCAAAGTTACAAGCAATTGGTGTTTCCGGTTGTTCTTGTTGCCCGACTTTAGGAAGTCTAAAAACCCCACTGCGAAATGCGTAGGCGATCGCATCAGGTTGAGATTGTCCGACTTTTGCGAGTGCAGAAAGTACGAGGATACAATCTGACCAAATCTCTTGTATATTGTCAAATTGCTCGGCTTTAGATGAGGATTCTGGATGGATGCAAGGTTCGAGACGGTGCCACAGCACTAATTGCAACACAAATTCCCAAAGTGATAAATCTCCACCCACTTTAATCAAACCCTTAACGCATTTGCAAATTTGCTGGCATTCGCTAGGAGAAGATTGACGCAATGCGGGTATTGCTAAATCCACAAGAGGTAAGCGCATACCGGAATCTAACGAGGCTATTTCGTCAACAAACAATAGAGTTTCTTCTACTAACTCCGCAGGTTGTACTTCTCGCAACCACTCAAGTTGGCGATCGCGCACGGGAGAATTTGTATCATTTAATGTCAGTGCGTAAACAATAGCTATTGCACTTTGTTGCCTTTGCAAGCCCAAGCGTAGGGTTTCTGGTAAATCTGCCAGTATTTTTTGAGCATAAGTAAAATGCTCTGGAGCAACCCTTCCCACTTGGTTAACAACCTTTTCTGGAGCAACTGGAGCACCCGTAGTAAAAGCACTGCTAAGAGCAAAACCCATTGCTGATTCGTGGGGATAAGAACGCCTTTGGATGTCAGTTCCAGATGGTTTGTAGTTCAAACCGCGAATGCGGCGAATACGATCTGAAAGTGGTGGGTGAGTGGCTAGCATATCTTCCCAAAAAGAGAGTTGAAGCGCATTGCCAAAAAACATATGACTTGCGGCTTCAGCTGCGGGAGAATACAACCCCGAACCGATTCTTTCTATTTTTTCAAGCGCTCCTGCAATACCATCAGTGTTACGGGTAAATTGGACGGCTGAAGCATCAGCAAGAAATTCTCGTTGTCGGGAGACTGCTGCTTTAATCAAGCGCCCGCAGAACAATCCCACACCTCCTATTAACATCAATGCCAAACCAAACGCCCACAAACCTTTGTTCTCGCTACGGTAGCTGCTACGAAAACGTAGAATAAAGACTCCGGTTAGGTAAAGAAACAAAATTCCGTGGAGCAATCCTACCAAACGCAAATTCAGGCGCATATCTCCATTGAGAATATGGCTGAACTCATGACCAATCACGCCTTGCAACTCATCCCGGTTGAGTTGTTCCAGACAACCACGGGTGACTCCGATTGCAGCATCGTTGGGAGTAAACCCAGCAGCAAAAGCATTGATGCCCAGTTCTGAGTCAAGGACATACACAAACGGCACTGAAATGCCAGAGGCGATCGCCATTTCCTCTACAATATTTAACAGTTGTTGCTCGTTGGGATTTGCTATGTCTGATATCAGCAATCTTCCACCCAACTCTATTGCGATCGCACTTCCACCCTCTCTGAGGCAAGCTATTTTGTAGAAGCTAGCTAGAGCGATGACAGCTGTCGTGACACCTGCAACACACAGAAATAATTGTGGATGCCACCAAATTCTAGGAGCCATGCGGAGAAAAAACAGCGTGGCAATGTAAATTGCTCCAACAATTGCCACTATCGATAAAACAAACAACCCTATTAACTGTTGAGTGTTTTGGCGTGCTCGATCCTGATTTTCAAAAAAATTCATATACTCATTAAAAAGACACGCGTGGCGCTGTTCTCATTTCTGGTGTGGCTTCTTGCAACAGTGCTGCTGCAACAAAGTTAAAACTATTTGCCACCATGTTGCTAGGGAATGCTTCTAGTTTGGTGTTGTAAAGCGTTACCGAATCATTGTAAGATTGGCGAGCAAAAGCGATACGATTTTCAGTGGAAGATAACTCCTCCATCACTCGGCTCATTGTTTGGTCTGCTTTCAACTCTGGATAAGATTCTGAGAGGATTTGAATGCGACTTAATGCACCCGCTAGGGCTGCTTCAGCATTTCCCAATTGCTGCATTGCTTGGGGATCTCCTGGATTTTGCGAAGCTCGACTACTTGCAGAAATAGCAGAATTCCGAGCAGCAATGACTGCTTCTAAAGTTTCCCGCTCGTGCTTCATATAACCTTTAGCTGTTTCGACCAAATTTGGAATTAGGTCATAACGGCGCTTTAATTGGATGTCAATTTGAGCGTAAGCGTTTTTGTAGCGGTTGCGAAGTTTTACTAGGTCATTATAGCTGTTGACTATGATAACAGCTAAAGTGGCAATCAATACACCCAAGAAAATGACAATCCCCATAATATTTTTCAAGTATTAGTTTGAGTTACAGATACAGCAAGAGTTACTTGCTTATGCACATCGAGTTTATGGCACCATGCAAGGTTTGTCATCTGTATAATTAGTTACGTATTATTACTATGGAATTTGTGTAGGAGACTGCAAGTTTCTATTTGATGTTGTTTTGACACATAGTACTAACCCTAAAGCCCTTATTTTATGGGTAAAAGCTAATGAAAACACTGTAGCTTTATTGCGCTGCTTTTGACTAAACCAAGAGTTATATCATGTCCGCTTGTATACCCTAAATAAAACTCACGCAAAGACGCAAAGGCGCTAAGAAATTAGGAAACTTTTCCGCATGGTTATGCTACCGGATATGATATTATACGGATAGGTAAAAGAGATGAGCTTCTGCCGTCTGCCTTCCGTCTTTTGCCCTCTCAACAAGCAAGGTAACATCATTAAAATAGAATTGGACTACTATTATAGCTGGAATACTCTATGCAAATTACGGTTGAAATTCCTGATGAAATTGCCAAGCGGTTAAATCACGCATGGGGCGGTCTTTCTCGTAGACAAGCATTACCAGAAGTTTTCTCTCTAGAAATGATTGGTAATTATTTGTTAGATATTTCTAAAACAATTCAATTTTTATCCAATAAAGACAAGATTTATGTCTAAAAAACAATACAAGAGTGCCATACTTTTACACAATAAATGATTGATTTCTAGAGGGAGCAATTCTGTTATCTATTAACATTTTGAATTTCCATTCCTGGAGATAGAGATGATATCAAATACGTAGTAATATCGTGGTCGGCTGATGACTTATAAAATGATTCGTTCGTAGTTGCGCTTTAGCGCATGCATTGTGTCTATAATCGTAGTATAAATGTTTATCCGAACATAATATAAATGATTAAAAACCGCAGAGACTCAGAGAGCGCAGAGGGAAAGATAAGGAGAGATATAGCGCTTTTCAATTGGGTGTAATACAAAAAAAGTTATAAAACCGCAGATGCACGCAGCCCGTAGCAGATAAATCTGTACTTCATTCAAGTGAGAATCACTATAATTCCGATACAAACGGATTTGAGATAATATGCAATATTTGGTATGGTTTCATTTGCGAACCCACGAACACAAGTAAAGTACTTCTAAATTTAATTACTAGAATTTATTGTTTTTTTGCTTTAAAGTACCAGTAAAGGTTAGCAACAGTTAAGTCTGGTAATTCTTGCCAACTAGAAGGAGCAAAACCTTTGTATCCAGTTGCTAACGCTTGTTGAGTTATATAAGTTTCGTACTCCTTACGTGAATTAGGTAAAATCATAAATTTTAGTTGATCCCGTAGAGATAAGTAATGTGATTTTTGCTTTAACCGATCGTAAAGTGATATTTCTTCAGGCTCGGCTATCTGTATTCTGTTTTGATTATCTTCGTAAATCTCATCAAATTGATTATTGGAATTTGCTATTAATTGCCTTTCATCAGGAGATAAACTTTGTAGCCAATCAACATGATGTTGCCAAGATTCTAATAAGGTTAAATCATAATTGCAAATTTGCGCTATTCCCGGAAATAGAAAATCTAGTTCTTCTTCAGATTCACACTGTTCTACAACAGAGAGGCTGTCTTGACGGATTTTCTCTTGAAGTTGGGTTAGGCGATCGCTTACAGCAGTAGGCTGGTTTTGCAACTGATATGTTAAGATAATAGTCTGATCGATAGCCCAAGAACATTCCACTCTACGAAGATATCCAGCTGCACACGTTTCAGATAACAAGTGCTGATTTCGATATTTTTCTAAAGCATCTGTTAATAAATGCCGTGCGGTTGCTAAATCAGTATTTCGGATACTTGCCTCTGTTTTTAAAGCAGTTTTAATTAAATTGAGTGCTGCCTGAAATTTCCCATATGCCTCAATCATAACTAAACGATGTTGCTCAAATTTAATATCTTGAGCAACTCTATCAATATGATTGATGATTTCTTTACCCTGATTGTCTAAAGCTTTTTTTAAATCAATAAATCCATGTTTAACTTCCAGTTTCAATTGCTTTATATCTTCTCTTAATCTCAATATTTGATACAAGTTTACTGCTGAGAGTGCCAATCCTGCTATAGCTCCTACACCAATCAAAGCTGTAGTCGCTTGCAAAACACTAATATTAGTGTTGATAGTCGTCAAGCTTGACTGAATTAAATCCAGTTTTTCATAAGTTTTTTTAAAACCTCTATCAATTTGAATCATTTCTATGCTATCGAATATCATTTTTGGAATAGCTACAAATGGCTGAGCTACTACACCAACAGCGTGACCAACAATGTGACCTGTCTTTGCGTCTCTAACCATGCTCAGTGGAATCCCTGAGGACGATACAACTTGTTTGAGAGTACCATTAGCAAGACCAATCATGTGTTCTGGGCGAAATACAAAAAACATAGTATTTAATTTGATTAGCATTTGAAAGAAAATATTGATTTAGATTGTATTAATTAAGTTTTACAAAAAACATCGGAGATTACACGGATGAATGAATATTTAATGATATTTCAGAGGATGACTGAATCTATCGAGCCAGTTTTGAAGGATGAACAAAACTCACCAGAAATTAAGCAATCTGTAGCCAAGTTGAACCAGTCGATTGCTCCCTGTTTTAAAGAAATGAAGCAATCAGCTACTAGACTCAAAAGTCTAATCCAAGTATGTTTTGATGATTTGGCTCATACTGAGGATGTTTGGGATAGCAAGCAAAGAGTAGCTGAAATATCTACTTATGAAATATGGGAAGAAATAGGAGATTTAAGTGGGTGTAATCTTAAAGTCCGTCATTTAAGCAGACAATATAAATCTGAAGTGACTAACCAAGTTAAGAATGATTGGTACAAACGAAAATTGCTGATTGAAGAAAACCATTTTTATGATAATAAGAAAAAAATCAAGAATGCATTAAGTGTTTTTGAAAAGGACAACTTTATTATAAGGTTACGTTGTGAATTACAAGCTCAGGTAAAAGCATTACAACGCGTTATTATCGACAGTATCAACTTACTCGTCAAGCATGAACTAGAAACTCACATTCCATTCCTAGAAAAATGTATTGGACAATTAGATAAACAACAAGCTAAAGAACTTCTTACTCAGTTTAACTTAATTGCTTCTACAATAGCTAATTTAGTCGAAAGAGCATTTACCGAACGCTTTTACATTCTCCCTGTAAACGTTAAATCTTTGGTTGATGCTTTGGACAATACCGCTGATACTTTAGCCAAGCAGGGAGTTTTAGGTATTAGTTGGGAGCAATTTGATAAATGCTCGAAGGAAGTTTTGATCAAATTGGAAACAATTGTTACTACTATTTTTGATGAGTTTGTCAAATTAGTTGAACAAGCAGTTGAGCAAGGGCTAACATTTTATAGTGATTTCCTCGCTCAACAAGTAAGGTATCGTCAAGAAACAATAGAACAACGTGAAGCGGAAAAAGCTTGGATTGAGGAGCAGTATCGAGAATTGACGCGGGTGCAAGATGGAATTGAAGCAATTTTATTGGATAGCCAAAATAATTGTCAAAATGATAACCTTTCTTTAAGAAAACATACGCGATTCTAGAAGAACGATCGGGTGTGTACTGCTTATTGGGAGGTTAAATGGTTAAAGAGGTACAAGGTGTGTTCCTTGGTTACCTCAAGTTGAACCAGTCACAAGTAAAATCTTATAACTCCGGAACTTGTAAATCTCGCTTATTACCTGCGTAATGCTTGTAAATAATTTCTGGAGTGTTGCCAACCCATTTTGCCACATCTTTAGCATCAATGCCTGATTCCAAGCACAGAGTGATAAAAGTGTGCCTACACTGGTAAGGTTTTCGATATTCACTCACAAGGCTCTGCTTAACTAACTGAGTAACGATACCATCCATATGTTTACCGTGGCGGTTTTTATAGCCTTTCCAAGCGTGATGAAGAAAATCACCAAAGTCTACTATTCCTCCTTTCTTACTTTTGAAAATGAAATCATCTGTACGCTCGGTTTCAGGCTTAATAGATTTCAGAATTTCTCGCAATTGATAATTAATCGGAAAACGCCTGTGAGCTTGGGTTTTTAACCCATCCTTGAGAGCCAGTCCATTACTACTGATAACGATCGCTTGCTCGAAAATGATAAACTTATCACCGATATGCTTCCATTGCAACGCTATTGCTTCTGATGGTCTACAACCAGTGAAAAATAAAAACTTTACCAGGGGAGCGTAGTAGTTGTAGAGCTTGCTGTCCTCAAATGCTTTAATAATGACATCTCTTTCCTCCCTGTTAAATGGGTTAATTTGGTTCTCTTCAGATTCCGACTTAGGAAGCTGAATTTCTTTTGTCATTCCTTGAAAGGGATTAGACGCAATCAACTTGCTTTTCACTGCCCAATCACAACAGGCATTAATATTGGTTAAGGTACGTTTGGCAGCATTAGGACTCAGGTGAGCAATGAGATAATCCCGGATAGCGATCGCATCATCGAGATTTTTAGTTGGCAAACTAGCGATGTGGTTGCGATATTTTCTATAGTCCACTGCGTAAGTAGACTGACTGACTTGTGGTTTTTTGAACTCTGTATACTGCATCCACAATTCCTGTATATCGAGTTTTGGGGTAACAGATGGGGTAATTGGGGTAACAGTTGTTAAAGATGCAACTGGCTTGTACTTGACTCAACTGGCGTCAAACTCATCATAATCAATGTCCCGTTGGATTCTTGCAGCTAAAACAGATGCCTGCTGCCTTTCTAAAGGGGTATCTGCTTGACCAGTGGAAAGGTAGAAACGCTTGGTCTTGATTTCTCCTGTTGGAGTAACGATGGGATGGGCGAAAACTAATTGCAACCTACCATTAGATGCCTTGATTTTTACAGAACTCTTATTGGCTCTTTCTTCTAGGCTTTTAGAGTACATACGTTTTAATTAATGGCGTATAAACCTTTACCTTACTAGGTTTACGCCCAATTACCCAAAAGTTACCCAAAAATTTAAAGTGTGGCATAATAAGCACACTTCATCACACTTACTACAATGGATTCCCATCGATTAAAAACATAGTTTTTTTAAAAGGCGGCACCCAGATTTGAACTGGGGAATGGAGATTTTGCAGACCTCTGCCTTACCACTTGGCTATGCCGCCATAACTAACTTATACTCTTGTAGTTTTAGCTTATCTATCCTACCTAATTTTAGCTTAGATATTAAGTTTGGTAGATTCGCAATTAACTACTTTTCTAGCATAGCACACGCTTTTCCTTTAGCCAACTCCAAAAAACTATAAACTTGACTGCATAATGCCCCTTTAGGTAGGGCAGAAACACCCTGGTTTTTATTGCTACTTATTTGTGCGTTTAGCGATCGCTACAGGATGGCGTAAATAAACTTTCCATTAAAAATCACATCAAAGCGCGTACTATCAGCTTTTGCACCCTCAATATTCTACTACCTTCTACCCTCTTAGTCCTGCCATATTCCTAACTTAACCTCTTGTGTGCCTGCTTATTTACCCATTCTGTGACTCTTTTATAAAAAGTATCCTCCAGTGACAGTGCTTCCTTGAGGTTAGCAACAGACCTTTCTTGACTAAATAGAAGTGCGGGTGGGTGTGGCAATGGAAGCGGGTAGGAACCATTGTGTTCTTCCTTTCCAAAATATGCATTAAAGCAAAGGACTGCTTTTTCTTCATTTATGGTCAGAATAGCGCTGGTACTCAAGGTTTCGCCAAGCCACTCCGTCATACCCCACTCCCTCTCCCATTGATATGTGATTCCTGGTTCTGTGGACTCTGCGATCGCTATTGTCGCTTCTCGACTTCTAGCGTACTCGATTAGCAAAATGAGTGACTGTGCTGATATCATTTTTAACTGTGTCTTAAATGCAATCAGCATAGTATCATTAGCCAGCTAAGAGTCAATAGTCAACTCTGTCGTAACACCCAACAGTAAACAATTTAAATTGAATAATACAGTGGGAAGGATTTTGCGTCCTTTGGCTTGACATACACTTTTTGTTGTGGCTCTAACTTTAACTCGTCATAACGTTCTCTTGTCAAATGGGCTGTTACTACCTGCCCGTCATCCAAAGTCAACTCTGCTTGCACTTCCCAACCCAAATGTATCAACCGAGTCACCCTAGCAGGTACTGTAGCGCCATTCTGGCTTGTTTCCACGATGACATCTTGCGGACGCAAAAATACTTCTGGATGAGCAGAATCAAATCCATTACTCTGGAAAATCCTAGCCGTACTGGGTAACACATTAACAGGTCCGATAAAACTCATTACAAATGCTGTTGCTGGATGGTCGTATATTTCTGCTGGCGTCCCTATCTGTTCTACTCGCCCTTTATTCATCACCACGACTTCATCCGAGACTTCCATCGCTTCTTCTTGGTCGTGGGTTACAAAAACAGTGGTTACATGTACTTCATCATGCAAGCGGCGCAACCAAGCTCGCAAGTCTTTCCGAACTTTGGCATCAAGTGCGCCAAAGGGTTCATCTAAAAGTAAAACTTCTGGTTCTACTGCTAGCGCCCGTGCGAGTGCTACCCTTTGGCGTTGACCCCCAGAAAGTTGTGAGGGGTAACGGTTACCCAGCCCACTCAGTTGCACTAAATCTAATAATTCTTCAACCCGTTCTTTGATTTTTACTTTTGTTGCTTTACGAATTTCTAAACCAAAGGCAATGTTTTGCCTGACAGTCATGTGCTTAAATAAAGCATAGTGCTGGAAGACAAACCCAATCTTCCGTTGTTGTACGCTTTGGTATGTAGCATCTTTACCAGTCAGCAAAATTTTCCCGCTATCTGGCAATTCCAAACCCGCAATTAAACGCAACAGTGTGGACTTCCCTGAACCAGATGGTCCGAGTAGTGCTACGAGTGAGCCACTCTTAACTTCCAGACTGACTCGATCGACTGCTTTAAAATTGCCAAACTCTTTAGATACGTTCTCAACAACTATGCCCACTGTGACTGCACCTCGGAAACCAATCTACGGATTTTTGATTAAGATTAGCGTATATCGGAGTATACCATAAACAGTGACCAGTAACCAATGACCAATGACCAATGACAAATGACCAATGACAAATGACCAATGACCAATCAACTCCCACAGCTACCACAACTTCCACAATCTAGTGAGCCGCAGTCTGCTGCACTGCAATCCAAAGCACTACAGTCTAATACAGTACAATCACAGGTTGCTAAATCGACTAACCCCTCGATACAGTCGCAGCCCCCACCACAATCGCTGCTTCTACAGTCTGATTGACGAACTTTATCTTTGGTACAATTGTGTCTTCGATGCTTTTTATCTGGCGTTTCCTCTGTCGATCCCTCAATCTGCGCCCGCAAAATTTCATTGGCTTGCGAACAGGCTTGAAATCGGATTCGAGATTTGACCATTGCACCCCGCAAACCTTCTTGAGCAATCACTCGCTTGATGTACTGCGAACAAGACTCTCCACCATAAAGAATCCGATGAGCGCAACTAAATCCTTTGTGAGGAGAAATACGTTTTTGATACTGAGTAATTGCTGCAACACTAATTTGTCTGCTAACTGAGTCAAACACTGAAACCTGCATAAATTGGGTTATAAACCATAGATGTTTCCTAATTAACTATTCCCAATGCCCAATTCCCAATACTCAATTTAGAGAAATATTAAGGAATGTTGCATTTGGTTCAGAGATTTAGAGGGAAGCACAAAATCAGTCAAAAGACCGTGATACCATGCTTTCGGTAAATGAAAAGATTGGGAGAAGACTTTGACACTACGGGTTGCTGTTGTTGGGTCAGGTCCAGCAGGTTCATCAGCTGCAGAAACATTAGCTCTAGCAGGAATTGAAACCTACCTATTTGAACGCAAGCTGGATAATGCCAAGCCTTGTGGCGGTGCAATTCCCTTATGTATGGTTAGTGAATTCGACCTGCCCCAAAATATTATTGACCGTCGCGTGCGGAAAATGAAGATGATATCACCTTCCAATCGTGAGGTGGATATCAATCTGGAAAAAGAAGAAGAATATATCGGAATGTGTCGTCGCGAAGTGTTAGATGGTTATCTACGCGATCGCGCCGCCAAACTGGGCGCAAATTTAATTAATGCCACTGTTCATAAACTCGATATTCCCGCCAACAATACCGATCCCTATACCATCCACTACGTAGAACACACAGAAGGTATTGCTCAAGGAATTGCCAAAACCCTGAAAGTTGATTTGATTATAGGGGCTGATGGTGCTAACTCCCGCGTTGCTAAAGAAATGGATGCAGGAGATTATAATTATGCGATCGCTTTCCAGGAACGAATTCGTCTCCCTCAAGATCGCATGAACTACTATGAGGATCTCGCCGAGATGTACGTTGGCGATGATGTGTCTCCAGACTTCTACGCTTGGGTATTCCCCAAATACGACCACGTTGCCGTCGGTACTGGTACAATGCACGTGAATAAAGCGAGCATCAAGCAACTGCAAGCTGGTATTCGCGCTCGTGCAGCCAGAAAACTCGCAGGTGGCAAAATTATCAAGGTAGAAGCGCACCCCATTCCCGAACATCCCCGCCCCCGTCGGGTTGTAGGAAGAATTGCTTTAGTAGGTGATGCTGCGGGCTATGTGACTAAATCTTCTGGAGAAGGCATTTACTTTGCTGCCAAGTCTGGACGGATGTGTGCTGAAACAATTGTTGAAATGTCTAACAACGGTAGCCGCATTCCTACAGAAGCTGACCTTAAAGTCTATCTGAGACGGTGGGATAGGAAGTACGGGCTAACCTACAAGGTCTTAGATCTCCTACAGACTGTATTTTACCGTTCTGATGCCACACGTGAAGCTTTTGTGGAAATGTGTGACGATATCGATGTTCAAAGGCTAACTTTTGACAGCTATCTGTACAAGACAGTTGTACCTGCTAATCCTTTCACTCAGTTAAAAATTACTGCTAAGACTATTGGTAGTTTGCTTCGCGGTAATGCTTTAGCTCCCTAACAAGGCAATAGCTAATCGGCAAGTATGCAATAGGGAAGAATTTTGCACATTCCCTATTGCCTTTTGGTTTATTGAGAAAGACAGATGATAGATAGCAGATGGAAAAATTTCTCACTTTATCAGAATTGCCCTCATGCCAAAGCCTAACTGCTTGGGGTGTACTCCGATTCAATCGTTATAAATGCCCTCTGCCCTCGAAATAGCTACCTTCTTTGTTAAGGTTATGTAAATCACATTTTACTACTGACAGAATATATTGCTTTATTTTTTCTAATAGCAAAAAAATATACTTATTCTACAGAATGAGTTAACAATAGATGAAACTGTGTAAAAGCCTTGTAAAAAGCTGATAAAACAAGGATTATCAACCAGAGCAGAGAAAATTGTTTTGCTAAGAATTGGCAAAGTCAATATGAAGATTTTGTGAAATTTATATAAATTTATTGTCATTTTCTCAGTAAATTTACTAACGTGGACGGGATGCTTACTTGAAACCAGCTCCTGGGTAGGAGTAAGGCTTAACCATGAAACTCAGTTCAGTACTTACTACTGCTGTGTCTACTTTGACTGTAGGTGTTGTCACAGTCCTTGGTTTCTCCAGCCAAGCTCTAGGTCTAACTTTTTTTGGTGACTCGAGAGCCATTTGGGGAGAACCCAGTAATTATTCAGGGAGCGCAAATACCGATCCACACTACACAGGTGTGGGAACCAATACTTTTCAATGGGGGGATGCTTATCCAGAAGTACCAAGGTATGGAACGCGTGCAAATGAAATGGCCCTCAAAGGTATTTCATTTACTGCAGAGGAAGGCTCAGTGTTTAAGATAGGTTATTTAAAATACTTTAATGGAACAGTGCCTCAAGGAACCAATGTGGACTCTGTATCATTAAGTCTTGACCTATTATTCTCTGAGCCATTCACGTTCTCTGAGAGTTTTAAATACGAGTTGGATTTAGAAAACACAACTAACGAGGGCGATCCAGAAAAAGACGCGGATTCTGTCATTGTTAAAAATAGTTTTAGCGATCGCAGTTTCAGTTTTGGAGGAAATGATTATCTTCTGGAGCTCATTGGCTTCAGCCAAGATGGCGGTAACACCACCGTTAAAAAGTTTCGTGTCTACGAAAATCAAGACATTACGGCAGGTATCTACGCCCGAATTACTCGGATTACACCACCGAAAAAAGTCCCCGAACCTGCGAGTCTTGTTGGTTTATCAGTATTAAGCATCTACCTTTTATCCCGTAAGAATAAAATCTTTTGGGCTAAAAATAAAATAACCTCAGGGGATACTTAGTAGCCTTGTAATATAAATTACAAATCTACTAGGACTTAACAGTAAAGACGCGCCATGGCGCGTCTCTACAGGTTTTGCACTCTTAAAGATACGAGTTATTCACACCAGCTTTAGAATACCTAGCACTCTCATACAGAAACCGCGCCCTCGCTTGTTGCGTTCAAAACGCAATAGGTGAAGACGTCGGTCACTAGTCAGGTAGTCAGGTGGTCACTGGTCACTGGTCACTGTAGAAGCGCCTTCCGTTGATTGGGGGGCGCTTGGTAGTTCCAAGCAGTAACCCGCACCATACACAGTTTTGATATAACGGGGATGACGGGGATCTGGTTCTAACTTGGTTCTAAGGTGACGGATGTGTACGCGAATGGTTTCAATATCGTCATCCGGATCGTAACCCCAAACTTCTCTCAGAATTTCACTAGGGGAAACTGTCTGACCGTGGCGTTGAAGGAGACAGTGCAGTAGCTCAAACTCCAGATGAGTTAATTTCACGGTTTGACCAAACCATATCGCCTCAAAACGTTCTGGAACTAAGGTAAGAGGTCCGTAATTCAAAATTTCACTGTGCTTGGCGGCTTGAGGAATCCGGTCAGTACGCCGCAATAACGCTCGCACCCGTGCCAGCATTTCTTCGACTTCAAAGGGCTTGGTCAGGTAATCATCTGCGCCAGCATTAAAACCTTCCACCTTATCCTGTGTTTGGCTCAAAGCCGTCAGCATCAGCACGGGGATTTCAGCAGTGCGCTCATCCCGACGCAGGCGCTGGCAAACAGTGAATCCATCTACCCTCGGCAACATGAGATCCAGCATGATCAAGTCTGGTTGTAGCTGGAGAGCTAATGCTTGACCTTTGATGCCGTCCTCGGCTTGGCTAACGTCGTAACCAGCCATCTCTAGGTTGACGGCTACGAGTTCTGAAATTGCAGGGTCGTCGTCTATGACAAGAATCCTCGGCATTATTAAAAAATTATTACTACTTATTAAGGATAAATAAGAACCTTTGGTAGATACAAAGATTGCTTTCCTGATTATAAAAAATAATTTAAATCTAACATAAAGATTAAAATTAAAGGATTGTAAAACCAAAATTAAACTATACTAGGTTTCCTATATCATGTGTTATGCCTCTTACAGTCCCTCTTGGTTTTTGCAAAATGGTGTGGTGATGACTGTCTATACTGCTTTGCAGGGTGCGCGTGATTGGGAAAGTACAATTCAACACCCAGAGCCGCTTTATCAAGAAATCATTTTTACGGGGGCGCAAGAAGTACCAATTTTTGGTAAGGTTGCCATTCCCAAAAATCCGCGTGGCACGATTGTTGGTAGCTGAATTGTCTCCAACGCTAACGAGTGATGGATTGTACGAGGGAGAAGATTTTACCCCCATTGCCGCCACTGCCAAATAGATGGGATGTCCCGGTCAATATTGGTTTACCGGCTACTCCTTGGGCGGACAGCTGGCACTGTGGGCTGTGAAAACTGCTGTGGAACTCACCAAAGAAAATCGGAATCTGGGGCTACAAGAGAACGATATCGGTGGTGCAGCAGTCATTTGTCCGAGTTTGGACTCTCGGCGATCGCTAGCTTATCTGGTCAAGCATCCTTTGGGGAGGTATCTCGAACAAGCGATCGCACGGGGGTTAGAAAAACTTGCATGGAATATTCATGAAGCTCATCCTGGAACTCTTGACCCTGAAGCGATTAAGCGGGCTAACAGCATATGGGGCTTTGATGAGGAGCTAGTCATTCAGCGACTCGGCTTTCCAACAGTGGAAGCTTACTACGATGCTAGCAGTGCTTTGCCTATATTACCACATCTTAGCAAACCCACGCTCATCATATACGCTGAAGACGATCCTTTCTTTGAGCCTGATATTGTACCTGAATTGCAAGCAATTTGCAAGAGTAACAAGGTATTGGATTTGTTACTATAAAAATTAAGCGTGATGAACGTTTAGTGTTTACTATTTATTATAAAGGCAATCAAACTAGGTTCGGTTTGCCACTCTCCGAAAAGTTGGCATTGCCCTAAAGTTTGTCACAGGCTGGGAATGCAGCACAAGTGGGCTGCTGTAGAGCCGGTAGGTAGAGCACAGGAGGCTCCGCCTCCCAATCAGGCATTCCCAGGCGGAGCCTGGGAACGAGAGCAACGAACGAGAGCAACGAGAGCAAAAATATCCAATTTTTGATTGTGGCGTAATTTTTTGAGGAATCTTTAATACAACGACTTCACCCAATGCCATTCCTGAGCCAAGCCTTCCGCTAAAGAAACTTGAGGCTGATAACCCAGAATTCTCCTTGCTTTAGAGACATCCGCAGCCGTGTGGCGGGCATCTCCCATTGCTTTTTCTACGTGGTTTCTCTTAATAGGTTTTCCAACAATTTCTTCCATCGTATCTAAAACTTGGGTTAGCACAACTCGACTACCACCGCCAATGTTAAATATTTCTCCCACTGCTTCAGATACAGTCGCTGCGGCTAAATTGGCTGCTACAGCGTCACTCACAAAGGTAAAGTCTCGTGTTTGGTAACCATCGCCATAGATAGGAATAGCTTCATCCAATAAGACAGATTTAAAGAACTTATGAAACGCCATATCCGGACGCTGCCTTGGACCGTAAACTGTGAAGTAACGCAACGCTACGTAAGGTACACCAAAATTTTTGTGATATAGTCTGCATAATTGCTCGGCAGCAAGTTTGGTAATACCGTAAGGAGAAACTGGTTTAGGGCATATGTCTTCATGAGTTGGTAGAGTTTCAGCATCACCGTAGATGCTGGAAGTTGAAGCAAATACCAGCCTTTTCAACTGTTTTGCATCCTTCGCCGCTTCCAATAGAATTTGTGTGGCACTGATATTCCTTTCTGTATACAGACGAAACCCTTGACCCCAACTTGCCCGAACTCCTGCTTGTGCTGCCTGATGGTAAACTACGTCAATGTCTTTTAGAAGTTCTATCCAGTCTAAAGTGCGAATATCTCCCTCAATTAATTGAAACCCAGGGCGATCGTGCAGGTGAGCGATATTCTTGCGTTTTAATGCAGGATCGTAGTAATCATTAAATTCGTCTATTCCAATGACTTCTTCACCTTGTTTCAACAAAGCTTCTACAAGGTTGGAACCTATAAAGCCTGCAACTCCAGTAACTATACTTTTAACCATGATTCTTGCTTTTTTTCGATACCTTAATCTATTTCAACTTCCAAGTTAATCTCTTCAGTCGTTGAACCGCCATCAATTTACAATTATTTTTTACTATTTCATAGAGCAAACAATAAGTTGATAAAGAGTTTATAATAGCTTTCACTTTCTACTGAATTCAGAAAAATTATTGAAATTTAATACCCTAAGGATAACAGCAAATATACTGAGTTTTTGCAAGAAAAAAGAAAATAAAAACAGGATAAATACGTAAAAATTCCAGTATTCCATTTCAAGGGGACAGTTAGTAGTCGTCTGCCACATAAATTTTGATGGGTAGGTGGACAGATCTCCCACTCTCGTTCTCAGGGTCGAAACTTCGTACCACCTCGTTCCGGTGGTTCTACCACAGAATGCAGTCTGCGAGGCTCTGCAGAGCGTAGCAGCAGTCTAAGGCAGGAGGCGGAACTTCCCGTAAGGCAAGACAGGAGGCGGAGCCTCCCTTCAGGCATTCCCAGGCTGAGCCTGGGAACGAGGTGACGAGGTGGTACAAAGTTTAGTTATATCTTTGGGAAAAAGAAGGGGCTTGCACAAGCATCAAAATTGGTGAAAAATTGTACGGCGAGTCGTCGTTACAGTGGCCAGTAACCAGTGACCAGTGACCAGTATTAGAGATAACTGGTAATTCATGATTCACTGATAATCGGTAACTGATAACTGATAACTGGTAACCGATCCCAAGCTTAAGAGGACATCAGTGAAAGTTTTAGTTGTAGGTAATGGAGGGCGGGAACACGCTCTTGCCTGGAAATTGTTACAATCAAAGCAAATTGAGCAGGTTGTTTGCGTGCCGGGAAATGGCGGTACGGCAAGTATGGAACGCTGCCAGAACTTGTCTTTGTCTGTAGATGATTTTGAGGGAATCAGTCAATTTGCCCACAGTGAGGGCATTTCTCTAATTGTAGTCGGACCTGAAGTTCCGTTGGCAAAAGGAATCACAGATAACCTCCAAGCCAAAGGTTTTATGGTTTTTGGTCCAAGTAAGGCAGGAGCGCAAATCGAAGCCAGCAAGGCTTGGGCAAAAGCACTGATGCAAGAAGCAAAAATTCCTACAGCACGCTCTGCGGTATTTACAGAGGTACAAGCGGCAAAATCTTACGTCAAGGCTCAGGGAGTGCCAATTGTTGTCAAAGCCGATGGCTTGGCAGCTGGAAAAGGTGTCATTGTTGCCGAAACAGTGGAACAAGCAAATCAGGCAATTGATGCCATGTTTGGAGGACAGTTTGGCAGTGCGGGAAAATTTGTCGTCATTGAAGAGTATTTGACTGGGCAAGAAGTTTCTGTTTTGGCATTGACTGATGGAATTTCAATTCGCCCGTTGCTACCGGCTCAAGACCACAAGCGCATCGGGGAGGGCGATACGGGAGAAAATACAGGTGGAATGGGTGTTTATGCACCAGCACCCATTTTGACTCCTGAGTTGATGGCAAGCATTCAGACAGAAGTTTTAGAGAAAGCGATCGCGACTTTAAGAGCCAGAGGTATTGACTACCGAGGGGTATTATATGCTGGGTTGATGATTGGCACGCAAGGGGAATTTAAGGTGTTGGAATTTAACTGTCGTTTTGGCGATCCAGAAACACAAGTGATACTACCACTTTTAGAAACACCTCTAGAAGAATTAATTCTTGCCTGCGTACAACAGCGCTTGAGTGAAATGCCACCCATTACCTGGAAACAAGGAGCATGTGCCACAGTCGTTGCTGCTTCTGGTGGTTATCCTGGAACCTATGAAAAAGGAAAAGCCATCACTGGCATCGATCGCGCAGAAGCATCAGGAACAATTGTATTTCACGCTGGCACCCAGTTCAACCAAGGACAGTTAGTCACGGATGGAGGTAGAGTGTTAAATGTTACTGGAGTTGGCAAAGATTTTGATGCAGCCCTTGACCAAGCCTACGCTGGGATACAGCAGATTCACTTTGAGGGAATGTATTACCGACGAGATATTGGGTATCGGGTGAGGGGGTAGGGTGAGGGGTGAGGGGGTAGGGGTGAGGGGTGAGGGGGTAGGGGTGAGGGGTGAGGGGGTAGGGGTGAGGGGTTGGGAACAAGGGTAATGACTGTATCCCCAATCCAAAATCCAAAATCCAAAATCCAAAATCCAAAATTCCCTACCCCCTACCCCCTACCCCAATCCCTTCCTTATTTGTCAAAGAAACTGTTAATTTTGAGTTGTTAGGTTTATTTTCATTTGTAAATAAGTATGAAAACCAGAACGATGCCCTCTCGAACCAGTTGAACTCAGATGATTGGGCAGTCCCAATGAAAAAAAATTTCACCGTCAAACAAGAAGATCTCACTTCCCTAACCCCTAACCCCTAACCCCTGACCCCTTTTAATACGCTGTATTTAAGATGCTGGCTATTTTAAAAACAATCAAAGAAGCAATTGTCAATTGGTGGTCGGAGTTCACCCTCCAGACAAAGCTTTTAGCGGCTGCCACATTAGTTGTGTCTCTGGTGATGAGTGGTTTAACCTTCTGGGCAGTCAATACGATTCAGCTAGATGCACGTCTAAACGACACGCGCTTTGGTCGGGATCTGGGGCTGTTACTGGCTGCCAACGTTGCCCCACTTATTGCCGATGGCAATCTTACAGAGGTCTCTCAGTTTTCTCAACGCTTTTACAGCAGCACTTCCAGTGTACGTTATATGCTATATGCTGATGAAGGGGGGAAAATTTATTTTGGCATTCCCTTTTGGGAGCCAGAAGTGGAAACCTCCCTTGCTATCAAACGGCGAATACAGCTACCCGATGATTATGCGGCTGATGCTGATAAGCCAATGGTACGGCAACATCGATCCCCAGACGGGGAAGTGACGGATGTGTTTGTTCCTTTGACGGTAGATGGCAAATACTTGGGCGTGTTGGCGATTGGCATTAACCCCAACCCAGCTGCTGTTATTTCCACAAACTTCACTCGCGATGTCACCATTGCTGTATTTATCTCAATTTGGGTGATGGTGATTTTAGGAGGAGTGATTAATGCTTTAACCATTACCAAGCCCATTAAAGAATTACTCGTAGGCGTAAAACAAATTGCTGCAGGAAATTTTAAGCAGCAAATAGATTTACCGCTAGGAGGCGAACTAGGGGAGTTAATTCTCAATTTTAATGAAATGGCAGAACGCTTGGAGCGTTACGAAGAACAAAATATTGAAGAATTGACAGCAGAGAAAGCCAAACTTGAAACATTGGTTTCTACGATTGCCGATGGTGCCGTCCTGATTGATAACAATATGCAAGTCATTTTAGTCAATCCTACAGCAAGGAGAATTTTTAACTGGGAAGGTATTGAGGTTGTAGGAGAAAATGTTTTGCGTTACTTACCGCCCTCGGTAGAGATGGAAGTCAGGCGTCCTTTGTATGAAATGGCACAGGGAGAATGCGAAAGTGCAGAATTTCGCATTTTACTGAACCAATCCACCACACTAAGAACAATCCGCATTCTTTTAACAACAGTTGTTAATCAGCAACGGGAAAGTATTAAAGGGATTGCGATCACAGTACAAGATATCACTCGTGAAGTAGAATTGAACGAGGCAAAAAGCCAATTTATTAGCAATGTTTCCCACGAATTGAGAACTCCACTATTTAATATAAAATCTTTTATTGAAACATTACACGAATACGGCGAAGATTTAAGCTGGGTAGAACGTCGGGAGTTTCTAGAAACAGTCAATCACGAAACAGACAGGTTGACTCGCTTAGTGAATGATGTTTTGGATTTATCAAAACTTGAATCAGGCCGCAGATATAATTTAGATGGAGTCGATTTGACACAGGCAATTGAACAAACGCTGCGGACTTATCAATTGAATGCCAAAGATAAAGGGATTGAATTGGTTCAAGAAATCTCTCCTAAGTTGCCGTTAGTTGTTGGTAACTACGATTTGTTGCTGCAAGTGTTAGCGAATCTTCTGGGTAACGCCCTCAAGTTCACTCAGTCAGGTGGAAAAGTCGCAATCCGCGCCTACCAACTCGAACCAAAAACCAATTCAAGCGATCGCCAAACATCTCAAGTTAGAGTAGAAATTTCCGACACTGGTATTGGCATTGCTCCAGAAGATCAAGAAGCTATTTTTGACCGCTTCTTCCGAGTAGAAAATCGAGTACACACTCTAGAGGGAACTGGTTTGGGTTTATCAATTGTCAGAAACATCATGGAAAAGCATCACAGCAAAGTTTATTTGGTGAGCGAAGTTGGAGTTGGCACCACTTTTTGGTTTGACTTAGCAGTTTATGAAGAAGAAGCGTCTCAAGTTGGGAAGTTGTCAAGTGTAGTTTAAAGTGCGAAGAATTATCTAGACGGGCTGCTTCAAGTTACTATCAAAGGTGTCGGCTAGTAATCCTACAGCATATAACAATGACACGGATTCCATTAACAGAAGCCCAACTGCGTTTACCCGAACTGATTGCAAGCCTGCAACCCGGTGAAGAAGTGGAGATTTTGTCCGGCGATCGCACAGTCGCCAGACTGATTGCCGAACTCCAATCACCTCGCAAGCCTCGCCAGCCCGGTAGTGCAATTGGAACCCTAATCATCCTGTCCGAAGACGAAACCCCTCAGTCAAGTCGCCTGTGATTTGATTGTCGATCCCCTCAATGACATTTTGCTCAGTCCTGCTTCTTATTGGGAAATTGCTATCAAAGTTAGTATTGGTAAGTATCAAATTCCTGGAAATTTTGAAACATGGATGGAGCATCAAATTCATGGTTGCTCAAGCACTTACAGAAAAGATCCCGATTGTTAGTGTGGATGCAGTGCTAGATAATTATGCAGTCACTCGTTATTGGTAAGTACGATAACCTGCGCTTAGTCGCACTAAACATATAAGGAACAGGGAACGCTTAACAGGCGAAAAACTAGCCCCGAAGCGAGTGGAATCGTTGGCGAAAAATCCCTTGTATCCCTTGTAAGGTGGAAATTTCGCCCCTTGTGGGCGGCTCACGGTACTATTCCTTGTTCCCCGTTCCCTTTCATAAATCATTTAGGATTCTTATAAGTATACTTACTCCCTTCCCGTTAAAAGAATACCTAATTTAATGAACCGCTCTAGGCGCAGAGGACACAGAGGAAAGAGGAGAAGAAGATCGGTAATCTTATGGCGGAAAGGGAGTAATTATTTTGTTAACGACTTAACCGCTTAGGTGGAGCGATCGCTATATTCTCTCTGTTCACGCTTAAGGTGGTTGCTTCTATGACTTGTCCATAAGTGTTGCGGGTGCCAAAACCTTGAACCCGAACTTGGTCATTACCTTGAATTATGTTGGCAAGTCGATCGCCCACATGAGGTGGAAATTTCACTACCACACCAGAGGAGAGAATAACACCTTTGAGTTCGCCTCGGTGTCCAACAAGCCAATGCCGAGCAATTCCATCAGCAGAAAGACTGCTGTAGCTGACTCTGTTGGCTGGAGGTGGAGGAGGAACGGTAGGTGGTTGGGTAGCGATCGTCTCCTGGGTGCTGAGATTAACAATCTGAGTTGCCCGAATTTCCTGTCCAAATCGGGTGGGTGTACCAGCAACGCCGACAATTCTGACTTCAGCATCTGGAGCGAGCGCGCTAGTGAGTCGATCGCTCAGGTGTGGCGGAAACTTAACCTGAAGCTTATTGTCCAACAATAGCCCATCAACTCTACCTTCTGGATTAAGCAGGTATTGCTGTACTCTGCCATTGTAAGTTGTAGTGTAGTCATTTGGTACAGGAACACCCAGAGGAGCCGGATTCGCAGGTTGAGCGTTCGCTACAGAAAATAAACCGCCTCGAATTGTTGAGTGTTGGTTCAGAGTAAAGTAACTCCAAACACTAGTTAGGGCAATTGCAGCTCCAGCTACCCCACTGCCAATTATCAGGTGCAGATTGCGGCGACGACTTTGGTGTTGTGTCTGTTTGAGATACATCAATTGTAATGCCTGCTGAAGGCTGTCCGGGGAAATTCCTGCTTCTGTAGCTGCTTGAACGAGTTCAGAGGGAATGTACTCCTCGGATTTCTGCTGTTGGAGTTTTGCAGCAAGGGCAAATAGTTCCGTGGCGGAGGAATGAGAAATGCGATCGTCTTTCATGCTTGATTCTTCATCTTTGTTTTGTCACATGACAAACGTGCAAAAATCGTGCCAAAGATGTCTGAAAAGCGTATTTTGCCGGGTAAAGCTCTCGCCACCCTATTCATTCATATTCTTTAAAGTTGCAACTGCTGAAGGAGAAACACGGCTCAGGTATCGAAATATCCAATATTTGAATATCGTATCCAGCATTACTGGGAATGTGGCAATAAACAGAAATATGACACTTTTATTGGCAGCAATCCCCAAATGATTTGCCATCCCTTCAAGCAGAATTTCCCAACCATGAGTGGAATGATATCCCACAAACATATCTGTGAGCAAAATAATGATAAAAGCCTTGGCACTGTCGCTTAAACCGTATACGACCTCATCCATAAAAGATTTTAAAGCGATAATCTCCTTTCTGCTGTTTATAACTAACCAAGCAAAAGCAACGAGTGCTAGTAAATCTGCAAAAACGTTGGCGATCGCATCGTTACCTTTACTCCGAAATTCTTCAGCAATTTCATCAGCTTTCCGTTGAACTCGCTGTTCAATAACTTCTGAGGATAGTTGTGGCGAATGATTAATGAAACTAGCAAAGCGCAGTTCTTCTTCAAAAGTTTTTAACTCCGTAAGTGCTTCTTCTTTCATTTCCTTGTTCAGAAAGACTGAAAAATTGGTTTCATTTCTAAATCGCTGTACAATTGGATTAATTAAAAAGAATTTGGATAATTGTTGAGTCAGGAGAGGCACAAGAATTAACAAGATAACAAATCGAATCGCCATTTTTGTTTTGTGACTCGACCTCCGAAACTGTGTAATAACCTCTTGTTCTGAATTGGGATTTAAATCTGTTTTGATCCGATTGACTGTTCTGCCAATGGATCTAGGTAATACTCCCTTCTTCTGAAAAACATCTGTATTTTCAGCCTTCACGATTTCATTTGGTTTTCTCTTGGTATCGATTTGCTGGGGATTAATCTCCAGTAAATCTGAATTTGATGCTAACTCTAGCTCTGATGTAGTAGTATATTTTGCAACAATTTCATCAATCAACCCTAACTTTACTAACAGTTTAGGAGCTGAATTTCTCAGCACTGAACGACTGAGCTTGAATTCTGCAACCCTTAATTTCACTGTATTGAGGTGTTTGTCAACATCTGCTAACAAACAAGCCATCACACTTTCACTATGCAAACCTGAGTTGGGAGAAATTTTTTGACCGCCAAAGTGTTCATCTTCCATAGCTTTAATTAGCAAAGCAGTTTGATAGGCTTCTTCCAAGGCTCTTTCCGGTGTTTTTACAAACCAGAGACGAACTACTCGCAAGTACTCCGGAAATAATCCTGTATTTTTTGTTGGTATTGAAAGTTTCATAATTCTTTGCCAAAATCTACTTAAATACTGAAGGAAATCAATAGCTATCTCACTTCTTACCTCTGCGTCCTCTGCGCCTCTGCGGTTAAATAAATTTACTTTTGAACCGCAGAGGCGCAGAGCGCGCACCAGAGAAGATGAGGAATTACCGCCTGAATCAAAAGTTTATCAGTCCTTGAAAATACTAGTATTATTTTTGACAAATTAATACGGTTTGACAAAGCACAGTTTCTGGCTATTTGTAGGTACATCCACTTTTTACTGTGGTTGTCATTGACAATTTTTACTTTTCATACAAGATATTTAATGTTCAATTTTAGAAATATGCATGAAAAAATTTTCAGAGTTCTAAGTTTGATTGAAAAAGGCTTCTTGGGGTTTGTTGGAGCAATAGCGTTTTGCCCTGTAATGCCTGCTGAGGGTTGCCCTTGAGAAATTCCATAGGTTTTCACTTTCAATCCTTTCCTTCATCTTTAATTTGGTCATATAACAGAAGAGCAAAAATCGTGCCAAAGATACAGACCGAAGCGAAACTAGATTGGATAAGATGAAAACTGGCATAGTTTTTGCACTTTCACGTTTTATCCAATAATTTCTACAAATTAACCTGTTATGCTTCTGCGACGCTGGACTTTGCGACAGCAACTTACAATTTTGACAGTTTTGTTTCTCAGCCTGAGTGGATTAGCATTGTGGCTGGTCGTACAACTGTTTGAAAGCTTAGAAGGAACAGTGATTGCTCGCAATCAGCGTGAGCTTGCTAGCGCCAATACACGTCTAATCCAATTGTTTTGGGAATCGCGCCTGCATCATACGGAAATGTCCCCTCGGCGTTTGGAGAAATTATTACAACAATTATCAACAGACGCTCTGGAAAATTTTCCCCGCGTGGAAGGAGGATTTTATCTTTTACAGCAGGATAGCTTGCTGGGATACGCCTTCCCCACCCATGGAGGACCAGTGCCAAAAACAGATATCCCGCCTACCGAACGGGATTCAATTTTGCAACTGGCACGACAAGCAACGAGTCAAGGCTTACCACAAGAACTCGTGCTGCGGTCAAAGTTAGATATTTTGGTACTGCAAGCAGATCCACTACCACTGTGGGCATATGGAACTAGTCACACGGCTATCGAAGCAATGCAGTTGGGCGCTTACGATTATCTCACCAAACCCTTTGACTTAGACGAACTGGTAAATTTGACTGCGAAGGCATTAGCCCACCATCAAGAACCAGTGTATCAGGTCGGGGAGTCCACATTGCAGAAGGGACAAGAGGAATTATTAGGGCGATCGCCTGCAATGCAATCGGTATTTAAACTTATTGGTCGTGTTGCTCCTGCAGACACAACGGTTCTGATTACTGGAGAATCTGGCACTGGCAAAGAGCTAGTTGCTTCCACGCTTCATGCAGCGAGTCCCCGCAGCAAAGCACCGTTGGTGAAAGTCAACTGTGCCGCACTGCCAGAACATTTGCTAGAAGCAGAACTCTTCGGACACGAAAAAGGGGCTTTTACCGGAGCGAATCATATGCGAATCGGACGGTTTGAGCAAGCAAATAGTGGCACAATTTTTCTGGACGAAGTGGGAGAACTCAGTCTTCCCATTCAGGGTAAGCTGTTGCGGGTGTTGCAGGATCGTTCCTTTGAGCGTTTGGGCAGCAACCAGACACGCACTGTTGATGTGCGAATTGTTGCTGCAACCAATCGCAATTTAGAGCAGATGGTACGGCTTCAGCAGTTCCGGGAAGATTTGTTTTATCGCCTCAATGTCGTCCGGATTGAATTACCACCCTTGCGCGATCGCCCTGAAGATTTGGAACAACTCATCCAACACTTTCTCAGTAGTATTGCGGTGAAACGGGGATTAAAGCGGTTGGCGCTTGCTGAATCTGCAGCTTTAAAACTGAGGAATTATTCTTTTCCTGGCAATGTGCGCGAGTTGCAGAACACCTTAGAACGGGCTGCGGTGCTTTCTGGTGGACGAACGATTTTGTCGGAACATCTCGTTTTTAGTCAACAGGATGAAGAATGAATAAACCTGTATTAATTGCTACTCCCTCACCAGAAACCCATTTAGAGACCCAAGCAGTTCTCTATCCAACGCTACGGCAGTTGGTGCAGCTGTTGCCTTGGAATCATCAGCGAGTTCGAGAGCATCTGCGAGAACAAGCCAAACACAATCCATTCTTGCTGCATCAGCGCTCTACAAATCCGGAGGTCTTGCTAGAGGATGTTTTCCCCGATTGGTACAGTCCGGCTGCAAGCGCACCCAGTTTACAAGAGCATTTGCGCGGACAGATTAGTGCTTTAAATTTACCCTTTCAACAGCGAGAAGCATTACTTTACCTCACCCAGTGGCTCTCACCCAGTGGCTATTTGGAAGAATCTCCTCAAGTCTGGGCAGAGGGAAGCAGTTGGAGTGTGAGGGAGTTGGAAGCAGTTGTACCTCACCTGCAAAGTCTCGAGCCACCAGGTATTGGGGCGCGATCGCTTCAAGAGTGTCTGCTGTTGCAACTTCAAGAACAACCTAATAGTCTGGCAGCACGACTGGTAGAAGATTATTTAGAAGATGTGGCGAACTGTGTTGGTCAGTCAACTGAAGCAAGACAACATCAAGAATTGTTACTGTTGAAGTTACAACAACGGTTTGCAGTCCACGAGCCTGTGTTAGAATTGCCGCTCGATTTGCAAGCGTTAGAAGCAGCAATTTCGGAAATTCAGACGCTCGAACCTCGACCGGGAAGAAACTTCAGCTATCATCCGGCAAGTATAGTCACCCCCGATCTGAAAGCTGAACCTCATACAAATGGGTGGCAGGTTTCTTTGATGTATGAGGTGAGTCAAGAATTTTGCCTGGATGAAGAAGCGATCGTCAAGATAACCCAATCTCGCCAGACAGCGCGAGAAAAGCAACGCTTAGAAAGCTTACTAGAAGAGGCAAGGAGTTTACTCAAAGCAGTTAATCAGTGGCAGGAAAATTTACTCAAAGTTGGACAGTTTTTGGTAAATCGCCAGCAAGCGTTTCTAACAAGTAAAAACAGTTTAGATTTGGTTCCTACTCCCCAGCAACTTGTCGCTCAATCAATTGGGCTTTCGGATGCTACCACGAGCCGCATCGTGCGAGAGCGTTACTTGTTGATTGGCGGACAACAAAGTCGAATTCTGCCGTTGCGATCGCTGTGTACTCCTGTGAGTGTGGGTGGACGTACACCCAAACAGATCCAACAGATGATTATCCAACTGATTCAACAAGAACCTCCGACGAAACCCTACAGCGATGACCAACTTGCTCAATTGTTACAGATGCGATTTGGAGTTGCGATCGCTCGCCGGACTGTTGTCAAGTACCGTAAAATGGCAGGAATCGATTCATCCCACATACGCAAGCTCGGTAAATCCAGGAAGTAGGTAAGTATCGGGAGATTTCAAGAATTCCCCAGATGCTCACTCTCCTTAAATATCCGAACTCTGGCTTGGAATTGCTAGGAAATTTCTACTGTTTTTTGCAAAGATGAAGAAACTTGACGCGAAGAAGTGCCAGTCATTTCTGAGACTGGGGCAATTTCTTGCATCAAACTTGAGATTTCGTTGGAGGTTTGTACCTGAGAGACTGTCGTTGTAGAAATGGAATGTAGCAATCGATCGATTTGGAGGTAGACATCTAATGAGATAATAGTAAATAGACCAAGCACACTATAAAAAGGAGAATAAATATATGCCTCATTATGTTTGTGATTTTACCGATGATAGCAATTGGTATAAAACCAAAGAGGAAGTAAAAACCAGAACTTTTGATACTGAAGAGTCAGCCAAAGAATGGTTTAAAGCTCATTTTCCAGGAAAAAATTTAGAGTTTACAGGGTTTCATAGAACTGAACGATATGCGACCAGTTGGGTTGATTGTGATGGCAAGAGTATAGGCGAAATTACCAGACGACCCTCTGAGGGAGAAAAATACTTTACAAATCATAAATTATAATAATTTCCATGATAATTGATGGCAATATAATTAAAGAACACGTGAAAAACCAATGCAAAAACTACCAAGAACAATTACTAGGTAAAGAAATTACCATTATTAGGTTTAATCCCCCAGCCAATTTAAGAGTTTCTGAAAATTTAAGTGAAAGGCAAAAAAGTCTAAAAGGAAAATACGAAGCAGCTTTAGTCTCAGAAAACCAAAAATTAGCAACATTTGAATCTTTCGGAGTGAAAGTCACTAGACAAACGCTATCGCCAGAAGATACGACTGTAGAACAATTTCAAAGTCTTCTCCGAAATATAAACGATAACGAGAATGTAAAAGCAGCTATAGTTCAGTTTCCAATCCCATCAGAATTTGAAGACTCTCTTGAAATTTTATCTCCAGAAAAAGATATAGATATAGTACGAGAAGAACCTAACGGTTTATTTTCAGTACCAGCTACATCTGAAGGTGTTGCTTTTGTTGAGTCCTTTGCACAACCAGATTCAAATATTGCAGTCATTGGCGGTGGAGGGTTTATCGGTAATGGAGTCGTTAATTATTTAAGAGAAAAAAATATCAACTGCTTTATACTGGAAGATGGCGATGATTTGTCCAGAACAAGAGTTGCTGATATCGTCGTAACTGTAACAGGAGTACCTGGGCTAGCCACGCCATATATTCTTCCCCAACATAGGTTAGTAGTAGATAGCGGGTTCACTCCAGGAGAAACTAAACAAGACCGAACTAGAGGTGATGTTGACAAGAGCGCTTACAACATTCCCCAAAACATTACTCCCGTCCCTGGTGGCATTGGTCCTACAGAAATGGCTATCCTTGCAGAGCGCTTCATCAAAATGGAATTAGGGATTGAACTTCCTAAGTTGAATTACCAGCAGTTAGCACAAGAACGGCTGGAAAGAGCGCAAATAATTACACCCCTCGCCAAAGATATACTTGCTACTACAAATAATAACGATATTTCTAGACCACCAGCAGAAAAATCGGAATTGTTTGTACTAGAACTCGGCGACTACAAGTTGACCCTCGACACCGAGAAAAATATCTTCATGGTATCTCGCTTGCAAGAAAAGACTCTTTTAATTCAAGAAAATCTGACTACTGGAGTTTAGACTAGTACACGGCGGCGTAAATACATATACCATTTTTAAGCCTTCAGTCCACCGAATTTTCGTAGCTTTTAATGGTCTACTTACTTCCGCCAAGCTGTACTAGTCTAAACTCCAGAGACAAGGCTTTCAAATAAACTCTATACCTTTAGTTAATTACATCCAGTCAAGTGAGGGGATCATCGGGAGTTCATCCTATCAGGAATGGGCAGAAGAATTAAGCAGTTTACTTGAAAACACCAATTTCTCACTACTACCAGACGAAGTTGAAAAATTACACCAACTAGTGAGAATTTATCAAAAAAGCGTGGCTCCAAATCACCAGCATTTTTCATTTTTTAGCTAAGATGGTAACCTAATTTTGCTTATTACTTAATCACAACTTCGTAACACTAACTTATCCAAATGAAGCAATAATCCAGTAAATTTCTTCATTTTAAATTTTGAAATTTTAATTGTTTGTCTTCCTCATCTTCCTACTTACTTTTTCTAGGATACTATTACCTTGAGTTATCAAGCAGCCCAAGCCCATAAATCCTAATGTTGCAATAAGACTCAATATTAAAGATGCGTAAAAGGGATTAGGTGAGTTGTTGGGAGATATTAGTGGTATCTTGATTTTGTCGATGTGTTGGACGATTACGCCGGAGATAATTGCACCACCACCAAAGCCGATACCTAATATTCGGATTGTGTTTTCTAAAGAGCGATCGCGCTCGGCTTGTTCTATTTCTACTAGACCGCGAATTGAAGTGATGGCTTTGTCTACTAAGCCAGAATTATGTGCAAAATAACCTAAATCTGTTTGGATTTGGTTAGAAAAATTAATGGATATTATTTGATTAAAATTTGATAAAAACTGTAAATTTTCATTTGAAGCCTTTTCTTGTATCTGTCTTAGCTTTTCTGTGTAATTTTTAGTATTCGTATCAATAGTGATGCGATATTTATCGAATTCTGTTAAGTATTCATAATACTGTAAATCTAGTAAGGGAAGTATGCTGAGTTTATCTTGATAATTTTTAAGTTCAATATTAGATAATCGCCTAATTGTATTCGAGACTGTTAAATTATTCTCTTTCGAGACTTTTGGTACTATCTTATTTTGGGTAAATATTTTCTGCTGGTTTTTAAAATTGTTTAGTCCATAAGATAAATCTCTATTTGTATTCGTAACTAGTGAATTATTTTCAATCAATCTTATATTGACTATCTCATGCACTGTTTGTTTAATTTTTTTATATACTTCATAAGTATCTCTATATGCATCTCGACTGAAGTGATAAGCTTTAATTACTTTATTACGGTAAAAAAATAAATCTATAAATTCTTGATAAAACAAGCTTAGATTCTCATCAGCTTTGGCAGAATATTTATCACCATCTTCCTCTGCAAAAAATAACCAAACTAATGTATGTTCATAAATATTAGGAGAATCAGGAATACCATACTCAAAAATCGGACTGTCAAATAATTGTCCTTCTTGATATAGTTGTGGATGTTCTCTTTTTTGTCCCAAAAAATTCTGCACGCATTTATCAGCAATCTCTCGCCAAAGTTTTGAATCTTGTTGTTGAGCCTTGGATAGCCAAGCAGTTAATATTAGGGTTTGTCCCAAAGAACTATTAATACTTGTCGGCAAAAAGCAATTATCTGGATTAAAATTATTGAAAATGTTTATATCTACTTCCTCTGTTTTATTCTTAGCTTCATCAAGTTCATCAACCCTAAGATTTAAAGCTAGAGCATAGCTATCATATATTTGCAAAGGACAAGCAATACCTGTAATTCTTGTTTTTTGGCTAGTCTCTAATGATATTGCACCTTCTAATGCCATACCAATATTTGCGTTAGTTGCTTCTTCTAACAAATCAACACGGCTACCTGGTGCAACATCCTTAATTTTTAAGTCTTGCTGTATTTTAAATTTTTGAAAAATTTCCCCGCATTTCTTCCAAAGTAATTGATTGTCATATTTTTCATTTGAACCAGAATCATCACGTAAGTGGAATGCAAAGAGGTGAACATTAGGTGCATAAACTTTGTATGTCATTGCCTGTCATCCGATTTTGGTGGCTCTTGATTATTTTGACGGAGAACTTCTCGATTAGTCTCTCGCAGTTCAAATAAGTTTTGAATAATAGTGGCTTCCCTACTTGGTGCTTGGCGAGGTAATACATTTACTTGGCGAGTAGGAGATGCAATTCTAATTATATCATCTCTAGCATTTGTATGACTCATAAACCAATTCTTAACTTTCTGGATTACTTCATCAGGTTCACGATCCAAGTCTGCAAGAATTCTATCTAAGTCTTGCAAGTCCTCAATATTAAATTTCTGAGGTTCAGTCTTTAGTGCATATGGAAAATTTTGGATAAGTTCAGCAAACTTCATGATTGTTTTTATATAGATAAAAAATAATTTTATTGCCCAATAGCGCAGAAAGCAGCCCAATGAAAAAGAGAAGAAAAACGTCTTTCTTCGGGATTGCAACATTCCAGTGTATCCTGTATTTCTTGTTCCATATTTTTATTAATTTTAGATGTTTTACTCCAGTCTAGTAAGTCTTTTACACTTGCATTTCGTAACCAGATTTGTGCTTTGTTTAGAGCGCAAACCACAGTTAAACCATCTTTGAGATTTTGATATAACTTAATTATTAACAATGCTGTAGATAAATCGTCAACTATCCACAAACTACTAACTACATTGACACTACCTGCATACAGAAAGCCACTGGGTAAGCCAATGTATTCATCACTGAGATTAACGAATTCAACTAACCCAGTCTCACAGGCAGAAAGAACGACGAGACGGCATTGATTTAGGACAAAATCTTGTTCAAAGAGATTACCCAATGTGAGACATTCAGTTAAATCTACAACTTTTTGCTCTAATACTTCATCTAATACTTTAAAGTCATCTAATAATTTAATTAAAAGATAGCGCCTGATGGGGTCAGGATTGAGAAAAACAGGAGAGGTATATGAATTAGCCAATTGTAGGTAAGAATCTAGAGGTGATTTAAAGTTAAAGGAACCGTGACAAGAAAAGTGCAAACAATTTACTTCTCTTAACTGTGGTGTGGCTTGAAAGAAAGCATCTTTGGTAGCTTGGCTATTTTTTAACACCTCCTGGGAAGAGAATAAAGGCAGAATGTTATCTACTTCCAAGTTAGCGTAATTAAGGTCTTCTGTAGGGTTTTGAATAGCAAATAAAGATTTAAAATTAGGACGTTGACGCAGTTGCGCTTGTTGCAGAAGTTGACAACTAGGTGCATAGCCTACGCCGTTGGGGAATAAGTCGATTAGGTATGATTCCTTTATAGGTAAAGCATGGAGCGGGAAAAGGTGCAAAGAACGATGAGGAATGAGGATTAATCTATCGTATTTTTCAGTAGGTAATTCCTTTTCTAATATTTCCTCAATATGTAGAATTTTCGCTAACTCTTTCAAGCGGTCTTCTAGCTGATTCTGCCATATTAATTTACGTTTATCTTGCTGATTGTAGTAAGCTTCTAAATATTTATTTTCACAATCAGATAACTCCTTAAATTCTTCTTTTGTTGATTGAAAAAATTTTAATTCTTGTCCCTTAGGTTTGACAACAAACGTGATAATTCTATCGTTGGTAATGTACCATTCTATAATCGCAGTTTTTTGAGCTAAAGTTTTGTGAAATTGGTCAAATTTAAAGCCAGAACCAATAGGTAGATCGCTGTCTTGTAATTCTTGGCGTTTTTGTCGCAATTGTTGAAGATGTTTGGCTAAATCTGTTGGATTTTCGGCTTTGCCATTTTGGAGTTGATACTGACCACTGGCTATTTCTTCTCTAAGTTGTTCTAGTTGAGTGGCAACTTCTAGAGGGAAAATAGTTTTGAGGTCACGCTCAAGTATAAGTTCAACTAAGTTACGAGTTTTACTACGTTCAACATATTCAATAGCTTCAGTTATTTTGCCCAATTCTAGGCAAGTTCTTACTATAAATAAATAAAGTTGGTGCCATTTTTCTGCTTGTTTACGTTTGCTTTCATTACCAGAAGTGATTTCTCCCCGCAAAGATTCTACTGTTACAATCGCATCGGCAAAGGTATTGTAAGCTAATTCAATATTCTCAGTTCGTTCTCCTAATATCCTCTCAGAGTAAGCAACCCCTAAGCCAGTTTGCGTTGTTACCCAACGTTCGGGAAAGGCACCGCGTGTGTATACGGACAGTGCAGCAGAATAAGCTTTGATCGCTAATTCAATATTCTCAGCTCGTTCTCCTAATATTCTGCGATAGTAATGAGTTCCCAAATTATATTGTGTCATCGCCCAATCTAGGGGAAAGGCGTTGCGAGTATATACTTCCAAGGCAGCGGAATAAGCCTCTATCGCCTGTTCTATATTCTGCGCTTTCTCTCCTGATATTCTTTGACCGTAAGCACTCCCCAGACCAGTTTGCGTCATTGCCCATTGTTCAGGAAAGGCGTTGCGGGTTAATACTTCTTGTGCAGCAGAATAAGCAGCCATTGCCTTTTCTATATCCGCTTGTTCTTCTAATATTCTACTACAGTAAGCATTTCCTAGACTAATTTGCGTGATTGCCCATTGTTCAGGAAAGGCGTTGCGGGTTAATACTTCTTGTGCAGCAGAATAAGCAGCGATTGCTTTTTCTATATTCTCCGCTTGTTCTCCTAATATTCTATTACGGTAAGCAGTCCCCAGATTATTTTGCGTGGCTGCCCAATCTTCTGGAAAAGCGCTGCGGGTGTATACGGACAGTGCAGCAGAATAAGCAGCGATTGCTTTTTCTATATTCTCCGCTTGTTCTCCTAATATTCTATCACAGTAAGCATTTCCCAGATTATTTTGTATGGCTGCCCATTTTTCTGGAAAGGCGTATCGGGTTAATACTTCTTGTGCAGCAGAATAAGCAGCAATTGCCTTTTCTATATTCTCCTTTCGTTCTCCTGATATTCTTTCATCGTAAGCAGACGCCAAATTATTTTGCGTCATTGCCCATTGTTCAGGAAAGTCGTTGCGTGTGTATACGGACAGTGCAGCAAAAAAAGCAGCGAGCGCTAATTCTATATTCTCCTTTCGTTCTCCTAATATTCTGTGTAAGTAAGCATTCCCCAGATGATTTTGTGTTGTTGCCCAATCTTCAGGAAAGTCGCTGCGGGTGTATACTTCCAATGCCCCAGAATAAGCTTTGATCGCTAATTCAAGATTTTCCTTTCGTTCTCCTAATATTCTGTCATAATAAGCAGCCCCCAAACCAATTTGCGTGGTTGCCCATTGTTGAGGAAAGTCGCTGCGTGTGTATACAGTCAGTGCATCTGAAAAAGCAGCGAGCGCTAATTCAATATTCTCTTTCCGTTCTCCTATTATTCTGTATAAGTAAGCATTCCCCAGATTAATTTGCGTGGTTGCCCATTGTTGAGGAAAGTCGCTGCGTGTGTATACGGCAAGTGCAGCAGAATAAGCTGAGAGCGCTAATTCAATATTCTCTTTCCGTTCTCCTATTATTCTGTATAAGTAAGCATTCCCCAGATTAATTTGCGTCATTGCCCATTGCTTAGGAAAGCTGTTGCGGGTTCTTACTTCCAGTGCAGCAAAACAAGCAGCGAGCGCTAATTCAATATTCTCCTTTCGTTCTCCTATTATTCTGTCAAGGTAAACAGATCCAAGATTATTTTGGGTATCTGCCCATTTTTTAGGAAAGGCGCTGCGAGTGTAAACAGTAAGAACGATTTCGTAGCCAGTAATAGCAATTTCGATGTTATTGGCTTTGCTACCCAAGGGAAATTGCTGAATGAGATTACTAAAAATAAAAATGACTTCGGCGATGTCTTTCGCTGTACTTGGTTCTATTTCTGCTAGGGTTTTTGTTGCCCAGTAGTGCAACTGTTTTGCAAAAATATGGTTGAGTTTATCAGTATTTGCTGCCAATAAGGGGTAAACTATATCAGCATCGCCAGCACTGTTTAATGTTGTTTGCAGCACCTCTAGTACAAATTGCTTGTCAGACTCTGGAGCTAATCGTGCCATACCAAATTCCTCTGTTTTCAGCGTGAAATGCTTTGACTCTACTTTTTTAGTTTCCTATAAGAATACTTGGCTTATTTCCGCTCGTAATTTTCACTTTCAATAAGCCCGAATTCTACGCCTCTGTCATTAAATGATAAACTTAATTTGAGTCGAAAGAAATCGTCAGAAATACTATGAGTTTTTGCTAAGTTAATGGCATTATGATAATGACTAATAGCATTATCATAATGAGTTATAGCTTCCTGTTGGACTTTCTTTAACAAGCAAAAAAACCATAGAATAGTGATAATCTCCTAATATTAAATACGTCTCTAGATTTTGAGGATCAATTTGCAATGCTTGCTCAAAATAGGGAACTGCTTGCTCAAAATAAGGAACTGCTTGCCAATAGTATCCTTGTTGAGTTAATGCAACTGCTTTTTCAAAAAGTCTCTGTGCTTTTTCATGCTGTAAGCCAGTATCTTCTATATTGGTAGAGCTTATATTGTCTATATCAGTAGAGTTTACATAGTCAATAAATGACGAAGCCCCGGCAGCAGCAGCTGAAGTTGCTGCTAAAAATATTTTCCAAAGATTAAATTCGTCCTCATTGTAATTGTTCATACTTTTAGACAAAAATAGTAGGTTTATACGTTTATATTTTGAATATATTCAAATCTTAGAAATTAAATTGCAATGCTATTTGAGCATCTGAAACTGTTATGACCACAGTATCTACATATATCCACCACTTGACTTAATTGCCACATTACTTTGCTCATTTTTAATCAATATGAAAATTATCTTGCTCCAGTTTACTTATTTCCTCATCTCGTTGCTTTTTAGCTTGAGTCGCTATATGAAATCCATAGAGACTAGCAGCAATCCCTTCACAACAACGCTGGGCATCTTCGTAACCTTGCTCTATCCAGGACTGAATATTTTTAGCATTAAAATCTATTAAATCCTTTACTTTATCTTGTCGTTTTATTGCTCTGCCTGGCCGAATTTCTAAAACTGTGGTACTGGGAAAATCATGACGATTCCATAAGCTTCCATCACTAAGGTGATTAACAATAACATGGGTACATTTTTCTAAGCTAACTAACGGAGTGATAGGAGTATTACCTTGAAAATTTTTCCTACCTCCCATACCGCCATCTGAAAATAAATATTCAGTTTCTTCAATATTAATTTGTTTAGCTTTAATTAGTAGAGGCAGAGCAGCTGAAGCTAGAATAGCATTTCTTTGTTGTATTTCTTCTAATGATTGAATATGCAAAAAATCCGAGGATTGAGTATTCATCAAGTTATTGTCTGCTAAAATTGCCAAAAATAAGTCATTTAAACCACCATCACTTCGATATACGGAAACGTATAAAGGTAAGCCATGTCGAAGTTTTTGGAGGTTTAAATATCTATCCAATAATTCATGTATAGGACTTTCTTCCATCAAACCTAAATTTTCTGAGAATAGAGTCTGAAGATTGCATGCTGATAATGGATTCATTGTTCCAGTTAATAGTGGAACAAGTCCACTAGATAATGTTAACCCAATATAAGCAATGGTTTCTAATCTGTTAATATTTATAGGACTATTGCAAGCAATTGAGTACCAAATTTCCTGTAAATATGTTGATGCTATTTTGAGATTTGGCTCTGCGGCTATAACCGCACCATTTAAAGCCCCTATACTGGTACCAGCGATAGCATCAATGCTAATGTTCATGTCAGCTAGGTATTTAATGATTCCTACTTGATAAGCACCTTTAGCACCACCACCAGATAAGACTAAGCCTAGTCGAGAAGATTTAGTAGTCATAGCTGATTTGCATTCTTCGTTTATGTTCATACATCAAATGGTTAATTGCATGTTGCCCTGAAAAAACGCCAGGAAAAATTTTATTAGGTGTTAACACAGAAGATTCAGCTAAAGCTGTATTTCTGATTGTCCAGGTTACAGGTGTAGTTTGTGGGCTTGCCCAATCAGTTAAATAACCCAAAACTTCACGTAACTCTTTAGGTAAAGCTATAATGGGAGATAACCACTCTTTTGAAAGAGTTATTTCAGAAATATCACCTTTCAAATCTTGTCTCATTTGACTGCAAGCTTTATTAACTAACTGCTCTATGAAGTTATCTACTTCACTGGATTTCCATCGACTTCGACAATAAGTTCCAAAGTCTCCCCAGTGGAGTTCATCTATTACTAAATAGAGTCGTGCTAATAGTGGATAAGTATTTAAACGTCCTGCTTGCCACTTGTCAAACACTTGTTCAAGATGAGTGCTAGCTAATGTTCTAGCATCAACTTGTTGGATTCGAGATTCTAGTTCTGTGAAACGGTTATCAACCTGAATTTGAAATATTTCCAGACTTTGATCAATTGCTTCAACTTTTTCTGCTAGCTCCTGATGCCGCTGTTGTAGACCCATTAAACCTGCACGGGTTTCACGTAACTTCTTAGCTATGTGAGCAATAGCAATATCACTATCAGCTTGACTGAGTTGAATGTCTTGTAGCCAAACAGAGACGGTTTTGAGGGCGGTAGTAAAGTTAATGTCGATAACTTGTTGACGTTGTGCTGTTCTAGCAGTTATAGAATCCCAAATCCTTGTTAAGAAACTATTGTTAATCTGGTTACGAAATCGCAAATGGTCATCTAGAACTTCCAAACCATTAACATAATCGACTATCGCTTTTTCTGTTAACTGCGGATGTTGTTTCCGCAGTTCATACAGTGTGATTTCATTTTCTCCATGGTTCATATTATTTCAAATTCTGCTTAATGATTTGGACATCTTGTGTATGTAACTCTGTCTGTTCTTTTAATTCAAGAATACGTTGCATTAGCTGTTGTTTAGTTTCTTTATCCAATCTCTGGTTATCAATACTATCTTTTAGATCACCTCGGAATTTTTCTAGATAGTTTTTTAAATTAGTGAAATATTTCTCTATCAGAGGTTTCAAGCTTTGATTAAAGAAAATTTGGTGGTTTTTACTTAGTTTTTGAATACTAGTATCCAAACTTTCAAAGACCTTTTTTTGGATTTTCCTCATATCAACAATATATATACGCTCTTCCTCGCTATAAATGTAATCCTCATATCCCCAATCTTTGTTAAAAACCTCACCAAAAAAGCGAGTAGCACGACTTAAAATGCCCTTTTTTTCTCTACGTCCACTTTTATATATAGTTCTGCTAGATGTTTCTAAGTTTGACAGCAGTAGTTCAGCCATATCAACTTCATCGCGTTCAAGATTTAGCTCTGACACCTCAAATTGCAGTGCAAACCCCTCTCCTTGTAAACGCTCTTGAGCATTTTTAAGTATATTTTGAACGCCCTCTTGGATTGTTTCAGGAATTCTTTGTTCAAGACCTTTTGATAAATTTTTTAAAGCATTTTCTAACTCTTTTGCTGCATCATTAATAATAGAGCTAATTTTTTCATTTACCCTAACTAATAATGCTTCAGCCTGCACTGGCTCATCAAATTTAATCACTGGATTTTCCGGATCGAAATCGCGGTATCTCTGCACAGCTTCACGACGCATAAATTGAATATATTCTTCTTCAAGAGAATTATAAAATAAACGAAAAATCCTGTTTAAAATATCTCTATTTCTTCGCATTTGTAAAGCTTCTGTTTCAATTATTTTTAACCTTTCCCTAAGTTTTGATTCTTCTAACCTTTTACCTTCTTTAAAGTAAGCTTCTAAGGCATCTTTCAAGAGTTGTTTAACATTCTCGTACTTGAATTGAGCCGCTTCTAAAGTGTTTTCCATGACTTCTTCTAACGCTTTCTCTGCTTTGGCTTCAGCCTTCTCAACTTCTTGAATATCTTGGGCAAAACCGTCAATTAATTGACGAATTTCTGCTACACTTTTAGTTAAAGCACCACGTCGTAACTCTAAAAAATTTTCTAATTGATTACCAAAATCAAGCATTTTTGCGGTTGCAGATTGCATACTTACTAATGCGGCTGTCTTGGCTGCTTTTATTACTACTTCATCAATCGGTTGATCAAACAAACTTTCCTCCCATAGCTGTTGTGCAGCAGTAGTAACAGTATCTATTTTCTGAATTTCTTGCATCCAGCGGTATTTTATTGCCTGTTTACCAAAATCAGCTACCCAACGATGTACTTTATAATCAGGTAAAGACCCATTTTGATTAATTTCAGATAAGGCACGATTAGCAAGATAGCCATAACGTGCAGATACAGGATACACTCGCTCTTGTGTAACTCGTCCACCCATGAAGATTTCTGCAATATAGCGTTTTACTTCATCCTCTGTCATACTATTTTCATCTTGCTGGTCAAACTTATTGACGAAGATAAATAAGCGATCTTCGGTTTGCTCAATCTGGCTGGCTAATTCCTCACGGATTTCACCTTCTGCTTGAGATTTTAATTGGGTGTAGTCCACAATTGCTAATACTGCTGATGCTCTAGCAATTTGAGCGCTTAATACCTTACGTAATTTTTCACCTAAGGCAAGTTCATTTGGTCCTGGTGTATCTAGTAAAGCAAAACTTCCTTCAATTACTTCTTTCTTATTGACTAAATGGAAAAATTCTACTTCTATTGAGGGTAGGTCATCTATTCTGGTATACTCTTCAATCGGAGGTTCAACCCCAATACTAGGGTCTACAGATAACCGCATTAAATCATTGAGAAATTTTAAGAACTGAAAGATGTGCTCTTGCCCTTCATATAGTTCCTGAAATTGACCAAAATTACCTGTAATCAAGCTTTCAACTAACTGCTTTCCATCGTTTTGTGTATACATTTCTACTGTGTTTAATTGGTTATTTTCTGCCAAATTAACTAATTTTTTTCTGATTTCATCAACCATATTTTTAATAGGTTCATGTTTTTGGAAAAATAGGACAGGTTGTTTTTGCCCTATCCGATGTCTAATTAATGTTGGCAAAGATGTCATTGGTTGGTTACGATTAGGCAATATTTGTGAACCTACAATCGCATTTATATTAGTTGATTTGCCAGCTTTCATGGTGCCAACTACTGCCAAAACCATTTCCAATTTATCCACTTTTTGTATCTCGTTATCGAGAATAGCTTGCCAATTATGGACTGTCTGAATATCAGTTCTTTGTTGTTCTCCATCTTCACTGCTTTCTTTTAATAAACCAGGAATTTGCAGTAATTCACGGAAAAGTTCATTTTGTTTATCAATTAAACTTAAAACATCTCTACGGGTTGCATCTATTAGATTGGAATGCATCATTTTTCTCCTTGTTGTACTAACTTAACGATTTAGGCTAAGGGGTTTTGTGATTATTTAACTTCCTTATATGGCTTGTATTCTACTTTCACGACTTAAGTATTAACAAAAATCAAATTAGATGCATGAATACTCCTTGAATGTTTTATTATGTACTCTTATAGGTGCAAGCAAAATCAACTTATAATTCTTGAACAGAAATAGAAAAGATTCTTGCAAATTACTCATAAACTAAACAGTCGAGTTGCCTAACTCCTGACATATTCAATTTAATAAATTAGCCCAACTGTGCCATTGACTCAGAATACAGTCTTGAGTTGCTAAATCGAACAATAGAAAACTGTCCTTTGGTACAGTCGGGCATGTAAAACTAAAAACTGGCTATTCCCCGCTTCAGTGCGACAATCAGCGCCTGTATCTTATTATTGCGTCACATCTGGCTAATATTGACCGAACAATTCTAATGGTTCTTGTCCATTACGGGCATACCCAACAACAGTTATATCTGGCTCATCCTCCGAAATTATCCATTGTTTACAAATGATACGCGGATTGCTATAGCGGCTAATTGATACCAATTCTCTTTAACCTTGCAACAGATTCAGATCCCCCCAACCCCCGTTCCTAAGGGCGGCTAGGGGTATCATCTGTATCCAACATTTAGTGAAATGGTATGACTCGTTATATTTCGGTCTTTTGGGTCATAGATGGAAACTCAGAATTTTGAGATGGAGGTAAGATACTGGAATTAGAATTTGCTGTAGCTAAAGTATTAGTAGATGAGGCTTCTAAAGGTAGTTTGTTGTCAAGGCGTTGTTTAAAATAACGCCAAGCGTGCCACCCAAGAAAAGCGCCCAACATCAGACTTACGCCAAAGGAAGTCAAGAAAGGATGAGGATAAAGAAAGGGATGCTCTTTGCTAGGTAATGCCCATTCTTTTTCTATTATTAAAGGGAATGTTTGGGAAAATATGCCTGCTACTCCCGTCCCTACACCAATACCAACACCCACGGCTTGAATGGTGTTTTGTAATTTGGCGTCGCGTATTTTATCGTCTGCTTCTTTTCGGCGATCGCTCTCGGCTTGTTCTATTTCCACTATACCGCGAATCGTATCAATCATTTTCTCGAAAAGTTCTTGACCTGGGGCAAGATAATCACTATAGATTTGAATTTGGTTCTGCCATTGTTGACAACTGCGATTCAGGAAATCTTCCCAGAATTGAGGATGATTGCCTATCGCCTTAATTTTTTCTAGGCAAGTGCGGTAGTTTGTAGTATTAGTACTAATTGCTGTGTAGTAGGCTTTCAAGTCTCTGAAATAACGCTCATAACGAATAGCATCTAGCGGAGTATTTGTCAATAATTCCTTAAGTTTCTCCAATCGAGTTTTGGGGTCAGCAATCAGGCTTTGGAATTCCTGCATTTGTTTATCTAGTTTGCTGTAAAGTTCCCGTGCGTTGGGGTAGTATTTACAAGCTTCTTGGTAAATGTAGAGAATTTTATGGCGGCATATAAGCAAATTCAGCAGCCAGTCGTAGGCATTTCCTACGAGTGCTACTGTGTCAGCTTTACTATTATTCAGCAATACCAGAATCTGACATTCTTTAGCAAGATTATGCGGTTCATTGGGGTCAGTTGCCTGGTATTCAAATAGGTGGCTACCAAACAGTTTGTCGTGATTAACCAGAACTGGATTTAAGTTTTTTCCTGCTAATTCCTCTGCATATTTATATGCAAGTGCCTGACAGTCTTCACTTGCATCCACTTCCCCATAAATCCATAAAGTATGTCCCAGAGATGCTTGAATATTCGATGGTAGCAGGCAATCTGATTTGAAAAGTTGCAGTTGCGACGCGTCAATCGAGACGCTTGACGGTTCTGGGGATAGAGTAAGATCTGCCGCATAGGTATCGTTCACTAGGAAAGGCTGAAGATTGCCTTTAATTTTGAAACTTTCTGCTGTGGAAATACTCCCTAATTTCAAGCTGCCTGGATTGCGTAAATTAGTCAACCAGTCTGTTTGTCGCCCTAGCTCAAGCTTGGGTTCGTATTTTTCGTCATCTTGGTAACAAATCAGGTTTTGCCGTAAATTCTTCAACTTAGGAAACTGTAGTGATTTCTCACCCAGTTGAGCTAGATTCTCCCACAAAAGATTAGCATTAGCATCAACTTCATCAGGAGAATCCGTGAGGCTATGGCGCAGATGAAAGGCGTAGAGGCTGATGGTGAAATTTTTCACGGCTTAGCTGGTGGTGGATCGGATGCGGAAGGGTTCTTTTTGGGGATAGCATTATCCAGTAGTTCCCTAGAAGATTGGCTACGCTGACCTGGCAGGGTAGGAGATTTAGCATTACCAGGTCCCAGATTTGTGTCCAAGTCCACAGAGGATGAAGAATTGAGTACTTCCAGCCTCTCTTCGTAAGCCTTTAAAATCTCAGGGCGAGATTCTACCCAATTTTCTATCGCCTCAGAGATATCCTCATCCTCTTGCAGATTCTGAGTCTGTTGACAAAATTCATTCCATTCTTCGGGTGAAATCAAACCAGATTTAAATACATCAATAAAAGCCTGCATGCTGTTTCCATAAATAGACATATTTACACTCCTTTACCAATAGCACAGAACGCTGCCCAATAATAAGGCTGCTCAAAGGGTTTTACAGTTGCTCCTTGGTTGGCTTGAATTTTATTAAAGTCTTTATCCAATTGTCTCTGCCAAACTTTCTCCAGTCGCGATTGCACCAGCCAATCTCGAAATTCCTGTACTGTCGTATCACGTAACCAGCGTTGGGCTGTATTAAGAGCGACTGCAATATTATTTTGCTGCTGTAATTCTTCGTAGAATTTAATCATCAATAAAGCGGTAGCGTTGGCACTTACAGTCCAGAGACTACTAACTACATTGGTACTACCAGCTAACAGAAAACCATAAGGTAAGCCAATGTACTCATCACTAGTATTCATGAAATCTGGTAAACCAGTTTCGCAAGCAGAAAGCATCACTAGGCGACAGTTATTTAGCTTGAAATTAACAATTATATCCTTCAAAGTCAAATTTTCATCAGCTAACTGTAATCCAGAATCTAGAGGAGAATCGGGATTGAAGTAGCCGTGGCAGAAGAAAAAGATACAGTTAGCCTTAAATAACTCTTCATTGCAGTAAATCTCTGATTTTGTGGCTTCCGCTTTCTTTAAAATGCAAGAATTATTAAACTGTTTTTTGATAGCTGCAATGGCTCCTAAATCCTTTTCATACGGCTCATACAAATCTTTAGTCGGGGTTTGTACAGCAAACAAACGTTGAAATTCAGGACGTTGCAATGGTTGTAACTGTTGTAATAACTGGCAACTCGGTGCATAACTTACATTTTTGGAGAAGCGATCGCATAAGAAATCACCGTTAGCTAATGGAAGTGCATGTAGAGGAAATATGTGCAGAAACATATGGGGAATGAGAACAAGGCGCGAACAAGTATCTGGTACTTGCTTGAGAATGTCTTCCAAATGCAAAATTTCAGCCAGACGATTCAGGCGAGAGCTAAGATTTTTTTGCCATTTATTTTTCTCATTATACGCCTCTCCATACTCGTTAAGCCAATTTGCAAAAGCATTCCTCTCATCGGCTTCGCTAGATACATTAAACCATTGGAGGCTATTGTGGGTAATAATAAATGTCTCAAAAGCTGTCTTGCTTGTACCAGTAATATACCATTCAATGATGGTAGTACCCTCATCTAAACTTTTTTGGAATTTGTCAAAATTGAAGCTATAACCAACAGATAGCTTGGAGTTTTGCAAATCGTTACGCTGCTGTCGCCACTCCTGGAGGTTTTGCGCTAAAGCTTTTGGATTTTTGGCTGTACGATTCTGGAGTTCATTTTGACCGCTGGCTATTTTATCTCGAAGTTCTTCTAACTGCTTAGCATCTTCTGAGGAAAAGATGGTTTTGAAGTCTCGCTCAAGGATAAGTTCAACTAAGGTGCGGGTTTTGCTACGTTCAACATATTCTATTGCTTCAGCAATGTTATTTTGTGCTATGCAAACTTCTACCATGCTGCGATAAAGTTGATTCCATTTTTCTGCTTGTTTGCGTTTTGTCTCATCACCAGAAACAATTTCCTCTCGCAATAATTCTACTGTTTCAATGGCAGATTTAAAGGTAGTGTAAGCATCGGTGAACCGTTGTCCATCTTGATAAAGAATGCCCAGGTTATATTTAGTCTCCACATGATTTATAGGAAAAGCATCACGGGTTCTAACTTCCAAAGCGTCGCTGTATGCTTGGAAAGCTAATACCATATTCTCTGCTTTGTCGCGATATTTTCCTCTACTCGAGTAAACAATGCCCAAATTATTTTGCACTAGTGCCCAATCTTGAGGAAAGGAATTGCGGTTAAACACGTTTAACGCATTGGTGAGAGCAGTGAGCGCTTGTTCAATATTCTCAGCTTTATCACCAAGTATTCTTTCACTGTAGGCAATACCCAGATTAGTTTGTACCATTGCCCATTGTTGGGGAAATTCGTTTTGGGTACAAATTTTCAATGCAGCTTTGTAAGCTGCGATCGCTTGTTCAACATTCTCAGTTTCATCGCCGTGTGTTCTGTTCCTCCAATAAGCACTCCCTAGATTAGTTTGTACCATTGCCCATTGTTGGGGGAAATTCTCACGGGTATAAACTTTCAACGCGTCGGTGTAGGCAACAATTGCCTTTTCAAAGTTCTTAGCTTCATCACCAATGATTCTTTCAGAGTAGGCATTCCCCAGATCCATTTGCATCGTTGCCCATAATTGGGGAAACTTCTCGTAAGTAAGAACTTCCAATGTAGCAGTGCAGGCAGCGATTGCTTTTTCAATATTGTCTGCTTTATCGCCGAATATGCTGTCACGGTAGACATTCCCCAGATTAGTTAGCACCGTTGCCCATTGTTGGGGAAACTTCTCGTGGGTATAAACTTTTAACGCGTCGGTGTAAGCAGCGATCGCTTTGTCAACATTGTCTGCTTTCTCGCCAAGAATTCTCTCACTGTAGGCATTCCCCAGATTAGTTTGCGTCTCTGCCCAAGATTGGGGTAAGGAGCGGGTTCTAACTTCCAACGCGGCGTTACAAGCAGTGATCGCTTTTTCAATATTGTCTGCTTTCTTGCCGTGTATTCTATCACGATAGACACCACCTAAATTACTTTGTACTAATGCCCATTGTTGAGGAAATTCATCGCGAGTGTAAAATTCCAATGCGGCGGTGTATGCTTTGATAGCTTCTTCAAGATTGTCTGCTCTGTTGCCGTATATTCTTTCAAAGTAGGCATTTCCTAGAGTAGTTTGCGCCATTGCTGCCCATTGTTCATCCACCTCGTTACGAGTACTACAAACTTCCAAAGCCTCAGTGCAGGCTTTAATCGCTTTTTCAATATTGTCTGCTTTCTTACCAAGAATTCTGTTACGGTAGGCAATAACCAAATTACTTTGTATCATCACCCATTGCTGAGGGAATTTATCGTGGGTGAAAACTTCCTTAGCGGCGTTGCTTGCAACGATAGCTTGTTCAATATTGTCTGCCGTATTACCAGCTATTCTGCCAAGATATGCAGCACCCAGATTCATTTGCGTTCCTGCCCATTCTTCGGAGCCACGGGTTCTGACTTTCAAGACGGCAGTGTGGATCTTGATCGCTTTTTCAATATTGTCTGCCGTATCACCAAATACTCTGTCACGGTAGGCAGTGCCCATATTACTTTGCACATCTGCCCAGTCTTCAGGGAACTCATCGCGGGTGAAAACAATGAGTGCCATTTCATAGCCAGCAATCGCAATTTCTATGTTATTGGCTCTGTCACCCAAGGGAAATTGCTGGATTAAAGAGCTGAAGCTTAGGATATTACTAGCAATGTCTTGTGCTTGATCTGGTTCAACTCTTGTAAGTTCGTCTGTTGCCCAACGCCGTAAGACTTCTACGAAGGTAGCATTAAGTTTATCTATGTTTGCTGCTAGCAACGGGTAAACTGCCTCCGGATCAGCACCACTGTCATCCGTTGCTTGCAATACGTTCATTAAAAATTGAACTTCGTTTGACATAATTCACATCTATAAATTACAAAAGATAGTAGAAAAACTATCATATGATTTCTTCTTGTTGAGTTTTTCCATTTGTTGAGATTTGCTCTTCTTTGGACACCTCTTCAAAAACGTAATGGAAAGCTCCAATAACGTCGCATGAAATCCTTATTCTTTCGTTAACTTTCAAAACTTTTCGGTCTACTGAATTTGGAAAAAACACCAAGCGATTGAAAATCGCAGCTATACAAGCCAAGTCCGCCTGTGCAGAGTTCATATTAAATGCACGTAGGTAGCTATTATGCATAGTTGAACTCCTAGTCGATGTTGCGTAGAATAAGGAATCTGTTCGTTCTTGCACGTATGTTATCCAACACCCGTCTACATCTACAAGAAATCTCCTACCTTCAAGATTGCGGCTAGTAACCTCTCAATTTCCCAGGCATCTTTGTAGCAAACACCATTGATGAATAAAGCTGGTGTACTGTTGACATGACTACTCACACCACTTCTAATGTCTTCGGTCACCCGGTTGGCATAAACGTGTCCCGACATATCTTGGAGAAATCGGCTTATATCGAGACCTATACCGTTGGCATACTCTACTAGATGACCGTCATCCAATGCGTGCTGATGCTCGAACAGAGTGTCGTGCATCTGCCAAAACTTACCTTGCACATCGGCGGCTTCTGCTGCTTCTGCGGCTTTTTGAGCCTGGGGGTGTATCTGCGTCTGTGGGAAATGACGGAACACAAAGCACAGTTGGTTATTGAGTTGTTGCTGAATCTCCTTGATTATCCTGTGAGCTTCACCGCAGTAGAGACACTGATAGTCGCCATACTCTACCAGCACCACTGGGGAACTCAAAGATCCTTGGATGCGATCGCGCTCTGTTATCGGTGCGAGCAGTCTGTCTTTATCGCTTACCTGACCCATTCGTACTTCTGAGAATGATAACATAGGATGGTGACGAGAATATTGCTATGAAACCTCCTTTTTGCAAAATCTTGTGAATGAAAACTTCTACTCTATACCCCTACAAGGTCGAGTTGCTCCCAGTCCTGATAGACCCAATTTAGTCAATAAATCCAAGTGTGTCACTGACCCAGAGTTCAGTTTTGAGTTGCTAAATCGAACAACGGTAAACTGTCCTTTGGTACAGGTCGCGCACCTAAAACTAGAGACTGGCAATTCCCCGCTTCAGTGCAACAATCACCGCCTGTGTCCTATCATTAAGGTCTAACTTACTAAAAATTTTGTTTAAAAACTGGTTCTCAAATTTTGAATTAATAGCAGAACCTATTATAATCGCTTGATTGGGGCTTTTCCGTGCGATAATTGTACCCTGTAAAAGCGCCTGCTATTTGTCTATACACTATTATAGAGGTCGCTCGAAGATCGGCTTTGCCAACACTGGTTAAGGAAGCGAATCACGGCAAAAAATATGCGTCCAAATGTTGACTCTGAGAAGATAGAACGACTTATGCAAGCTTTGGGTAGAGAAGCGATCTGGGTTCAGGGTGCATTTACTTTACAGGTGGTGCTAGTGCTCTACTGATTGGATGGCGTAATTCCACGGTTGATGTTGATATTCGTCTAGATCCTGAACCTCCAGGTATTTTTCAAGCAATTGCCAAAATCAAACAAGAATTGTACATCAATATCGAACTGGCTTCCCCCCAGGATTTCTTACCTCCTCTTCCAGGGTGGCGCGATCGAAACGTATTCATTGGCAAACAAGGTAAAATCTCGTTTTACCATTATGACTTCACAGCCCAAGCCCTTTCTAAACTATCCAGAGGATTTGACCGTGACCGAGACGATGTTCAAGCCATGTACGAGCAGAGATTATTTTCCTTGAGAGAGTTACGTGATTGCTTTGAAGCTATTGCACCCGAATTACTGCGATTCCCTTCTCTCGATCCTGATATGCTTAGAAGCAGGGTCGAGAACTTTATCGAGCGAAATGAAGGTAAACCAGAGGAAGGTCAATCATGAATCTAGAGGAGTTGCCAGGAGCAGATTTAATCTTACCAGGAATAGACGATCTTCACAATGGCGAGACGAATACAGTTGCATCTTTGTTAGTTGCGATCGCCGCAACGCGCTTAACCGAAGTTGGCTTGGATATCCCAAAAGATCGTCTAGCCCCAGAGCCTGAACTGACCTTGTATGCCCGTCTTCTTCATGAGCGCTCCGATGCCTACTCTTACTACAATGCTTTGCTTTCGAGGCTCAATAGCTTTTGCAATGCACTTGAATTCAGTTATAAATATGGGGCGTCTAACAATCCCAATACACCGGGACAAAATTAAGCCAACTGTGTCACTGACCCAGGATTCAGTGTTGAGTTGCTAAACCAAACAGCTGTAAACTGTCCTCTGGTACAGGTCGCGCACCTAAAACTAGAGACTGGCAATTCCCCGCTTCAGTGCGACAATCACCGCCTGTGTCCTATCATTGACGTTTAACTTACTAAAAATTTTGTTGATATGGAACTTGACAGTGCGCTCAGTGATATTTAAGTCAGTGCTAATCTGCTGGTTACTCTTACCCGTTACCATCAGACGAATCACCTCTAACTCCCGTTCGCTCAGTTCCTGGCTACTTAACCGCTGTGTCCGCTCTGCCAGTTTTTCTATCACGGTGGATACAAAATACTGCTGACCGCTATGAACAGATCGAATAGCTGCCAGAAGTTCGTCCGTCTCAGCGCCTTTGAGCAAATAGCCTTTTGCTCCTGCCCGCAGTGTACGATAAATGTCTTCCTCGGTATCATAGATAGTTAACACAATGATGCGAGCTTGGTCGAATTCAGCGCGGATAGCAGTAATCGCGCTCACACCTTCTACTTCAGGCATTCGCAAATCCATCAGCGTCACATCTGGCTGATATTGACGGAACAATTCTAATGCTTCTCGTCCATTACGGGCATGCCCAACAACAGTTATATCTGGCTCATCCCCAAGTGATTTCGCCAAAGCTTCTCCAAAGATAGGATGATCGTCAGCAATTAAGACTCGAATCACATCAGACTGGTTCATACTCTTTACCTTTAGTTGTGACCACCACCACTACTTCTGTTCCTTGTCCCGGTGCGCTCCAAACTGTCAGTTGTGCCCCGATGTGCTCAGCCCGTTCGGTCATGCCAGGTAGACCGAAGCCGCTGCCAACAGGTTGACTGCCGACCTCAAACCCCTGTCCATTGTCTTTAATACACAAAATGCACTGTCCGCTCTCGTACACTAACTTTACCCGGATTTCGCTAGCTTTTGCATACTTGAAAGCATTGTTGAGTGCTTCCTGTGCGATACGAAACAGGTTGTTCTCTACATCTTTTGGCAGCACATATGCTTCGCCCACGACTTCACAGACAGTGTGGGTATTGGTTTGTGAGAACATCTGAGTCGCGAGGCGATTGAGAGCACTATGTAGACCACCGCCTGACAACAATGGCGATCGCAATGCTGATACTGACCGGCGAGCCTCAGCCAGCCCAGAGCGGGTTTGCTCGCGTGCTGCCTGGATGCACGACTGTGCAGTTTCTAGATCTGCCGTCATCTTTCGTAAGGCATTGTTTAAATGTAAAGCGATGATGGCGAAGTCTTGCGCTAAAGTATCGTGAATGTCCCGTGCCATACGGTTGCGTTCTTCCAGAATGGAGGCTTCCTCAGCCAGTTTGCGATCGCTGATATCCTGCCCAATGCCGATACTCATCCCATTGGAAAGTCGAATATTTGCCCAAGACGTATCTACGTAACGATTATCTTTCGTCCTGACTTTAAAGTCAAGCCATTTCCCAGTGGCGGCTATCATATGCTCTAAAACCTGCTCGCGCTGTTCTAAATTAAGACAGCATTCAGCCAACAAGTCAATTTCTTCAAGTTCTGTGGAAGACCATCCTAAAAATTGCTCTAACTCCCGGTTAACAAATTGTACTCGCCCGTTTGCATCATAAAGTGTAATCATCACAGGGATGTAGTCAATAACGGCTTGCAGGAGTTCTTTTTCCTGCGATAGTTCCAGCGTCCGCTCAGCGACTTGCTGCTCCAATATTCGGTTGTAATTCGCTAAGAATTTCTCTGCTTCTTGGCGTTCGGCATAGAGTTTGGCGTTGGTGATAGCGATCGCTGCTTGTCCAGACAACAGTTGTAAAACTTCCACTCGATTTTGAGTAAACGCTCCCACTGCAAGATTATTCTCTAGATACACAATTCCAACTAAGTTGCCCTGATTGACAAGCGGCGTACATAAAATAGATTTGGTTTGATGTTCTTTAATATAAGGTTCATTGATAAAGTTACCCTCACGGGTAGCATCATTCAAAACCACACTTTCATGAGTGCGGATAACATAATTAATAATTGATACGGGGAGATGTTTATCGATAGGAATTGACTGCAATATCCTGGTAGCTTTGGCTTCCATGGCTGCATTAGTATCCACCTCTTGTGAGACTTCAATCACCCATTCACCCTCGTTTCCAGGCTCTACCTGGGAATGCAAAATTAAAAAACCTGTTTGCGCCCCGGCATTCTCAATTAAGATATTCATCAAGGAACCGAGTAACTTCTCTAACACAATTTCACCAGAAATTGCAACGTTTGCTTTCATCAGCGTAGCTAAATCCAAAGCCTCTCCTGAGTTATTGCTAGTTGTAGTCGTAGGATTTGTCGTGCGCGTGTCTTTTGTATGAGATTGAGTCAGTAACTGCGGGTATTTAGCTTCCAAATCTTTCACCTTAGCAGTAGCTCCCCAGCGCTCATAGCAATAGTGTGCCTCTTTCATATAACTTTGGGCAGTTTTCTCCCTACCACGTGTTAAATAAAACGCGGCTGCCAACTCATAAGCCAGTGCTTCTTCTTGGATAAATTCGTTGTCAAAAGCACCTTTAATGGCTAGTTCATAAAATTCCTCAGCCTCAAGAATGTAACCCAAGACTCGTGCTTTCTCAGCTTCAACTAAATAAAATTTATGCCGATAATTCATGGGAGAATGATGTGCCCATTTCTTCATTTTTTTTTGATTGTTAGCGACTTTTTTTAGGAGCCGCTTATGTTCAGATATTTGGACAGAAGGATATACCGCAAGGTGTGCCAGGGAATCATAAAAATAGAAGATAGGAACTACCATCGATCCCACCACTCCATCTAAGTATTTTTCTGCTAATACTGCATTTTTCACAGCTTCTTGATAGTGACCAAATAAATAGGATAAACAAGCCTGATGTATGTATATAAAATAAATGTGAATTCTATTATTATATTTAATAAAAAATGGCAACATTTCTCCTTGATTATAAAATTTACCAACTAAAGAGCAAGGATTTTCTGCCAAATTCATTAAATTCCAAACAACCTGTTGATACAGATTGTTAGCTATAACAGCACCTTCTCGCTTTATTTGCCGAAGGAGATCGCCGTGAGTTACCATTTCTCGTTCGAGCACTGTGAGTTCTTTCCCGCTAAAATACGAATTAAAACAGTAACTATTTAGAGAATAGGCAGCATAATCTAAATTTCCTGTTTCTAACCCACTTTGATAGGACTCATGCATAAATTTTACTGTTTCTCTAAGATGCTCTTTCCAATGTTGTATACATGCACTAATTATCTGAAGTATCTTAGTTTTATGTTGTTGATAGTTGAGGCGTTTCAACAGATTCAAAGCGAGTTGTCCAAATTGATATCCAGAATCAATATCTCCCAGTACACCACAAAGAATGACTCCATAACCGACATACGCATAGGCAGATTCAGGAGCATTGCCATATTTTATCGATAAATTGACTTGTTTCAACACAATGACTGGATACAGAGATGGAGCAGCAAAATAGGCAGCAGAAGTTGCCCTATCCAAGATACGCATTGCTGCAAGCTTGTAAGGATTTGTCATTTGGGGCAAGTTACTTAAGTCCTCAATTCGTTTCCCAGTTAAAGCCAACTTTGTCAAGAGCAATTTCAGTAAAATATTCAGTTTGCTCGGCTTTTTTGAAAATTTTATCCCTAATAACTTGAGAACGGAAAGCGCAGTCTTTATCGCCTCCTCTATATGCTTTGTTTGCATACAGGCTCGGAGCTTGACTTCATAGATTGTCACTTGATCCAGTAGCGTCTTGGCTTGTTGCAGTACTAACTTAACTAATTTCTCTACCTGCTCAAAGTCTCCGCACAAATACGCTGCCTCCGTTAATTCCACATATAGTGCTAACGTCAGTTTATACTGAGTTTGCCAACTATCTTCTCTCAATAGTCCAATAGCAATCTTCAAGTACTTAAACGCTGGTTCATAGGCTACAGTAGCCTTGGCTTTCTTACCAGCCATCAAATTTAAAGAAGCCAATTCATCCCACTGTATGGGCGGGTTTACAATTGTGGTTAATTCAATCCCAAAATTGAGTTGGTTGACAATATCAAAAATTTTCGCCTCTCGCATCTCTTGGGGAGTATTTTGCAACAGGAGTTGCCCCAGTTGCCAGTGGACAGCTTGGCGTTCCTCCTCAGAAATTAGGAAATAGGCAGCTTGCTGTATGCGATCGTGAGAAAACTTATATTCAATCGTTAATTCATCTGCCGAACTGGACACATCTAGCTCAATCTCTTTGTAGGCATCGCTTAAAGGTAAGACTAAACCTTCTACCATAGCTTCATGCAGGTCAAGTGCAGTTTCTCTTTGAGATTTTCCACGACTACTTGCCAGTATTTGCAAATCAAACTGATTCCCAATTGCCGCAGCTATTTGTAACGTTCGCTGTGAGGTAGCGCTCAACTTTTGAATCTTGAGAGCCATCAGTTCGACAACATTATCGGTTAAATTGGCAAAGAGAATTTGGTCTACATTCCATTGCCAACAGAGCTGCTCTCTATCGAACTCTATCAGCTTTTCGGCATAAAGAGATTTTAAAAACTCATTTATAAAGAAAGGATTGCCGTCTGTTTTCGATAGCACTAACTCTGATAAGGGGATTGTTCTTTCTGGAGGGCATTTGAAGGTGTCAGAAATTAACTCATTGACACAGGGTAAATTTAAAGGTGAGAGGAAGATATTATTCACAATTCCCCCACTTTGCTGAATCTCATCAATGGTTAATCTTAACAGATGAGCCGCGCTAACTTCATTGTCACGATAGGAACCAATTAAGAACAAATATTTGCTACCTGATGTCGTCATCAGTAACTTAATGAGTTTCAACGTTGCAGCATCTGCCCACTGTAAATCATCTAGAAATACCACCAAAGGATGTTCGGGTTTTGTAAAAACAGAAATGAAGTGTTGAAACACAACATGAAAGCGGTTTTGAGATTCAGCAGGTGGTAACTCCGGTACAGGAGGTTGCTTGTCAATTATCAGTTCTACTTTAGGAATCACATCAATAATCACTTGGGCATTCATACCCAAAGCTACCAAAAGTTTTTCTCGCCATTGAGTCAGACAAGATTCAGTTTCGGTTAAAAGTTGCTGCACTAAATCTGAGAAAGCATTGACAACACCACTGTAGGGAATATTGCGCTGAAATTGATCGAACTTCCCTGAAATGAAATACCCCCGATGTTTAGTCATCGGTTTATAAACTTCCTGCACCAGAACTGATTTGCCGATACCAGAGTAACCTGAAACCAACATCATTTCTACTGAAGAATAGTCACTGGGATATTCTCCTCTTTGAGCCACGCGCTCAAATGCTGTCAGTAAGGTTTCTACTTCCGCTTCACGTCCATACAGTTTTTGCGGGATTTGAAACTTGTCAGAAATATCTTTGTGTGCGAGGGGAAATTCTGTTATTGTACCGCTACGTTGTAATTGGACTAGACACTCCTCCAAGTCTGCTTTAATTCCCCATGCACTTTGATACCGCTCCTCAGCATTTTTTGCCAACAACTTCATAGCGATCGCGGAAACCACTTGGGGAATCTCTGAATTCACCTCATGGGGTGGAATAGGTTGTTTGGCAATATGACAATGCACTAACTCCATCACATCAGTCGTTTCAAAAGGTAGCTTATGAGTGAGCAGTTCATAAAAGGTTGCACCGAGGGAGTAAAAATCCGTGCGATAATCTAAACTTCGGTTCATCCTCCCTGTTTGCTCTGGCGATATATAAGCTAATGTACCTTCTAAGACGTTCGGATTTCTCAACGTAGAATGAGAGCGGGATAATTGGGTAGCAATACCAAAGTCAATGATTTTGAGTATCCCAGTTTCTGGATTTAGAACAATATTGCCTGGGTTAATATCTTTATGGATAACATTGGCAGCATGAATATTGCCCAAAGCATCTGTAATTTTGATAGCAATTTGGAGAAATTCTGGTAAGGGCATTGGGCAATACTTCCCTCCGGACTCCTGCATGAGTTTCTGTAAAGACTCCCCACCAAAATCTTCTAAAATAATGACAAGAGTTCTTTGATAGTCCTGTTGACTGTAAACCTTTATAACCCCTTCTAAATTTAAGGAGCGAGTTATTTCATATTCCTGCTTGTAGCGAATCAGTTCAGCTTTGGTAGGATAGTCTTCCTTGAGAACCTTGAGGATAACAGGTGTATTATCCTCTTTTCTTATGCCTCGAAAAACAAGAGAATTGCTGCTTTCGTAGATTTTGACTTTCCCATCAATGCTAGGTAGCGAAATCATAACTGGCACCTGAGGTTATATTCATTTGGGGATGTCTCAAAACACAGAACTGAACTCAACATTTTTCCATTTTTTTCAGGCGTATTACTCCCTTTGCGCTCTCAAATTACCGCTCTTTGTAGGATGGGCACTGCCCACAAATGCCCTGTCAAGGTGAATAAAAACTTCAGGAAATTACTCCCTTTCCACCCAAACATTACCTATTTAAATGAACCGCGAAGACGCAAAGAGCACTAAGAAAGAGGAAAAGCAGATTGGTAATCCTATAGCGGAAAGGGAGTAATAGTTTTCTCCCCTCTTACCTCTGCGTACTCTGCGTCTCGGCGGTTAAATAAATGACTTTGGAACCGCAGAGTACGCAGAGGGCGCAGAGGAAAAAGAGAAGGAATTGCCGCCTGAATCAAAATTTTATGAGCCACCTTGACAGGGCTAGCACTGCCTACCCTACTGTTTAGGTAATATAGCTGGCGGTTCGGGAGTCGTTCGCCCTCATCAGCTTGAAAAACCTTAGAGAGTTAACGAGATATCCCAAAATAGGCATTTTTTGTCAATCGTAAATTTATGCCTTATCATGTAGCAATTGGTCTACAAAAATACTATAAAGGTAGACAAGGAAGAAAATCAATCATAACAACAAACATTAACAGGACTTACGCAACCTCAACGCTATTTTAGGGATTTCACGTGTTACAGATCCCCCATCTCCCCTTAAAAAGGGGGGCTATGCGTAAATCCTAATTAAGAAAACCTACTCTGTTTTATTAGGCAACAGGAATAAGTCATTACCCAACTCAGATAAACTAGGCAGAATGATGGATAAAATGTATGATGGTAAAGGGAATCGGGCATTTCACCAAAATGCCCACACTCCCCTAGCATCAGGTTATTAACTTTTTTATGCTTCTATAGAATTAGGTCTATCGTGTAACCACTGTTCTAAATCAGCTACAGTCGAAAAATCCAGTAATGCTTCTGCTAATTCTTCTAACTGTTCAACAGGTAATTTACGAATTTGCTCAATGAATGGGGCTTCAATCTCACCAAGACGACGATTAAGTTGTCGTACAATGACTTTCTGCTCACCTATTATTTCGCCTTCTTCCCTAGCCAGTTGTACAGTTGGACTAACCAAAGTCATTTTTCTTTCCTCCTCAAAACGATTGATTTTGGCAACTCATCTTTTTTGTAGCTGTTGAGGCAGTGTCATCATTGTATCAATTATGTCAAAGAGTTTAACAATTTGCTGTTTTGTGAAACCCCGCTCATAAAGTCCGCGAATTAAATGCCAATGGACATTCTTCCCGCTCAGTCAAATTACCAGTGCTTGCTTTAGTTTTCAGGTGTGCCATTGTAATGATGGCAAATGGATTACTACTGGATTCTAACTCATGCCAACTCTGTTCGTAATCAATAAGCTTGACAATAGGGAATGTGAGACTCAATGAGCAATCTAAAACAGATTTAGCATATCGGTTAGGTCGCCATGTAGGAATAGTGTCTCCTAAAACCGCCAGACTCACAACAAATTTATCGTAAAGTTCGGCAGCCCGGTAATTATAAGTGTATATCCGCTTTTCCAAGTTGACATCATAATAACTTTGCACCTCAACGTGGATTAAAATCCAAGCTTCTTTTTTGTCCAACAACCGAACTTTATAAAGTTTATCAGCCACTCCATCTCCCGTTTCTGCTGAAGCAGTAATATTTTGCAGTTCTTTATCCAGAGATTCAGGGGGTTGTGTCCAATCAATTGCTCTGTGTGCTGCAGGAAAGAAAAAGGATAAGAAGTCTTCAAAATATTCGTTCAAAGCTTCTTTCCATGATTTATCATAATTGGCTCTGACTTCAGTCATTTTTCTTTTATTAAATGATATCAGATGGGAAAAATCTAGTGTTGGGTTAACTTGTTAGGCAAGCATTTTGCTAGCTTTCATGGACTGAACAAGTAGAATCTAACTCTAGGGGATTTTAGTGTAAATCAATCAAATTTTTATTTTTACTTTATAAGTTCAAGTTTTATATATGCTAATGAATGGCTATGCCATACTGCTCGGTTAAGGTTTGTTATGTTCTTTGATAGAATTAATCTCTCAAAAGGAAATATTCGATAGTAATGGGTTTACCCACTATCGGAAAAACGCACCTAATTGGAATCCCAAATACAGCGTGTTTGCCGCTCTCTGAATATTTACTCCAATTTACAAACGTTTGGGGAAGATAGGGCTTCCAAATAAACTCTATACCTCTAGTGAACTACATCGAGTCAAGTGAGGAGATTATCGGCAGTTCATCCTAGCCAAGAATGGGCAGAAGAATTAAGCAGGTTAATTGAAAATACAAATTTATCACTACTACCAAACGAAGTGGCAAAATTACACCTACTAGAGAGCCGCTCCAGTAGAAGTGCTTGACGTAAAACGCAAAATATGGGGGTTATTAAAATCGGCGATTTTGGAGTTATGTTTTAATGCGTTCGCGTAGCGTCTCCAAAGGAGAATCGCTAAAAACCTAGCCCAAATATTTAGTCCAAAATCAGCATTTTTCTCTTATACATATAATTTCGTTTTTGTCAACATATATTAGTGGATTGGCGCTCTAGTACTCTGTCAACTCAAAATTGACGAGTGAAAAAAACCACGAAGACACGAAGAGCACGAAGGAAGAGAAAAAAAGAAGAATTTAAAGATTGCTCAAAGAGCGCAAAGTTGATGTGACAGAGTACTAGTACTTCGCCACACTAAGTTTGCTAGGTAAAACAACATTCAAACTCATTTTCTTTCCCTCTGACTTCGCGCTCTTCGCGTCTTCGCGGTTTTAAAATCACCCCTCAAAGTTGGTGTGCCAGACTACTAGTGGTCCACCACATTAATTTTGATGGGTAAGTGGACAGATCTTCTAGTCTCGATCCGGTGGTTCTACCACAGAATGCAGGCTGCGAGGCAGAGCCTCGCGGGCAGTTAGAGCACAGGAGGCGGAGCCTCTCGGAAGGCATTCCCAGGCGGAGCCTGGGAACGAGGTAACTGCCCATCAAAATTATTGTGGTGGACTACTGCGTTTATATCGATTCATCCGGCATACGTAAGCTTAGATCTGGCTGAACGGGATGTTGATTTCGTTTCGGGCATAAAGAACCAGAAAAATACCAGAGCAATCCCAGCGATCGCAGCCATTGTCAAAAAGCTAGCGTTGTACCCAGCAGATTTAGCAACAAAGCCAGCGAGAGCGTTGCTGAGGGACGCACCAATCCCAACAGCAGTCCCAATGGCTCCCTGCGCTAGATTGAAACGTCCTGTTCCCTTGGTCAAATCGGCAATGACCACTAGCTGCATCACATTAAAAATTCCTGCACCTACACCATCTAATAATTGCACAGACACCAAGAACAGAGGGTTATCATTTAGGGTATACAGCACACCGCGAATCGGCAAAACCAAAAACGCCAGCAAAAAGATGGGTTTGCGCTTGCTTCGACTTGCCTGCCGCCCGATGATAATTCCTATGGGAATCATAACTAGTTGCGCCGTCACAACGCAGGCAGACATGAACAACGGAGGACTACCGCCCTTGTGGTGAGCCAATACCTGACCTACTAAGGGTAGCATTGCTGCGTTGGCAAAGTGGAAAAGAACAGCACAGATGGCAAAAATTAGCAAGCGGCGATCGCTTAACAAATCTGTAACATTAGAAATATGAGCCTTTTCGCGTGGCTTTTGTACGGGAGAATCGCTATCATCCCCTCCTCGTGCTAGCCGATAGTCGATGTCCTGTTTGCGAATTTGTAAAGCGCAAACAATAACCACTCCTGACATCAATATAGTAAAGTAGAAAATACCAGCCTGACTAATAAACTGACCGATAAGCCCTGCTAGCAATGCTGCTGCTACATTTCCAGCTGAATTGAGACTATGGTTGCGCCCAATGCGGCGCTCCATCCCCTGTCGCCCCACCAATCCCAAAGAAATAGAGGCAATTGTCGGACCAAAGAAGGCTCCAGCAATGGCGGTAAGGGATTGAGCCGTTGCAATTATGGGAAACAATGGAAAGGTGACAATGGCGATTGAACTGATGGCAATCATCACAGCAGCTATGACAATGAGCGATCGCTTCTGGCGTACCCGGTCAATTAATGCTCCGACGGGTGTTTGGGCAATCACCCCAGCCAATCCCGCAATCGTCATCACCAAGCCCACCCGAGCTGGATTCCACTCGAGACTGGAAGTGAGATAAACTACCAGAAACGGCCCCACACCGCCCTGAATATCTGCCAAAAACACGTTCAACCAGTCGAGCGCCCTAAGACTCTGCTTGCTTGATGCTGAGCGAACAACCATACCTCTCCTGTTACAGAAGTTTACAAAATTGGGTTACACAGATCTCTGTGCAAAAACGATGCCAACTTCTAGCTCGAAACAGGGAGTAGGGGGTAGGGAGTGGGGAGTAGGGAATGTTCTTTTTTCATGCTTGGTTTGTGGGATTTTTCCATGAATGGCTTTCTTCAAAATAGTCAATCACTCCGTAACGCAGCAATGATATCAATCTTAGTAGCTTTTACTGCGGGCAAAAAACTAGAGCCAACCCCCACCGCGATCGCAGCACCCATTGATAGGGCAGCATTCCGAAGAGAAAATTGATAGGGGGCTTGAATGATGACTGTAGTTGCTGTCTGAGTTAAACCATGGACGCTAATAATCGCCAGAGTACCACCAACAAAGCTTAGGAGGATTGCTTCTAGGATAAATTGCACCATGATTTCAAATTGAGTTGCCCCAAGTGCCCGCCGAATACCAATCTCTTCAATACGTTCCAAAACGGAAGCGATCGTAATATTAGCAATACCGACACCACTAATTAAGAGAGCAACGACTCCCACAACAGCAAGTGCTTGTGTAGCAGATTTTTGAAGTTCCCGTTCCTTGAGCAAATCTGCTGTATTATCAAACGTTTCTACAACCATTTTTGGATGTCGCTTCAATAACACTTGTTTGACCTTTTCTTTCAACTGTGGCATCTGCTCCAGTCGATAAGGGCTAATCTGGAGAGTGCTAAACTGAAAATTTCCAGCCAAAGCACTTGCAAAGGTGGAAGGCAACCAGAGGAGACCAGATGTATCTCCAAATTCTTGACCGATTGATTTTGTTTCCACAACTCCAATTACGGTAAGACGGGTACTTGCTAGGAAGATTGCCCGGTTTAAAGGAGATTGTTCTCGAAATAGAGTTGTTGCCAATTTTCGATCGATAACTGCCACAGGGCGATATTGCTCAAAGTCAACTGTCTTAAAAAACCGTCCTTGAATAATTGTACGTCCGGTCGTACTAATGTAATTTTCAGACACGCCATAAGTACGCACATTTTTTACTTCGTTGTCCTCATACTGTACGGAACTGAAACCATAAATTGAACTAACGGAACTGGTTGAGCGCACGATCGCAATACTGCGTTTGAGAGCAATTTCATCTTCTTTGTTCAGGTCGTCGCCAACAGCAAACCCTTCTTCTCCAATTATGTAAGGTGTTAAGTACGGTTTGTCTCTCTCTGCTAATTTGGCTTCGATCTGAGCATTGGTAATGTCGGCAATATTCAATGTGGCGCTAATTGCTGCCACTCCCATAAACACTCCCAATGTTGTCAATCCAGATCGCACTGGATTACTATGCAGTGATTTCCAAGTTAGGGAAAGGATATCGGCAATAGAGATGCCCATAAGCAATTAAAAGTGAAAAGTTAATTTATTGTGCTTCTTTGTCTTTAGAATGTGGTAAACTAGACTATTCCTGTATCGGAGTCTTCTCAGTCATTGTTTGGCTAGGCGGAACTTGGACAACTCTATCGCCTTCACGTAAACCAGACTTTACCTCTACCGCAGTCAAAGCTTGTAAACCAAGAGTCACTTCGCGTTTTTGTGCTCTACCTTCTCGATCCTTAACCCAAACAAAAGGTCGCTCTCCCGTCTGTAAAACCTCTAAAGGAATCATCAGTACATTTTGCCGTCGCTGTTGAATCACCTCCACACTAACTTGACTGCCTGGAATTAGCGTCTTACTCGGCTTATCGAGTGAAACTATTGCATCCACTTTTGCCTGATTCCCAGAAGATGAACCCACAAAGGACGAACCAGATTCATTACCAGACGTTGGACTGGTTGCTTGGGGCGAGAGGCTAATGACCCTAGCACTAAACACTTTAGGGTTGGGACCAATTGTGCTAACACGAGCAACTTGATTCACGCGTACTTTAGCAGCGTTCAGTGTGGTCAGTTTCAGTCGCACAATTTCTTTCGCAGAGTCCCCTAAGGTCAGCAGTTTACTTTCTGTCTTAACTCCATTCCCTGGATTAACCTCTAGTTTAAGCACGATACCATCTATTGGTGCTTTCAGGAGGCGATCGCTCAACTGTTGCTGAAGTTCCCGTAACTTCTGTTGACCTCGTCGCACATCCAATGCAGCCTTGCGCTGTTCCGATTCCGCATCCAGAACTGCTGCTAGTGCTTCATTCACCTTTTGTTTATCGGTTTCTAACTTATCTTCTGCACTCCTCAACGCTACACGAGCATCAGTTACTCTCTCTTCATCGCTTTCTAATTCTCGATTGGGGATGATACCCAACTTCATCAGTTCTTGGGCACGTTTGAGTCGCTTCTGGGCAGTTTTCAATTTCTCAAACTCAGGAATCAGACCTTTATCAAATGCTTGTTGGGACTCTTGGAACCGCTTTTGAATATCTTTAAACGTCTTTCGTTTCTCAGCGACGACCTGTTGACGACGAATTAAAGTCTCTTCATTCTTTCTGTTTTCGAGCAGTTGTTCTTGAAATTTCTGTTCCACTTCCCGATCGCGAAGTAGCAGTAAAGACTGTCCTGAGAACACTTGCTGTCCTTCTTTAACCAGAACTTGCTCCACAGTAACATCTTTTGGAGCTTTCAAAGTTTGCTGCCCACCTAGTTCAACAGTACCTGCCTCAGTGACTGTGACTTCAACATTACCACGTTGAACTGGAATCAAACTGACTGCTACAGGAGATACCGGACGATTAAAGAAATAATTGTAAACAGCCCATCCACCAATTCCAAACAAGATTGCTCCCGTTGATGTCATCAGCCACTTAACTCCTGCTCGATACCTACGTCGGCTCTCAATTCCTATTAGACTCCGAGAGTCCGACGGAGTAAGGGTTGGTTTTATGGTATTGTTGCCTTGTTCCTCCACCCTTGACTCAAACCTCTGCCCCATAATTTGCTTCTCCCAATCTCATGACTTGCCATCTTCCCTTTTTTATAGCTCTGTCTGAGTATATTGTAGTTACCTTTTACATAGCCAAAGGGTGAAACTTTGTACCGTCTCGTTCCGGTGGTTCTACCACAGAATGCAGATAGCGAGGTGGAGCAGAGCGATACAGGAGGCGGAGCCTCCCATAAGGCATTCCCAGGCTGAGCCTGGGAACGAGAGAGGAAAGAATTTATGTGGCGATAAATGCAAGAAAACGTCTTTTTACGTGAATTATGAAAAAATTCTCATAATTGATTTACGTTCTTTTCATGAAATCTTGCGGATTATTTTAAAAAATAAAGAAATGTAAATAGGAACTATAACTGAAACTCAATGGAAAAAGATATCCGTTATTAGGAGTAGGAGGTAGTTGCAACTATGAGAAATTTCTGTCTGGAGTGTAGGATCGGTATTCAACATGGGGGTAAATACCAAATTTCTTCCTAGATATGCTTTCGTAAGAGTACCTTTGTAAGCTATTGAGATATTAGGCTTTGCAACTGAAGAAAAACGGAGCGATCGGGAACTGTACCGATGCTCTGAAGCGTCTGCACTTGAGATTTCAGCAACGTGAATTTCTTTAGAAATCGATAACTATTACTGTGAACTGCGAAGAGTTTGTTAATCGCAATTGGAGGACAAGTAGATGAGAAATATACTTAAGATTAGAAATAAACCTTCATTAACCAACGAAGTACCAGCCTCATTTGTTGTATTTCTGGTCGCCCTTCCCCTTTGTATGGGAATTGCCATTGCATCCGGAGTTCCCCCAGCCCGTGGTATAGTCACGGGAATCATAGGAGGGCTGGTTGTGAGTGGTGTATCCGGTTCGCCGTTACTTGTCAGTGGACCTGCTGCAGGGCTTGCTGTCATTGTTGCAGAAATTGTTCAGCAATATGGTATCGATATGCTCGGTCCCATACTCATCTTGGCTGGGGTTATTCAGTTACTTGCAGGAGTGTTCAAACTCGGTCAGTTGTTTCGCGCTATGTCTCCTGCTGTCATATATGGAATGCTTTCAGGTATTGGTGTACTGATTTTGGCATCTCAGTTTCACGTCATGCTTGACGATAAACCCCGTTCCCATGGCTTGGAAAATTTAATAACCATTCCCCAAACTATTTACAAAGCACTATTTCCCATGGATGGTAGCGCCCATCACATTGCTGCTTTATTAGGTATTCTCACCATCGCCACTCTTATTCTCTGGGAAAAATTCAAGCCAAAGCGCCTCAAACTTATACCGGGCGCACTCGTCTCCATCGTTATTACAACAACAATTGCCACCACATACAAATTACCTATTGACTATGTGGATGTTCCTTCTAACCTTTTAGAAGCCCTTCAACTTCCATCTTTAAGCACCTTACCACGCCTCATTCATGCCCCCATCTTGCTAGAAGCTATCGCGATCGCATTCATTGCCAGTGCAGAAACTTTATTATCAGCCGCCGCAGTTGATAAACTCCATAGCGGTGCAAGAACAGATTTTGACAGGGAATTAGCAGCACAAGGATTTGGTAATATGCTTTGTGGAGTACTTGGTGCTTTACCAATGACCGGCGTCATAGTTCGCAGTTCTGTCAACGTAGAAGCAGGTGCAAAAACAAGACTCTCTGCTATGCTCCACGGACTTTGGTTGCTCATTTTAGTGATTGCTGCTCCTGGACTCTTAAAAATAATTCCTACATCCGGTCTAGCAGCCATACTGGTTTATACTGGCTATAAATTGATAGAAGTAGAACACATTCAAAGCCTCAGGAAATACGGGCGTTTTCCTGTTGCCATTTTCTTTGCCACTTTAATTGGAATTGTTACCACCGAACTGTTGACAGGAGTTCTTATTGGAATTATCTTGACAGCAATCTCACTGATTTACAGAATCTCCAAGCTAAACATCCAAGTTCTTAGAGATGAAACAAATCAACGAGTTGACATTTATTTAGAAGGTGCAGCAACATTTGTAAGACTGCCAAAATTGGCAAACATCCTAGACCACATCCCTCCAAAGACACAATTACACGTCCATTTAGATAATTTAGCTTATATAGACCATTCCTGCCTCGATCTCTTTTCAACCTGGGCAAAACAACAAGAACAAACGGGTAGTACCCTCATAGTTCAATGGGATAGACTTTTAGAACGCAATCGAAAAATTTATACCGCCGGACATTCTTAAGCAACAACCCTAATAGTTATGACTTAACGATCGCCAAAACAGAGAATGTCAACAATGAACTGACGAAAAAACAGTAAAGTGTGCAGTGTGAAGTAAGAAGTCAAAGGTTTTCATAATTTTTTCCTTTATCCTTTATCCTTCGCTCGGCATTCATGACAGAACTTCTGATTCAAACTACCTGGCTCATACCGTTCTACGGCTTGCTAGGAGCAATTCTCACCCTACCGTGGTCAACGGGCATTATCCGGCGCACAGGTCCCCGCCTTGCTGCCCACTTCAATCTCGTCACGACGTTCAGCGCTTACCTTCACGGTTTATTCGTCTTCAGCGCCATCTGGAACCAACCATCCCAAGAATTATTCATCCACTGGTTTAAGGTTGCGGATTTAGATTTGTCATTTGCCCTAGAAATCTCATCCGTGAGCGTCGGGGCGATAGAACTCGTGACAGGTTTAAGTCTGTTAGCTCAGTTATTTGCCCTAGGGTACATGGAAAAGGACTATGGGATAGCTCGTTTCTTTGCTCTTATGGGATTTTTTGAAGGAGCAATGAGTGGCTTGGCACTTTCCAATTCCTTACTGCTATCCTACGGTTGGTTAGAATTGCTCACCCTATCAACATACTTACTCGTAGGATTTTGGTACGCGCAACCTCTAGCAATAACAGCTGCCCGTGACGCGTTTCTTACCAAACGAGTTGGAGATATTTTACTACTGATGGGAGTTGTAGGGCTTTCAACTCTAGCAGGTAGCACAAACTTTCCTAATTTATATCAATGGGCACAAACAACACAATTACCATCACAAACAGTCGCATTGTTATGCTTGGCACTTATCGCAGGACCGACGGGAAAATGTGCTCAATTCCCCCTCCATTTGTGGCTTGATGAAGCGATGGAAGCCCCCAGTCCGGCATCCGTATTGCGGAACTCCCTCGTAGTTTCTTGCGGTGCTTACGTGTTAATAAAACTTCAACCAATTCTAGCAATTTCACCTATTGCCCTCACAACTTTAGTTGTCATTGGTACAATCACTGCCGTTGGTTCGTCACTTGTTGCTATTTCTCAAATCGATATCAAACGCGCTCTTTCCCACTCCACAAGCGCATACATGGGGTTGGTTTTTATTGCAGTGGGAATGAAATCGACAAACTTTGCGCTGATGATGATTTTAGCTCATGCGATCGCCAAAGCTTTGTTATTTATGAGTACAGGTTGTGTCATCGCAACAACCAACACCCAAGATCTTACAGAAATGGGAGGGTTAGGAAAAACCATGCCCATCACAGCCAGTGCTTTTGCCATAGGTACAGCTGGACTCATTGGAGTATTACCACTTAGCAGTTTTGAGACATTCTCACAAACAATTGAGCCATTGCAGTTAAATGCTCTTTGGTTAGTCAGTATTTTACTTCTCGTGAATGCGCTAACCGCCTTTAACCTCACCCGCGTGTTTCGTTTAGTTTTCTTAGGTTCATCTCAAGCCAAAACTCGTCGTGCCCCTGAAGTAGGATGGCAAATGGCATTACCAATGGTTATTTTGGCAGTAACTACTTTATGTGTACCCTTCATGCTGCAAAGTCTCGCTCTGATACCATCATGGAAAGCCATGAATATTTCAGAAACTTTGCTGCAACTGCTTTCTATAGTTTTAGGTTGTGGAATTGGAATACTCATTGAACTGCGGCGAGTTTGGTTAAGACCGGTACAAAAAACTGCAAAATTCTTCCATGAGATGCTAGATTATGACTTTTATATCAACCAAATTTACCTGATTAGCGTTGTTTTTGCTGTCAAGCAGTTGTCCAAATTCACGGCTTGGTTCGATCGCTTCATTGTAGATGGCTCGGTCAACTTATTAGGATTAGTCACAGTTTTCACCGGTCAAAGCCTGAAATACAGCGCCCCAGGAAAATCTCAAATTTACGTTCTCACAATTTTATTAGGAATCAGTTTTTTAACTGTTTTCTCAATTATTAGTGGATAGTTGTTAGTGGTTAGTTGTTGGTTGTTAGTGGTTAGTTGTTGGTTGTTAGTTGTTAGTTGTTAGTTGTTAGTTGTTAGTTGTTAGTTGTTATTCGCTACTAACCACTATCCACTATCCACTAGCCACCAACTACCAACCACTAACCACTATCCACTAACCACTATCCACTAACCACTATCCACTAACCATTAACCACTAACCACTATCCACTAACCACTATCCACTAACTATCATGCTCAGTCCCTTAATTTGGATACCAGCACTGAGTGCTGCTGTCATCGCATTTTTTCCCAAATTGACATCTCAAATTGCACGATGGATTGCATTTGCGATCGCATTTCTGCTCTTAATTTGGTCAATTTTTTTAGGCAGTCAATTTCAATTATTGAATTCTGATTGGCAATTTCAAGAGTACATTCCTTGGCTGGAAACATTAGGCATCAATTACCATTTAGGAATAGATGGTTTATCTCTACCTTTGCTCATCCTTAATGGATTCCTTACAAGCCTTGCTATTTACACGACTCATCCCCTCACCCATCGACCCCGATTTTTCTATACACTCATCTTGCTGTTAAATGCGGGTATATCCGGTGCTTTTTTAGCTCAAGATTTGCTGTTGTTCTTCCTATTTTACGAAATAGAATTGATTCCTTTGTATTTGCTGATTGCTATCTGGGGAGGCGATCGTCGTGAATACGCAGCCACAAAATTTTTGATTTACACTGCAATTTCTAGCATTCTCATACTTGCAGCTTTTCTGGGATTAGTTGGTATAAGTGGCGCTACTAGCTTTGATTACAATCCTTCAGTTTCAAATGCTTTACCTTTGGCAACTCAAATCCCTCTTCTATTGACAATTTTGCTGGGATTTGCTGTTAAAACACCTCTTGTTCCTTTCCACACATGGTTACCAGACGCCCACGTTGAAGCATCCACACCTGTATCCATGCTGTTAGCAGGAATCCTCCTCAAGTTAGGGGCTTACGGTTTTTTACGGTTTGGTTTGGGTTTATTTCCCGAAGCATGGTCAGTTCTCGCACCTTGGTTTGCAACTTGGGCAGTTGTTAGTGTTATCTATGGAGTTATTGTAGCGATCGCGCAAACAGATATGAAGAAGATGATAGCCTATAGTTCTATCGGACACATGGGTTATGTCTTGCTTGCTGCTGCTGCTGCAACTCCCATAAGTTTAACGGGTGCGATCGTTCAAATGGTTAGCCATGGATTAATCTCTAGCTTGCTCTTTCTCTTAGTAGGTATTGTTTACGACAAGACCTGCACCCGCAATTTGAATATCCTCAAAGGGTTACTTAACCCAGAACAAGGTTTACCTGTCATTGGAAGCCTCATGGTAGTAGCCGTTATGGCAAGTGCTGGTATCCCTGGTATGGCAGGTTTTGTTGCTGAGTTTTTGTGTTTTCGAGGTAGTTTTTCTGTCTTTCCCATACAAACTCTGCTTTGTATGGTCGGTACGGGATTAACTGCTGTGTACTTTCTAACACTAGTTAACCGCGCTTTCTTTGGTCGCCTTCCTGAAGCACTGGCTGAACTACCCCCTGTCAAATGGTCAGAACGCATTCCAGCCGTCATATTAGCAGCAATTATCATCCTATTTGGAATCCAACCTGGTTGGCTCATTAGTAAAAGCGAAGCAACCACATCTGCAATGAAAGTTACCCCCCTTAATCCCCCTTGGAAAGGGGGGAAATTGGATTTCCAGTTCCCTCCCCTTCCAAGGGAGGGTTAGGGTGGGGTAAAAACGAGGATTTCCAGTTCCCTCCCCTTTCCAAGGGGAGGGTTAGGTGGGGTAAAAACAATGCTAAAAACCTCGATTTGTAAGCTATACAGACTTGTATACACCATAGCCTAAAAAAGGGAAGCTATTGCGTAAATCTAGATTTATTACTTTTTCAGGAGAAAAACAATGATGGTTACTCTTACAAAACTCAAGCAGTCTTCCCATCCCCTCAAAGAATATATTCATCGTTTGGAAGCTGGAGAAAGTCTCTTACCAGATTCCCTACAAAATCTGCAAGAAGTTGTTGGAATTCTACATAGTTATGCACTTGTGTTAGATGCCTATTCCCAGAATCTTCTTTACATTGCTAATAATGCGTTCTTAGAACCATTTCCTCTCTTGAAATACCTGAATGGTGAAGCCACACCTAAAAATTTAATTCGCTATGGCTTGGACGATCGCTTGAATTTTGAATATGCAGAATATTGTACTAAAACCATGTTTTGGCATGGTGGAGGTAGTTTAGAGACTTACTTAAATTCTCCAGAATTTGAGCAATTAGCTCAACAAGCAATCCGGGCTAAATTTGAAGGCAATTTATTATTAAGAGGCTTTCATCATTTATTCAGCGCTTTCTTTCCAGAACAAATTAGGCAGTTAGCATATTACAGTGCTATGAGTCAATTCTGGAGAGTCATGAGCGATCTCTTTAAGGAGTTATCTCAGCTTTATAACCGTCAGGAAATCACTTCCATTTCTCAAGTGACAGAGTATATACAGTCTGGTTTAACTGTAGCAGCTAAATTACCCATCACCTATAGTGTTAGTATTCGCGGAAAACTTTACAAAATTATTCCGGAAACAGCAGGGTTAAAATTTTTGCAAGATGTAGCATTGCCTTATGTGGAAACCATTTTCTTTCGAGGAACCCCCTTTTTTGGTACAACTTCTTACAATGCACAAGCACGACAAATACCTCAAGATTTGTCTGAATTTGCTTATGGGGTCCTTTATGCCGATCCTCTCATAACGGGTGGTGCGGGAATTCCACCTACTTTACTCATGCAAGATTTGCGCCATTTCCTACCTCAGTACTTGCATGAAGTCTATATGCGATCGCCTCGAAAAGAAGATAATCTCCGGGTACAAATTTGCAGCAGTTTCCAGAAATCTATGTTTTGTGTTGTGACAGCGGCTATCAAAGGGCTATCACCCTATCCATTAGATACAAAAGAACCCTATCAACAACAAAGCAACCGCATATATCTGGAAAATTGGATGAATCGCTTCATTGCTTCTCGTTTGCCTCATGTCCAGTAAGATGTTTGCAACTTCTCGTTCCCATGCTCTGCGTGGGAATGTCTTTAAGAAGGCAAAGTGAGGTAAACACCATTCTACATTCATCTCCGTCCCATTGGCTCAAATGACAAAACTGTAATTACGTCCATAACTAAGTAAAGCATCAGTAATTTTTCAGAACTGTAGAATCAAAAAATTTTTCTGAAGAATTACCGATGTACATCTTCTGATTCTTTTTTATGCTGGATTTAACGTTCGGAATCTACCAAATAAGAGGGTGTAAAAATGACCAAAAACCACTATACCATAGAAAGACCAAGACGGTTAACAGCATAAATTTCCCCAATTTAATTAAACTCAGATTTTATTAGGTGAAGGAAAAAAAAGACTATGCTTGTGCTGGATAACCGTGAGTTGCGCGATCGCGTAGATACCCATTCAAATATAAGAACGAGAATCAATAAACTAATTCCTGATTCCTCTAGGTTAGTTGATTGTATTAGTCAAGTTTTCATCATTGCCTACAAGGAATCAACCCAGCAGCTTGAAGAAACTTTGATTCAAGAAGGTTTCCAATGTCATGTTCTCAGACAAGAACATAAACCCGATTATAAAAATTTTTCTCCTAGTTATCTATGTTTACTCAACCATAAAGAAGCTTGGAACAAAGCTGCGGTTGACAACCGACCAACTTTGATTATTGAAGCAGATTTTGTTCCAGTGGTAGGATTAGGCAAACTTCCTTTACCTTTTAATCCCCATCAAACTAATGTAGGCATTAGCTGGCTTTACACCTGCGCTCCTCAGCTTTATAACGTTTCAGCAAATGGTTATGCTGAAGGATGCTCTGTATCTACTGTTGCTTATATTGTTACGCCTCAAGCTGCCAAAATTTTACTCGAGTTAGGAGAAGCCGTCAAGAAAACATCAGGGTCTACCGCCTATTCTGCTTGGGATTCCACCATTGATATGTTTCTCCGCAATAGAAACTTGAAAAACTATATACCCTTCCGCAATTATGGGGAACATGGAGGACTGCCAAATTTAGAGCATTCTCGTTATGGGTTGAGTAAAACTCATAGAGCGGATATTCTTTATAATAAACTTGCTTTTATGCCTATTTACGCAACGGTAGGAGGAGGCGGTTCTCTCAAGTTTTTATCTGTAAGGTTTCAAGCTCGTCTCAAAGGAATAGCCCGTCTGGTATTAGGCAAATTTCTCCGCTTGCCAATTCTTAAAGGTTCTAGCGTACCTGCAAGGTTGGTAAATTTTGCGATTCTCAGGCAACTTTCCAGCCATCTGTAAAATACCAGCGAATTTTTGTAGGTTGGGTTGAGGAACGAAACCCAACAAAGGCTTGTAAACGTGTTTTCGCATTTTTAGGCTTAACCAACAAGTATTGGCTGGCTAGTAACCAGTGACCGAGCGAGAGGTTACTGGTTATCGAGATAGGAAAATATATTAGTGAAAATACAGATTTCATCTATAATTATCATTTTAAAAAAAGTATTATCTACATTATTTAAAATTGAAATAGATTAAGTTTAATTGCTAAAAAAATGTAATATAACTTTATAAAAAATTTGTTGTCATTCAAGATTTCTCTAGTTATATTGTAGGTCAGAAAAAGAACAAAACTACCTATTTAAATCAGAAGCACATCTACCTAAAAGTTAAATAGGGCATTTACCTGAAAGAGCCAGGACAAAGGTTTCCTGATAGATTTTGTCTTTGGAGACAGTAGAAGTACGTTAGCAGGTTGCAAAAAAAGGAATTGAGATTTTTTGGCAAATGCTAAAAATTTAAATAATAGGCATCTCCGACAACAAAATTCATAATTTTCTCAACAACATTTGTTATTCCAATGATGTTGGAATTAGGAATATGAATGTTTGATACAGCAAATTTCAACCTGGTGAGGTACAAAAATTACCCCCCTCTGTCCCCCCTTACAAAGGGGGGATGAAAGGGGGGAGCGTACCTCATGAGACTGAGAAAGGCTATATACAAAATATCAATCGATGGCAATCATACCTAAATCATTAATAGGTATCATTGTTGTTGCTATAGGTGTAGAAATGTAATTAAAAATAATTATAACTCTCATAATGAAATTAATCATCAAACAGATGAAGCAGTTATATCCTTTACTGTTTCTGTTTTTGCCTGGAATGTTTTTTTTTGCAATTTCAACAGTTACTGCTGATGAAGTGAACAATACTCCAGTTTTTGGAAGTGACAATCTTGACCCTACTAACTCTAGTGGCAATCAAATTACCAATACAGCTGTGCTTGGTGGTGAGAGCGTTCAGCCCATTAACACCAATCCTGTATCCTTTATTAGAGGGGTAGCAGCTTTGCAGATTATCAAAACTGCAGACCGCGTTGCAGTGGAACCAGGAAATACGGTCATTTATCGTCTTGCAATCCGCAATACTGGAGACTCAGCAGCTAACAATATCGCACTGACTGACACTCTCCCCTTAGGATTAAATTTGGAAACGCGATCGCTGCAAGCATCCCTAACGAGCGATAATGTTACCAAACCAGTTGCGGTATCGAGCACTCAAGGTGAAAATCGCACCATCACAATTAATTATGCTGGTAGCATTCCCGTACAAGGAACTTTGAACGTAGTCTATGCAGTTACGGTTACGCCAGACGCTGTAAGAGGAACAGGCAAAAATTTAGCAGTAGCGACTACTGGAAATATCAGAAGTAACACCGCCAGTCATTTGCTCAAAATTCGTCCCGGTATTGTTTCTGATTGTGCGACTTTAATTGGTCGTGTCTTTATAGATAAAAACTTTGATGGAGAACAGCAACCAGGAGAACCGGGCGTTCCTAACGCGGTGATTTACATGGATGATGGAAACCGCATCCTTACCGATGTCAATGGTATGTTTTCTCTAGCCAATGTGATTTCCGGGAATCGGACTGGAACTTTAGATTTAACTAGCTTACCGGGCTATAGTCGTGCTCCCAATCTTTACAGCATCAAGAAAAACAGTCAGTCACATCTTGTTCGCCTTGCACCTGGAGGAATGGGACGGATGAATTTTGCAGTCACTCCAGCATCTGGGGAGGGACGCCAATAAGATGACACAATTTGGTTCTAGAAAAATTAACCTGACTGTATTAACTGTTTGCAGTACCTTACCAGTTATACCTGTTATAAGTACATCTGCACAAACTGCAAATTTTCAAGATCGGCAAAACATTCCTTCTCCCAATCCAGCAGAGTTAATCGCACCAGTCGAAGATGATCTTGAACCTGTTTTTCATCTTCCCCATCTCCCCCATCTCCCCATCTCCCCATCTCCTTCATCTCCCCCATCTCCCCATCTTCCGAAGTCCGTATTATCACCCCTGTTCCAGGTGTGACGACTGCCAAAACTACAAATTTGGGGATTCAATATCATCCCAAGACAGAAATCAGGGTGACGTTGAATGGTAAACCAATTGATGCTTCTATCCCTCACTACTTACACAAAGATGAAGCACAACAGCTAAATACTCTAATTTGGTACAAAGTTCCTCTGGAGAAAGGTGAAAATACCATAACTGCTCGAGCAGTTGATGGTCAAACGGTCAGTATTCAAGTCATTGTTGAAGAGACAAAGAAAAAGATTACTATTGCTCCTACGACAGAACCTAGAATACCAGCTGATGGACGTTCTGCGATCGCAATACAAGGCAAAATTACCGATGAAAAAGGCGAACTCATACCTGAAGATGCCACAATTACCCTGACAGCAAGTGCGGGTAAGTTTGTTGGTGCAGATACTGATACAGACGCACCGGGATTTCAAATACTTGCTCGTGGAGGTGAGTTCACCGCCACACTGCAATCCAGTTTAGAAGCCCAGAACGTAAAGATTCGCGCCGCAGTGGATAACGAGGAACTAGAAGCATACACTTATGTAGAATTTATCACCTATCTGCGCCCTTCCTTGGCAACAGGAAGCGTAAATTTAAGGATTGGGGCGGGTGGTACAGATTATTGGGGTAGTTTCCGCGACTATCTTCACCCAGACAAGATTGGTCGTACAACTGTCGATTTTGATGCTGCAGTTTTTGCAACGGGAAAAGTAGGGGATTGGTTATTTACAGGTGCTTTCAATAGCAAACGTCCTCTCAACCTAGATTGCAACGGTGACAATCGCCTATTCGGTGGTATCCAATCCTGTGAAAAACAGTATCCCGTCTATGGTGACAGTTCCAGCTCTACAACAACAGCCCCTTCTATAGATAGTGTCTATGCTCGCTTTGAACGTACACCAAAAATACCGGGTGCAGAACCTGATTATTTCATGTGGGGTGACTACAGTACCCAAGAATTTGCGAGGAATTCTCAACTCTATACTGCGACCACCAGACAATTACACGGTTTTAAAGGAAATTACAACTTTGGTAATTTGCAACTAACGACTTTGTATGCAAATAATATTCAAGGATTTCAACGCGATACCATTAGTCCGAATGGTACAAGTGGATTTTACTTTCTATCACGTCGCTTAGTCGTTCCCGGTAGTGAAAGCGTCTTTTTAGAAGCAGAAGAAATCAATCGTCCCGGTACAGTCGTTGAACGCAAGCCTTTATCTCGTGTTGCAGACTACGAAATTGATTACGATCGCGGTACACTTCTATTTCGCCGTCCTATTTTTGCCACTGAATTAAATCCTTTTGGTAAGACTTTAGTGCGGCGTCTTGTTGTCACCTATCAAAACGAATCAGGGGAAGATAGCAACCTTTACGCAGGACGGTTGCAATATAACTTTAGAAATTTAGATTCAACAGAATTTAGTATAAATGGACAACCATTTATAGGTGCAAGCTACCTTCGGGAAGACCAAGGCAAGCAAGACTTTGAATTATACGGGGTAGACTTTTTTGTACCATTAGGAAATTCCAGTCAAATTATTGGTGAATACGCCCACTCCCGTCACAATACCCTTGCTTTTGGTGATGTCAGTGGTTCTGCCTATCGTTTAGAAGTCAATGGTAACATCGGTAAAACTTTTCAGGGGCAAGCCTATTATCGTTCAGTGACAGAAAACTTTGCTAATAACGCTACTTGGAGCTTTACACCCGGACAAACCCGTTATGGTGCATCTTTAACTGGGAAACTCAGCGAAACCACCAGCTTTAATGTAGGGTACGATCGCGAAGATAATTTTGGTATTGCCCCAGTCCAACAGACACAGTTGGTTGACCTATTCAATCCCCAACCACAACCCACACCGGGAAGTAAAGTAGATAATTCACTCACGACTTGGCGTGCGGGTATTGAGCAAAAATTTGGGAAATCTGACCTCAGTGTTGAGTACGTCAATCATTCCCGTAGAGATGGAATTAGTGACAAGTTTGATGGTAACGCCAGTCAGCTAGTCTCTCGTCTCAACGTTCCTGTCACCAAATCGCTGACTTTTCGCGCCCAAAATGAACTTAACTTTGGTGAAAGCGATCCGCTCTATCCCAACCGTACCACCTTAGGTTTAGATTGGGCATTATATCCAGGAGTCAGTATGCGACTGGCGCACCAGTTCTTTGATGGTGGGTTATTACAAGGTAATAGCATCACCAGTTTGGATACGGTTGTCGAACATAAATTTTCTCCAGATACCACTATTAGCGGTCGTTACTCTGTTCTGGCTGGTGCTGATGGCGTAACCGACCAAGCGGCTGTAGCACTCAATCATGGTATTCGACTTGCACCCGGATTAAAATTGAGTTTGGGTTACGAACACGTCTTTAAAGATATCTTTGGTGAGACAGGGGCGGGTGTTCGCTTTGCCCAACCTTATGCAGTCGGACAAAGTGCTTCTTCATTAGGATTATTTGCTGGAAGTACGTATAGTGTTGGACTTTCTTACACAGATAATCCAAAGTTCCAAGCAAACGCCCGGTTTGAATATCGTGATGGGAGTGAAGGTAATTATACAGTTATCTCAGCCGATGCAGCTGGAAAGCTGTCCCCTGCTTTAACCGCAGCAGTGCGCTATCAACAAGCAGGAGGAGCAAATCAACTGTTGCAGGGACTAGCACATACAGCAAATCTGCGTGTGGGATTAGCCTACCGCGACCCCAACGACGATAAATTTAATGCTTTGTTGGGGTACGAGTACCGTCAAAACCCCAGTATCACACCTGATACTTTGTTAGATGGTAACTCTAGTAGTTCTACTGACCATATTTTCTCTGCTGAGGCGATTTATGCACCAAACTGGCGGTGGGAGTTCTATGGCAAATATGCTTTCCGCAACAGCACTAGCTACTTTGCTGATAACTTTACCAATCTCAGTAGCATACATTTGGCGCAGTTACGCGCTACTTATCAGTTGGGCTACCGCACTGATGTTGCATTGGAAGGACGTTGGATAGGTCAACCATCCCAAGACTACAGCGAATTTGGTTTGGCTTTAGAAGGTGGGTATTATTTAACACCCGATTTACGCATCGGTTTGGGTTATGCCTTTGGTGGTGCGGACGATCGCGATTTTTCTGGTTATCGTTCGGCTGGCGGTCCCTACGTGAACATCAGTTTTAAGGTCAATGAACTGTTTGGTGGTTTTGGCAGACAAAAAGTCGTACCGCCGCAACAACAGGAATCAGTGGTTCAACCTGTTGGTGTTAAGTCTGAAACCCAGATAGGTGAGAAGGATTAATATGAAATATAATATACTTCTATTTATACGCAATTTTTCGCAGTATCCCTGGATGTGTATCGCTGTTTCTTTCTGGCTGATACTGCCAGAACTTGCAGTCGGTCAGTTACCATCTTCACCATCTTCTTTGCAGGTAATTGTCAACAGTCATGAGGATGGTGCGATACAACCAGATGATAAGCTGACCTTGCGCGAGGCAATTGAATTAGTCAATGGCAATCTTCAGGTACAGCAACTCAGTCAATCTGAAAAAGCGCAGGTACAACCTAGCCAGGGAAATGCACGTATTGAATTTAACTTGCCAGAAAGTGAAACGACGATTAAGTTACAGCAGGAATTACCACCTTTAGCAACACCAGGGTTAGTCGTGGATGGTACGACACAATCAGGTTACAATGCCTCTCGTTCGGCTACTGCGGAAATTGCCATTCCTATAGCAATAGTAGCGATCGCACCTGCTAGTGACAAAAATATACTTCGAGGTCTGACGGTTGTTGCTGATGGTGTTCAAATTCGCGGTTTAAGTATTTACGGTTTCCGTTCGTCTGCACAAGGGGCTACTCTAACAACACCCCCTGCTGACATTTTTATTTCCCATCGCTTACCACCTCCCAATACCAAACAGCAACAACCACCTAACAGTCATTTTCCCTTTGGTGGAAAAGATGTTCCGCCCAAAGGTGTGGTTATTGAGAATAACTGGTTGGGTATAACTCCGGATGAGAAAATGCCAGAGAAAACATCGTCTTTTGGAGTATACGTTTTTAACAGCACGGGAACCACAATTCGTCGTAACCGTATTTCTTTTCATGAAGGAAGCGGAATTATTACTTCGGTTCGCGCTGAAAATACTGCCATGCTAGAAAACATTATCATTGGTAATGGTATTGCTGGAATGCCTGATGCAGTTAGGTTAGAGGGCGTGATTGCTAATTCCCAACTCCAAGGAAATTTGATTTGCGGAAATGATGGGGCTGGTGTTTATTTATTCAAACCAACAGGTCAGGTAAAAATTCGAGATAACCGCATCATTTTTAATGGTAAGCGTTTGCGCCGTGCTGCAGTGTACTTGATGGGGAACGCACATCAAGTGATGGATAATGAAATTCGCAACCAAACCGGACCTGGAGTGGCGGTGACTCCATTTTTTCCCAGTCGGGGAAGTGGTTTTGGTTCTGCGATGGCTAACGTCATTCAAAATAACAGGTTTGGAGAGTTAGAAGGTTTAAGTATTGACCTCAACACTCAGCAACAACTAGATGTCAGCGATTTTCAACGAGGGGATGGTCCCAACCCCAAACGCAATAGCCCTAACCGCCGTCAGGAAACAGCAAATGGGGCTGTAAATGCACCGGAGTTTGCTAGTTCTGAGTTGTTGATAGTCAATGGTAAGGTATTAATTGATGGTAAGGCAGACCCCGGTTCTCAGGTACAAATTTATCGAGTTTTGGGGACAGAAAATAAGTATGGACCCTTGAGCGAACCGCTAGCAATATTTACTGTAGATGAACAAGGAAAGTTTAGTGGGAGTTTAACAGGTTTACAAGCAGGGGATAGAATCAGTGCGAGCGCAACCCATCCCCAATACGGTACTTCTGAACCAGCCTTCAATGCCAAAGTAGGGGGAGTAGGAGGAGCAAGCAGAGACAAAACTATTCAAATTCCCATTCAAATTCCCCAATGTGTTAGCAAACCACCAGAACCCACACCAGAACCCATACCCGTACCCGAACCAGTTCGTATTAAAGTTCCGCGCATCATTCACTTTGCTTTAGACAAAGACTTTATCAGCCAAGAGAGTGCGGCGGTACTCAATCAAGTTGTAAAGCTTTTGCAGGAGTATCCTTTCATCATCATAGAAATTGAAGGTCACACTGACATCCGTGCTAGTGATGAATATAACCTGGATTTAGGCAAGCGACGAGCCATGTCAGCGAGAAATTATTTACTAAAAAAAGGAATTGCACCAGAAAGAATGACGATTCGTTCTTTTGGAGAAAAACAGCGCCGGACTGCAGGTAATAGCCGTATTGATACTGCACGAGATAGACGTGTAGAAATTATTTTCCAAGACACAAGGGGTTTGGAAATCATTCTTGAAGAGCAAGAAAACGATTTACAAATAGAATCTCGCACTAACTGAGTACAGGAGGCGGAGCCTCCGAATCAGGCATTCCCAGGCGGAGCCTGGGAACGAGGTGTTAGCCATTAGCCATTAGCCATTAGCCATTAGCAATTAACATGAAAAAAATATCCAAGCACAATTCGCTGCAACTGATTCGTAGTCTTATTCTAATACTTACCACCTTGAGTTATCAAAGCCTGCTGTTGTTCGTTGAAACTAACGTTTCCCAAGTCACAGCTCAGATAACACCCCAATTGTGTGCTACACCGGGCAAAGATGGGCCAAGTAGTATAGGCGGAATCATTAATACTTACTACGCTGGTGCTCCAAACACAACAGTAAGCGCAGGTGCAACCTCCATTCCTGTAGGTGCAATTAATCCCGACGGTACTACCACCCCAATTACGGCAGGTGACTTATTGCTCGTTATTCAAATGCAAGGAGCGGATATCGATTCTAGTAATACTGACAGTTATGGTGATGGAGCCGCAGGTGGTGGGAATAATAGCAATACTTCTCTTGCCCCCGCAACCACAGGAGCTAGTGGAAACCTCAACAACGCCAATTTTATTGTAGGTAATTATGAATACGTTGTAGCTACGGGGTCTGTGTCAGGTGGTTCAGTGCCGATCCAAGGGACAGGTGCAGGGGGAGGGCTGATTCATTCTTATGCCAATACCCCTTTTGGTTCTCAAGGTCAAAGAACATATCAAGTTATTCGCGTCCCGCAATATTCCAGCGCTACAATGAATTCTAGTCTGACCGCTGCTCCTTGGAATGGTGCTAGTGGAGGAATTTTAGTTTATGATGTTGCAGGTAATCTTAACCTCAACAGTGCGACTGTAGACGTGAGTGGCAAAGGCTTTCGCGGCGGTGCTGGGCGTCGGCTAACTGGCGATACTGGTAATTCTACAGACTACGTGACTTTATCAACTAACAATGCCAATGGTTCCAAAGGAGAGGGTACTGCTGGAACACCGCGATTTGTACTTAACGCCGCTACAAACTCATTCATCGATAATGTTACCGAAGGTTATCCGGGAGGTAGTTACGGTCGTGGCGCACCTGGTAACGCTGGCGGTGGAAGCACAGATGGTTTCCCATCTACCAACGAACGCAACTCCGGTGGTGGTGGTGGTAGTAATGGCGGTAGCGGAGGTATGGGAGGTCGTTCTTGGACGTCTGGATTATTTGTGGGTGGTTTTGGCGGATCTGTCTTTCCTGCTACAAGCAGCCGTGTTGTCTTAGGTGGGGGCGGCGGTGCAGGAACAACAAATCAAGCCACTACTGCGTCTATTGGTGTTCCCAGTACCGGCATTGCTAGTAGTGGGGCAAATGGTGGTGGAACGGTATTAATTCGCACAGGCAGTGTTAGCGGCAGTGGTGTTATCAATGCCAATGGAGCCACTGCTTTCGATGTCCGGCAGGATGGTACTGGTGGGGGTGGTGCTGGTGGTAGTGTGGTGGTTAGCGCCACTAGTAATAACCTTTCTGGTCTGACCGTAAATGCCAGAGGTGGTAACGGTGGCAACGTCAAATTCAGCAGTCTCACCCAACCTTTTCAGGGAGCTCACGGTCCTGGTGGCGGTGGCGGTGGTGGTGCCGTATATACTAGCCCCGGTGCAATTGTCAACGTTACAGGCGGACAAAGTGGAATAGCAAGCGATCCAGCTAACCCATTAGACCCTGGCTTTGGTGCTACCGCAGGTACAGGAGGTATAAATCAACCTCCCAGCAGTATTTCTGGTGTCAGTCCCGGTGCTGAGTGTGTTCCTTTATTAACTATAACTAAAACTACCAGTACACCCGGTCTAATTGTCAAACCTGGTAAGGCAATTTATACGATCGCTGTTGCGAATGCTGCCAATCGAGGGACAGCCACTCAAGTGGATATGTCCGATCCGTTACCCAGTGGTTTTAGCTTTGATGGCTCAACCACTCCCACTATAACTTTAAATGGAGGGGCAACACGCACCAGTACAACCAACCCCACCTCTGGCGCAACCAATCTTGACTTTGGTCAGTTTAACATTCCCGGTGGAGGTAGCGTGCAAATAACCTTCTCTGTTGATATTGCTGAGACTGTACCTGATGGGGTTTATAACAACGGTGCTACTGCTACTTATTTAGACCCCACCCGCACTACCGCAAATGGAACAACAAGTACAAGTTATGACCCAGCAACACCAGGAGAAGACGTGACTGTTAGTTCGCCAGTTCTACCTACGCCAACTCCTACACCAACTCCTACACCAACTCCTACACCAACTCCTACACCAACTCCTACACCAACTCCTACGCCAACTCCTACGCCAACTCCACCTCCAATCTTCCGCTTGCGAGGAGTCAAACGAATTACAAACGTAGTGAGAAACGGTGTTTCTCTCAATGGTATAAACTTTAATAATTTTATCGACGATCCCAATGATTCCAATGATAATGCTCCTGGTTGGTCTCAACTTATACCACGAGGATTTCTCAGTCTTAGTTCTCAAGTACCATTACGGAGTGGCGATGAAGTAGAATATACAATTTACTTTCTGGTTGATGGCAACCAACCAATAACAAACGCTAGATTATGTGACCCCATCCCCAAAGGAACAACATTTGTTACCAACAGTTTTGGTTCAACTAACGGTCTTTTGGTAAATAGAGCTAACACAATTACATCTAAAACAAATTCTGTAGATAGCGATGAGGGTAGCTTTTTCTCACCCTTAGCCCCTTTAAGTCAGAGCCATGTTTGCCCCAATCAAACCAATCCTACAGGTGCCATCATAGTTAATTTTGGAACTCTTAATTATACTTCTGGGAGTAATTTTGGCTTTGTTCGTTTCCGCGTTAGGGTCGATTGACCGCAAGAAAGGCAGAGGATAAAAGAGAATGTAGTATTTTTTTAGACAATTTTATCTCCTCTATGCGGGAGCATCCCAATTTGGAAAAAACACGCTTGCGATGTTCGTAATCGCGGCTACGCATATCTAAAATTAGTCCTTGCCTTGCGGACTTCGTTTGTATAGCCCCACACTTCTAGTGTGAGGGCGTTTTGGCGAAATTAGGATGCTCATAATAAACATCGATTCGCACATTCATCCCTTTATTATGCAACGCTAGAAAGATGACTACGCCATTTGTCGAGCCATCAGTTGTGCAAACAGTCCTTCTTGAGAAACTAACTCATCAAAACCACCTTGTTGTATCACTCGACCTGATTGGAGTACGTATATACGATGAGCATTGCGGATAGTACTGAGACGGTGAGCAATAACTAGCCTTGTGACTTGTAATTTGTTTAAACTTTCACTCACAATTGCTTGAGTTCTGTTATCTAAAGCACTTGTTGCTTCGTCAAATAGTAAAATCCGGGGTTTCAACACCAATGCACGTGCAATCAGAAGCCGTTGACGCTGTCCTCCAGAGAGGTTACCGCCTCCTTCACTCACCACGGTATGCATTTGCATGGGCATAGCTTTGATATCTTCAGCTAAGCCAGACATCCGGACTGCTTCCCAGGCTTCATCTAACGTGATATTCGCACCGCCAGCAATGTTGTCAAAAATCGAAGCTGACTGTAGCCGACCGTTCTGTAAGACCACGCCTAACTGTCGGCGCACTGCATCAACGTCTAAGCCTGAAAGGTCTTGACCATCATAGTATATAGCACCATCTTCAGGTGTCTCAAAACCAAGCAGTAATCGAAATAGAGTTGATTTGCCACTCCCAGACCCTCCGACAAGTGCAATAAACTCTCCAGGTTCTGCATGAATGTTGACATTGTCTAAAGTGAGGAGCCCATCTTTGCGGTAACGAAAGGTAACGCAATCTACTACAATTCTACCACTGAGCTTTCCCGGATCGGCTTTGCTTAAATCTACTTCTGGTATAGTTTCTAAGATGGGTTGAGCACGTTGCCATTGGGGAAGAACTTGCAAAGCATCTGTAATAATATTACTGACATTTGTGACACCTCTAATAAAAGTCCCAAAGGCTGTGTTGAAAGCAAGAAAAGTTCCAATCGATAAGACAACAGTTTTAGAAGTGAGCGACTCCTCAAGCAAGCGAATTGTCAACCAGAAGATGACAGCAGAGGTTAGTGTCGGCATCACTGTGTTGAAAACTGCTACTATATCGTCGATAAATTGAGTACTGAGATCGAGCTTAACTTGCTTGCTATAGTTTTTGCTCCAAACAGCAAAGGCACGCATTTCTGCCCCTGCAACACGCAATTTAGAAATGCCATTGACAATCTGGACTGTTTGCCCAAATATATTTCCTTGCATTTCTAACAGCGGACGGACTTTGCGGACAAGGATAATTCCTGAGATTGCTGTAACGGCAAGTGTTAATATAGCAACAATTAAGGCAACAATCGCTAATTTCCAACTATAGAAAAACAACAGTGCCAAGTTTAGCAATGCAAATATACCGCCAATCAAATTTATTAAAGTTGTACCGCTGAGTTGGCGACGAATTGTAGTAATGGAGGAAACGCGGGATTGCAGGTCTCCTGTTGTATACTGACGAAAGAAAGATATAGGTAAATTTAGCAGCCTGTCCCAAACGGCTGCTTGGGTAGAAGAGTCGGATACTGTCTCCATACGCAAAAGAGCTAATCCTTGAGTTAGGCGAAAGACTGTTGTTGCTAAAGCAACAATTAGCAGTCCTACCCCAACTTGCAGCAACAATCCTTTATCGCTGTCGGGAATGGCATTATCTATTAAGATGACAGTGGCTTGAGGTGTGAGCATCCCCAAGAGAGTCGTTAGGATTGCAATCGCAACAATCAGCAAGATGTTTTTTACTTGTCCTTTCAGTGCAAACCTAAAGACATCAAAACCTTTGAGAACTTTATCGGGTAAAGACCGATAAAACATACACGCAACAGGAGACAGCGTTAGCGCAATTTGTTCGTTGACAGGAGTGCGGGTTTGCTCAATCGGGTCAAAAACTTCATAACGAGTGCTGGAAAGAGGTAAAAGTGCTACCGGGCGATTGTTGTTTTCTAAGTATGCGACTAAGGGACCGCAGTTTCTTTGCCACCAGTTATCTCGCAAGAGCACTCGTCGCATCCGCAGGCGTGAAGAGCGTACAATAGCTTCCAAAGGGTCTTTAAAGCGTTTGAGGTCTTCAGAGCGAGCAGGGGGACGAATTTTTACACCCAAAGCTTTACCAACAGCACCAGCGACCACGAGTAAGGGTGCTCCTTCAAGAAACAAAGTGGCTTCGTAAGAACCTAAAGCTGATGCTAAATCCCCTAAGGCTTCTGCTGTAACACGATAGTTAGAGTTAGCTTGTTCTTGCAACCTCTGAAATTCTTCTTGAATTTCTTGTTGCTGGTGAAGAGCAATGCAGCTTAGGAACTGGGTATGAAGTTGAGATAACCCACTTAAAAGAATCTCTGGGTTTTGAATTGTAGATGTTATTTGAGTGCTTAACTGAACTGCACCTGAAGCTTGCAACCACATGATATCAGTTATAGGGAAGACTTCCGATGTGGCATCAAAAGTCAGTTCCTCAAACCCCATCCATCGAACACGACCTTGATGAATTTTTACCCAACAAATAGCACCTGCTTCCGGTTGAAATGTTTGATTGTTGTTGAGAGAATAACGTGCTGGTTGTCTTTGAGCCTTTACCTGAATCATTGGTTGAGTAAACAAAGTCAAGACAGAACTGAATTCTTGCAACCAATTCTCAATTAAGGTGAATGCTTGTGACTCTCCAAGTGCGATCGCTTCTTGAAAGTATGCTTGCTCAACCTGCAACAGTTGTACTTCCCCCATTGGCACTGCTAGAATTTGGTGGTGTTCGTTGGCAGTTCCAAACAGAGCATCTCCCGAACATTGACTAAACAAATAACGGCGATGTCCTTTAATTGCACCATTATCAATAGTGACAGCAAACAATGCTACAGTACCAGATTGAACAATCCAAACAATATTAGGATTGTTCAGCAATATTGGTTCATTGCCTTTAACGTGATATATTTCTTTCATCCTTCATCCTTCATCTTTTATCCTTCAGTACGTATTAACCGCGAGTAAACACCATTGGTTTGCCATAATTCTTGGTGAGTCCCTCTTTGAACAACTTTGCCACGGTCAAGAACGATAATTTCATCACAATCGCGGATAGTACTCAAGCGATGGGCGACAATAATGCAAGTGCATCCCCGTCGCCGCAGGTTGCGATCGATTGCTTGTTCTGTTTCAGCATCTAAAGCACTTGTGGCTTCATCCATGATGAGAATAGAAGGATTATTGACCAAAGCACGAGCTATTTCCAACCTCTGTCTCTGACCTCCACTTAAATTGCCTGCACCTTCCATCAATTCTGCATCGTATCCTCCACTCATGGAAAGGATAACATTGTTGATAGCCGCATCTTGACAAGCTCTTACCAAGTTTTTATCGGAAACTGTCGTATCCCACAAAGTCAAATTATCTCTAACCGTACCACCAAACAACAAAATATCTTGCTCTACCATTGCAACGGAGTTTGTCAGTATTTGGTGGGGGATTTCATTTGTCAGTTTTCCATCAAAAAAGATTTCTCCCTTCCAGGGTTGATAAAGCCCAGCAATTAACTTAGCAATCGTAGATTTGCCAGAACCGCTTCCTCCAACTAAAGCAACCCGTTGTCCCGGCTTAATTGTAAGACTAAAATTTTCAATCAACGGTGGTTCTAAGTTACTATAACCATACGTGATATTTTTTAATTCCACGTAACCTTCGAGGCGAGGAGATGAAACCAATTCAGCCCCACTGTCTTTTCTCTGCTGCAGTTGTGGATCGACGGGGTTTTGTAACACATCATCAATACGAATCAAATTCCCTTCTAGTGTTTGAAGGGTACTGCCAAAGTTAACCAAGTTATTAACAGGTGTTAAAAAGTTCTGCATCATACCTTGAAAAGCGATGAGCATACCAATACTGAGGTGTCCGTTAATAACTCGCCAACCACCAATAACCAGTAAGCCTGTGGAAGATAAGGATGAAAGCAGAGTTGGTAATACAGAAAAGACTTGGTTTGTAACTCCTAATTCCTGTTGAGAATTTATCGCTTTAGTGTAGTATCCCGACCACCGGGCGAAGAAATCTGATTCCAAACCAGATGCTTTTAGCGTTTCTATACTTTGAAGAGCAGCTATAGATGCTCCAGACGCTTTGCCATATTCTTGTATTAACTGCTGATTGGCGTCAACGCGCTGACGAGAAACGAGCTGTAAAGTGAAAACGTTCACAGCCGCAAAACCAAGCATCAGTAAAGTCAGAACTGAGTCATACTGGAACATGACAGCAGCATAAAAAAGTATCATAACCGTGTCGATAACCGTGGTTGCTAATTGCCCGGAAAGCACTTCTGCCACTTCGTCATTAAGACCGGTACGGTTGCTAATTTCCCCGGCAAAACGTTGAGCATAAAAACTTACAGGCAATCGCAGGATGTGCCACAAAAAGCGACTGGACATCCCTACAGAAAGTTTAACTTTGAGTCGGCGTAAATACTTTAATCTTAAAAGTGTCAGTATCCCCTGTAATATAGCTGTCACTATCATCCCCAAAAGTAGAGGTCGCAGCCAGTGCAGCCTTCCCTGAATTAAAATTTCATCAACAAAAACTTGACTAAAGACGGGGACTATCATACCCACTAAGGTCAATAAAAATCCCGCCAATACACAATAAGCTAACGCGCCAACAGCACCTGCAAGACGCACCGATAATAAAGAAAGTATGCCCGGTTTGGAACCTCCTTTGGTGAACTCATCACCCGGTTCCATGAGTAACACCACACCAGTGTATGCTTCATCAAATTCTTTTTGGGATACAGTTCGCGGACCACTTGCAGGATCGTTTAAATAAACTCTATTGGTATCAAATCCCTCTACAACCAAGAAATGGTTAAAATTCCAAAATACAATGAAAGGAGGGGTCAGATTTTTCAGGGCTTGTAGTTCTTTTTTAAAGCCTTTTGCCTGAAGCCCATATTTTCTGGCTGCTTTTAGCACATTAGAGGCTTTACTACCATCACGTGAAACGCCACATTCGCGTCGCAATTCTGGTAGGGGAACAACTCGACGATAGTAACTTAAAATAATTCCTAGAGCAGCAGCACCACACTCTACTGCTTCCATTTGCAAAAGAGTGGGGGTTTTAACCCTTTTGCTGGCTCCTTTTAGGAGCTTTTGCAGGTGCTGCAAAGGGTGAATAGGTACTGCTGATGAAGGACTAGTAGATACCACTGTAAGACCTCAGGATTGGTAAAAGGAATGTGATTGGTGCTCGTTCATCTACCTTGACTCGAACAAGAGTGGTTGTTCCAGAAGAGATTTTTTGTTGTGGTCCATTGGAAGAAGACCACTTGTAACCACTGAAAGTTGAGGTATCCATCTGTAGTTCGGAGAATACTTGCATGACTCCTTCTTGTTTGTCAGAAACTAACCCTGAAACAACTTCTGGATTACCGACTAAATTTGTCGCAGCTTCTTTTGTAATGGGAAACGGTGAAACACTAGTCACTTTGCCGATTATCCCTCCAAAGCGTTCCCGCTTGACGATTTGTGGTGTCACTTGCACTGTCATACCTTGTTGGATTTTCTTGCCATCCTGTACGGGAAAATAAGTAACACCCATAAGTTTGGTTGTTGTGTTCTCCACATCTATACTTGCTAAACGCGCACCCGCATTCACAACCTCTCCCGCATTCACTGTCATTTCAAGAATTCGCCCAGAGTGTGGGCTGATAATTTGGCTGTTATTTCCCAGTTGCAGTTCTAGTTGGGCAATTTCTCGTTGAACTTCTTGAATTTCTTTTTCCCGGAGAGTTGAGTTTTCTAAATCTTGTTGAGCAATACTCGCTTCTTTGGTATTCAGTTCTTGTAACTGGGCTTGAATATTTTTTAGTTCATTGAGGTTTGACAAATACTGTCTTTGTTCATCAGTTTCCTTCAAATCTAGCTGTTTTAGCTGAGATTGAACATCATCAATACTTGCACGAGCATTATCGTATTCTTGACGTGATTGTAACACAACATCATCTGAAACTGCACCCTCTTTAAAAAGTTGTTGTCGGGTATCCCATCTCTTTTTATAAGTGGGAAGCAAATTTTCTAGAGTTTTTAAACGTGCTTGTAAATTTTCACGCTCGCGTTGGATTGACACAAGCCCTTTTTCTCTGAGAGTGGGTGTCAATTCTCGTACAATTTTTAGCCTTTGCTGAAGACTATAACGTTGTTCTGCGATCGCTTTTCGATCTAAATTCTGACGTTGTGCTTGGATTGAACTTGTATTGCGATCTTGCTGTTCTAATTGTGCTAGTTTGGTACGTGCCAATTGTAGCTGTTTGCGGAGGTCAACTTGGTCAACGGTTGCCAACACATCTCCTTTTTTAACTATATCTCCAACCTTGACATTAAGGTCTGTTAATTGTCCCGCACTTCTTGATTGTAGTGCTACTACTTTTCTGGGGAATATTAGCACTCCTCGACCTTCTACAGTAATAGGAATGCGTCCGTAAATACTCCAAATGAGCGCTCCCACTACTAAAGAACCTAAAGCACTTATAGGTAGCCAACTCTTGGGGCTAACAACTTGCATCAGTTGGTCTAGTCTTTCTGGTGAAGCCAAACGTTCTATTGACTCTTTTCGGAATAAATTAGGCTTTTGCTCTAACATTTTAGGGGGTAGGGGGTAGGGATTTTTGATGAAAATCTATTTTGACTTAAAAAATCTAAATGAGACTGAGATAAAATAACAAATGACCAATGACAAATGACCAATGACAAATGACCAATGACAAATGACCAATGACAAATGACCAATGACCAATGACATTAAATTCTTTGTAAATGCCCTAACATCCAATCAAATCTGCTTCCTGCAAGTGCCATCCGATCCAAAACATTAAAATCGAGTTCATCTTCGTATTCAACATTGTCATTCAGTGGTTGTCCTTTGGTATAAACACGCCTACCATAACCAAATTTGACAAGCATTCCATGAAGTCGATCGGAAAGCAGTGTGGCAATGACACGATAAAAGCGAGCAGCAAATCCCACATCTTGCTGTAATTTTGTTGCCAATTCTTGTCGGGGAATTGATAATACAAGTGAATCTTCTAAGGATTTTACAGTTGCTGAGGGCAAGCGAGTATCAATAAAGGGGGTTTCTCCAATAATCTCGCCCTTGGACAATCTGGCAATTTCTCTCCCTACAGTTTCACCTCCTTCAATAGCTGCAAAAGCACGGGCGAGAGGATTCATTTCGTTTTCTGAAATAAAAACGGACATTGTTCCACCAAGTAGCACATACAGGGCGTCTACAGGTCCTCTCTCGCGAATAAGTACAGTGTTAGCTGGTATTTTTTGCGGTGTCCCACAAGCCATCATCCAATCGATGTCACTGTCGTTTAATTCTCCTAAGACACAGAGTACATCTCTGAGTGGTTGTCCTTTTGCTTGGTTGCTACGACCAAGTTGATTGATGATATTTTGGAGTCTATCTGAAAACAATATTGCGATCGCTCGGTAAAATCGAGCCGCAAAACCCGTATCTTGCTGTAACTTGACTGCAAGTTGTTGTCGGGGAATTGACATCACCAAAGATTTTTCGATAGCGCTGACAGTAGTTGCAGTGGGACGAAAACCCACAAAAGGAATGTCTCCTACGACTTCACCACTAGAAAGTCTCGCAATCTCTCTACCTGAAAATTCGTCACCTTCTATGGCTGCAAATGCACGATTGAGAGGATTGTTGCTACCTTGAGGAATCGTGACTTTTAAAGTTCCATCCAGCAGAATGTGGAGGTTGTTTGGGGTTTTGCCTTCTTGAACCAAAACAGTACCAGGAGATATTTCTCTCCGACGTCCGGTGAGGTTGATCCAATCAATATCGCTGTTGTTTAATTCTTTTAGCAGAACTTCTGTTGTCATAGTCGTGTAGATTTTGGATTGAGAAGTTAAGAAACTGCAGCCTGTAGCAGATGAACGCGGATAAGATGTTCTACATATTTTTCAGTTGGTCTATATTCTTTTTAATTTGCAAAGCAGCTTTATCTGAAGCTAATTCTTCTAAAGTTAAACAAGTTAATGCTGCTAGGACTAAAATTTGATGGTTGGGGGTTTTGATTTCATTTGCATATTCAGTATGAAAGCGCTGTAGATTTTCTGCAGCATTTTTCACTAACGCCTGTAAAATCTTGAAAGAAGCTTCGGAAAGTGGTGGTTGCCCTCGGTAATTTTGAAGTCTACCTCCTTCTCTATATTTGGGGAAGGATTCTAGCCCCATAAAATGCAAAAACCAATCAGAGCGATAGTAACCACATGCAGCTACAATGCCTCTGTAGTCAGCGATTAATTCGTCTAGTAAGTTGTTTCGCATGGAGGAGAACAGGCGGCGTGTCAGGTAGTGCGTGCATTCATGTTCTAAACGAATTGTTAAGGATATACGCTGCCATTCTAAGTCTGTGAGTCCTATTTCAGTAGCAGCAACATTGCTATAGAAACCTCCACTTAAAATGATGAATTTATCCTGATAAAGATGTTTTTGAGGGATAAGTTGTTTAAACTCATTTAACCAATCAGCTTCGGAAAAATTCTGAGACTTTTGAGCTTCCCACTGTCTTCGATATCGTCGAATTCTATCCCAATTGTTGAAACCAGCTACAATGCAAGCTCCCATAGAAGCAGGAATTGGACGTGGTTCGTTATGCATAGTAAGGGCTTGTACGAGGGTAACAAAATCCTCTCGATTTTCAGCTAGTAAAACCGGGATTCTTCCTGCTAGAGTTTGATGCAAGAATAATTGCAATTTTTCTGTGTTTTTTAAGTTTAAACCAGTTGCTTCAACAGTATTTTCTACTGAAATTCCCTTACGCGTAGCAGCACGATAAACTTCAGTCTGGCTGATACTTTGTTGAATGGGAAACTGAAATTGAACTAAAGCTTGCTGTAGGACTTTAAATGTTCCGATGACTTTCGCTCGATCGGTATATTCTTGCCAAATAGCAACATGAGGTTCAGATGGGAGTGGAAATGTGAGGCGAAGAGCAGAATTGTTATGTTCAAAAATGTTTTGATTGTAAGCTAGCAGTTCTTCTCTTTGTGAAGCATCAGCACCATAAGAAGCAAGTACGCTAGCACGCAATTCTTGTTCAAGCATCAAGATTTAACACCTCCGACAAGTACTTTCTTTTGCTCACCAACAACTTCTTGGGCAATTGCTTGCACCGTCAGGCTGAAGGAATGAGTGGGGTTGTCCAAACAGAAAATGTCGCTACTAGCAAGTTGAACCAATTCTTCAGAAAGTGGTATAATTCCAGCTACTGTCGTATTGTATGTTGTCTCTATCTGTTTTTGCAAAGCTTCAAAATTGAATGTAGGCAGTGCTTTATTAAGGACTAACATCATTTTAGGAACTTGCAACTTGCGAGCTACATCTACTGTAACAGCAGTACCCTGAAAGTCTTGGCGATCCGGACGCAGGATGACAACTAAAATATCAGAAATAGCAATGGAAAGAAGGGTTTCTTCGTTCAACCCCGGATGAGTGTCAATTAAGAGATAGTCTAGGTTAAGACAGTGAATCAACTCTTTGAATCCGTCATTAAGGCGTCCTACATCATAACCTTCACGCAAAACTCTGGCAATTTCACCTGCTTTAATACTAGAGGGAATCAGATAAAGATTGCCTTGTGCTGATACCTGTCTTTGTTTTGCCTTTAAAACATGGCTGACATCATATGCTGCATCTTGAATTTGGCTGTTTCCCCACAAGTAATCATTTAAGGAACAATTCATTTTTTCTTCATCTAAACCGAAGATGACATGAATTCCTGGCGATTGGATGTCTGTATCGATAATACCTACATTTTCACCTTGGGTTGCTAGCGTTGCTGCTAAGTTAGCAATCAAGTTAGATTTTCCAGTACCGCCACGAAAGGAATGAACAGATACAATCTTTGCCATAATATCCTCCAAATAGTTTAAGTAGGGAGTAGGGAATTTAGACCCCAGTCCAGGTTATTGTCAAATAACACTCATTGCCGATCGCTGGTAGTAAAACTTTGCCTCCAGAGAGTTTTAAGTCAAATTGCATCTTTTTATTTCCTCTACAAACCTCTAAATAAGCAGGTAAACTTTCAAAGTCGCCATTAGGTTTATCTTTATGCGCCCAAACTCTCAATTCTTCTGTGCGTTTGGTTGGTAATTGAAAAGTAGCATAGGATAGCGATGAAGGCGAAGGAATTTCAACAGTGGCTGCAAGTATTTTTTGCTCACCTTCAGCATATCCCAAACAGACTTTTGCTATTTTGGGTTGCCCTCCAGCCGTAATACTAAAAATGGTTTTTTCTCCATGTTCTTCTCTCATTTCTACAACAGTACGTTGAGTGAATGCCCCTGTGTATTTCATAATAAAGGTTGTTACAATAGCCATAATTGCAATACCAATGGCACTGGTACGGGCAATAGGATGTTCCCATATAAACAAACCGTGGATGATAAGCACAATGAGAAAGAAACTGTAAATAGCTGTTAATAATAGAGGATGGTTCAGAAGTTGAAAAACAACACTGGGAACCATTTCACCTTTACGTCGGCTAGAAGCCAAAATCAGAACAGGAAATATTCCACCCACTAGGGAGTTTCCTAGCACACCTGCAAATCCAAGAACGTTAGCAAAGGATTGTGTATCGGCAAAGAACAACCATTCGGTTAACAGAAAAACAAGTATGAGAGGGCTTATGGACAGTAACAAACGTTGCTTTACTAACAAACTTAACCACAACTGTCGGTCTTTTTGTTGTTCTGCTGTATTTGTTCCTTGTAAGATTCCTTCATAAGTCAGAATCATTGATGAGGTGATTTTCAAACAGACAACTTCTGAATTTGCAGACTGTACTTCTACAATCAAGTTAACATCATTGCGCTCAAGACCTTTGAGTTGAGATAGAATCTCTTTGATTTCCCAACGCTTGTAAACTATTATCTCAATGTGACGAATGTTGCCATTTAACTGAATATCCAGGCGGAATTTTGGATGATTCTCTGCTAGCCCTAAATAAGTCAGACCAATATGAGGAATTTTGTTGGAGTGATTGCGCGGTTGCAAAATTAATCTTCCCCGTTGGCATGGCAGCATTAAGATAGGTTGAGGTTTGCTGGGTAGCCACTCTTTCACTATGTTAACTAGCAAGCTGGAACTCCGAATCCATGCCATTCCTAAGAGAAAGGTGACTAAAACTGCTCCTATGATTTTGACAATAGGACCAACTTGCTGTGCTAGCGGTTCCAGTACAGTTCCTGACTGGCTTGCTAAAACTTGTGGTGCGATCGCTCCATTAATTGCCAACACCCACACGCAAAAGAGGACAGTTAAAAAAGCTGTTCCTGCAACACTGCCCCAAATAAGAGAAGCTGCGCTTTTATCTCTGGGTAGCACCAGTTTAGCACATTCACCTACATAAATGTGTCCAAAATAAAGCATAAGCATCACACCAAAAACTTGATGCAGTATTTGAGGTTTAAAAGAATTCCCATTGAAGAAAGGCAAGTTAATATATAGCAGATTGCTTAATTCCAAATGACGGAACGCTAGCAGCGAGAGCAGCAACAGTAAGCTAACATTAATTGCTGCTAACAGTACCATAACGGTTACTGTAAAGCTAACAGATTTACGTGATATGAAGTATAGTCCAATTAAGAATAGTATAATTGCCCAAATCTGTGCAGATATGGGTGTAAAGTTTGCCATTGCTGTTGACAAACCAATATAACAGGCTAAAGCGATTAAAAAGACACGAATACCTACAGCTAAGGAGAGAATAAAAGAACCAGCACTACCAAGATAGTTAGCAGCTAATTGTTTAATAAAGGCGTTATTATAACGAAAATCCCCACTGCGACTAATTGCCTCTGCCATGCAAACCATCGTCAGAATATTAATAGCTCCTAATACGATTAAAAATATTAAAGTAATTAAAGGTCCAACAGTAGCACAGGCAATAGGCAATGCTAGAAAAGCTTGAGGAAGACCCAGAGCAACAGTCACTAAAGAAGCAATCCAGAAAGGGGGTAAAGATTCTACTCTTTGAGTTACAAGGTTTGCGCTCCACCTTATCTGTTCTGTAAGTGAAAGTCGGGGAGCAAATACTGTATCCAATTGCTTCCGGTATTGACGATAATAAGTTTGCTGCACTCTATCCTCGTCCATGCTTAAAGCTAAGCGGATATGAGGTATAGTTTGGTACGTAAAGTTGTACTTCTGACTCATAGCATGGATGACAGCAGCTTTCACCTTGGGATTCTCAGGCACCAAGGGCGACCATTGGGGAGCATACTGTTCTAGGTGTTGAATAGTAGGATGGAGTGGAGGCGCTTGTCCTAAAGCGAAGGCTTCCAAAAAAGCAAGAGCGCGTTCGTTAGCTGCTGACTCAGTTAAGGAAAACTCTACTCGCGAGCGTGTTACAAGGTGTGCTGTTTGGCTTTCTATAAGGAACAGTAAAGTGTTTGCTCGCTTAGCTGGTAAACCTGCTAGCGCCTCTTCTCGCGAAATTAGTTCGTAGTCATCAGTCATTGGTTAGTGGTTAGTGGTTAGTGGTTAGTGGTTAGTGGTTAGTGGTTAGTGGTTAGTTGTTATTTGTTGGTTGTTAGTGGTTAGTGGATAGTTGTTAGTGAGTAAGAGCTCGGTGAATGATGATGT
>NZ_WJFC01000008.1 GCF_009725235.1 Scytonema sp. UIC 10036
GGTTGGGGGTTAGGGATTGGGGATCGAAGACTGGTAACTGGGAATTGGGAATTGAGAATTGGGCAAAAGGGCATTGTAAGTATTTCTTCCTTGTCTCCCTTGTCTCCCTTGTCTTCCTTATTCCCAATTCCCAGTCCCCAGTCACCTGTCCCCAGTCGCCAGTGCCTGAAGTTGATGCACCCAATCAGGTGTCTTTTTAGACAGTTGTAATGTCTTTTTCTTTCTCTGCCAGCAAGTCATTGATTCTGGCTGTGTATTTATCTGTCAACTTTTGCAGCTTATCTTGCTGATCGCGTGCTTCATCCTCAGAGATTTCCGCGGCTTTTTCCAGTTTGCGAATTGTATCTAAGGCATCACGGCGGATGTTACGAATTCCAACGCGTCCTTCTTCAGCATACTTGGCAGCGAGTTTCACGAGTTCTTTGCGGCGATCGCTAGTCAATGGTGGAATATTTAGCCTAATTAAGGCACCGTCGTTATTGGGGGTTAAACCCACATCCGACATAGAAATTGCCTTTTCTATAGAGTTTAAAGTATTCCGCTCGTAAGGCTGAATTAAGATGGTTGAAGAATCTGGCGTGCTGATGTTTGCCAGTGATTTTAGGGCAGTTGGCGAACCGTAGTAATCTACCATTATTTTGTCCAATATACTCGCATTGGCGCGACCAGTGCGAATGGTATTAAAATTCCGTTGAGTCGCCTCTACGGTTTTTTGCATCGTACTCTCAGCTTCAGCTAATTTCACATGAACCTCCCACAAGCGTGCCTATGGATTCTCCCATGACTGCTCTGCGGATATTTCCCCGCACAGTTAAGTCAAATACAAGAATAGGGATATTATTCTCTTTACACAAGGCTATCGCAGTCGTGTCCATTACCCGCAAATCTTTTGCTAAAACGTATCCATATGTCAGAGTATTATACCGTTTAGCATTGGGGTATATGTGGGGATCTGCATCGTAAATACCATCTACTTTAGTCGCTTTGAAAATCACGTCGGCTTCAATTTCTGCTGCTCTGAGTGCCGCTGTGGTATCGGTCGTGAAAAAGGGATTGCCCGAACCCGCACCAAAAATAACCACTCGCCCCTTTTCTAGATGACGAATGGCGCGACGGCGAATATATGGTTCTGCTACTTCCTGCATGGAAATTGCGGTTTGTACCCGTGTTTGAATTCCAATGCGTTCGAGTGAGTCCTGCAACGTCATGGCATTCATTACCGTGGCAATCATCCCGATGTAGTCAGCGGTTGCTCTATCCATTCCCGCTGACGCCGCTTTGACTCCACGAAAAATATTTCCGCCTCCAACGACGATCGCGACTTGAACGCCAGTTGCGGCTACCTCTGCTACTTCTTCAGCTATTTCTTTTACCACTTCCGGATCGATTCCATAGCCCAGGTTGCCCATGAGGGCTTCACCACTTAGTTTAAGCAAAACCCGTCGGTAATGTGTTCCCATGAAGTTACGTTTTGTCCAAAATTGAAAATACCTCCAATTTAAGATAACAATACAGTGTCACTCTGTCTCTAGTTACCTATTACTAAAGAGGTACCATTAGGTTCTGTTTCTGTCAAAAGAATTTCCTCTCCTCTTAACAAACAGGCGATCGCTTGCTTGAGGTAGTGCTGCTCCACTAATTCCGGATTTTGGGGATTATCGTCTATTTGTCCTTTATAGCGAACAACACCCTCAGAATTTATCAGAAACGCCATTGGTGTTGTACTAGTCCCAAAACTGCGAGTTACCTCTTGAGTCGGGTCCCACAAGTAGGGAAAGTTTAAAACATACGCTTTGGCAAAAGCCTGCATTTGTTCAAAAGTTTCTGATGGTTCTGTTGTAAGATCGCTACCATTCATGCCAATGAGTGTAAAACCTTGGGAATCAAATTCGGCTTGAATGTTTTTCAATCTTTCTACATACAAGTCAACATAAGGACAGTGGTTAGACATTGAAATGACGCATACTGCACGGAACTTTTCCAGATATTTGCTAAGATGGTGTACCTGACCATCAATTCCTGGTAGTTCAAAATCTGGTGCGTAGCTCCCCACAGGAGTACTAATTTCTGTTATAGTCATCTTCATTAAGCCGAACTGTACTAGTAATAATACAATCTGAGTTTTTATTCAGCGTCCGTTTCCAGCTGCAAACCACCCTCGCGGATGCAATACACCTAAAATACGCGGGAGCGTGGTAACTCCGAAATATGAGACTCAATTCATTTAATTCCTTGAGTCTCATCTGCTATTTATATCGGGATCAACGTGAACACGACCTAATTTATTAGGCGTGATGTGGTATGCTTTTATTAGTAGCTTTTGAGTTACATAGATGGCGACATCTAAGAACTTGCGTTGACGCTACATTGTATTTGTCCGACTTCCACGGCTGAAAGTGCTGGGATATTACTGTTTGGACAAGAAATCAGGAGAGTTTTCATGTGCTGTGGGGCGGAGCCGCTCCCGTGGTCGGTATGAAGGCGTTGACGTAAACTGCGAGTTGAGTAGGCTAGTCCGAAAGCCCGTGTCCCTGGTAGAGCGGCAGAGCGGTTTGACCCATAGCTAGAAAAGTATGACCAGATAGTCAACTTGTGCAAACAAGTTCGGACAGCAAGTTATACCCAACTTCTAGCCTGAATCCGCTAAATTCTATTTAGCGGTGTTGGCTCAATTAATTATTTTATATACTAGTTTTGCAGCAGTAAATTGTGAAACTACTGAAATAATTGCGAAAAAGCTAATGGCTAATGGCTAATTGTTGATTGAACTATTAGCCATTAGCCATTAGCCAAATTACTTTTTCAAGACCACTTGAAAAGAGTTTAAGTAACCTGTAATGGAACCACCGATGGTTTTTTGCTGTTTTTTGGTAGTGATTACCATAACCTGGTACAAACGACCTTCGGCAAAATACATCCGATTCCTCGTAATTTTCCCTCCTGAATTAACGTACTCGATTTCTCTACCGGGATGACCGTTTGAACTGCGAATATCCAACTGAGCGATCAAATTACTTTGAGTTGTTTTTAAAGCCATTTGCTGGGCATCATCCAACACTTCTTGAGCTGATGCCATTTGACCGTAGTTATCGGGAAAATCATTATAAGCAACAAGATAAGCCACTTCTTGGTTGGGAGGTTGAGCCACAAAGACTTGCAGTTGAATCTCGCCCATGTGAGTTTTTTGAGTTTGAGACTCAATTCTTGGCATACCGGGCATCAAGACTGTAAAGCGTCCATCTGGAGACGTGAACACTTTCCATTGTGACTTTACTGGTTGAGCAGCGACTGGTCTAGTTTGAGAAAGAGAGCGTTTGGATGGGCTGGCTTCAACTGCGGCAGATGCACTAAATAGAAAAGTGGCTGTCAAGAGTGACAGCAAACTTCTGTTTGTCATAGTTTTTACTTTAAACAATGCTGCTGATGTTATAACCTAGTTGCAGCAATAGCAGCACCTATTAATCCCACTTCTTGGTTAAGAATGATATGTACGGGAATATCTTCAAGTAAACTACGCATTCTACCTTTCTGGGTGAAGTTCAACATGAACTTGTCTTCTTGTATGAGGGGCAGTATTTTGGGAGCTATGCCACCTGCAACGTATAAACCACCGTAAGGCAGAAGTTTTAGGGCTAAATTACCAGCTTCTGCGCCATATGCCCCTACAAATAACTCTATTGTTTGTTCTGAAAGTCTATCGGTTTTCTGTAGTGCGGCTTTACCAATAACAGCACCCGGATCGACACTTTTCTCCTGCTTGCCTGCCTCTTGTTCCCAAGTTCTCACAATCTGAGCAATTTCCGGTGATTCAGCAATGGTTTTGCGATCGCGTAAAAATTGGTAAATAGCTACAATTCCCAATCCAGAAACAACGCGTTCTACAGAAACACGCTGGATATCATGTTTATCCAATAGATATTTTAACAGTTGAAACTCTAACTCAGTACGGGGAGCAAAATCCGCATGACCCCCCTCTGAAGGAAAAATTTGATAACTGGAACCATGCTTAATTAAAAATCCTTGTCCCAAACCAGTGCCAGCGCCAATAATGGCTATAGGAGCATTAATGTTGGGTTTACCTGGTTGTAAAGTGAGGATATCTTGTGCATTTAAACCCAAGACACCATAGCCAACAGCGGCAAAGTCGTTAATTAGACTCGCTTGGGCAATACCCAGTTCTTCTTGTAATCGTTTGGTATCCAGGAACCAAGCTAAGTTGGTCAGCTTAGCTGTATTGTTCACGACAGGGCCTGCGATCGCAAAACAAGCTTTTTCTGGTAAAGATGCACCCGAGTTTTTCAGAAACTGCTGTACCATCGGCACCAAATCGGGAAAATCCCCACTGCGGTGTCGTTCCTCATAAACATTGTGTAAAAGCAGTTGCTCTGATACCTCAACCAACCGCAAAATAGTTTTCGTGCCGCCGATATCTCCTGCCAATAGTAATGTCATAGCGATGTTAGGGGTTAGGGGTTAGTGGTTAGTAGGGGCGCAATGCAAGAGCGCCCGTACAGTGGTTAGTGGGAAAACTACTAAATACTACCTCTTTGCATCCATCTGATACCAGACTTGAAGTCAACTACCTTTTTTGGTCACTGTTTACTGGTGACTGGTAACCGTTCACTAACATCAAACCGGATGACCTCTTCTATTTCTGTTAAATGAGAAGTATCTCCCTTAAGTTCTAGTAACCACTCCGGTTCTTGACGCACAATCTTTACTAAGCTACACAACGAAGCCTTCACTTCTGTGCTGGCAATTTCACCAACTAAACCTATTGCTGCTCCCAGTACAGATGCACCATGTCCTACTAAGAGAATATCCTGTGGAGAGAATTCTACAGTCAAACATCTAGCAGTTTGCCCCGAACGTTCCAGCATTTGTGCGCGAGTTTCGGGGTACTTAGCAGCTATTTGGGGAGTGTAACTTGTGTCAATTCTGGGAAATAACTCTGCTAATGCTGGTGTTGAGAGTCTTTTTGGTTCTTCCGTCATCCAAGCTGCATTATGCCATTCACTCAAACCCGTTTCTAGCTTTATGGGTAAATCGAGAACTTCTGCTACAGCATTTGCTGTTTGTACCGTCCGTAAAAAGGGAGAAGCAAAAATATGGGCAATCTTTTCTCCTTTAAGACGGTTAGCCAGTTGCTGCGCTTGTACAAAACCGTCTTCCGACAGTGGTGGATCGTAGCGTCGTTCTGCAGTTAGAAACCAATCAGGGTTAACAAAATCGAGACGGTTAGCATGTCTTGCTATCCAGACTATCTGACTCATGGGATAATTTTATACGTTCATTACGGGCTTAAAGATGGGACAATGCCCATTAAACCCGTATTCGCGGGCTATCAACTCAATCATACAATTTTTTTAACTTTTTTTAATGTTTTCCTGACTTTACCAAAGTATGTTCATGGCAGTGATACCATATATGCCGGATTAAAGTAGGTTGGGTTGAGGAACGAAACCCAACATTTACAGACATTTGTTGGGTTTCTCCAAGGGGAAATCCCAATTACAATTTCCTTATTTGACCAGTATTGAAAGTGATACCATATACGCCGGATTAAAGTCTTTTGAACCAAGTTTCTAAAGCAATACTTAAAATCGTACTTATAGAATTTGATTCTTCTATTTTTCCTATAGTTTTTAGATAATATCCAATATTCATCGTTAGTTTGTTTCTTGTAAAATTTTTTGTAGGATTTTAGATTTTTTCAGAGAAAAAATAGGGGACTTAAGCCACGGCGACAACCATATACGGAAATTTCTCTGCAAGTAACAAGACTGCCTCTTCGATGACTTTACGTCGTGGCTTGCTATTTTGTTTGCTAAGTTGTTCGACAATCAAACCTGCTTTTTCAGATATTCTGGGAGGTTGGTATTCTCTACCACCACCCACATACCTCCATGGCGTTGGTTCTGTTTTTAGTTGATTCTCCTTATATTTCTTGGTTTCCACTTGAATATCTTTCTGGGAAACTTCACAATTGCAAGCTTTTTCCAGTATCGACTCGATAACCTCAATCGGCGTCCTTCCGGTAGCTAATTTGTAGAGTGCTGATGGCGAGAGGTTGCGATGGATGCGCTCGAGTTGCTTGGTGGTAAAATTGCCAAGTATGGGGGCGAGCTTTAATAACTGGTTGGCAATGCCTGATGTCCATCCTAGACATTCCGCTAGAGCCTGTTCATACTGTTTGGGCTTAAGTTTTTCTTTCAGGAACAGCAACAATTGTCCAATTTTGGCGGCTCCTAGTAATATGGAGGGGTTTGTGTAACTTATCTCCCTTTTGACTTCTTCTACCAAGTTTTTCCCCAGTTTAGCTAGTCTACGGAGGAGATCTTGAACTTCTTGAGCGACTGTTTCTGAAAAATTCCCACCAGGAGCTGTTTCGGGCGCTTTAGTCATGCTAAGATTACTCCAGAATTAATTTAGATTAAGTTTTTGACAGGAAGTGCTCTTGACCAACATGAGCGCTTCCTCGTTTACTTATAATACAGTAATCTGGAAATGTTTCTTGTAAAATTTTCTGTAGGGTTTTAGATTTTGTCAGAGAAAAAATAGGGGACTTAAGCCACGGCGACAACTACCTGCGGAAATTTCTCTGCGAACAACAAAACTGCCTCTTCGATGACTTTACGTCGCGGCTTGCTATTTTGTTTGCTGAGTTGTTCGACAATCAAACCCGCTTTTTCAGATATTCTAGGGGGTCGATATTCTCTACCACCGCCTACATACCTCCATGGCGTTGGTTCTTTTTTCGGTTGATTCTCCTTATATTTCTTGGTTTCAACTTGAATATCTTTCTGGGAAACTTCACAACTGCAAGCTTTTTCCAGTATCGACTTGATAACCTCAATCGGCGTCCTTCCGGTGGCTAATTTGTAGAGTGCTGATGGCGAGAGGTTGCGATGGATGCGCTCGAGTTGCTTGGTGGTAAAATTGCCAAGTATGGGGGCGAGCTTTAATAACTGGTTGGCAATGCCTGATGTCCATCCTAGACATTCCGCTAGAGCCTGTTCATACTGTTTGGGCTTAAGTTTTTCTTTCAGGAACAGCAACAATTGTCCAATTTTGGCGGCTCCTAGTAATATGGAGGGGTTTGTGTAACTTATCTCCCTTTTGACTTCTTCTACCAAGTTTTTCCCCAGTTTAGCTAGTCTACGGAGGAGATCTTGAACTTCTTGAGCGACTGTTTCTGAAAAATTCCCACCAGGAGCTGTTTCGGGCGCTTTAGTCATGCTAAGATTACTCCAGAATTAATTTAGATTAAGTTTTTGACAGGAAGTGCTCTTGACCAACATGAGCGCTTCCTCGTTTACTTATAATACAGTAATCTGGAAATGTTTCTTGTAAAATTTTCTGTAGGGTTTTAGATTTTGTCAGAGAAAAAATAGGGGACTTAAGCCACGGCGACAACTACCTGCGGAAATTTCTCTGCGAACAACAAAACTGCCTCTTCGATGACTTTACGTCGCGGCTTGCTATTTTGTTTGCTGAGTTGTTCGACAATCAAACCCGCTTTTTCAGATATTCTAGGGGGTCGATATTCTCTACCACCGCCTACATACCTCCATGGCGTTGGTTCTTTTTTCGGTTGATTCTCCTTATATTTCTTGGTTTCAACTTGAATATCTTTCTGGGAAACTTCACAACTGCAAGCTTTTTCCAGTATCGACTTGATAACCTCAATCGGCGTCCTTCCGGTGGCTAATTTGTAGAGTGCTGATGGCGAGAGGTTGCGATGGATGCGCTCGAGTTGCTTGGTGGTAAAATTGCCAAGTATGGGGGCGAGCTTTAATAACTGGTTGGCAATGCCTGATGTCCATCCTAGACATTCCGCTAGAGCCTGTTCATACTGTTTGGGCTTAAGTTTTTCTTTCAGGAACAGCAACAATTGTCCAATTTTGGCGGCTCCTAGTAATATGGAGGGGTTTGTGTAACTTATCTCCCTTTTGACTTCTTCTACCAAGTTTTTCCCCAGTTTAGCTAGTCTACGGAGGAGATCTTGAACTTCTTGAGCGACTGTTTCTGAAAAATTCCCACCAGGAGCTGTTTCGGGCGCTTTAGTCATGCTAAGATTACTCCAGAATTAATTTAGATTAAGTTTTTGACAGGAAGTGCTCTTGACCAACATGAGCGCTTCCTCGTTTACTTATAATACAGTAATCTGGAAATGTTTCTTGTAAAATTTTCTGTAGGGTTTTAGATTTTGTCAGAGAAAAAATAGGGGACTTAAGCCACGGCGACAACTACCTGCGGAAATTTCTCTGCGAACAACAAAACTGCCTCTTCGATGACTTTACGTCGCGGCTTGCTATTTTGTTTGCTGAGTTGTTCGACAATCAAACCCGCTTTTTCAGATATTCTAGGGGGTCGATATTCTCTACCACCGCCTACATACCTCCATGGCGTTGGTTCTTTTTTCGGTTGATTCTCCTTATATTTCTTGGTTTCAACTTGAATATCTTTCTGGGAAACTTCACAACTGCAAGCTTTTTCCAGTATCGACTTGATAACCTCAATCGGCGTCCTTCCGGTGGCTAATTTGTAGAGTGCTGATGGCGAGAGGTTGCGATGGATGCGCTCGAGTTGCTTGGTGGTAAAATTGCCAAGTATGGGGGCGAGCTTTAATAACTGGTTGGCAATGCCTGATGTCCATCCTAGACATTCCGCTAGAGCCTGTTCATACTGTTTGGGCTTAAGTTTTTCTTTCAGGAACAGCAACAATTGTCCAATTTTGGCGGCTCCTAGTAATATGGAGGGGTTTGTGTAACTTATCTCCCTTTTGACTTCTTCTATCAAGTTTTTCCCCAGTTTAGCTAATCTACGGAGGAGATCTTGAACTTCTTGGGCGACTGTTTCTGAAAAATTCCCACCAGGAGCTGTTTCGGGCGCTTTAGTCATGCTAAGATTACTCCAGAAGTTTTATTTATTGATTTTTTTCGAGGAAGTGCTCTTGAGGAACATGAGCGCTTCCTCGTTTACTTATAATACAATAATCCGGAAATTTTTTTGGGAAAATTTTCCGCAATATTTTAAGTTTTCCGAAAAAAACAGTGATTTTACAGGCATTACACCAGTGCGAGTGCTGTCTGCGGTGAAACCGAAGGCTGATAGCGTCACACTGTCAATACCTAAGATTTTCTAAGACTCACTCTACTAGCGCATCTAGGCTAATTTTTTGCTGAGTTGTTAGGGGAAACCACATAGCTGTCTTCTCGTGGAGGAAACGCGACACGAGCAAATTTATTTGCCGTGACAAAATCTTGGGAACTTGTAGCATAATTAACCCGTCTTCTGTTCTGTAATATTTTAAATTTCCTCGGAGAAAAAATACTGCCTCTACAGGCGTGACTTAATACGGCTGTACTCCCGTAGGCAGTTAGCTTATCGCCATTGCGTTCCAAGATTTTCCAAAAATAAATTATCCTCAAATTTGAGATGGGAGTCCTTCATCAATGAGGTAGCTTGATTTTTTTATGGATGAATCTCAGAACTCAAATCAATACGCTGAGGAACTCTTAGCTTGGTATGACAAACACCACAGACCCTTGCCTTGGCGTCAGAATATCAATATTTATCACACTTGGGTCTGCGAGGTTATGAGTCAACAAACCACTCTAGCTGTTGTTATTCCCAAATTTTCAGAATTTGTCAAGCAACTCCCTACTGTTTACGACCTTGCAACCTGTAATGAGGACACGCTACGGCAACTGTGGTCGGGTCTGGGTTATTATGCTCGTGCTCGTAACTTAAAAAAAGGAGCAGTGTTTATTGTTGAACACCTTGAAGGTCGTTTTCCTCAGTCATATAACGAGTGGCTGAAAATTCCTGGTTGTGGTCTGTATACAGCAGCTGTAATTGCAAGCGTTTGTTTTCATGAAAAAGTTGCTTGTGTTGATGGCAATGTTACACGCGTTGTTAGTCGTTTGCTTGCTTTATCTAAAGATGTATGGAGTTCTTCCGGTCAATCAGTTATTCGAGATTTTGCCAATAGCACAATCTCTGCTGAACGACCTGGTGATTTTAATCAGGCAATGATGGAGTTGGGTGCAACTGTTTGTCGTAAAACGAAACCGCTGTGTTTGTTATGTCCGTTGCGATCGCAGTGTTTGGCTAGTCAAAGGAATTGTACTGAACTTTGTCCTCCTCAGAAACCCAGACGAGATGCAGTAGATGTAGAATTATTTGCTTTGATTATTTGGAGAAAGTCAACTGATACAATCATTTTTATAGAAAGAACAAAAGGATTTTTAGCCAATACTGTTGGTTTTCCATTGATGAGCGAAATTGAAGTGTTAGAAGTCAAAACCACTTTGAAATCTCTCGCACAACTTCAACTTGTGGAATTACCTGGCACATTTGCTCACAATATCACCCATCACCGGATTTCAGGAAAAGCTCTAGTTGTGAGGGTCTTAGAAGATTCAAAGAGCGCTGCTATGGAAGATTTGTGCCAAAAACTTGGTTTGCCACAACCTTTTTACTGGGTTGAAAATCAGGCGATCGCAACAAAACTTTCTACGTCCTTAGACAAAAAAATTTTCAAACTTTTTCAAATCAAGCAGAACTATAGCAATCCTATTTGAGATCCAAACAAGGGAGACTTGGAAGACTTGGAGGACAAGGAAGACTTGGAAGAGGTGTTTGTAAATCATTTAGGATTGCTATAGAACGATATTTGTTAGAATTTAGTAGAAATTAATTCATGATGCGTTTAATCAAATAATGGAAGCCCACACAAGGGAGATTCGACGTTACATGACAGCAGATGGCAAAATTCCCTTTGCCGAATGGTTTGATGGTTTGCGTGATAATAAAGCCATATCTAAAATCAATAGTAGGATTAAGCGAGTTACTTTAGGTAACCTCGGAGACTACCGTTCTGTAGGAGAAGGAGTCTGTGAACTTAAAATTGATTGCGGTCCTGGTTATCGCGTCTATTTTGGGCAAATTGGAATAACTATCATACTTTTACTGTGTGGTGGAGATAAAAGCACTCAAGCAGAGGATGTTCGTAAGGCTAAGGAGTATTGGGAAGATTATGAAAAACGTGAAAACGCCTACCAGTGATAGTTGGTCAGATGCACTTATTCAATCTCTAAAAAATCCGGAAAGGGCTGTCGGTTATATTGAGGCTGTCTTGGAAGAAAAAAATCCTGAACCCGAACTACTCAGTTCAGCACTTAAAGACGTTATTGCTGCGCGTTTGCTCTGCGATAACCTTTCTGAAGAAGCCAAACAACACTTTGAGAAACTAGATACAATTCTTTCAGAAACAGGAGGTACAGAAATTTATACTCTAGTTGAATTTTTAGATGCATTAGGTTTCCGGATTGCGATTATACCTAAAGATTAATTATCTTGGGATTATTACTATTGATAAATAGTGTTGAAGGATAAGTTTGCTCAGATCTCCGAGTTGAGAGGGAACGTCGGGGATCTAGCAGCCCCTCAAATTTAATGTGGTAGACTACTAGTAGCTAGAGCTAAAGCCCCTTACATAAGGCTTTTGAGTGACAATGGCCATCCTAAATAGAAAGTCGCAAATACAGTACAGCAAGGTTAATGGTATAATGAAACGTTCTCAGCTTGCTTTCAGTTAAATTTCACAAAATTTATTGACTTTTTAGCTTTTTCCCATTACTTCATCAGATGAGCCTCAGTTAGCAGTTGCATTCTATAAATTGTCAGCGATGGAACAGAAGTTTCCAGAGGTCAATATGATGAAACGCCTATTTGTTGGTAGCTTGTCTTTCTTACTATTTTGCTCTGCTGCTAGTAGCGCCCATGCTCAAACACCTGCTGCTACTGCACCTTCTCAACAAACAATGGTAAATGCAACTTCAATTCGCAGCTTTACACCCTTTCAACTTGTCCACTTTGCTTATAGAGGATCGCTCGGACAGCAAGGTATTCCGGGATATAGTCTGCTGCTGTCTGAGTTGAGGTTGGGTAAAGCTAGTGCTGAATCTTTGGTTAAAGCTGGTATTACTGCGGGTAGAGTTTCACCTGATGCTTTGAGCGATCGCAGGTATTTAAACGCTGTAGCTAACCAACTTCAACTTTTAGAAGCGATCTAAATCAGTGACCAGTGACCAGTGACCAGTGACCAGTGAGTTCATCCTCTGTACTGGAAAGTAGGGGATTTGAATCATAAATCAATTTCTTTTGTTCCACAAATTAATGGTGTAAGCACTGTATAGGTGACTGGTCATTATGAAAATGGCTGCAATGGAAACAAACCCATAAATGCGCGAAAGCCTACTCATAAAGTACGGTTTTCCGCAATAGTTTCTACTAATTTTTACTGAATTGTAAAGTTAATATTAAGTTGTTGGCAATAATACAAACGTTGAGTAAAGTTTAACGGCTTAGGCAAGTAGAGTGCTCGATACTAAGGGATTTTAGAAGAATTTAGACTTTTGTTCGACACCTAAATAATTCTGGCTTCTTGGAGTAGCAAGGCTGTTGAGGTTCTTCTGATACATAGGATTTGAGCGCAACAAAAATATCTGGAGAACGATCCGGAATCCCGCCATCTAGGTTTGTAGTAAAGAGTGTTCCAGTATAAAGAGTGGAACAAAATTGCATAAGAACCCAAACTCAAACCTATATAAGTAATAGAGAAGGGTTAAAACCCAACCAACAAAACACTAACTTAAAAATCTACATCTAATGGTGAGTAATTATGACTAGCTTCTCTCAAATCCAACCAAAACAAGACCTTCTTTCTCCCGTTCGTCAATGGTTAGATTCCATAGAAATTCATAATGCCAAACTAGCTCATTTCTTGTGTAAGCTTATTCCTGCTCAGTGTCCGTTTGAGCGTGATATTACATTGTTTGGTCGCAAACTGTTTCATATTCCTCCAATGTGCAAGCTAAATCCTGTTTATGAGGAAGTTGTTTATTTGCGTTTCCGCGCTCTCTGCTATCTTGCAGACGTATGCGGTGAAGACGTAACTGCTTACTGCTAATAGTTTATTCCCATTGACACAGCCTTCGCATTGAAAGCCATACAGTTGTCTTCCGTTAATCCTCCGACATATCGCATCCCGGCTGCAGCCACAAATTATCAATAGTAACCTGACCGTAGTAGTCCCTATACGCACCGATTTGATTTCATTAACAGCTTGCCATTACGCTCCTCCACGATAAGTTTCACCACGGCAAGTCACAGCCCGCTTTTAGATGATTTTGTAGAAAAGTTGGGTTGACAAAGTTTAGATAAGATATTTACTCATAAGAGTTTCGTTTTTAAACAACGCGCAAATTGTACGTTTGCGGCTTGGTATATAGTATTCTTGATTAATTGGCTTTCAGATGCCCGACTTCTTGAAGAAGTCGGGCATGTGAGTGAGTTAAAAGCAACATAACTGTGTGTAGCAGAATACATTTAACCGTTACATCCATTTGCAATCCCTTGCCAAAGTTAATCGCTAAACTAAAAACGGTGGATACCTTTAGGAATGTGATGAGTTACCTCGAAACAGCAGCGCAGTTTTACAGTAAAGTTGCTCAAGAACCAGAAGTTGGGCTTTGTTGCGTACAGAGTACACCCCTACAATTACCAGGACTAAAAATTCCTCGCTGTATGCAGGAAATGAACTATGGTTGTGGGACTACGGTTCACCCCACCGAACTAGGCAATCAACCTACCGTGCTCTATGTTGGAGTTGGTGGCGGCTTGGAAGCTTTACAATTTGCCTACTTTTCGCGCCGTCCTAGTGGTGTTATTGCCGTCGATCCCGTTGTACAAATGCGGGAAGCGGCTGCACGGAATTTAGAAATTGCTACTCAAGAAAACTCCTGGTTTGACACCAGCTTTGTAGAAATTAAAGAAGGCGATGCCTTTAACTTACCCATTGCCGACAGTTCAGTTGATATCGTCGCGCAAAATTGCCTTTTCAATATTTTTGAACCAGAAGATTTAACTCGTGCTTTGCAAGAGGCATACCGGGTATTGAAACCGGGCGGTAGATTGCAGATGAGCGATCCCATTGCAACTCGTCCCATTCCGCAACACTTACAAAAAGATGAGCGCTTGCGAGCAATGTGTTTATCGGGCGCACTCACTTATGAAGAGTACATTCAACGCATTATCAATGTAGGCTTTGGACAAATAGAAATTCGCGCCCGCCGTCCCTACCGATTGCTAACTTCTGATACTTACAACTTAAAAGAGAACCTTCTTTTAGAAAGTTTAGATTCTGTAGCTTTTAAAGTTTCTATTCCTGAAGATGGGGCTTGTGTTTTTACGGGTAAAACAGCAATCTATGCTGGAGCAGAACCATTTTTTGATGACGGTGCAGGTCATCTTCTTCAAAAAGGAATACCTGCAGTAGTTTGTGATAAAACTGCTGCAAAATTGGCTAAATCTATGCCAGATAAAATCACGATTACTGATTCAACTTGGCACTATAGCGGTGGTGGTTGTTGTTAATCGTTTTTGGAGTTATGGCAATCCTGTTGGATTTATAAAATTTTGATTCAGGCGGTAATTTTTCATCTTTTTCCTCTGTGCCTCTACGGTTCAAAAGTCATTTATTGAACCGCAGAGACGCAGAGTACGCAGAGGTAATATCAAGTTTGGGTGATGAATTATTATAAAATTTATCAACGTAGGTTGGGTTGAGGAACGAAACCCAACATTTTGTAGAGTTTGTTGGGTTTCGCAAAGCCTCAACCCAACCTACAAATATTATAAGCGTTTAACCGAACATGATATAAGAGGTGAGTAATTGTAACTTTAGCTTTTAGCCTGATTTTGCAGCAAGCCTTAATTATGGAATAACTTTAATGATACAAACAACCGTAACACCTTTCAAACAGAAACTGACTTCAGCTTTAACAAAAGAAGAAATTTCTGTTTTGCAAATCAATTTGGGAAAGCGCTGCAATCTAGCGTGTAACCATTGCCATGTAGAAGCAGGACCAAAACGCACAGAAGAACTTTCTCCAGAAATTTGCGAACAGTTAATTGAATTGATTCAGAGATTTCCTCAGATTCAGATTGTTGATTTAACTGGTGGCGCACCAGAAATGAATTATGGATTTAAGCCACTCGTAGAAGCAGCAAGAGCAAATGATAAGCAGGTTATTGTTCGATCTAACTTGACCATTTATTTTGAAAATGGGTTTGGGGACTTGCCAGAATACTTTGCCCAACACAAAGTTCGAGTTGTTGCTTCTTTACCTTGCTACCTAGAAGACAATGTAGATAAAATGCGGGGTGCAGGTGTATATAATGGTTCAATCAAAGCACTTCAGTGGCTGAATCAACTTGGTTATGGAAAAGAACCCGACCTCATTTTGGATTTGGTGTTTAATCCTCAAATGCCTACAGGGGAAAAATTTTCCCTAACCCCAGATCAAGTGAAACTGGAAAGAAGTTACAAAGAGTTTTTACAGGAACACTTTGGTATTGTTTTTAACAATCTGTTCACCATTAGCAATCTACCTGTTGGGAGAACAAAACTCTATTTGGAACGGCAAAAACTCTATACTCCTTATCTACGGTTTCTGGAATCAAATTTCAATTCCAGTACAGTTGAACATCTGATGTGCCGAGATGAGCTTTCTATCGATTATCTTGGTAACGTGTACGATTGCGACTTCCATCAAATGATGAATTTACCAGCCAAAAATCGTCATGGGGAGAACCTGACAGTAGCTAAATTGCTGGAAGTTGGTAGTTTGGATGCGATCGCCGAAGTCCAAACTGCTCATTATTGCTATGGGTGTACGGCTGGTTGCGGTTCTAGTTGTGGCGGGACTTTGGTGTAAAGACTTTCAGTCTATCACCACTAAGGACAAATTTATCTGTTACCAAAATTGTTACAAGCGATCTGCTAATGCTGGTCTGAGCTTATGATGATACATAGTTAAGTCTCCTCACACTATACAGAAACCGTGGTGCTCATTTCAGCCACCACGGTTTTTTATTTTTTAAAAGCCATTGGTAATCACCTAACCAGTGACCAGTGACCAGTGACCAGTGACCTTTAAAAGTAAGTTCTGTAAATACCGAACAAAAATTTTCGTTACCAAAATTGTTACAAGCGTGTTTCTACGGTTAGTAGCGATTATTATGATAAGTAGTTAAGCTCCTCACACTACACCAAAAGCCGTGAAACATTGTGTTTCGCGGTTTTTACTTATGATATACAGTGACTAATTCGCAGTGCAAAACTGGAAAAGCCGAACACTAGTACTAGTATAAAAAGAAAAGCGTACTTCTAGACCTTGTAAGCAGACTGCCAAATCTGCTTAGCTGGGCAATTTTCTAGTTTTATCATTTGAACCATCGTTAACTGAGCATCGCTGGGTCATTTTTCATGTCTTAGTCTAAAGTTCAGTAATGAGGTATGTCAATTAAATGTGGGGGATTGTGACAGAGAAACTAGGACACTAAGGATTTTGGGAAGGGGAGTGGTACAAAGTCTCAGGTGATTGATTTGGGAGAGGAAACGGTAGCAGCTATCTCTCAATGGTTGGAGTGTAGACCCCAATTCTCAATCATCAAACCATCAAAATCTTGAAAATCTGTCACATTATTTGTTACTAAAATCAAATCATTCGTAACTGCAATAGAGGCAATTTGACCATCAATAAAAGCAGGACTTTTACCAACCTTAGATAACCTTGCTCTCTCCTGAGCGTGATATTGTGCCGCTTTGAGATTATAATCAAATAAAGGCAGTTGTGCTAAAATAACATTGTTTATATAATCTTCTATATCTTGACGTTTTTTAGACAGAGGAAGACGTAAACAACCATATAACAACTCATGGATAACTACGGTAGCTGTGGCTGTTTCTTGTCTATATAATTTTAGCTTTTCCATTACCTTCTCATTTGGTCGAGGGCGTTTAGCCTCCGATAAAATGTTAATATCTAGTAAATACTTGAGACTCATAAATTAACTTCTCTCCCTGGAGACTTATCCCGTAAATTTTCAAAAGTATCATCATCAATACTTTCTAAATCTGCCCTTTGTCTGAAATCTTGTAAAGCTGACCAAAAATCATTAATTTCTTGAGTTTTTGTTAAAAATTCTTGCTTATCAGATATAGCAAGTCTTTTTTTTGCTGATAATTTATATTTGAGAAATTGAATAAAATCTAAAACCTCTTGTTGTTTATCTGTGGGTAGTTCTCGGAAGTTTTCTAAAACTGTTTGTTCAAGAGTCATAGTTTTCCCTCTACTGCTAACTTCTACTACTAAGATACAATTCTATTATCAACTGAATCAGAACCCCATTCAATACTACAAGGGCTGAGATATAAATTCCAAAACATATAGGTTGGGTTGAGGAACGAAACCCAACATCTAAAAGCATTTGTTGGGTTTCGCTGTCGCTCAACCCAACCTACTAAAATTCTCAGCCCTTGCAGTATTGGAACCCGATTTATTTAATTATATATAAATACCCAGTTATAATATATTTGTCAATTATATTAAGACATCAGTAAATCATCAGCAGAATCACTGAGTGGAATACTTTTGGTACTGCGGTCAGTTTCTACCTTCTCACCTTTGAAGTGGTACTTCCTGGGAATTTTTATTTCCTTCTGTTGGGAGTGAACTACTTGGTAAATCATCAAGTGGCTCACTTACAATCAGCGTGTTTTCACTTCTACGCAATGAAACCAAGTTCTCATCGCCGTCTGGCTCTGTTGTCGGTTTAAAAGGTAGCTCATCAAGAGTCAGCTGGGTTTCACTTGAGATTAAGCCTAATTTCCCATCAAGCCTTACTGGTGACTCACTTAATGGCTCATCAAATGAGCCACAAAAAAGTAAGCCTCAAGAATTGCCACAATCGCTGCGGAATCTGACTTAAACCCTCGCTCACGCCTAAATTCTACTAGACGCAAGTAGACTCGTTGCAGTGGGTAGTAATGTATTATTTACTAACCTAGTTTTGTGTGGAATGTAGATATAGGGCGATAGCTTGTCGTTTAAAATACATAACCTCTGAGAAAACACTGTAATTTTCCGGAATAAAGGATACTGGTGTTGAATTACTATAACAAAAGTGCGCTCTCTCACGCCCATACCCATGAACGAACAGCGTCAGCAAGCATCTTTCAATCCAGAGACAAAAGTAGATTTGCGATGTCTCAGTGAGGAGGAGTTACAAGCATATTTCCAATTCTTGATGGAGCTACGACAAGCAACCTTAGAAAGTAGGGGCGACAAGCAGGTAGTTCACTCCTTGTTGGCAAGGAATACAGACAAACTTGATGGAGTGTTACCAGAAATATTGCGTCAGTGGGGGACTAATACACTGGGGGAAGCCCAAGCAGATGAGGTGAAATATCTCGCAGCAGGTATTGTCGAATTGAGCACTCTGATAGCACAATTCCCCTTAGGTAACAAAGCTAGCAATATGGAAATTACCATTACTGGCTATGAAGTCGCTCTGACAGTCTATACTCAGCAGGCTTTTCCTTATCAATGGGCAACAACACAATATAATCTCGGTGTTGCTTACATTGACAGAATCAGAGGAGAGCAATCTGAGAATTTAGAGCGGGCGATCGCTTGTTACCAAGAAGCTTTGAAAGTTAGAACTTTTGACGTTTTTCCTTATGAATGAGTGCAGCTATCACAGGTTTACCATGCTTAGTAATAATTACGGGTTCATCCTTCAACTCATCTGGCAAATCTAGTAGTTGTCGTCGAGCTTCTGTAATCGTTAAATACTTTGGCATATCAAAAAATGTACATTAAAGTGTACATTTAATATAGCGTTGTAGCGATCGCTCGTTTCCTCTTCCTTGGCATCGACACAACTTACTACCTCTATTCTCGTCTTCCATCTGCGTCCATTTGCGTTCATCAGCGGTTCAAATCAAAATAACCAAGCACACCTAGATAACACGGAAGGCAGGTAGCCCCGAAGCATGAACATCAAGAAATTAGATGAATTGATGTTCATGCGTTATTTATATCGGGGCGGAATGCCGACACGAGCAGATTTATCTGCCGTGACATTCTCTTAATTTTTGCTCCACATATTCACTACAACTTAATTGATTCTTAGTGGCTTCTTCTTTTATTAAATCCCAAATCTCTATCGTCAACCATAAATTTTTTTGTTTTTTAAGTGAGCTATGTAAAACTGGTTGATTTTTTATTCTTTTTAGCCCTTTTCCTGTTGACATCTTTAGAACCGCGATTTATACTAAGTAAAGTTTAGCAAAACAAGGAGGTGATTGTAAATGGTTCGGAAAAAGACTCCATCTTTCATTACAGAGATTCCATTAGTTGTGGATAGCAAGCAAGAAAAAGAGTTATTGTCTAGATTTGAAGCATCTAGGCAATTGTACAATGCTTGTTTGAATGAGGCAGTGGTCAGGATGGAGTTAGTGCGAAATTCCGAGGCATTTAAGACAGCAAAAAAAATTCCTAGATCGAAGAAAAAAGAAAGAACTGATGCGTTTAGTGCAGCGCGTCAAGCATACAGATATTCCGATTACGACCTTCAAGCTTATGCAACAATTGTTGCAAATTCATCAAAGTGGATTACTGACAAGATTGACTCTAATACTCAACAGACAATTGCTAAACGAGCATTCAAGGCATCTGAACGAGTCATATTTGGACGAGCAAAGAAGGTTCGTTTTAAAGTGTCAAGTCGTTTTCGTTCTGTTGAAGGTAAGACTAACAAGCAAGGATTGCGATGGAAGAATGAACAATTAGTTTGGGGAAGTCTCAACTTACGTCCAATTATTGATGAGAATAACCCTGTGACTATGCATGGGTTACAATCTCCTGTTAAATATGTTCGGATATTATGGAAGGAATTAAACGGTAAACGTCGTTGGTACGCACAACTTATTAATGAAGGAAATCCGTATCAAAAAGAAAAGAATTACGTCAGCAATGGTTTAATTGGTCTAGATTTAAATATCTCTAACATTGCCTTTGTTGGAGACGAAAAAGCAGGTCTGTTACCATTTGCAGAAAAAGTTCCTATCTACCAAAATGAGATAACTGCACTACAAAGAAAAATGCAGCGTTCCTCTCGGCTGACCAATCCTAGTAATTATGAGCCGGACTTCCAAGCCAAAAAAGGTCGTAAAACTATTACAAAAAAAGGTAAGCCTAAAAAGGGGTCTCGTAATTGGAGGAAATCGAAAAACTACCAGAAAATAGCACTTAAGAAGCGAGAACTAGAACGTAGAAAGACAGCATATGCTAAGTCTAAGAATCGCGGAGTTGTCAATGAAATCCTAAGACATGGCAATGTAATTAAAGCTGAAAAAGTATCCGTAAAAGCTTGGCAGAAACGTTATGGTAAAGCAATAGCTGCCAAGTCACTCTTGTTTTGTACAATCTGAATTGCAACGCAAAGCTGAGATTGCTGGCGGTCAATTCATCACGTTTTCTACTCAAAAAACTGCACTGTCACAAACTCATTTGAATGGGCAACGTATCAAGAAATCCCTATCAGAAAGAGTTCATAAAGATATAACAGGTAAAGCAGTTATGCAGCGAGACCTCTTCAGTGCATACTTGAGTAGATTTGTTAATGAGGATCAGCTTCTATGGGAGAGTGCTGCTAGTCAGTATTCGGGGGCGGAGTCGTCCCTTGTGGATGCCACCGAAGCGTTATGAAAACGAAACTGCAAGTCAAGTAGGCAAGTCCGAAAGCAGGAAGACTCATTCTCCCTTAGAGCAGTTATCCCAGAAAGGCAAAAAGTCTAGCCAGATAGTCAATAAGGACGAAAAGCTAGACCTAAATTTGCCCGAATCCGCGCAGCTTTAGCTCGCGGAGTGGCTCAACAATTGCGGTAAATTGACAAATAGCCAAATTTACCCAGGAGGGAACATGAAAGCAGTCCAAATGACAGCAGCCGGAAACCCCGAAGTTTTGCAACTGCAAGAAGTGCCGAACCCAAGCGTTCCCCTAGGAGAAACAGAACTTCTCATACGCCTACAAGCAGCTGGTATCAACCCCATAGACACAAAACTTCGCAAAAGAGGCACATTCTACCCAGACAAAATGCCAGCCATATTAGGCTGTGATGGTGCAGGTATAGTCGAAGCAGTAGGCGCAGCTGTTCAACGCTTTCGGATCGGCGACGAAGTCTTCTTCTGTAACGGTGGATTGGGCGCACACCAAGGCAACTACGCAGAATACACAACAGTTGATGAACGATTTACAGCCCGCAAACCAGCTTCTGTATCCTTCGTAGAAGCCGCCGCCGCACCCCTAGTCCTCATCACCGCTTGGGAAGCACTGTACGAAAGGGGACGCTTGGAACCAGGAGAACGAGTATTAATTCATGCAGGTGCTGGTGGAGTCGGACATGTAGCAATTCAACTGGCAAAACTCAAAGGCGCTAATGTTTGCACAACTGTTGGTTCACAGGAAAAAGCCGATTTCGTCACCAACTTAGGTGCTGACCGTGCAATATTATACAAGCAAACAGACTTCGTGCAAGCAGCCTTAGATTGGACTGGTGGAGAAGGAGTCGATTTAGCTTTTGACACTGTAGGTGGAGAAACATTTCATAAAACTTTCCCCGCAGTACGCGTATATGGTGATGTTGTGACAATTTTAGAACCGGATGCCAATACAGTGTGGAAAACAGCAAGACAACGCAATCTTCGCATGAGTCTAGAACTTATGCTAACACCGATGCTCCAAGGTATTGTGGAAGCACAGCAGCACCAGGCAGAAATTTTAGAACAATGTGCTAAATGGATGGATGGGGGTAAGCTAAAAATTCAGGTTAGCAAGACGTTTCCTTTACAAGAAGCGGCAAAAGCCCATCAGTTGCTTGAAACTGGTTCAATGACAGGTAAAATTGTTCTACTGATTGGAGATAGGTAGTACGAGAAATAAGGACAAGGGGGACAAGGGAGACAAGGGGGACGAGGGGGACAAGGGAGAGAGTAAGCTGTATGAAAGCAACTTGGTATCAATTTGTGGGGTGGAGCGCACATAGTTCCATCCACAAGAAGTTTATGCAATTTGTGGGGATGTTTTCTTGCTTCTGCCTTCTTATCTCTGCCTTCTTATTATTTTTACTCCCCCTACCAGCATGGGGTTCCCCCGCACAACCAGAACGTATTCCCCTAACTCTAGAAATATTACAAGAACGACTGCGTACTCCTACCATTCGTGAAGGTAATCTTACAGTGGATTTACGGGAAATGGTCATAGATTTACGACCGGAAAATGCCAGTTTTCGAGATGCTTTTTATCAAATTTTACGGAAAGAATTACAAAAATCAGGCTCAAAACCTCTGGGCTTGGACTTAAGTTATTCTGTCATTCAAGGGGATTTTGTTGGTAGCGATTTAGGTTTACAAACCCCTCTCTACGCTCAAGCTATTGCTCCTATTTTCACAGCGTCGGAACAAGAACAATTAGAACGCTTGCGAGATGTTTGCTTGCGATCGCTTGCTGTAGCACTACCCAATTCTAAAGATTGTAAATTTCTTTTGGGGACTCAATCAGCCGCATCAACTGCAATTAGTGTTTTCCGTGGTTCTCTGACTCTCGTGGAAACTCGCTTTAATGGAACCGTTCAATTTTCCAATACGTTTTTTCTTCAACCAGTTAATGCCCAAGGCGCTATTTTTACTCAACCTGCTTATTGGGTAGAAACAAGATTCAGCCGTGGTGCAAGCTTTGCTAATACCAATTTTCGGAAAGACAGTTACTTCCAAGACAGTATCTTCTTTGATAAACTGAGTTTTAAGCAAACTCTATTTCAAGAAACCGCCAATTTTCAAGACAGTACTTTTGAAGACACGGCTAATTTTACTGAAGCAAATTTTAAGCAGGTGGCAAAATTCAGCCGTACACAATGGCTGGGTAATGCCGATTTTTCAAGCGTGCGTTTTTTTGAACAAGCACAGTTTGCGAAAGATATTTTTAATCTGGTTCTTTTTCTATCAGAAGCAACTTTTGAGAAATCTGTTGCCTTTCGAGAAGCACAATTTAACCAACCTGTCAACCTCAAAGGTGCAAGCATCCTCAATCAAGCAGACTTTAGTGATGCGGGATTTTCTCCAGAAGCTTACTTAGACGTGTCCGGTCTTCTTTTTAACTCCAACCAAGCTAAGATTTTAGGAAATCCCGGTCAAATTGGCAAAAACATTGTGGTTAATGGTTTGCAAGGCAATCAAAGTGTTTTGCGTAATTTGGGGCAAAATTTTCGTCAGTTGCAGCAAATTGCTGATGCCAATCAGTTGGAGTATACAAAGCAGGAGTTGCGGCTACAGGAGTTAACCCGCTCTCTGTTTGGTACAAATATCAATAGTGCTTCTCAAAAACGTCTGATGGATCTGGGTTTTTCTCCCGTTCAAGCAGATGCTATTGTTCGTCGCCGCCAGATACAGCCATTTCGTAATAAGAGTGAATTGCTGACTTTGGCTGATATTGACTTCGATACTTACGCTCAAGTTATCTCTCGCATTGTGGTTGGCAATTCTCTTTCGGTAGGAAATTGGTTGCTCTTAGCTTGGAACTGGTTGGCTTTGAGTCTACTTCTGCTGCTATCTGGGTACGGTACAAATTTTTGCTTGGCGATTGGTGTAGGAACGATCGCGATCGCATACTTTGGTTTATTATTTTGGCTGATTGACAGTGTTCGTCGTATTGGTCCTAGACCGATTTTACCCACGGCTTACGAAACAACTTGTATGCTTACAAGTTTTGGCGTGTTAGTCTTACTGGGCTTACTAGCTATCTTTCGTTCAGCAGAACAACCTTGGATGACATTGGGATGTGTCTTTGTGATTATTATTCCCGTTCCCGGAGTCTTGCTGTTGCGACTTTACCAACAAGGACGCTATCACGACCTCTTAGACGTTTCTTACTTTACAGAAGAAGGAACTTTACGACAGTTACGCTTGCTGATTGGACGTTTGCCAGTTATTCCAAGGTATCAAATGTTTCGCGAGCGTTATTTACCAATTTTATGCGATCGCCGATGGAACTGGCTCAATTACTATGACTTTAGCCTTAACAACTTATTAAGGCTGGGATTTAATGACATTCGTTTGCGAGACGAACACCTCCCTGGCATAATTACGACATTGGCATGGTATCAGTGGGTACTTGGTATACTGTACATCATTCTTGTTTTTTGGACTCTTTCCCGCACTATTCCCGGATTAAACTTACTGATTTATCTGAAGTAACGTTTGTTGTGTAGGCAATACTTGTCGGTTAAGCCTAAAAATGCGAAAACTGTTCAATGATTTTGAATGCCCTAGTGGCGGATTTTTAGTCAATTGGTTGAATAAAATTTAGGACTAATGATAGGAGGTTTTAGGAGATGAGTAAATTATTTGAGATTTTGCAAAAAATTCAAACTAAACCAGGGATGTATATTGGACGTGCTTCTGTCAGTGATTTGTTTCATTTTCTGGTTGGTTTTAAAACTGCTTTGAGAGAATTAGGGGTTGAAGCAACTAAGGAAGAAATGGATTTTTACCGCGAGTTTCAGCCTTGGATACAAAAAAAATATCATGTGTCAACTTCAAATTCTTGGGCCAAGATAATTATGCTCCCTTGTGGAAGCGAACAAGAGGGTTTTAATGCTTTCTACAGATTATTGGATGAGTTTAAAATGAGAAATAAAAGTTTAGGTGGGGATGAGTTGGACAAAATAGCAACTGATGAGAACACACAAATTGTAGCGTGATTATTTTAGCGGTAAGAATTAAGAAATCAAGCAGAAACTCGTTGTTATAAAACAGGAGATATCATTTGGTCTACAGAGAAACCTGGAAGTCCATTTTTAATGATTTCCGAAAATGTGCGTCTTAGGGAAGATGGCAAACCTAAGTCATTAGCAACATTAAAACCAGGAGATTGGTTTGGAGCTCTAAACTCCAGTATATTATCAAAACATAAAATACTGTATATCTATAAGGTTACTGAATTTTAAATCAATCGAGAAAAGCTGAGATCCCCAACTTCTTCAAGAGGTCAGGGATCTGGACGTATTCTACTCAAGCAATCCAGACAATTGACATTTTTTTGTCACATTTATTAATCAAACTGAAAATAACAAGGACTGAGAAGTCCATAAAAACTTTCTATGAAAAAAGTCATTAAGATGACCCAAAACACTGTATCCAACGTCAATCTTAACCCACGCGATCGCTATGATGTTTGGGCGGAATCTTACGACAAAAGCACCGCCAGTTTTGGGTGGACAGCACCGCAATTTCTACTCGAAGCCACAATACATCATGCACCGCCTGCGGGGTTTTTGCGAGTACTTGATGTTGGTGTTGGAACCGGACAAGCAAGCCTTCCTTATCTTGAAATAGGGGCTTGTGTCACTGGATTAGACGTATCACCGCAAATGCTGCACCAAGCTCAATCCAAGTACCCCCAGTTTCACGCCTTGATTGAACACGACTTCAATTACCCACTTGTTGAAGCGGGTTTGCTTGCCTCAAGTTTTGATGTCATCCTCAGCTGTGGCGCACTTCACTTTGCAAAAGATTTAAGTCGATCCCTTACACAGTTGAGATGGGCGCTTGCACCAGGTGGAGTCCTAGCATTTACCTACATTCCTCCCCAATCGCGAAAATTTAGTACAGCTGCACACCTTCACGAGCCAAACACTGTCGAGCACCTACTACAGCAGCTCGAGCTAACCGTACTAGACCATAAATCATTTGTGGCTTACTATGATGGGGGCGATTCCCAAGACCCCGTTGTCTATCAGCGAGTTGTAGCGCGTTGTTCTCAACCGGGAATATCTCTTCCAGCCATTCTACAAGACATAGATCGAACCGCCTGTGTCGATCGCTCTCGTTTGCTAGACGTTGTCAACCTGCCTTTAATGACAGGCAAACTCACCACAAATTGGAGTTTTGATTATACCAAAGTTCGTAATGAAAATCAAGACTTAGTTGAGACATTGCGATCGCAACTCAAAACAGGAGAAATCAAATCAAGACATCTACCATTGCCCAAAACCACTGGGGAGTTAGCGCGTCAGGGGAAGCCAGAATGTGATGTATTGGTACTCATGCCACATCCTGATGATGAATCAATCTATGCTGGTGGGACAATAGCAGCCCTAGCAGAAGCAGGACAGCGAGTGAGACTGGTTGTAGCAACAGATGGTGCAGCAGGGCGTGGTGGCGAACACTCAAGAAGAGTTGAGCAACGAGCTTTAGAACTGCGTCGTGCAGCCGAATGCCTCAATATCGAAAAGTTAGAATGCTTAGGATTGGTTGATTTTGGCAAATATCGAGATGCTTCTCGGATGCAACCGACGACAGCAGCTGATGCACTGCGAATTTGGGGACTCGATTCAACGCTAGCCCTTCTCGTTCGTACAATCCGGAAGCACCGCCCGCAAATCCTTTTAACACTGCATCCAGAGGTCGATCCAAACTATTCCCTGCACGGACATCATCTTGGTTTGGGAGTTGCTGCTTTAGTAGCATTCCACTTAGCAGCTGACCCTGGGTTTATCATTCCAGAAGCTACAAACTTGCTTCCTTGGGCAATTGAACAGCACTATACAATGGTTCCCACCCATCACGACGGTTCTAATATCTTGCGAGTTGAAATCGATCGCCAACAGAAACTGAAAGCGTTATCTGCTTACGAGACACAGCACTACTCAACTCAACGCTTGATGACAGACTTGAAAACAGAAGTTCCTCATGCAAGCTTCGAGACTCTTCAACTCTTACAAGCGCGATGTCGTCGAACTTTTATGACAGCCACTGTGTTGCCATCGCATCAAAAGCTTCACAAACTGGCAGTTAACCGAGATTGGGTTTCTACATACAAAAGTATACGTCAACGCCTTTATCCACGAGAAGCATTAACCAAACTATTACAACGACAAGCGGAATGCTGGGGGTCATCGGAAGCAGTCTTTGCCAATATCAAAAAACTCTCTCATCCCCATACCGTTGCAGTCGTCACAGGACAGCAAGTGGGTGTTTTTGGGGGGCCCGCCTACACCCTTTACAAAGCACTTGGAGCCATCCAACAAGCGCAGGACTTGACAGCCCAAGGAATTCCTGCGGTTCCTATCTTTTGGATGGCAAGTTACGATAGTGACCTTGATGAGGTGCAGCACGTTAAGTTACTCGCTCATCAAACCGAACCAAAAACACTCAGCCTGGAATTACCCGTCACTCATCGTTTAGTTGGTTCTACCCCTTTAGGAGAAGGTATTCATTCTCTATTAAACGAGATGGAACAAGCACTCGGGCAACTGCCTCGCAGTCAAGAAGTCTTTGCAGCTCTACAAGCCATCTATCAAGCAGAAACAACCTTTGCAGAAGCTTTTGCTCGTTGGTTAAGCCTGCTAACAAAAGATTTTGGGCTGATTATCCTCGATCCATCAACTCGCGAATTTGCCGAACTGGCTCGTCCTGCGATCGCACGCGAACTCTTTGGCGATGAACGTTCTCAAATACCCCTGGCTCGCGCACGCGAAGCATTAACTGCTCGAGGGCTTTCCGAAACTATTCCCACAGATCGCGATGTGCTGCAAATCTTCTTTGTAGATGCAGATGGTACTCGCAGACGCATGCTTCCAGCCAAGGAAGGTTTTGCGTTGCAGAACAGCAATATTTATCTCGCGGATGATGCAGTCCGAAATTTGTTAGAGCAACAACCCGAACGATTCACACCAAGCGCCCTATTACGTCCCATTTGTCAAGATACGGTTTTACCCACCATTGCTTACGTTGCAGGTCCTACCGAACAGCAATATTTTGTTCAACTTAAGGAAGTTTATACCTGGGCAAAAATCCCCATGCCTCAAATTGTAGCCCGTCCCTCATTCACGGTTTTAGATAACACTATTTCCAAACAACTCGTTGATGCAGGAGGGACAGCCTTATTGTTGTCCTGTGATGACCCTAGCAACCGTTTGGGACGAGCCGGTCTCCCCGAAGAAGTTCGGATTGCTTTTGATAAGCTAGAGACTTTGCAACAGCAGTGTTTTGCATTACGAACATCAGCTATAGTGGGTCAAGCTGTCGGTCCCGAAGCGATCGCCCTCAAACATTCTGTCGAGCAATGGTTATTCACAACCGAGCCAATTCTGAAATCTTGGGGAGCAAAACGTCCGATAGAAGCTTTTACACGTGCAAAAGTTGAGTTTCCTTCACTCATGGCAACAGTTTGCTTAGATTTGCAACGTTCTGGGAGTCGTAGCAGTCCTCCTCCCACTCGAAATGTCGTGTCCCTCGCTCAAGCTTTAGCCCGTCTTGAATCCACACTGATTCGCTCTGGAAGGAGACAAAATGCATCTGGTATTGCTGCGTTTGCTTACATCAGCCCTAAAGGTAAACCTCAAGAACGCTCTCTAGGTGTTGCGGAACTCATTGCAACACATGGTTTTGCCATCGTATCCCATCTTTTGCCCATCTCGTGTTGCGATCGCATAGAAACAAGAGTCATAACTGTCCACCATTCATAAACAAGCATATGAAGTTATCGTTTGCTAGTGTTCCAAACATTACTCCATACTTCAATAGCTCTGCACACCACATTGCCTCAGAGATTGCATCCTTACAGTTAGCAATTCTGTCTCTTGGTGGTTTGGGAGGAAGTGGTAAAGTCGCAACAGATTTAGCCAAAGGGCTTGCAACCGCAGGGGCTAAGGTATCTGTGCTGACTAGCTCAGAGCCACAATGGGGAGCAGATCGCGATCCATTGCTCCATTATGTACCTGTAAACGCCCCCAAGACACCTACCGAGCCAGATCGCAGTTGGATTGTACCGTTGGCGTATGACATTATCGAGCGGGTTGAGACTCGCGAAATTAAGGTTTTAAACGTGCATTACGCAGTTGGGCTAGTTGAAGCCGCACTACTTGCGCGACAAGCCTTGGCAGCGCGAGGCTATCGACTAGCAGTGTGTTTAACGCTACATGGCAGCGATGTCACTGGATTTGGACGCAGGTTAAACTACGGTTCTCAGTTACGAGAGTGTATTGCTGCATGCGATAGCGTTACGGCTGTCTCGTCTTGGTTGGCAAACCAAGCGGTGGAGATTTTAGCTTTAAAGAAGCGCCCCACAGTCATCCACAATTCTGTCGATCTCAAACTGTTTCGTCCTCTTCGGACATGGGATATGACTCGTTCCAAAAAAATCCTCAATTTATGTCACGTATCTAATTTTCGTTCTGTGAAGCGACCTCTAGATGCAATCCAAGTCTTGGCTCGCGTTCGGGGAGCTGGTGTCAGAGCGCAACTCTTTATGATTGGTGACGGTCCCTTAATAGGACAAGCTCGCGAGTATGCACGAGAGTTGAATGTTGCAGAAAATGTGATGTTCTTGGGTGCGGCTTCGCCAAACGAACTCGTGCATTGGCTGAGTGTCACCGATATGATGCTGGTGACAAGTGAATCGGAGTCTTTTTGTTTGGCAGCACTTGAAGCAATGGCATGTGGTGTCCCTGTGATGGGTACTTATTGTGGTGGATTGGAAGAGGTGATGGAGGAACTTGGAGCGGATTTACCTGACAAACTCCTCTCTCCTGTTGGTGACACCGCTACAATGGCAACTAAAATTGTGCAGATGTTCAATAGTCCTTTGACATATGAGATGATTTGCGATCGCCTCATACCAATGATTAAGATTCGCTTTTGCCGTTCTACCCAATTGCAAGCTTACGGTCATGTCTTAAGCAAGTTGCAACAGGAGGTTGGAGAATGAGTTTAGCAAAACGCCATCCTCCTGTGGTGCTAATTCTTTTAGCATTGTGGTTGATGGTTTTAGCTTCGAGTTCTCAAGCGACAATTGTTGCTCCTATTTTGCCGCGCATTGGAGAAGCCTTGGGAATTCCCGAAGTATTGCAAGGGACGTTAGTAACTGGTTATGCGATCGCGTTGAGTGCTTTTGCCATTGTTATTGGACCGGTTAGCGATCGTATAGGAAGAAGACCCGTGCTTTTGGCTGGAACCAGTTCGATGGCGGTTTTGCTAGGAATGCATGGGTTTGCCAGTGACTTTATTTCGCTGCTTTGCGTTCGGATTGGGGCTGGCGTTTCTGGAGGGATTTTGACAGGTGTAGCAGTTGCTTACGTGGGAGATTACTTCCCTTCGAGCGTCGTGGGTGGGCGAGTGGGTGGGTGATGAGCGGTTTTGCATTTGGACAAGTGTGGGTTTACCGATTGGGACAATCTTGGCTGAGCAATACGGTTTTCGCGCCCCTTTTTTGCTGTTTGCGCTCGTTGCGTTAGTGTCATTTTTCCTAGTCTTGAGTGTTTTACCTCAACCGCCTATCAAGCGTTCTTCAGAAAGGCTTTCTATCAGGGCTGCTGTGAAGGGATACCGAGAACTTTTACGCAATCGCGCAGTTGTGAGTGCGGGGTTTGCTTATGCAACAATGTTGTTTGCAGTATCAACATTTGTTGTGTTCTTTCCTACTTGGCTGGAAAAAGAAATCGGCGTCAGTCCAACAGCAACGGCATTGTTGTTCATGGTAGGGGGGCTTGCGAATCTCTTATTTGGACCTCAAGCAGGAAGCTTGTCCGATCGCATTGGTCGCAAACCCGTTATTGTTGGGTCTTGTTTGGTTTCTGCTGTCTTATTTGCGGTGACCCCTTTCGTTGTGTTTGATGTCTTCTCTGCTTACGTTGTCTTTTTCTTTACAATGATGCTACTGGCATTGAGATTAAGCCCACTGCAAGCACTTCTAACGACCCTTGTTCCCGATGCTCGTCGCGGTTCTCTGATGAGTTTGGTGGTGGCAATTGGGCAAATAGGCGGTGGACTTGGGGGTGCGATCGCTGGAGTGGTTTATTCACAAGTTGGTTATTTTGGCAATGCTATTTTATCGGCATTGGCAATAACTGCAACCGGAGTTGTGATTCTGTCGAATTTATCTGAACCTGCTTAAGCCTATGAAAAGTCGGATCTTCCTGGCATCATTAAGACCGAACTTACTATAGCCTTTCTCAGTCTCATAAGGTACACCCTCCTTTCATCCCCCCTTTGTAAGGGGGGACAGAGGGGGGTAATTTTTGTACCTCACCAGGTTGAAATTTACTGTAATTCATTTGAACAAACTACTATAGAAATCCTAAATCATGTATAAACAATTTTAAGTACTGTAGGCATTGCCCACCAAAAGGCTTATGTGGTGGGCTGTCTTCCCTACCTACGTGTTTACTACTTGTTTACAAATCAAATAGGATTGCCATAGCAATTTTTATTTATAGTAGAGGTTGTCTCATGCTGAATACTGTAATTCATACAAAAAATCTCAGTGGTAGCATTTATATTAATCTGAACAATCAGGGACAAGTTTTGCAATTTGCGCTGACGCAACAACAACATATTTTGGGACGCGATCGCACTAGCAGCGATCTGGTTGTTCCTGAGAATTGGCAAGTAGTTGGGCGGATTCAGGCTGTGTTTCGCAGGGAAGGAAATAACTATCGCATTTATGACGGTGATGGACAAAAACCCAGTACTAATGGGGTCTATGTCAATAATACCCGCGTAACAACCGATACAGGGTTGCTGTTACGAAATGGGATGGAAATTAAAATTGGTTTGAATCCCCAAAATCTGATTGAGTTTAAATATTACAATGCCGCAGATGATATCACAATTGATAACCAGAGTTTTCCGGTCATTTCCCTGCGAAACCTCAAGGTGTTAATTGGACGCGATTCTAGCGCGACTCTCACATTGGATGCGCCGACGGTATCGCGCCGTCACGCCACAATTGATACTGATGCACGAGGACAGTACGTTCTCCGAGACCATAGTTCCAACGGCGTGTATGTCAACGGACAACGTGTCAATGGTTCAATAATTCTACCGCCAGAGGCAACAATTCGGATTGCAGCATACACCCTAGTAGTCCGTGGTGATGAATTACACGTATTAGATGGGGGTAATCAAATTCGCTTGGATGCTTACAATTTAGTTTTAGCAACGAAGGGAAAAAGGCGACTTGATGACTTGTCGTTTGCAATTGAACCGGGACAATTTGTGGCTTTGGTAGGGGGAAGTGGTGCGGGAAAATCGACATTGATGCGGACTCTATTGGGGATAGAAAAGCTAACACAGGGTGTGGTTTATTTGAATGGGGAGAATTTACGCACCAATTTTAATTTATATCGCACGCAGATTGGCTATGTGCCTCAAGATGATATAATCCATCGCGATTTAACGGTGACGGAGGTGTTACAATATGCAGCAAAATTGCGTTTACCGCCAGATATAGACGTGGGAACGATGGTAGAAAAAACATTGCATGATGTGGAAATGATACACCGTCGCCATGCATTGGTGAGTCAGTTAAGTGGGGGACAGAGGAAACGGGTCAGTATTGGTGTGGAGTTACTGGCAGATCCAAAATTATTTTTCCTCGACGAACCTACCTCTGGACTCGATCCTGGGTTAGATAAAAAGATGATGCAACTGTTGCGGAAATTGGCAAACCAGGGACGGACTGTAATTTTAGTGACTCATGCAACAAGTAATATTAAATTGTGCGATCGCATAGTATTTCTCGGTCAAGGTGGACGTTTGTGTTACTTTGGTACTCCTGATGATTGTCTGCAATTTTTTGGAGTGACAGAAGATTTTGCTGATATTTATAATTTGCTAGAAACACCAGAAACAGTCATCGACCAAGCACAAAGGTTTTACCAATCCCCGGACTATCAGCGTTATGTTGTCAATCACCTCAGCCCCGGTAGTGCGGGAATGCAAGTCAAGACGGATAATACTTTACAAGTAAAGGTTTCATTTGGGAAACAGTGGATAATTCTTACTCAAAGATATTTTCAAACTCAAAAGCGGGATATTATTAACTTAATTCTAGCCCTATTAACTGCACCAGTTGGTATTAGCTTAATTACCTTTGCTTTGCAAAATCAACAACCCTTGGTAGCACCAGCAGAAACTAATGCAAACCATGCATCTTTAGCGTTGAGAGTCTTATTTGTATTTACCTGTGCAGCTTTGTGGGTAGGACTTTTGAGTTCGCTACAAGAAATTGTCAAAGAAGCAGCAATATATTTACGAGAAAGATTGGTCAATCTAGGTTTGTTTGCCTATCTTGGCTCAAAATTGGCAATATTTGCTGGCTTAGCATTACTGCAAACCCTGTTAATTTCCCTAGTGATTTTATTCTTTTTCAAATCACCACCAGCAGATAAAATACCCTGGGAAATTGGTTTACCCATGACCACATTTCTCACCTTGTTAACCAGTATGAGTTTGGGATTATTAATATCAGCGATTGTTAAAAATGGCAGTCAAGCAAATAGTGCTTTGCCATTATTATTAATCCCCCAAATTATCTTTTCTGGTGTATTATTTAAAATGGAGGGGCTCGGTAGTAAAATCTCTTGGCTGATGCTCAGTCGTTGGTCTATCGGTGCATATGGAACATTGGTAAACATCAATAGAATGGTTCCCGATGCGATCAAATTACCCGATGGTAGCACCATCGCCCGACCAATTGACCCCTCACCTGTTTATGATGCTACTTGGCAAAATTTGAGTTTAAATTGGGGAATTTTGGGAGTGCATATTGGGGTGTATTTAATAGTAACGCTGTTAATACAAAAACGCAAAGATATTTTTTAATGAGTCATTTTTTGAAACTTTGGTTTTGAAATTCTGCAATCTTCGCCCTTAATATTTGTTCTGTTTGTTCGATACCTTTTAACTTGTCCTGAAGTTCTTGCTTTTGCTTCAATATTTTATCCAGATACTTAATAAAACAGCTACCATCAATCACAGATTGAAGTCTATGCTCATATTCTTCATCTGACATAGGTGTACCACACATTGCCGTCATACCAAGTTCATCTAATCTTTCCCATCGCTTCAAATCTTCTGTTGTTGGCTGATATTGTTGGCTTGTCATTATCTTTCTCCTTTGCGATAAGATTGTTCTTGTAAAAAAGCGATTGCTGCTTCTCTTGTTAAAACTAATTCAGACGGATAATCAGGATTTTCCTGAAACCCAATATTTAAGTAAAAATCTTTAGCTCTTTCAATCGATAGTACTTTAGTCACTCCTTCTATTTCCGTATCTATTATTTCTTGAACTATTTCTGACATTAACCATCTTGCTGCTCCTTTAATTTTTTCTGGTAACTCTACGCCTTCTAAATTTAAGCAATTCCAGGGAGGCGTAGTAAATGGGTCTATTGATAGATAGACTCTTTCTTCAGTATAAGGGAAAAGTATATCAGTTTGTCTAGAAATTATTGCTCCTGCTTGTAAGCAGCCGTTTATGTCTCTCACGCCTCGGAAATCACGTGCGTAATTATCATTGATAGCTAAATCTGCTAGCACTTCTACTTTTGACACGCAATCTCCAAATGTTGTTCTCATTATCCCACTTCTATCTCCTCCAAAATATTGGTTGATGTATTCCTGCGATTTTATAACCCAACTAATCAATTCATTCTGGGTATCTCGATTTGCTCCTACTACATACGTGAATAGATTGAAATTTGAATCGTTAGTCATGAATGTATCTAATACTATTAACACACTTTATTATCACACAGGTTACGTACTTAGACTCGTTGAATATTTGGTAAATAAGTCATGCTAGCTTGGATAATACCATAAAATACAAAATTTCTAGATTTCATAAATATATCCGTTTATTCTACTCAGCAATAGTACTTATATAAATCTAATAAAAAACTGTTTTATACATCTGTTTGATTTTAGTTGCAGGCCTATTTATTGGTGTGTATAGTCTATAGAAGATAGCAAGGTCAAAGGACGAAGTATTGAGTTGACAATTTACGAGAATCGAGCAATTTTAGGGAAATAGTAAATGTAAGATGTATTGATATTAATCGAGGTGAATCAGTTGTCCTTGTTGGGTTTCGCAGAGCGCTTTTCTGAAAACCCTTCAGGCACCTTTTTTAGATGCTTGCTTTTTTTCAGCTATCAAATCGACAGGGTTGTATAAAGCTTTGATTCATCTACATCACCGCTTATCCATACTATGCGTAGTTTATCAACACCTTCTACTCGACCGGCGCTCTAGCTCTCCATGATGTCTGAGACCAAATACTTCTCTTTTTGCTGCTAACCAATTTCTAATTGTTTGTTCTGTTGCACTCTGAGAAATACTGACTGGGTTAGAAGGGATAACAGGAGTTGGGGTGTGTCTGGTTAATGGTTGAGTGGGAATAAATTGGGTAACGGTGGGAATTGGTTGTGGTGGAGCGGTTTGTGAGGCGACTGGGGCTGCTGATGGGGTTGATATTGGTGTGATATCTGTGGTGGAAGTGTTAGAAGTTGTCTGGGAAGAATTAGGGGCGAATAGCTGCATCATCCACAAACCAGAAACAAAGAATGTTCCAATTACACTGCTAATGATAATCGCTTGTTGCCAAGTCCCTAAACCAAGCGCTGGCGCTGCTTGATACCCTGATGATGATGCAGCATATTGGGGAATTGGTGGAGAAAGTACTGTTGGTGCGTGTACCTGTGCTGGTGGAGGAGATGCAACTGTTGCTGATACAGGTGTTTGCGGTGCTTGCAATGCTGATAGCATTTCCCGCGCATTCAAATAGCGATCGCGTGCAATTGGTTGTATGCTTTTGTCTAAAATTCCTGCAAATGTGGGTGTCACTACCAAAGCAAAATTCCGCCAAGCACGCGCAAAACCCGATACCGATTGTTCAACAGCGTTGGCGTGTTTGTAGAGTTGCGATTTCGCTCTCGTCAGAGCAAAAAGTGGTAAAACCTTACTGTCATCCATCCGACAGAAAATCACTGTAAACTGCTGCAAAATGTAAATAATGGTGATATCTTGCAAACACGATATGGAGGCAAAAAGCGTGCAAATTACCAAACGCAATGTTGAATTGAGAGTAGACGGCAGTCTCATGCGCGTTTATGTTGCAGCTCCCAAAGCCGCAGGAACATACCCAGGCATTTTGTTCTACACAGATATTTATCAACTAGGCAACCCAATGATTCGTTTGGTAAACTACTTAGCTGGACACGGCTATGTAGTTGCAGCCCCAGAGATTTTTCATAGAACAGAACCTGTTGGTTCAGTTATTGAACCAGACGATCTTGGGCGGATGCGGGGTAATGACAATGCTCGTCGAACCCCAATAGCAGGTTATGATGCTGATTGCCGTGCTGTCATTGAATTTCTGAAGGGGGAAGGTTCGGTAGCCTTGGGTCAAATAGGGACTTTAGGTTTTTGTATTGGCGGACATCTATCTTTCCGGGCTGCTTTCCAAAGCGAAATCAAGGCAGCCGTCTGTTGCTATCCGACTGGTATTCCCAGTGGCAAACTAGGTCAGGGGGTAGCCGATACTATTCACCGGGTCAGCGAAATTAAAGGTGAGATGCTCATTGTGTTTGGTACTCTTGACCCTCACATACCACAACAAGACCGTCAAACAATTATCAAAGCTTTAGAAAATGCGAGAGTGTCTCACCAAATTTTTTCCTATGAAGCAGAACATACCTTCATGCGCGATGATGGTTATCGCTACGATTCTGCGGCTACGACTTCTGCTTGGGTTGAAATCATAGCTTTTTTAAAACGTATTTTTACAACCTAGGTAGAAGAGCCCGATTATCTATTTCACAGCTTTAATGGCTTCATCTTTACTTGCCATTTCTACCTGGGAGTATTCTTCTCGGAAGTAGTAGCTGTAGCGGTCATTGTTTGGAATAACGCCATTCACAACTTGTCCTAAGATCCTCTGACCAGATTTTTCTAAAAGTTCTTTAGCAAGAGTCGCGTTGACAGAATCAACCATTCCCGGACGAACTACCAACAAAACACCGTCAGCCATTTGACCCAGGATAGCAGCATCAGCAGCAACAGTTAATGATGGCGCGTCAATAATGACCGAGTCATAGTTGACTCCAAACTTGTCAATTAAGCTAGCCATTCGTTTTGAGTCTAATAGAGAGGCGGGAGAAGGAGGCACGACTCCAGAAGGTAGAACATACAAATTATCCATCACTTTTTTGATAGCTGTCCTGATATCAGCTTGTCCTACAATAACGTTGCTGAGACCTTGATTATTGCGTAAGTCCCATATTTTATGCTGAACTGGATGATGCAAGTCTGCATCTATCAGTAAGACATTACGCTCCATCTGAGCCATTGCTAAAGCTAAATTGGCAGCTACTGTTGACTTGCCCTCTCTAGGGATGGAACTAGTAACAACAAGAACTTTTAAATCTCTATCAGCTTTCATAAACTTCAAATTCGCTCTCAGCATTCTGAAAGCTTCACTAATTGGGGAACGAGGGATATCCCTAACAATAAGCTGCGGCGTATGTAATTCTGGCTCGAAATTGCCGCGAGTAGATTTTTTAGACTTGCTGAAAGAAGGAATAACCCCTAATAAAGTTAATCCTACTAATTCCTTTGCCTCATCAACAGTCTTGATTAATTTATCCGTTGTTTCCAAAAGATATATAGTAGCTAAGGAAGCTAAAATACCTAGTAGACCTGCACTTAAGTACGAAACGATAGGAGAGGATAGAGGCTCTTCAGGTACTCTGGCTTCAGATACTATATTAGCGTTACCTAAGTTCTGATTTTCTGCTAGTCGGCTCTCTTGTAATCTTTGCAACAAAAGAGAATAAGTAGATTGGGCTGCTTGTAATTTGCGTTCTAACTGGCGCTGTCGCTGCTGCAATTTGGGGAAGTTTGTCTGCCGTTCTCTGTAGTTAGCTGCTAACTTAGTTAAAGTAGATAATTCACTATCTAGACCCTGACGAGTTGACTCTAATTCCACAAGCTTTGCAGTCAGTTGCTGTTGCAAAATTCCCACTTGAAGATTACCATTTTGTTTTAATTGAGTTGTTCCTGTAACCTTTTTTAGTCGCTGTTGCAGAATTGCTTGTAAGGATTCTAATTTCTGTTCTAAATTAAGAATTTCAGGATGGGTGTCCTTAAGAACAATACGCCTACCTGCAAGTTGAGACTCTAGCTGTTGGATTTCTTTGAGGATATCTTGCACGCCAGGAGACTGACTGAGGGAAGTCATAATTACTGCATCTTCCGGGTTCATACCTAATTGTTTGCGAACAGCTTGTGATTGCGCCTTGACATCAGCTATTCTAGATTTAAGATTATTAATTTGCTGCTGCAAGTTTGCACTAATTTCTACAGATTGAGATGCTTCAGGTTCCAAAGCTATAACATTATTTTCTTCTTGAAATAAGCGCAATTCAATTTCTATTTTCCGAAGAATTATTTCAGCATTTGGCAACTGTTTTTCCAGGAATTTACGGGCAGCAGAGGCTTCAGCTCGGTGAGATAGTAGATTTTGCTCTAAATAGATAGCCATCACGGTATTCACAACCTGTGAGGCGGTTTTAGGATTTGGATCGGTATAGGAAATTTTGAGAATATCGGTTTTGGGGATCTCAGTCACCGTTAACCGACTCAGAAAGTCCTTAGGTTTTATAAATTTTCCTGTAGCATTTTTCAACTTGACTCTGTCTATAGTCTTTTCTACAACAGGTAGAGAGCGTATAACTTCTGCCTCTGTATGTATGGGACTACTTTTGTCTTGGACTAATGGTTCTAACTTGCCTATTTCTGTTCCCACTCCTGTTAAAGAAGATATAGTATTCGCTCTTTGAAATTGTAACGTTCCCTCTGCCACATAAGAGGGCTTTTTCAAAGAAGAAGACAGCAATGAAATTGCAAAAACTGGAATAAAGATGCCTAATGCAGGCAAGTAACGGCGTTTTAAAACTTGCCAATATTTTTCATAGATAGGAATTGCTTGCGATTGCATACAAATTTACATTTTTCGCTTGATTAACAGGGCTAACTAATATTGCATCAACAATCTTCACTATCAGTCAAAAAATGATTGGTTTTTCAATCAAGCTCCTTTAAAAAAACTAATATAAACAGAGAATGTACTCCAATTTTGGCTTGTGCTATCTAAGCCTCAGAGTTAGTTTAAGTTGTTTAATTATTGCCTACTTATAACAAAACGGGGTGATTTTTTTTACTATTATGGTAAACTGCCATAATTGCACCAATAACCCGCTCTAAATCTTCGTTTGTGAGATTAGATCCAGAAGGCAAACAGAGACCCCTTTCAAATAAGTCTTCTGCTACCATACCACCAATACATTCACAATCAGCAAACACGGGCTGTAGGTGCAATGGTTTCCATACAGGACGAGTTTCAATTTGCTGTTCGGCTAGTGCTAAGCGGACTTGTTCTCGATCTACACCAAAAGCACCTGGATCGATTGTCAGACACGTAAGCCAACGAGTAGCGTGTCCAAAAGCAGCTTCTGGCATAAATTCTATTCCTGGCAAATTTCCCAATCTCTTTTGATAAATCTCAAAATTGCGGCGTCTAGCTGCTACTCGCTCATTCAAAACCCGCAACTGACCGCGACCGATACCAGCTAAAACATTGCTAAGGCGATAGTTGTAACCAATTTCTGAATGTTGATAATGAGGAGCTGGATCTCGTGCTTGGGTTGCCAAAAAACGGGCTTTGTCCACTAGGCTTGCTTCATTAGAAACTAACATTCCACCGCCGGAGGTGGTAATGATTTTATTGCCATTGAAGGAGTAAATGCCAATGCGCCCGAAGGTTCCTGGCGATCGCTTTTTGTAAGTAGCTCCTAAAGATTCAGCCGCATCTTCAATCAAGGGGATTTCATAACGATTACAAGCTGCCAAAATGGGATCGATATCCGCGCTTTGACCATACAGATGTACAAGCAAAACCGCTTTCGGCAATTTGCCAACACGTGCGCGTTGTTCTAGCACTTTCCCCAACAAGTTGGGATTCATGTTCCAAGAAGTGCGATCGCTATCAATAAAGACGGGTTTTGCCCCTAGATAAGTTATTGGATTTGCAGTGGCGGCAAAAGTCAGGGTAGAGCAAAAAACCTCATCACCATACTCAACGCCAATTAATCGCAACGCCAAATGAATAGCCGCCGTACCTGAACTTAACGCAGCAGCATGGCTTGCTCCAATGACTTGACAGAATTCTTGCTCGAAAGCATTCACATGAGGACCAACGGGAGCAATCCAGTTAGTTTCAAAGGCTTCTTGAACAAATGCCAGTTCCTCATCCCCCATATGTGGAGTTGAGAGCAAAATGGGTTTAGACATAATTATTTTCAGTAATTTGGATTCTCAATACAAGAGTGCAACAATTCAAATACTTTCATTGTACAAGTTGAAAAACTTTCCTGGATTTTGTCCTATAGATGTCAGGCACTAGTTTATCATTTATAACTTGTGTTGTTGAAAGAGGTGTTGTGTCAGGAGTATTTAGCGTGAACGATAAGCAGGAAAGAAGTTTGACTGTAGCAATTCTGAAGCTGTTATTCCCAGTACTTTTGCTCTTAAGTTTACTAACTGATGATATTTCTCCTCGTCAGTTATCAAGCGCAATGTTAAAAACTTATGAGACAGTTGAGAGAAACCCGATTTGAAATTGTACAAACTATCCTCTGTGGAACCACCGACTCCACCACCCAAGTGCAAAAATTCATTGCCACGTTCCTGTGCCCAGTATCTTGCATAGTCAGTCTCGAAACTACCTGGTGATAAATGAACATACTGGTTTCTTGTTCCACCTAATGTGCTTTGTACAATTCCACAACATTCTGTATACAAACCTACACAAGCAACCTGATTTTCGTATTCAACAATGCATAGATGAAGAGTAGATCCTAACAAATCATTCATTTGAGTGAAATATTCAGTACTAAAGGAGTAATATCCTGCCGTTGCATTAACACGTCTCATCGTTTCTTCATAAATTCCAACAAACTCGTCCATATAATCTTGAAATGGAACCATCTTTGCAACCATTCCGAGACGCTTACACTTATTTATAGTGCTGCGATGTCCTTTTCTGGTGTGGCTCCACAAGTTAGCAATCTTCAAATCTATCGAAACTGTTTCTCCATTGAGTGTAAAAGTTTCTGCTTTAAAGATTTCGGTAAAATTTTCATTTAGAATTGGATGCAAACGAAAGAAAGCAGAGCATATCCCCCGAGAGCAAAATTCCTGCTTCACTTTATCTAAAGCAGCATCTGGAAAGCCTGGTGTATTGATAGCTGCTTCATTTAGCAAGATTCCTGGATAACCATAGGGAGAAATAACATCAAAAACATCTGCTGCTTTTCCTTCTTCAAACAGTATGTCATTACAGTTTCTTAGCAAATAAGGCACAAAAAATTTTTTGTCACCTTCGGTTATTAAAATAGCTTCAGGAATGCCACCAGTTCTTTTAGACTCTAAATATAGATACTCAGGTAAATGGTAAAAATCATGACGGAGATCTTGCAGTGTTTGCAACCACAAATCGTTTTCTAATTCAATGACTTGTACATTCATATTATTTCTCCAATTTTTCTATTTCAGAATCTGAATATTTACTACCTATCTTCTGCCGACCACAATACAGGAAATACTGATGGGTCTGTGTAATCCGGATTGCCGTTGGGTAGTTTCCGACATATTCGGTCAAGAAAGTGATGTATTTGTTCTCCTTTCTCATTCCAGTAAGCTTGATAGCGGTTGGCATCGTCTTGTAAATGTACAGCCATTGCTAAGCGAATCGAATTGCTGTAATTTGGATAGCTGCCGTGGATTATCCCACAGTGATGAAAACTGATTTGTCCCTTCTTTAAGGTCATCGGTACTTCAACAATCATTCGTCCTTCTTGGGTGAATTTTTTTTCTGTTTCCTTAAGATTCGGATGGTTGAAGCAACGCAGGTGGTCTGTGCCTGACCACTTATGGCTCCCGTCAATTACAACAAGTGGTCCTATCGATTCGTCACAATCATGGAAAGGTATCCAGGCGGCAAGCAGGTTATCTGAGGTACAGTTAGAACAGTAAGCGCGATCCGTATGCCAGCCAACTACGCCCTTGCCATCCTTGGCTTGAGGAGCCTTGTAGACAAGTTGATCTTCAAAAAGACGAATTCGTTTGCTTTTCGTGAGTCTAGCAGCTATCGCCCCAATAATAGGCTGTAATGCCAGTTGCCGAAGTTCTTTCTTTTGCAAAGAAAGAAATTCATTATTACGAATAGCATCAGGCTCTCCAGGCTTCCAGTTGCTATAACCGCTACTGTAGGGAAGTGTTGCATCTCTCTCCCCACGATAGAATTTTTCGCTACCCAAAATGGCTTCATCAATAATCTCGTCTGGAATGACTTTTTTTGAAATATACCAACCGTGTTCCTCGTAAAAAGCCACTTCTTCGTCTGTAGGTAAAAGGGCTAGCTGTTCTTCTGACAAACTTGGCGCAATCTTCTGCACATTTTTCTCCTCATAGATTCTAATTTTGGAATTGCAGGATTTTGTTAATTAAGTTCTTTATTTTAAGTCTTCTTTGTTTTACAAGTTAATGCTTTACTCAATCTTTAATTTTCATTTTTACATAATAAATTATTTATCACTTAATATTAGTAATTCAAGTGATAAATAAATTTATAACACAGGTCGTGCTAAATATTGCAAAAATTTAAGCAGAAATGTTCATGACTATTTTCCACTCCTTATGGCGTCTTTATTATCTGCTCACATAATATTTCGCAAGAGAACAAAAGCTTCTGCTGCAAAGCATCCCACTGTACTACCACGTAAAGTTGCTAAGGCTTTGATAGTCTCTTCTGAACGTTCATGAGGATAGGGCTTCATCTGAGAAGCATACATTCGCATAGCTTGGCTTTTTGTTTCAAGGTAAGCAGAAATATTAATGAATACGTTGGGGACAAAGTTGGGAGTCAAATAAGGAGCATTCCAGTTGGTTTCTGAAAGGGTTTCGTAAGTATAAATAGCTTTTGGAGCAAAACTGTTTATGGGTCTAGCAGCAACCAGCGCGGATAAAAACACTCTTTGATGATCCATATGAATATCGCCATTGAATGGAATAAAAAGAGTATCTGGTTGTACGTGTTTGCATACTTCAATGAGTTTACTATTTAACTCACGATGAGGTATGGTATCTAGCTCAGCAGCCGGGAAAGATAGGAAGATAGTCTCCTTTACACCCAATATCTTATGCGCTGCCAATGCTTCCTGCTTTTCCTGTTCCATCACATCTTGTGCATCTTTGTCAGTTTCTTGGGTCACAATGACCACGCAAACTTCAGCATCTTCGGCAGCAAATCGAGCAATTGTTCCTCCAACTCCTAGGACTTCATCATCAAGATGAGGAGCAATCACGAGAATTTTTTTATTCAAAATTTACCTCCTTTTCTATCAGGGTTTTATGTAACTACAGAATTTTAACACTGTATGAGACAGTCACACTTCGCCAAAAATGGGCGTCATCCTAAGTAGCATTCAAATATAGCCATGTTGTGTGAGCGCTCGGTTATCCGCCTTTTGCTAACTGCTGATAACTGACGCTCTTGGTATAAAGTCCACCCTGCCAAAAATTCCATTCTACTTTTTTGAGCTTATTGTTTCGACAAAAGAAGGGTAAGGTTTGGGTTCACCTGTTCTAAAATTTGCTTTTTGAGAGTTTTTTCCATATCTTCCAAGCTTGTGAGTGTGCCAGCAGGGGTGTGGCGATATAGAATTCCTGCTGCCTCTTTGAGACAAGCTTCTAGGCGTTCAAGTTCTTCTCGAGTCATAAAGATAGGGTTTTCGTTGTTTGCTGGCAACAAATATTCGCTAGTACTAGATTCTGCATTCAGTTCAAATTGATCTCCTCGACCTGTTTGCCAGCCATTTTCTCCATAAACACCTTCTTTGAGCAGCACGACTGGGATAGTTCTGAGAAGAATCACCAAATCCAACCACCAAGTCCAGTTTTTTACATACCAAAGGTCTAACTTTATCCTTTCGTCTACATCATTAAGAGCACCACCATTAACTTGTTGCCATCCTGTGATTCCTGGAGGCATTAATAGGCGTTGTCTTTCCCATTCCGTATAAGTAGGCAGCGCTGACATAAGAACCGGTCTGGGACCAACTAAGCTCATGTCGCCAAGCAAAACATTGAAAATTTGCGGTAATTCATCAAGATGATATTCGCGCAAGAACTGACCAATGGGAGTGACACGCGGGTCACCCTTGAATGTAGCTAAACCTGCGCCTTGACGAGCAGCGCCATCAATCATTGAACGGAATTTATAGATTTTAAAAGGCTTACCTAGCCTTCCCAGACGTTCTTGATAAAATAAAACAGGTCCTGGAGAAGTCAGCCGAACTGCCAAGGCAATAAGCGCAAAAACAGGTAGTAAGATAAGGCACAATATGCCTGAAAACAGTATATCAAATGAACGTTTAAAGGCTAAATGAACTCTAATCCCTTTACGCTCGCTTAAATAAGCTTGCTCAACTTCTTTCCACTTTTGTATTGTCCAAAGATTAGTATACATCTGAATCTCCCATTTGAATATTCCAACTGTTGTTAGAGGCTAGAATTGCGTCATTTTGTGAAGAGAGATTGAAATAGCCAAAGTTTGTTTTTCGACCTGTGGGCGATAATCCAGCATCTGGAAGCAGGTTAAACAGCGATGACAAAGGAAGCGCCCAGCAAGAGACTCGTTCAACTTGCGATTGAGCAAACTCCTTGAAAGCAGATACCAATAAATGTTTTGCTGTTGATGCTTGAGCAATAGGTACTTGCCAATCTACAATATGACCATAGCGGACGCCCGAACGCACATATTCTTTGAGAAAAGCATAACCTTGCATCTTATCCAAGGAACCAACTACCAGCAACTTGTATTCGGCATCAGGATTCTGAAAGAAGCGCCAGTGTAGCCAAGGTGGTGTTCTTCTACCACTAATTCCTTTTTGGTTTTCTTCATCGTTTGGCAGTGACAAACTAGGTACAAACTCCAGAGGAAAATCTGTCCAAATCTGGATTTTAGTGTCCATTTGGCTATCCGGCAAAAGCAATGGACCTTCCCATTCTGTAAGTTGCGGTAAAGCTTGCCATCCTAAAACGACCTGTCGAACCTTCCAAGCTGCATCGTTAGGAAAGGCGTAGAGAAACAACAAACCTCGCTGGCGGCAGATATCGTAAGCCAGGTGAGCCATTTCTATTAGCGTTGTTAAATTCCTCGCCGATGGGTGTACCATTGTGCCAACTGCCAAACCAGCCAAGCAGGGTTTCCCATGTAACCAAAAGGGTCGCGGTTGTACGGCATAGTGCCCAATAATGCCCTCATTGTTCTCAGCAACCACAATAATTGCTGGTTCTTCAGGCATCTGTTGGTAAACCCATTGCCAGTCTTGGTAAGAGACATCTACATTGAAGACAGCACGATAAAGTGCTAAAATTCCTAATTCGTCACCAGGACGAAAAGAACGAACTGTTGGCTTTTCCACGATCTAAGCCTCACAATGCATTGTGCTGGCGTAATGCATCCTCTATCCGCGCCACCGATACTAATTCAGCTATTTCAGAGGTTTTGAATTTGACGTTGTAACTACGTTCAATATTGAGAATGACATCAAGGTGTTTGAGAGAATCCCACGCTTCGATAGTGTCACTACTAGCGTCAGGGGCGAGCACTTCAGGAGCTACTTCTAGTGCTTCTGCAATCGCTTGTCTTAATTTAGATTCGTACATCAGCTTTTGCCTCAAGAATTTTGATCCAAGATGGTTGTTGTAGCAATGAAATCGGCATTTTAAATTCCCAAGATTCACCCTGCCAATCTTCCGGGGGTTCCAGACCATATTTCGACAAAAACCCACGCGTAGGAGCATTTTTCTGAGTAGGTCGAAAGCATCCAGTTAACCTTGCCCCGTCCTGTTCTGCTTTATCTACTAAATAGGCAAAAAAAGCATCTTCAACGCTTCTACCTAAAGCACGACAACTCATGAGAAAATTTTCCAGTTCCCAGCACCCTAATTCCTCACGAATAATGGCTGCTCCCACAATTCCTAAATCCCCAAATTTGTCTTGAAGTTGCAAGCTATAAAGTCGGTAGTTGGGATTGGTGGCTAGGGCTTGCACTTCATTTTCGCTATAACGGCGAGTTGTGAAATTAAATTGGTTTGTACGTTGGCTTAATTGAGCAATTCGGGGAAGAGCAAAGTCACTAGCTTCGCGAATAGTAACGACTATTTCTAGGGAAGAATAAAATTCCTCTAGGGAAGCAGATTGATTTTGTTCCAAATAAATTTCTCTTTGTACTTGTTGGCGGTACATTTCACCGCGCCGACGATCCTCATCTGTAACTGATAGGGTATCGAAGCATTCCAGTTCCAAAAGCTGTGCAACATAGTCCGAAGGATCATCTGGTACATCTACAACCAGTACTTCTGGCAATTGATGGCTAACTATTTCACGTTCTACAGGACTGTCATCCCAAAAAACTAAGCTGTCCAGACCGATGTTTAGTTTTTTAGCAATGCGGCGCAGATTTTCCGGTTTTGGTTCCCAGTTAATCTCCATACAGGCAAAATGCTCTGGATGCAATATTGTGTCTGGATGTTCCCGCAACACTGCCATAGCGTCATCGGGATTGTTCTTACTGCAAACTGCCAAAATGACCCCGCGTTGTGAAAGTGCTAGGGCTGCCATCTGAAACTCACGATAGGCTAGCCCTATCCCTTCATGTCCGAGTTGAATTCCTAACAGCCCATCTTCACCAATCACACCTCCCCACAATGTATTGTCTAGGTCTAAGACCAAACATTTACGACTTGGTGTAAAAAGTGCAGCAATATAACGAGTATATTCATTGGCAAGAAGATTTAACCCTGTCCTTGCGAGTCGGATGCGGCCAAGATGCCAAAGGCGGCGATCGCACCAAGTCTGCCAACCGTGCTTTGCAACTAATGTCGCGTAGTCGAATAGAAGCAACCGTGATTCTGTCTTGCAGCGATCGCGCAGCTTGCGATTGAATGTTTCTGCTGCAATGTTGAGACAATATCCTGCATTACCCTCCAGTAAACCCAAAGGAGTTACAGAGCTAACAATTGTATTATGACATAGGACAATACTTTGTGGGGGCAAATTGTGAAGTAAGTGGCTCACAACCGTTTCAGATCTTTGCCATGCCTTCTCGCCGACTTTTTCAGCTTCTTCTGAAAGAAGAACAGAATCAGAGGGTATCAGATCGGAAAACTCGGCGAACAGTACAACGATATCGGGGGCAAATTGGTAGAGTTCAGAGGATGGATTGAGTGCGTTAGCTTCCCACTGACCGTAACCACTAAAGTAAAGTTTGATATCAAAGCCACGCTGATTGAGTGTAGCTTCCAATTTACGTGCTATTAATTCTAAGTTAAATGAACAAAGAATAGCTAGACGCAAGGAACGTATTGTAACGCTCACTAATTATTTCCTCCTTGTTCCAAAAATTCGATGATAGTGCCATGCCAGTAAACAAAGGCGATATGCTTACCTTGGAAAGCAACAGCTGGAACGGGAGTACAAGTAATAATTCCTCCTTGTTCTCGCACATAGTCACAGCTAGCGTTAATGTCATCAACCAGGTAGCAAAGGTGATGAAACCCCGGACCGCGCTTCTTAAGAAAATTGGAAACTGGACTGTCTGGTTCCGCAGGTTCCACAAGTTCAATTAAGACATTTGACCCGGAATTGATAAACTGAACCCGAACTTTTTGAATGGGGTCATGGTAGATGGGGGTTGCAGCCTCAAAACCCATTCCTGAATATAAGTTAAAACCAGTACTAATGCTTTGGACAACTATACCTATATGATGTAGGGTTAGAGTTTTGCCCGGTACATTAACTTTTTCCTTCCCAAGAGCCTCAGCATACAAATTTTCAGCCATAAATCTATCAGCACTCCATATCACCAAAATTAAACCCATTCATTTTTGTCAACATTTTTTAGAAAGTTCTGGAAACAAAATTCCTAACTCTTGATAAAATTTCATCAGCCGTTGAAATACCATTTCTTCATCATATTCAGCTTCCACGCGCTCCCGGCTTGCTTTGCCATAAGCTTGTCGTAATTCAGGTTTAGCTAGTAATGTTCCCAAAGCCTCAGCTAACTTTTCACTATTTTTAGGTGGCACAATTAAGCCTGTTCTTCCATGCACCACTGCTTCTCGACAACCTCGAACATCTGTGGCGACAATTGGTAAACTCATTGACATTGCTTCCAAGATAGAGCGCGGTAATCCTTCATTAAAATACGTAGGCAGCGTAAAGATATCTAAAAGACCTAAAATCTCCGGAATATCTTGGCGATCGCCTGTGAGGGTAACACGATCCTCTAACCCTTGGATCTGAATTTTTTCAATGAGTTCCTTTTGGAAAGGTTCAGGGTCAGTGTTCAGTTGACCGCCAATTATTACAACGTGCAAATTAGGAAACTGAGGGAGTAGCTTCGCCGTGGCTTCAATCAGATATCCACTCCCTTTCTTCCGAGTTAAACGCCCAATTGTACCAATTACTAAGTCAGCAGTGTCTGGGATACCTAAGGATTTACGTAATTCCTTTTGGTGAGTTGAATCGAGGCGAGCGCGATTGAAGCGATGAATATCTACACCATTGCCAAGGTAACAGATTTTCTCCGGTTGACAAAGACCCAATTTCTGAGCGGTGGCGGTATCTTCATAATTTTGACTGAGAATGAGGTCAGTAAAGTTAGCACAGATTTTTTCAGCTGTGAAGTAAAAAAGATATTGACTGGGGGGGGATAGATCGTGGAAGGGAAAACCGTGGCTAGTGTAAACTATGCGTTTGATACCAGCTAGTTTTGCAGCAATACGCCCCAACACCGCAGCTATCGGTGTATGTACATGGACTAAATCATACTGATGCTGTCGCATTAACTTCATCAGTTGATAAATACTTTTCAAGTTTGAGATAGGAGAAATCCGACGGTCAATCTGAATTGGGCGGACTATATATCCTTGCTTTTGTAATTCTTCAACATCTGAGTCTGGAGAGCAAGCAATTTCTACTGATAAATTTCGAGACAAAAAGTAATTGATTTGAGGTAGCAAAAGTATTTTGGCAGTTCCGCCGATAGCACAAAGCTGAAGAATTTTCATTGTGATGAGATTTTTCGTTGATTTTGGTATAGAACAATACGACAATCACTCAGCATTTTTCAGAAATAAGGTTTTTTTTCTAAATATCCTTAACTGAACTGTATTGAGGTATGGGAAGTCCTCTCAAGTTTTGTTTAGTCAAAATATTTTCATACAAATTCTCATATTCAGTGACAACAGATTCTAATGAAAAGGATGTAATAATTCTGTCTCGTGCTGCTTTCTTTATGGCTTCCCTAGCCTCCGAATCTAGCTCAATTAACTCTTTCCAAGCATGAGCTAAGGCTTCTGGATTCTTTGGAGGTACAACCCGTCCAGTATTACTGACTATCCAAGCTGAATCTCCGACGTCTGTTACCACGCAAGGCACACCACAAGCCATCGCTTCCCCTAAGATCATAGGAAATGCTTCACCATAGGCAGAAGCAGAAGAAGCAATATCTAGAGCAGCACTGAGGCGAGGTATATCATTGCGCTCTCCTAACAGATGTGTTTGATGACAAAGTGAGAGTTCTTCAATTAACTGATGCAACTCCTGATTTTCTCGATCAACTCCTGTTCCAACTAGAAGAAAGTGTGTATTTGGATAGTCCTTTAACACAATTGCAGCAGCACGCAGAAAATTAGCATGGTCTTTCATTGGATGATAACGACAAATTAATCCAATCAAAAAAGTATTTTCTGGTAAATTCAGCTCCTCTCGAACACTTAATCTAGCTTCAATTGATGGCTTAAATAACGAAGTGTCAGAGCCATTTGGAATTAAACAGCTATTCTCACTGTCATAACCTAATGCTTCATGTTGTATTTGACTAGTCTGAGAAACAAAAACAATCTTGCTAGGTAATTTAGAAAGCCAAGCCAACAATTTAATAATAGCTGCTGACAATTTTTTCTCGAAGGTCAGTGAATAAATAGAATGATGAATATTCCAGACAACAGGTATTTTATATGAGACAAAAATAACAGATATTTGTGCTGCTAAAATGCCGTGGTACATCCAGCCTTGAATCAAATCGGGTTTGATTTGACGAACTGTATGAACTAAACGCCATAATGCTGCTGGTGTAGGTATTCCTGTTTTCATGTCAATCGTATGAACAGGTATGCCTAAGGCGGCGATGCGATTGCCTAAAGCACCACAATCCATCAAAGAAACTACAATTGGCTTAAATCGCATTCTATTGGTTTTGGACAGTAACTTGTACAGCATCATTTCTGCACCACCGATTGAAAGTCCAGTAATGATATGCAATATAACTTTTTTGCCTGAATTATTATCAGCGTACACAGCTTTTCTTTCCTGTTTTTTTATGATTTTGAGGTTGAAGTATGGTAATTTTACTAGCTAAAGATAGTAAGAGAATCATTGAGAAAAAAAGTCCTAAATTAGGGAATATTAATACTCTGGGATCTCCTGCTGTAAAATAATCTAACCATATTTTTGCTATAACTATGTAAAGAAAAGGCACCCAACATATGTCAAAAATATTATTCAGTAAAATGTTTTGTAAGTAGCGACCAATCCATCCATATATAAAACAAACAAGAATGAGTCCAAACCAAGACATACTATAGATACCAAATGCTAGAAAGCCAGTTGGGATTTCATATTCATTTGTTCCTATGATGTAATAAGTGTTGTAATAAGAAATTGTTTGTGGAACTTCAATATCATTTAATAAGCGCTCTGGTAAGAGAGTCACAAAAGCATATATCCAATCCACAAATAACCGTGGTTCATAATTTGTATAAAAAGCTGCATCTAGGGAATGAAGGGGGTAAACAAAACTACTCATAAATTTTTCAAAACTAAATCCTTCATCTGGAGAATTTCTGAGAAATTCTTGAAATTTTTCCACCACGGCACCCAAACCATCAGGGAGGGCAGTTAAACTGAAAAATAACGGTTTTCCATAGACAATAAAGAGAGATATAAAACAGACAAAAGGAATGACAAAGCCCCAAGAGAATTTTCCAGTTTGAAGAACATAAACTAAATAAAATACAATATAGTAGGTTATCCAGCCTCCTCGAGAACCTATCATAGTAACTGCAATCGTGGAAATGACGATTGAAAAGATAAATACAAAAAATAAAAGTAATCTTCGTTTTTTGATTTTTTTAATAAATAAAAAACTTGCTAATAAATAAGATGTTAATTGTGACAATACCATGAAATGTTTAAAAAATACTAGTCCCCCGCCTGTATCCACTATATCTGCTTGTTGTCGTATTAAATTAGCATTAGACAATGCATATACAAATCCTCCATATTGCGAACTATATAAATAAATTGAAATCATTGAAAGTAAAAGTAAAAAATAGGATAATAAAACTACCATATTATCTTTACTTTTAATTAAAATATTTCCTCCATTTTTTTGAGATGAAGATGAATAAAAACCAAGAACTACAACAAAATATCCAATAAATATGGCTAATCCAGTTTGTATGTTGCTGATGTAAAGGGTTGAACGGAAATTCAATAGAGAGCTTGAACTCCTCCAATCAGCATCCAGTAAGAATGCTGGTAAGGGATACATTAGGATATAAATTATATTGAATAAGCTTAAAAAATCGATGGCTTTTGCCTTTTTTCGGAAAAATTCTAGAAAAATGATAAAAACTATGAGACCTAAATAAGCTGTAGCTAACATTTACAACTCCTCTAACAGAGTGTACTTTATTTGCTTTATGAAAATCAAAAATGAGAAGATTGTTTAGGTATAACCTAAAAGCGCCAAATATTTCGAGACTGCTTGTTCAACAGAAAAATTCATTGCCTGCTTTACTAAAAAATCTCGATTCACAGGAGCATCCAACACTTTTAACATTGCTTTAAACATTTCTGTTGCATCTCCGACCGACACCAAACACCCATATTTTCCGTCTTCTAAAATTTCTTTTGGTCCGCTAGGGCAATCTGTAGAAATCACAGGACAACCACAAGCCATAGCCTCAATTAATACTGTAGGCAATCCTTCCCAACGAGAAGAAAGTATAAATGCACTAGCATTAAACATATAGGCATAAGGGTTTTCAACGAAACCTGGTAGGGAAACATCATCAGCGATTCCCAACCTATGAATCATCCTTTCTAGTTCAGCCCGACATTCTCCCTCACCTAAAATTAATAACCGAGCCAATCTTTGTTTTCTAAGGAGTGCAAAAGCTTGAATTAAAGTTGGGAAATCTTTTTGTTCTGTTAACCGTCCCACAGCCAAAAAAACGGGGGGATCTCCTTCCTGAAACCAGGGATTATCTAAAGGAGTTTTTGCTTTCTTCAGCAACTCACTATTGACAACTGGATTGTAGATGACACTAACCTTTCCTGCTGCAAGACCAAGTTGTGCTTGTAAATCTTCGGCTACACCTTTAGAAACCCCCACAATAGCATCTGCATTCGGATAAAGCCATTTCATAAACGGCGGTACAAATCTAGCCCGGAATAATTTCGATTTTTCCACTGATAAAGTGTTATGTTCTACCAACACCAACTTGGTTTTTGTGCGAGCAAGTTTTTTGGCTGACACTGCTACTACGTTTGCATGACTCATATGTGACACTAGCCCATATGGTCTGTTTTGTTGTAAGTAACGGGACAAAGGCAGTAAAGCCTTTATGACTCGTCCAACCTCTAAGTTCACGACACGCACTTGCTTGGGTATGTTATTCAAATACGGTCCTTCTGCACTAGCTATGACTAGGTCTAAAGACACATTGGGTCTTAACATACCGTTAAGTAAATTCAGTGTGACACGTTCAGCTCCACCACCATGTAAAGTAGGAATAAAGAAAGCAATGCGTTGCATAAATTAACTATGTAGAATTACAGATACACGAATTGCGCGATCGCGCAATTCTATTTGGAATTAACAGGTAAATTAATAGGATTTGGATACAACTGTTTTTTTGAGACTTCTGTTATTATTTGCTTTGTTATTTAAAACATCACCAAATAAGTCTTCCCACATACCTATTATCTTTTCTAGCTTGAAACGTTCTGCGCCAGAAGGAGCTTCAGCTGCCAACCGTTGCCGCTCTTGTTCATTAGACATCAAACGATCTATTGCAATAGCTAATGATGATACATCTTCATTTGGCACTAAAATCCCATCTACACCTTCACGGATAATTTCTCTTGGTCCGCTAGGGCAATCTGTAGAAATGACTGGTAACCCACATGCCATTGCTTCGATTAAAACATTCCCAAAACCTTCAAAGCGGGAAGACAACACAAAGAGCTTGGAATGTTTTAATACGGGAAAGGGGTTACTTAACAGTCCTGGTAGAAAGACCTGATGAGTTAAGCCTAAAGTTTCTCTAAGCTTCTCAAGCTCGGAACGATTTTCTCCTTCTCCTAATATTATAAGTTGCCAATCTAAATGTTGTTGAGCAATTTTTTTGAAGGCATACAACAAAATATCAAAACCTTTTTGATAAGTCAATCGACCCATAGCAATCACCCATTTCTTTTCTGGATCGGCATCTTTAAGCAAGTTGGTCGTACTTGCTTCATCTTGAACAGGGGCTAATGGGTTATAGATAACTGCTCTTTTTGTTTTTGGCAACCAATCAAAATAATTATCAACTCCTTTGCTTGTGCTCACTATTTTAGCAGCTGTCGGATAAGTTATACGTCGCAACTTATCCCACCAGCTTCCGCTTGAACTCATGTGGGGATTATTTTGCTCGCTAACTATAACAGGATATCCTGACTTTATAAGTGCAAGCAATGTCAATATATTAGGTCGATTTAGAAAAGAAATAACTAGGTTAGGCTGAAATGAGCAAATTGCCCTTCTCAATATCCAAATTCGATAAACATTATTCCATAAACCATGAATTAGTGTTGGTGAGTTACTTGCAATGTTCAAAGCAACTCTTTGAACATTACTTGGTAGTGTGTAAAAATCAGCTTGTTCACCGAATAGCGTCACTACTGCAACTTGATGCCCTTTTTTTAAAAAACCTTCAGCTAGCAAAACCACAGCACGCTCAGCACCACCGCCTGCAAGAGATGAAATTACCAAGGTTAATCGCATTGCTTTTGTCATATCCTTTATTCTTTCAATAAAAATGTTTGTTAACTTTTTTCATCCCTCAATAATATTCCGTGGCACAAATACTTTTATTGAAGTTTATGTAAATTCCTGTTAGGGTGTTTCATTGAAACTACAGCATCAGTACAGTCATATCAAAAAGCAGGTTTCTTTATAGAGGCACGCTGAATGAAAGTGTTTGTATGCCTACGAAATATTAATCTTTCCAACACGGAGAAAGCAAGTTTTTTGCCTCCATTTTAACTACTGGAACGTCAATCTAAGGTGCAGGAAAGCTTTTCCACTGCTTTGCTTACCATTAGCTAAAGCACTTTGCAAGAACTGAGATTAAGGTACTTTAGTTACGAGGTTTAAAAAAAGTATCTCCTGAATACTCTCTTTTTACTGAGTTTTGCTCAATCATAATGCTGGTTAATAAAGAATTATAACCTGTGGATTCTTCCCAGACATTTTTATTAGCAAGCCTGATGGAATACTCTGGGAGTTTATTTAATCTGGGAGTAGGATCGGCTAGATTTAAGAAAACTTGATATTCTCCTATAGGTATGGTTTGGGGAATACTGCCTACAATCTTTACTATCTTAATCTCACCAGGCATCCACATCCGTGGATCGTCGTTTACAGGTAAATAATATTCGTTTCCTGTTTCACGGTTACGTAATACAATTTCAACATCGCGTGGATTGTAGGGGCTAGCCCAACCATCGTTGGTAATTTCAAATTTCATAGAAAAAGTTTCCCCTGATTTGACTATCTCTGGAATTTCTGATTTGAGAAGACGAAAGCGGTAGCCTAAACGGCGTTTAATTTCTGCCATACACCCTTGAGTTTCCCAATCTTGTAATATTTCTCTGCCGTCATATACATCCTCGTTTAATACACTCCAACGCATTTGTGCTAGTTCTTGTAAAGTATTGGGACAATCGTCATATGGACTGGGATTGCAAACTTCGCCCCCTTGAACCACAAATCGATTATCAAGATTTAAAAAGCTCTTTTGTTTGTCTACTTCCTGCGGATCGGTACTGCTATACGTACCCCAATCATCAATATCGGCTAAAAAACAATCGTTATGAGCACCAGTTCTTGCACGATAAGATTCATTGAAGGCTTCATTAGGGGTGAGAGGGTTCTCATTATTAAATGCATCCCTTTTGTAATGTGTGTACCGTAAAGCAACCATCCGTTCAGGCGGCAAAACGGATAGGGCTTTAAACAAGATTTCTCGCCTAGCCTCAGGGTTTTCGCGCAAGCCGTATCTAGATATATTAGACCACTCTCCCCAATAACCAATAAAACCCGCCTCCATATAAGCAATTACATCATAATTAGCCTTAAATATTGGCTTCAATTGCTCAAGATGAGATAGTATTCTCTTCTTAGGGGCGTCGTCTCCACCTCCTCGCCAATTGTAAGTGAATCGGAGAATCAGCTTAACCCTAGCTTCTCGAGCGGTTTCAAAGTCTTCTGATATCATGTTCAGAAAAGACTCCGAGAGCGGTTTATGCCTAAATTCTTCAATCAGATAAATACGACGGACTAACGTTATATTTCGACTTTTTAGCTTTTGTAAATTATAAAGGTTTAAGGGAGGAGCAGGAACATTCCCTACTGGACTCGATACAGCCATAAATCCTCTTTCGGGATTAGGAAAAATTTCATTGCTACCTTGATACACTATGGCTTTTTTGGCAGATGCTTGACAAGTTATTGCTACACATGAGAAAACCATAGTTACAATCATAACCACTGAAAATAAATTGTTTTTTGAACTGGATTTCTTATTTTTTTGTATATTATTTGAGTTTATCATTACCAAATCCTTTGTTTGATTTTACTGTTTTATAAGTTTTTGAAGAAGTCAAAAAAATACAACTAACAAAAAAACAGCTTTTATAAAGTTTTTTTGAAAGATATGAAGATTCCAAAATTACTCGTATAGCTTTTTTTGTAATTTCTGATTTTCTTCAATTTTTTGAATTGCAAATAGAAAAACTGTTAAAAAAGAACACAAATAAATACAACTAGTAGACAAAGCTATTCCTTTTATTCCCATCCAATTTATAAACAAATAATTTAATGTTACATTGACGATGGTATTTAATGCAGAAACCCACACAAGAATATGGTTCTTTTGCATTGATGTAATTAACCTAACAACTAAAATATTAGCCACATAAAAAGGTAATTGCAAGCTGTAATAGGCTTGTATTTGAGCTACTAACTGTGTATTTTCTACCGTAAAAGAACCTCTTTGAAAAAGCACCTGAACTATAACTTCAGAAAATATGAACAGAAGTACTGTTAGTGGTACAGTAGTCAAAAATATGAGTTGTAGGTATTGCTTAAGTGTACGATCTACTCCCTTCCAATCTTGACAAGCAAGCATTTTTGAAAAATAAGGAATAACAGCAGTGCTTAATGCCGTAGTTATTAGGCTAATTGGAGAAGCTATCACTTTGTTACCGTAATTTAGTGCTGCTACGCTTCCAGGAGATAACATTGCTGCCATGACTTGGTCAATTGAACCAGCAGTACATATTAATAATGACCCTGCAACAATTGGGGCATACTGGTTAGCAACCAAGCGCATATTAGCATCAAAGCCATACCACTTTGGTAGCAATGAAAGGCCTTGCCGATGCAGACCAATTCCTAAAATAACTATTTCCACCACTGCACCTAAGACCAGTGCTACAGCTAAAGCAAAGATACCCCATGACTTAAACCCAACGAGCAAAATAACAGTTATAACCGGAGTGATGATTGGGCATATAGCAGCAAGTGCAAAACGTTCTCCTGCATTCAAAATAGCGGCCCATATGGTAATAATCCCATTCAGTAGGACAATCGGCGAGATCGCACACAGGAGACGAAAAGTTAGATCTAACTTTTGGGAACTAAACCCTAATGCAATTAATGGCAAATACAGTGGTGCAGTGCCGATCATCAATGTGGTAGCAATTACTAGCAACGCTAAACTCCAGACTGTTGCTCCAGAAAACAATTTTTGACCTGCTGTTTTTCCTTCCTGCTCTCTTACTTTAATATAGGTAGGAATCAGGGCAGCATTAAAAGAGGCAGCTACTACGTTAATGATAAAACTGGGAATCACCAAGGCAATTAAAAATGCATCTATCTCATCTCCTGTACCAAACCTCCAAGCAACTACCAATTCTTTACCTACAGATGCTACTTTGACGAATATCGTTAAAAACCCAACTATAACAGCGGCACCAAAAATTTTGCGATTTATAGAACCGCTTGTCAGTTTTTTCCACTCATCAAGCAATCTTTGCGGTTTCCAGTGGTTCATAGAGAATACCCGTACTCCATTGTAATTTCATCTTGCACTTTCATCTACTTTTTTAGGTTTTTCATTTCTTCGCTCTTTATACAAAGAATTAGTTATAAAGTCTCGACAGATAAGTGCTACCAGATAAATTTAGATACCCATCCCGAGCTAGCAAGTTCTAACAGAACTTTATTTGTTAATAAATTTTGATTAAGTACATCTCTTATTAAGATTTCAAAAAAATATTCACTATGTGCAACCTCCAGTTAATTTTAATTAAGTCAAATCCTCTCTTTGTCATACTTTTTATTTTGTTAATTTTATGAAAATATTTTTTTAAATTATTTTCATAAATTCTAAATGATGTGTAAAAATTTGAAGGACTGTAGATAGGGGACTAAAGCTTACCACATGAAGTTTTTGGTAGCATTACCCCACCTACATATATTTCAGAAATCAAATCATAGTCCTATTGTATTCCTAAATCACTGATTTCTGATTATTTTCTGCATTTTATGTCCTTAAGTTTACCAAACAATCAACATTTGAATTTGTGATGTAACCACTATTGTTACCAACATCCAATGTTTGAGCAATTTGTAAGGATTGAGGTTTGTAACCGGGTACAAGTTTCTCCAGCCACAACAAGATTGAATTCACATCATTATGATTTGCTGCCTTACACAAATATTCTATGTAAACTCCTAAATATTCTGGAAGAATACGACTGGCATTTTTCACGACAAACAATTTCTTATGTTGTGTTGGTTCGTACTCTTCTCCTTGAATAAATAATTCCTCATATAGCTTTTCTCCAGGACGCAAACCTGTAAATACAATGTCAATGTCTTTATTAACTTCATACCCAGAAAGGTGAATGAGTTCTTTAGCTAAATCCACAATTTTGACAGGTTCGCCCATATTCATCATCAACACTTCACCACTTCTACCAAGCACTGCAGCTTGCAAAACAAGTTGAACAGCTTCTGGGATAGTCATGAAATAACGGCAGATGTCAGGATGAGTCACTGTTACTGGACCGCCACCTGCAATTTGTTTTGTAAATGTAGGTACAACACTTCCACGACTACCTAAAACGTTACCAAAACGAACCGCAACATAAGATTTGCCACTTTCTCTTGCTGCTTGCAGTACTAACATCTCAGCAGTTCTCTTGCTAGCCCCCATGACATTAGTAGGGTTAACCGCCTTGTCTGTAGAAATCATGACAAAATGTTTGACGTCATATTGTAGTGCCAAGTCCAGCAAATTTTTCGTTCCAATCACGTTGTTAGTAATTGCTTCTGCTGGATTTAATTCCATTAAAGGGACATGTTTGTGTGCTGCAGCATGAAAAACGACATCTGGTTGGAATTTCTCGAAAGCCTGTTTCAGACGTTCTTGAAAGCGAATATCAGCTATGAAAGCAAAAACACGAGAAGTACGTCTTTGTTCGTTGTTGTCGTTTTTAATGAATTGGACAGCCTGTTCAAGTTCTTGTTGAATGTTGAAGACAGAATTTTCTCCATGTCCTACAAGAATCATTTCAGCAGGTCCCGATTTAAAGATTTGACGGCAAAGCTCGCTACCAATAGACCCACCTGCTCCCGTAATCAGTACTTTTTTGCCTTGAAGAAATTGATACACTCTCTCGATATCTGTCTGTACGGGTTCGCGTCTGAGCAAATCTTCGATCCTGACATCTCGAATACTATCTACTCGCACGCGACCATTTAAGATTTCATGTATCCCAGGTAAAGTACTTGTTTGAATTCCTGTTGCTTTACAAATATCTACGATTTCTCGCATGACTTGTCCTGGTACCGTGGGCATGGCAATGATAACCTTATGGATATCAAGAGCTTTGACTGTATCAGGAATTCCGGTGCGATCGCCTACTACAGGAATACCTCGAATTCTTGCGTGTAATTTTTTAGAGTCATCATCAATGAAGGCAACAGGATAAAAACCCAGTTGGGGATTGCGCTGCATTTCTTCTACCAGAGAAACCCCTGCACTACCTGCACCAACTATCAACACTCGTTCTCGTGGATTGATGCTTGCACGCCACAGACTAGCTCTTTCCACAACCCTAATACTAAAACGCAGTGCCACAATCAAAACAAACGAAAGCATACCATCGATTAATGGTAGCAAGTGCGGGACTCCATCGCTCATTAAGTTTGCGTAAACCAAAACATTAAATAGCAAGGTTTGGCTCCCTACTGCAACTGCCATAAGTATGGCTATATCTATTAATTCTTCAATACTGGCGTAACGCCAATAACGCCTGTAAAAACCAAAACTCCAAAATACACTAATTTTGGCGCATAAAAACAGTGTGGTTACTAGTGCTAGCTCTGATACGTAAGTAGCGATATCAAAATTGCCATCCAAACACAAAAGCAGAGCTAACAATGGCGTCACAGAGAAAATAATGATATCGCAAATGAACAAGTGACGGTTTCTAAGTTTCAGCAGTGTGGTTAATAAACTGTTCTTTGATGTTGGATTAATGGTGTGAGAAGTCATGAACAACCTTCGAACGCTTTGAAGAGAAACAATACTAACTCTAGCCTTGAGAGCTTGACTTTCTATAGGGTTATGTGGATGCGTAAACTATGCAAGCCTTTGAAAGATCTAATTTACAAAAACCTAAAACACAGTGACAAAATACCTTCTGCACTAGAAAAAGGATACCTATTATACCAGCAAACTGTGTTAGCACCACACGTCAGGTACCCTTATAGAAATAATCAATATTATACAAATCAGGGATTTTTACCTATTACAAAACGTAATAGATACCTTTGTTAGAGAATTCAAGGCAGGTTTTCTTGGGGATTTTAAGCGATTGAAGAGAGGACTGGTGGTGCAGTTTTGGCGTTTCTCAGTAGAAACTTAATTTTTACCCTGTGTATGTGCTTTTAAAACATTCAAGCTACTTAGATGCCAATAGATGTTACTGCTAAGTGATTTGCAGAACGTAACCCTGGTTTAATATGGTTTTAAAGTTTACATCCACATATCAAATTACAATACGAGAAAATTCTCTCAACAGAACTTTATTAAAACATTAAATTTAATATCCCTATAGACTTACGTAAAGCTCGACTTAAGTTTCCCAAGCATAAGCCTTTGACACACTAAATTACCTTTACTCTCTATAAAACTTTGTAAACAACTTATAAAGTAAACCCTTACAAGTAGGTGAGGATAAATGTATTTATCATTGGGAAATAACAGCTATGCTGAGGACAGAAGAACAGACAATAGCGATCGCATAAAACGAAATTACTCTATGAATATTTTCGCTTAGAGATGCGCCATAACGCATCTCTACTATTTGAAAATATTAACCAAGTAGTATTTAAAGGGAACAGAGTTTAACCCTTGTTTAGAGGATGTTTTAAAAGTCATAATCGATCACCCCACCCTAACCCTCCCCTTATAAAGGGGAGGGAACTAAATTTCTCTTAATTTCCCCCCTTTACAAGGGGGGACTAAGGGGGGTAATAATGTGATTAAAATGACAACAAACAACTTTTCAAACATCCTCTAAGGGGATTTTTGAAATTCTTCAACCTGCTGCTGAAAATGGCTCTACACGATGTATTAATATATCTGTACTAAAACAGGTATTACTGTTAAAAGGAAACGCGTTATTTTGAGCAAACTGGCATGGTGAGGTCATTGCTTGTGTTCAGATATGAGCCTCTTACGAGTGTCGCAAAGCATGTCGGAAGCAATCGCCCCTATGAAATGTGAAAGAAACACAATTTTCCAAAAGCCTTGATATATAAGGGATTTAACATGAGTTTCTAAGGAGTCAACTTTTATTTGTCTCATGCAAGTGTATAGGTCGATTGAACTTGAACCTATTTACAAGTAGAAGGAAAAAAACAAGCTATTACCTTCTCAATAATATTGATATACTTTACTTGCTTGTTTTGACTTTTTTCGCTCGCCATTACTTAACCAATGACTAACAAACAGAAGTTTGGAAAAGTTGTATCTCAAGAACAAAGCATTTCCAGTTTAAAGGTCATCTATACTGCTTTTGGGTTTACCAATAGTCAAAAAATCTAAGTTTTCGCGTGAAGCCCTGTTTAATTTACTAAGCTTCGTGACTCACTCAACCATGGAAAACTATTTCTACAGCTAAGAGGAAAAACACATGAGAAATCAAATAGAGAACCCAGTTGACGGACGGGTATTAAAGCATACTTGGCAATTTATGCGAGCTACGTTTGCACAAGCACCCGAAAAATTCAAGCAGTTGGCAGAAAGTTTGCCCGAACTGTTTCTGGACAGTGAAACAGACATCGATTTGCGAGAAAAGCGTAAGGTCTATCTGATTATTGCTAAGTTTCTTCGAGACAACTTTCAAAAACCACTTCCTGTTTGTTTGGGAACGACACACATTCTTTGCGACGAAGCTGACCCCCGGTTACTGCTAGACGGCGTGCTTGACGATCAAGCCAAGCAGTTAGCTACGTTTGCAAAAGAACTCGTGATCGCAGTTAAGGTGCTGTACGAGCCGCTACCAACTCGCTCTTACAATCGCCTAGTTGAAATATTATGGCTCAAGAACGACAAACCGACAGTGGTCAAAGTAGAAGAAGAAGTGCCTTGGGATTATCTTGTTGCAGATGTGCGCGAGAAACGCCTTCTCTCTGGTGCGGACACCCTTACCTTTAAACTTTATCCACAAGAGGCTTAAATCATGGACCCAATTACAGGTTTGCTCATAGGCGCAATTGGTCTAGCACTGGCTGCTACAGCTACTGTAGTTTTTTGGCATCGCATTCTCGAATGGGGTGAGAAAAACGTATTTCCTTGGTTTGAACGCCATCTTCCGACGATTGCTCCCTATGTACGTAAGGCTTTCTCTCGCATTGATAATGTTGTTACCAGTGTCCGTCGTACCGTTAAAGAAGCCTGGAACAAGGTAAGCCAGTACTTACTAAAGCAGGTTGTAGAATTGAACCGCCAGACATCGAATACTTGGGTTCAACAAGTTACTTCTTGGGTGATAGAAAACTCCGGTTACAACAACAAGCCCCCTGTCAAAGAAATCAGGACAGAGCAAGAAGTTTCTTGGGATGATTTGCCTGAAGATGTACGCAAAACTTTCTTGCGCCAACAGCAGTCATCTTTTCAAAAGGATGTTACCGAGATTCGCAAACAGGAAATGGTGTTAGCCAGTTAGTTAAACTCTTACTTCTTGATGAGCATCTTGCTAGACGCCACCAAGCATAGGTAAATGAGTTATTGCAGTGATTTGGGAGTCGGTCTTTCCTAATGAAAATGTGAGATAGACCGACTTTCTATCTAAAAACTATGAGCTTGACCAAATCGAATATGCAGATTTCAGCAAAGAACTGCAACGCATAAATTATGCCTACAGAAATATCATTAATCAAATTCAATGAGGTAGTATATGCCGACAGGATGGACGATAGAATCAGCAAAATCAGAATTAACAATATCGAAAGATAAGGTAACTGAAGAGAATTCTACTGTCAATGCTTCTAATTTAGAAATGCCGGAGATGGCACGATTGGAAATGTTCATTCCTGAAGCCCCAAAGCGCAAGATTGATGACCTAATTCTGTCAACAATTGTTCGTGAGCGAATTGAGACTGCGCTCAACCGCATTCTGTATCATGACGTGTTGTATCACGAATGGAATCTGAAAAAGATTGACCCTCAAGGTCGCCGAGTAGCAATTAATATGTATGGTCCCCCCGGAACAGGAAAAACGTTTTGTGCAGAAGCGATCGCGCACTACCTCGACAAACAAATCATTAAAGTGAACTATGCTGAAATTGAGTCTAAATATGTCGGCGAAACACCAAAGAATATCACTGCTGCCTTTAGAAAGGCTAGCGAAACAAATGCTATTCTGTTCTTTGATGAGGCAGATTCCATCCTTGGCAAACGCTTGACAAATGTCACCCAAAGTGCTGACCATGGAGTCAATGTGAGTCGTTCAGTGATGCTGCTAGAGTTGGATAAGTTTGATGGAGTGGTAATTTTTGCGACTAACCTCGCCAGCAATTACGATGGTGCTTTTGTGCGGCGAATTCTAGCTCACATTGAATTTGAACTGCCGGATGAATGTTGTCTGGTAAAACTGTGGCAGTATCTATTACCAGAAGAAGTTCCCCGTGCTGATAATATTACCTCAGAGTGGCTGGCACAAGAGTCACTTGGACTGGCGGGGGGAGATATTTTGAATGTAGTGAAGTTAGCTGCTTCTCAAGCAGTTACCAGAAAAGGTAATGCGCGCCTAGTAATGCAGTCTGACATTAGAAATGCGATCGCACAAGTCAAAAACGCTAAGGAGAAAATCGGCTCAACACCGGGTGAACGACAAGCGATTGCTACAACCGTTGTTACAGAACGGGTGTTGACACCTGATGAACTTCCCTCTGATCTCCGAGAGCCTTACAAACAAGCTATCTCCAATCAGCAAGCACAGAATCAAGATGGCTTAGAATCTCCTTCAAATGATTTTTCTAACAATGGTTATTCCATCTGTCATGATGCTAATTAAGCTGTTGTCTTCCGTTAAGGAGACACGATAGTGCGGGGATCTCCCGCACCGCTGCAAAGCGGGCGTGCCACCGTCGTGCAACTTCTAATCGCTTAGGTTTAATGCAAAATGTGACTAAACTTCCATTGGGGTTATACAAGTGTATAAGTCGATTGGATTTGCGTCTATCTAAAAGTAGAAGCAGGAAAAACCAGCAATTAGCTTGGGTTCCTCCTTCTGCTCAAAAGAACATCACACCATCAAAAAAACATTCCTATGAGCATCAAATCTGATTTGCAACAAAGTTTCATGACTCAATTGCTTAAAAAAACATCACTTACACGAACAATCAGCAAATTTTCTGCTATCGGACTAGTGGTGTGTTCGTCTTTAAGTGTAACATTTTTATCACTTAAATCTAGCTACGCCTACAGCGCCTTTAAAAATAACGATTATTATGTTGCACAAAGCAAGCAAAAGTCTGGGGAACGAGGAAATTTCTCACAGTTTAAGTATAAACTTGCACAAAGGGAAACAGGAGAACAAAATCCATCCTATGATAATACTAAGAACCAATGGGGTTTTATCGGTAAGTATCAATTTGGAGAGGCTTTATTAATTGACCTTGGATACTACCAAGCTGATGTTTACTATGGCAATGGTGCCGACAGGAACTATTGGCGGGGAAGATGGACAGGAAAAGATGACATTAGGAATAAGGAAGATTTTTTGAATAATAAGAATAATGTACAAGAAAAAGCTATTAATCAGGCTTTTGCGTTGCAGTGGAGCCGTCTCAAAGCTGAACTTCAACAGAATGGACGGTCTGTGGAACAATATCTTGGAAAAAGCACTAGAGGAATAGCCATCACCACTTCTGGACTTATAGCAGCTTCTCATCTGCGTGGTCCAAGAGCAACTGCAGAAATGCTGCTTTTTGATAAGGATAATAGGGATGAAAGAGGTACTTCTATTTTTGAGTACCTCAATGAGTTTGCTGGATATCAAATCAAATAGTGAAACTCTGTCATAGGATGTTTTTTAAAAAGTATCAGATTTTATTTAGATCCCCTTAGCCTCCCTTAAAAAGGGGGGAAATACTTCTACTCGTCCCCCTTTTTAAGGCTACGGTGTATACAGAAGTCTGAAATACTTAATAAACGGAGATTTTAGCGTGAGTTTTACCCCACCCTAACCCTCCCCTTGGAAAGGGGAGGGAACCGGAAATTCAATTTCCCCCCTTTGCAAGGGGGGACTAAGGGGGGTAAATCCATCTTGTGTGTAAACCGTAGCTTTTTTTTAAGGGGAGCCACTGCGTTACTTCAAGCTACGGAGTCCCAATTCCATCACACAGACGGCGATCGCTCTGAGTGACATTGGGATTGTTTTTCAAAAAATCACCTACCCAATGACAACCATCAGCTAGTAGCTGATTTGACTCCAAGCCCAAATTCCATAGAATTAATTTTCCGGTGTTGTCACCTGAAGCAAGGTGAGTAGCATCTGGGCTAAAATTTAGGCTCCAGACGGAATCATCGTGTCCGAAGTAAGTTTTCAGTTCCCGAGCGTCAAGACTCCAGAGTTTAACAGTCTTATCCTTACTAGCAGTAGCAATTGTTTTGCCATCCGGGCTAAATCTGACACGGAAGACTCCAGCATTATGCCCTTTGATAGTCCTAATGAATTGACCTTCAGTTGTCCAAAGTTTAACAGTTCTATCCTCACTGGCAGTAGCGATCGTATTACCAAGCGGACTGAAACTAACACTATGAACTCCATCAAGATGCTCGTTCAGAATTTTGATGAGTTTACCTTCTCTTGTCCAAAGTTTGACAGTTTTGTCCCAACCTGCGGTGGCAATAGTTTTGCCATCAGGGCTAAAACTGACGCTATTCACCCCTTCCCCATCTTCATCGTCATCTTTTGTATGTACTGTTAGGGTTTGGAGTCGATCTCCATTTAAGTTCCAGAGTTTGACAAGACCGTCATGACCGGCAGTAGCAAAAGTCTTGCCATCCGGGCTAAAACTCACTTGCCAGATCCATTTTTGATTGTGCGCCTTGAAAGCTTTAATTTTCTCTCCCAGATGATTCCAAAGTATCACATTCCCATCAGCAGTCGCAGTAGCAATTATTTTTCCATTAGGGCTAAAATTAATGTGAGTAAACCATGTATCATTGCTACTATCATCCAATTTAAGAGTTTTGATTAATTCACCATCGCGCCGCCAAAGTTTGGCAGTTTTATCTTGACTAGCAGTGGCATATTCGGAGCCATCTGGGCTAAAACTCAGGCTATAAATCGCACCATTATGCACCTGTTGGATTTGATGTTTCTTCCCTTTTAATTGCCAGAGTTTGGCAGTGCCATCCTTGCTAGCAGTGGCTATGATTTTGCTGTCAGGACTGAAACTGATGCTCCAGATACAATCTTTATGTCCCCTCAAAGTTTGGAGATGGGAACCTGATTTGTTCCAAATTTTGATGGTTTGGTCACTACCGACTGTAACAATTTTCTGACCATCAGGACTGAAACTAACGCTAGTTGCTTCTTTATGAGCATCTAAGGTTTTTATTTCCCGTCCCTCAATGCTCCAGAGTTTTACAGTTCCATCTCGACTAGCAGTAGCAATTTTTTCACCATCAGGACTGAAATTGACGCTCCAAACCCAATCTTTATGTCCACGATCGCCAGTGAAACTTTGTAGTTCTTTCCCATCGCGATTCCAGAGTTTCACTGTGTTATCTTGGCTGGCGGTAGCAAGAGTATGACCATTAGGACTGAAGCTCAGGTTCAAGATAGACTTTTCATGTCCCTTAAAGGTTTTGATTAATTGACCATCAATTGTCCAGAGTTTGATATATCCCTTGGCATCAGCGCTAGCGATAGTCTTTTCGTCAGGACTAAAACTTACACTATTCACTTTTGTATTATGACCAGTGAGGGTAGTCATTAATTGACCTTCAGTTGTCCAAAGTTTGACGGTTCCGTCCCAACTGGCTGTGGCAATTATCCGATCTTTTGGGCTAAATCTGACGCTTTGTACTAAATCTTGATGTCCTGAAAGGGTTTCGATCTCTTTTCCATCTAAACTCCAGAGTTTAACGGTTTTGTCTTTACTGGCAGTAGCGATCGTATTACCAAGCGGGCTGAAACTTACGTCTGTGACTTCATCTGTATGTCTTTCCAATTGATTGCGTTCTGTTACTTTGTAAAGTGCCTCTTGTAATAAAATGTTAAGTTTCTGTTGAAGGGCGGCTTTTTCCTGAGGTTGATAAAATGCCGAAAATAAAGGAGTTTTATTCAGTTTTTTCAATGCCTTCAAACTTTCTATCAGCGCATCAAAATCCTGAGATGATATCAAAAGTGCTTGGCTCGATACACTAGTCGCTTTGATTTCATTCAACCGTGCATTCTGCCATTGCCACCATGCTAGAAGAGCAAGTATTAAGGTGACTACCAAACCACCAGTGAGACCTGACATAATAACTTGCTGTCTGCGTCTGTTTTGGCTTAGTACCTGTTGTTGACGTGTAATGCTAGCGGTAATAAAGTTTTGCTCGGATTGTGTGAGTTGTTCTCTGCGTTGCTCGTACCATTCTTGTGCTACAGCCAGACGAGTTCCTTGCAATAATGCTTCTGCTTGACGGTTCTTATTCAGCTCTAGCCATTCTTGCACGTCTGGTTTTAATCTTTCTTGCCAAATGCGAAACTCACGATTGGATTCGATCCACTCCCGCAAAGTTCCCCATTCCCGAATCAATGCTTCATGGACAATTTCTACTGTTTCTATTTTCTCAATTTCATCCCACCCAGTCACCACTAAACGTGCATCCGCCAAGCGTTTGACTAAATCCCAATTTTCTTGTCCCACCTCGTGGCGAGTAGCTACACGCTTAGTATCCTCTGTTCCTTCCCCCGGACGCACTAACTGAATAAATACCCTTTGTGCTTTTTCTTTATCCGCCCCAGATAGCGGGTTCAATACATCATCTGCATAGTTAGCCAAAGCTTTCTCTAAACCACCAATTTCTTCATAAGCCTCATGTGTCAGATACCAATTCTTCTGTTTAGACCATAACTGTGTCAGAGCAAATTCAAGCATTGGTAAACGACCGAGTTGATTCCCAAGGTCATTAATTAATCTACTAGTTAACCCCGACTCTAATTCCACCTTCATTTTGGCTGCAGGCTTTTTGATGGCATCTCGTAATTCTTCAGAGTTCATCGGGGTCAATAATAATGGTGCATATCGCTGCAAAGCCTCACCAAAAGGTTGATAATCGAGTGAATTTCTGAGAAAATCCGCTCGTAGCGTTAGCACCAACGTAAACCTTCTCCCAAATTTTACAACATACAACAACGCATCTAAAAAAGGTTGACGCTCTGCTTCTGTTGCTAGAGTGTAAAGTTCTTCAAACTGGTCAGCCACCAACACTAAACGCTGATATCCCAAAAATCTGGCAATATTATTAATATAATAGTATAATCTTGTATTATCTAACTCTAAGTGTTCTTTTAAATTAATTTCTATTGAAAAGCGAGCATTTTCTCCTACATCCTCTTGCTGCTGTCGTACCAGCGACTGACAAAGAGGATTTAACGCCGCAGCCAAAGCATCAAAAGGATTCTTCCCCGGACGAAAACTGACTATCTCTACATTAAGAGACTCTTGTAAACGCGGAATCAACCCTGCAAATACCAAAGACGACTTCCCACTCCCAGAAGCACCAATGACAGGTACAAGCGGGTTGCTGTTGACTGCTTCCACTAAAGAAGCAATAAACTTCTCCCTACCAAAAAAGAAATCTGCATTTTCCTGACGAAACGCAGATAAACCTTGATAAGGACCATCAGGAAGTTCCCCAGACAGTCCTCCCAAATCTTCCCAACTTGGTGGAGCGAGAGTGGTATTTTGACAGATAATTGGCAACCAACTAACTCCTGGTAACTGTTTTGCAATATCTTGGTCGTCTGCAAGTTCTTGCAACTTATCTCTTGCTTGTCGAACTGAATTAAATAAAGATTCACCTTGGGAAAAAGAATTTAAAAAATATTGGAGAAACTTTTGTGCCAATTTATCTGGTACTTCTTCACGCCAGACAATAATGTAGGGCAGATTTAAGCTTGCCAATTGTCTTGCTAAACCCAGACCATCACAAGAATTGAAAATAGCTAATTTTAAACCTTTATTAATTGCTGTTTTTAGTGTGTTTTTGATTTCTCCCAAACTTAAACTATCATTACGATTAATATTTATGACACCTATTTGACCATCATTTTTAGTTTCGCTGTGACCAGCAAAAAATAAAATGTCGCAGGGTTCTTCCCAGAGGGCTTTAAAGTCTGAACGATTTGGTTCTGTAAGAACTATTAATTCTGCGGCTCGTTTCTTCAATTTTTCAAGCAATTCTCGATCTGCACTGGTATCAATGTTGGTACTATCTCCAAAAATACTAAGAATCCTAGCTCTTCTAATTTTACCAGCAGTCAATGATTCTTTAGATGCGATAGTACTTGCAACAGAAGATTGAAAACAAACAGCCGCCTCATAAGAGAACTTTTGAGCAAAAAAATTCCATTCCTGCCAGGGTAGTCGATGTAAGATGTCCTTGGTTGCTAGAGATGCAATTTTCTCAGTATGGATAACCAAACGAATTTCTGGTTGGGGGTCTTGTGGCAGTACTTGTTCTAATTTTAACTGAATAGAGCGAAGCCACTGATGAAGTTGATTGCGTAAATACACAGATGAATCATAACAATCTGTTTTGGATAGATTCGTAACTTGGTTATCTTTAAAACGACCTCTGGAGTGGTTCAGTAACAAGTAGTATTGTTTTTTCCAACGTTCATAAAAACCTGGAATTTCCGCATCTGGAGGTAATTGCACTTCTAGTTGTGTAATGTTATGCTGTGCGGTTGGCACCGTCACCTTAAGATTGATGTTACTAAACCCGTGCTCAAAGTTCCCGTCACCAAACTCCAAGTTTACCCATATTTCCATAAACCACTACCCTAGGCTAGTTCACCAACCCCATCACCATTTTCTTTAAGTAGGTTCAAGCAAATGCAACTTATGCGGTTTTAAAGAAGAATTGCAACAAAACTTTAGGGAAGCATTACGTCCTGCGAGGGAGACATAATTTTTAGTATATTTTTACTACCTGCGCTCATCTGTTTTTACAACACTAGGACTTACGTATTGACAAAAAACATCAGATATGTGTGAGCATTTTTAGCGCTTCAACGTTTGATTTTTTAACACCTGAGAACCATCATCACCTACTACAGGGGCGCAAGGCCTTGCGCCCCTACAAGTCTGAAACGACCTTTCTTCCTTGACTCATATAATGGTTCATTTGTACAGTGCGTAAGTCCTAAACACAACCAATGACTTGACAACTGTTTTTACAATACAACTGTTAGTATAGCAGTCCTAAATGATTTACAAACACCTCTTGCTTGTCCTCCTTGTCTCCCTTGTCTTCCTTGTCTCCCTTGTTTGGATCTCAAATAGGATTGCTATAGCATCTGTATAAGTTCAAAAAACCGAAACATATATATATTATGTAGCTCTCCAGAACATTGATAAAAACGATCTCTGGTAAATAGCTTCGCTGTTGATGTCACATTTGATGAGAAGCAAGGTAACTTTAAAAACTATGATGGTTCCGTCAAGATACTGGACAATGCAGATAATTGATTCTCCTATAGTACGCAATAATAAGCTAAAAGGAGGCTACAAGGCCAAACCAATTCTTCCTGCACAGGAGTTTTTTAGGATACATTTTTCTAAATTAGCCAACCAACCTACATTATCGTCAGAAGAAAGCAGACACATTCAAGCGATTGTGTGGAAGCTGTTTTACTCAGCTTCCGATATACGCGATCGCGCTCTTGCTGGGCTTTGTTTGAGATGCTATGTATCTCAGAAAATTCTCATGACTTGTAAAAAAATTCCTCACACCGGTCAATCTGAAGTTGAAAAGCCTTTCAGCTATATCGATCTGCTTCCGTTCGTTTTAAATGACGATGGTAGAGAACTAGTGATTTTGGATAATGAAGGTCAAAATCAACTTATCTTGAATCAAGATGACACAACTCGACCAATAGCTAAAGGAGGAGAATATTTTAGCGTTGAAATTTTGCGAAGATTTAATCCAAACTTAAATTCTAGTGAAAGCTTAGATAATTGGATTTGGAGGCTAACGCAACAAAATCAACATTTAAAGTCATTTTTATGGGAATTCGGAGTACGAACTCCCAGTGATTGGGCGCTACTATGTAGACATATTCCTCGTTCCCTAGAACCCCGTCTTCAAAAAGGAGATCGTGAAATTGTCGAAGTTTTTTATGCAGTCTATCGTCGAGACAGACGTAACTCAGACAAAAAAGGACGTTGTTCTGAACCAACACCAAGGCAGTTGCAAGAAATGCGCGATTTATTGCAGCAACGAAATATTACCGTTAGTTCTTCAAGAGAACTCATGTGTCATTTCAAAAGAATTGCAGAAATCTTACGACAAGATACGCTTTCCAGGAGGATAGGTAGCCCTAAAACCATACCTTTAGAGGTATATGATAACTCAACTAATCATTATGTTCCCAATCTAGAATTAGACTATCACGATCCCGACCTAGAGGAGATTGAAATAGACCAATTACACGAGAATTGTAATGCTTTGTTTGAACAGATTTTATCTGAAGTCATAGCGGAAGTTATTGCACGGCATATTGAATACTTAGCAAAAAGTAAAGGATATAAAAGTTTTGCTCAACGATTCCATGAAGGTTTACAACTTTACTACCAAGAGAATAAAACATTAGGAGATATTGCTAAACTATGGGAGATACCTTGGTCTAAAGTCAGACGCATTTTTGTCTTAGAAGACCTTCTCAGGAAGGTTCAATATCGAACAGAGGAAAAATTCCTTGACACAATTCTCAAAAAAACTACACCACTACTGCCAACCACAATTAATAGCGATCCCGCTCTTCTAACAAATGTTGCTGAATCAATTCGAGATTATGTCTTGAAGAAAACATTCAACGATGCATATGCAGAAGTCTTAAGCGGAAAAAAACAGATAAGAAACAGTTTATTTGCTCAAATGATACGCCGCTACCTCAATCATTCACTCAATCACGTAGCATGATTAAATTTTTTATCAGAAAATATCCACTTTTTTTTATCAGAGTCTACTACTACTTGAGGAGTTAAGATATGATTAACGTTTCTGTTTGTTCAGAATATAGGAGACGGAAATTGTCACCAGAAGTTATTTACTTGGAAACAGAACATTTTGAGTCAGCCAAAGAAAATAGCGACCAAAATTTAGATGAAGCACACCAGTGGAAAATTTATTTAAATACACTAGCGCTACTTGGTTTTGAAAAATGGCTGAGAGAACGAGTTCCGGATATCAAAATTAATCGAGATAATTGTTCGATATTTCAGCCCAATAGTATCAATGCGCTCGCTGGGGTTTGTTATCTTAGTCTTGGTGATTTTCATCTCTGCTTAATTACTGTAGATAACTTGATTGATGATTATGTAACTGTACCAAAAAGGGCTGCTCATTTTTATGTATTGCTTGAAGTCTTGGAAGAGGCAGAACAATTAAGTATTCATGGTTTTTTGCGTTACGATCAACTCATTGAATATTGCCAATCAATTAATTTAGAAGCAACTTCTGACAATTCTTATGAGCTACCACTCTCCTGGTACGATCCTGAAGTAAACAATCTCTTGTTATACTTGCGTTTCTTGTCTTCAACAGCTATTTCTTTACCATCAATAGTTGAAGTCAATAATACAGAGATACAAAATCTTACTCCGGATACGAGCATTGCTAATAAAGCATTAGTCAACCTAACCAATTGGGGACGTGAAGTTTTTGAAGGAGGTTGGCAATCTAGCAAAAACCTTTGGAAGACACTTGATAGTAACTATGCTTGGGGATATGCAAGAAGCCATTCAGTATATTATCATTCTTCTGGAGCTAAAAAATTAGATTTTGGATTATTACTAAATGGTCAATCAGTAGCTTTAATTGTCAATTTGAAAAGGTTGGAAAATAATGAAGTTGATGTGCTTGTACAAGTTGCTCCTTGTTGTGAGGAACATCGCAATGAGGAATATCTACCATCTGGTTTGAAGTTGAAAATCACTCTGAATCCGAATACCTGTGAGTCAGAAAGTCAGGAAGTTACTGCAAGGGAAGCAGACTATATCATTCAGTTAGAATTTAGTGAAGCTCTTGGCAAACAATTTCAGGTTGAAGTCAGCTTCAAAAATGCTGTGATTGCTGAAAACTTTTTGTTGTGAATTTCATCACTGGTGTTTAGCGAGTGGGTAAGGTTTGAGGGGCGAGAGGGGATCCTCAAACCTTACCCATTTTCCATAACTAGTAGCGGCTGCGTGTCCTCGACATTCATCCATGAACAGCAAGTCAGCACAGTTTATCATTCATAACATAGAGCACTGGGCAAAGGCATACTTTTTAATCTGCCCCACCTTATTCTATGCTGCTGAGAGTATTGATGATTGGATGAGCGCAGCTAGATTTGAAAATGTACAAACAGAATACGTTGGTTGGATTAACCAGGTGACATCTAGTGTTAAGCCCAAAGCATTAGTACATTAATCAAAATTGAGGACACAAAATCCATTTTTTTGTTCAAACGCGTCATATCCCGTCTCTACATTAACGAAAAATGAGTTTTTGCAAAAGAATCCAAGTTTTTGACCTCTATGTTGAATAATGTACCAGTGCTTTAAGCCGATAATACCCCTAGTGCCTGATTTTACTACAATTAACTGGTTAAATACTAAAAAAATTAACACTAAGATTATATAAAATTAAGTAATTTTACGGTTTAACTTTATCAGTATGGTTGTGTTAGCCTAGATACGCGTATGTTAAGTTTAGTGCATTTATCCCTTAGAAGATTTGTTTCAGGAAAAACGTTTTCTGTTGATGTAAAGGTAAATATCAAAAGTTAAGCACTGTTGATAGAGGTTCTCACTTGAATAAAGTACAGATTTATCTGCGTGCATCCGCGTTCATCTGCGGTTCCTTAATTATTTTGATGTATTACATCCTAATTGAAAACAACTATATTTTAAACATTTTTATAGTTATTTAATCTATATCCTTGGGAGTCATTTTAGGTGCTCTGCCATGACGTTATCCTTAACCAAAAATGATTCATGGCTACTACTTCTTTAAATGTAACGGTTGATTGGAATGCTGTTGAAGGACAGACAAAAAATGAACATTTTGGAATAAATGTTTATAGGGCTGTTGCAGATGCAGGTAATTCAAAATATCGCAGCAACATGAACCACATGAGTCCGGGAATAATCCGCTTTCATAATATGGATTATATGAAGGATTCTAGCAAGGATCATGGCTTAATTGATACTGAAAATAAAACATGGGATGCTCAAAAGGTAATCAATACTATTCAAGCTTCCATTGATATGTTTGGTACAGATCAACCCCAACGTATGTTCAATATTCCTTCATGGCCAAGTTGGATGGATGCCAACAACGATGGTTATCTAGATAGCGATCGCTTTGACGAATATGCGAACTTATGTGCGGATTTAGTCAAGATTGTTAATAAGGATAATAAGTTCGGCGTTCAATATTGGGAAATCACTAACGAAAAAGACATTGAGTACTTTAGCATTTTCCACACCAAAAGCGGTTGGGGTAAGCTTATTGACCCGAATCAACCAAATCGCTTAGACGAATTAATAACTATTTATAACAAAGTTGCTGAAGCCATGAAGGCGGTAGATCCGAGCATTAAAGTAGGTGGACCTAGTGTTGCTCGTCCCGACTTAACTCCTTTCTATGAACCATTCATTAAAGGAACACTGCACAATCTGGACTTCTTTACCTATCACTATTACCCTACAGGTAGCGCTTCGACTTCAGACGAGCAAGTCTTTAATGCTACTAATTCTATTGGAAAATACACAAAAAGTATTGTTGATACACTCAAAAAGCTCAGCCCAGATCGAGAGATTCCTGCCATGTTAGGCGAATATAACATTAGTTGGACTTGGGAAACTCATGACCCACGTATGACTAATAATAAAGGCGCAGTTTTTGATGCACTATCAATAATAGAAGCTATAGACAACGGTGCAGCAGCATCGCTCTCTTGGAATGAAAAAGACGGTAGTTACGGGAAAACAAGTTATAATGATACGCTACGTCCCGGTGGTCAACTCCTACACTTATTTAATGAATATTTAGTTGGAAATCGTATCTCTACAAGCAGCAATAATAGTAACATCACAACTTTTGCAGTAGATCGTCCAGGTTCTCATAAAGCTTATGTATTAATTAATTCCTCAAATAGCGCTCAAGAAGTTGCTGTCACATTCAATAATTGGAACTCAACACAATCCAATGTCAGCAAACATATTATTTCTGACGCTGGTTATAGTCAAGAATTGACAGCTTGGGATACGGTCAATAATAGTACAATTTTTCTGCCTGCAAACTCTGTTATTTTCTTTGAAGATGGCAGTCTCGATGTAAGTTTACCCCCGACAAACGAACCCAATCCCACACCACCAAGCGATAGCCAAGGCAACACTGGCGGTTCTGATGTGAGTTTGCCCCCAACAAACGAACCGAACCTCACACCACCAAGCGATCGCCAAGGCAACACTGGTGGTTCTGATGTGGGTTTGCCCCCAACAAACGAACCCAATCCCACACCACCAAGCGTTCCCCAAGTAAGCAGCTCTATATCTAGTCCTGAAAATATTAGTGCAGGTGGCATACCCTCTAGTTATACTTCAACTCTTCACCAACAGTCTTCTCCAGGCAATCTCAGTTCTTACAACCAGCCCGATCGCTTTGATAATATGGAGTTTTCATCAAAACCTAAAGACTCAAGCACTAATATTGCTTCTTTATTATTAAGCAGTGGCAAAAGTGTTAGTCAGAGTCTTAAGTCAGCGCTCGATACTCCGCGTAACATTTCCGGAAGCCATGTCACGGATAAAACCGCTATCGGCGAGCCAGAAATTGCGGCTGTATTAAATCCTTCAAACGACTCTCAAGCACCACTGCTTGACTTGCGTAAGACCGATCTGAATAAAGATGGTCAAGTTGATAACAAAGTCTTTGTCAATTTCTATGACGTTAAGAGCCATGCAGTCTACAACAATACTGTAGGATTCTACAAAATTGCCAATATCGATGGAGCAGTTTTTGACTCTTTAACAGGCAAATTAATTCCTCCGGGTGAAAAAGGTTACGCTCAAGTAGCACTTGAACAACGGGTATTGGAGGTAGAACTCAATCGGAATACAGGTCAACTTATGACTCAACTTGAGGGTGGAGCATTATATGCCCCCTACCTGATTGCAAGTGGTACTGCACAAGAGTACCTTAGCAACATATCTGGTAATCCAACCAGCAACCAAACACCTCAAGCATTCTTTGGTTATGGAGTGGGGAACCCAGACAATATCAATCACGTCAAGTTACTTGGTAAAAATCAATTAGGATTTGAGGATACAGCCGGTGGGGGAGATAGAGACTTTAATGATTTGATGTTCAAAGTAAAAGTGCAAAACAGTTAGTTAGAAAACATGACTTTTTTGTGATAAATCCATGAGATTTGAGAGCTTGTAAACTATACGCGCACCAACATTACCATCCCACTCAGCATCACCAACTTCGCAGAGATCGAAGCCAATAATTTTTCTACCGCTATGAACTAATTCACGGAACAGAAAAAAAGCTTGCTCTAATTCTAGCCCTCCAGGAACAGGAGTTCCCGTACTCGAACAGAGTTTTGGATCGAGACCATCAACATCAAAGCTAATGTATACTTGTTCGGGCAAATGACTGATGATTTCTCGGCATATTTCAATCCAAGTCGTTCCAGAGTAGAGTTTTTGTTTGATAATTGAGTCATAATAGGCAACAATCCGACCGTTCGATTGGTCAATAGTTTGCACCTCATCATGGCTGATATCGCGCAATGCTACCTGCACTAACTTGGCAATTTGCGGCAGTTTCATAGCGTTAAACATGATGGATGCATGAGAAAACTCAAATCCTTCATAAGCATCGCGTAAATCTGCATGGGCATCAATGTGTAAAATGCCAAAGTTTGGATAAGAATTTGCTAATGCTTGATAATATCCTAATGGTACACTGTGATCTCCGCCAATGACGGCTACCCGTTTGCCATTTTCTATTGCTTCCTGGCTCTTTTCAAACAACCATTGATTGACTTGTTGGCAAGCTTGATTAATTTCTGTAAGAACTGGTGTTAAATCTGGTGTATCTGTCAGAGATTTACCTTGTTCTAGACGCTGAATAATTTCTGCTGCGCGATCGCGATAATACGCGTTCTTCTCCAAGATATCTTGGGGAATTCCCACCATAAATATTCCCTGTTTCCATCCATCAGGGTTATCGATATCGAACAAATCCAATTGGGTTGAGGCATCAAGAACGCGCTGTGGTCCGTTAGCAGTACCTGCACCATAGGAAACGGTCACTTCCCACGGCACGCCAAAGACTATTAGTTTTGCCGACTCGCAATCAAATGGTAACCCAAGGAGGTTACCATTTATTTGACCTACGCCACTGGGATTGTAATCTTGGAGTTGCATTTTCCTATGGATTTTTAGTAGACAAAACACCGCTTGGTGGATACTGAAATATGGTAACGCAACTCATGCTTTTGGTAACGTCAATTACTTATGAGTTATCTTCTAGAGATTCGCCACTGCAAAAGTATTGCATTGTGCGGGATCTCCTGTCTGAACACCCCGCTTAAACCAACGCGCTCTCTGGGCTGAACTGCCGTGTGTAAAGGAATCTGGGGTGACATATCCTCTGGCTTGGCTTTGCAAGCGATCGTCTCCAAGACTGCTGGCTGCATTGAGTGCTTCTTCAATGTCACCTGTTTCTAAAACCTGCCGCGATCGCTGGGCATGATGCGCCCAGATACCAGCAAAACAGTCTGCTTGTAACTCCTGGCGAACGGAAAGTTGATTTGCCTCTTCTTGAGGAACTTGACTCTGTGCTGCACGAACTTTGTCAGAAATACCCATAAGAGTCTGAACGTGGTGTCCAACCTCGTGAGCAATCACATATGCTTGGGCAAAATCTCCAGGAGCTTGGTATCGATTCTTTAAATCTCTATAAAAGCTTAAATCAATATAAAGTCTTTGGTCAGCAGGGCAATAAAAAGGACCGACTGCCGATCGCGCATAGCCACAAGCAGATCTGACTGCATCTGAGTAAAGAACTAACTTTGGCTCTACATAAGTTCGTCCCATTTGCCGAAACAGGCTATTCCAGGTATCCTCCGTATCTGCTAGGACAACTGAAACGAAGTCAGCTAAGCGATCGTCGCCTGTTGCAGAACGTTCTGTTTGAGGAGACTCTGAGTTAGGGCGGCTTGGTGCTTGTGTTTGCTCCCAAATGACACTGGGATCGCCACCCAGCAAAGCCACAATTAATGACAAAACAATTGCCCCGATACCACCCCCGACAACTGGTGCGGAAATCCGACTTCCACGCCTATCTTCAACGTTGGTGCTTCTACGACCAAATTCCCACCGCATAGCCTAGAGTCCCCAATAACTTAGTTTGATAAAAGTGCGATTTGGCGATAAGGTTGTACTCCCGCAGGCAGCAGGCTTATCGCATTTTCTAAATTTCTACAAATGCACTAAAAATATAAGGAATTAAATTCATCTAAAGCATCTGTCACAGGAGTTGTGATAATTTGCTCGGTCATCATACTTGAGGAAGGCGTACCGCTATAAGTATTCGCACATACCTATCAAAAAACCCGATGCATAAAATTACAAATTATTTTGCGTTGTTTTCAATGCACCAGATCCGATAATAGCGTAGGTAAGGTTTGACACGATACCACAGGGGATATGAGTAGATTGCTTTTTAAGACTAAATAGTAAAAATATTTTATATATTTAACTTATGTTAAGTTAATAGTTATTTTGTTAACTCAGTACGCTAGTGTACACTTCTTTATTCTATAAATATGTTAAACATTCTATGTCTAGTGCAAACAATCAAAAACAACTATGCAGTTGAAAAAGCCTTCCGGAGCTTGGAAAATAAAGCTCTGTTGCCTTATATACTCAGCATAGCTGCCTTTTTGCACTAGCTTAACATTATCCCAGAACATTGATGCTTGATTTAAACAGCTTAGCTGAGTTTTCCCGTGCCAATTGTGTCAGTCTTTGTGCCTTTCTAGTACCAGCTAACTTGGTTGCTACAATCGTTACGATGGCTCTAACTTTATTCGATCGCCCAGCACATCAAATATGGCGAGCCGCAGGAGTTGCCAGTCTTCTTGCTTTAATTATGGTATTGCACGTATATACCTGGTTTGCAGTTGGCATAGTCATGGCTCCTACCTATATTTTGTTATTGCTAGCACTCTCTTGTTTGCTAACCAATATGGGAGCTATCCTCTTTCAAAGACACTTTGCTACTGTAACCAATGACCAATGACCAATGACCGATGACCTGACTCCGTGAAAATTCTATCAAAAAAGGCAGGCTTTGTGCCTGCCAACGACTTTACAGTTATTTAATAATTTTTGCTTTCAAGCTTTAGTAGCGTCTGGAGTAACCACCACTGTTGTTTCCACGTCTACCGCCGCCACCACCGTATGAAGAACCTCTGTCTTCACGTGGCTTAGCTTTGTTAACTTTTAAATTCCGACCCATCCATTCAGCCCCATCAAGCGATTCAATTGCTGTAGTTTCTTCTGCATCCGTTCCCATATCTACAAAGGCAAAGCCTCTAACTCGACCTGTTTCCCGATCTACGGGTAGTTGGACTCTTTTTACGGTTCCATATTCTGAAAAAACGTGTCTGATATCGTTCTCCTGAACTTCGTAGGATAAATTACCGACGTAAATTGACATAAAACATCTCCTGAATCAATTGGCGATGAGAGTTAGATTCGGAGATTACACTTGTAAGTACCATGAGACAAACTGCAAAACCGAATATAAATCCTGTGAATTAAGGATAACACAAGTTGGTAAGCCGATTGTCATGGTTTTAAAAAATTGTAAAAATTACTTAAAGTTAGGCAACCTAAAAGATATTTTTATTAATAGTTACCAGTTGCCAAAGGGATTTATCTCCTACTTGAAAGTCACGAATTTGAATGATGAATCCGTTGATTTTACTTCAGGAAGAAGTAATAGTGTAAGCAATATAGGATTTCTATTTGATTTTTGAAATATATGTAGGTTGGGTTAAAGCCCACCAGCAGTATCATATGGTGGGCTTTAGCCCTACTACTTAAAATCTTTCATAAATCATTTAGGATTCCTGTATAGGATGTGACCAGAAATTAAATAATTTTACTGAATGCCCGGTCAGCGATCGCTGCTCTTGTTCCAGTATCTAGCGATCGCTTGTTCGCTACCCAACCAACCAGCCACCTGAATCAGGGTGTCTATGAGTAACTTTTGCACGAGGTGCGACGGACCGACAAGGACGGTGTCGGCTTTCCTTAATAATAAAGCGAGGTGCAAGGGATTGGTAGGCATTCCCTCACGATTGGTCTTACCGTCAATTGCTAAACCAAACAATCCTCTGATAAATTGCTCAAACTGTCCTGCAGGTGTATTTTCACTTGTATATGTAACCCATTGCTCTGAAGCATTGCGGAAACTGTGTTGCATGCCAGGGGGAACATACACGCTTTCTCCCGCTTGTAGTGTGAGGCGTTTGCCTCTCCCTCCAACCTCCATCTCCAAACATCCTTGCAACACGGTAAAGGTTTCACCCATCTTGGTATGGTAGTGTAACGGGCTACCTTTAGCACCGGGGGGTAGATCGAAGCGCACTTTAAAGTACTCTCCTTCACCTGTGGGGTTTGAGTGCAAAACCGTCATGCGATCGCCAGTCACTGGATTAACAATGGTTTCTGGTTGCTGAGTTGCGACTAAGTGGGCAGTTTGGGTTTGAATATTTGTCAATTCCTTCATAGCAAAAACTCCTTTGGGTTAAAATTTTGTTTGAAGCTTTGTGTTACCAGATGCATTGCTGCTTGGCTATAGTTCAAGAATATGGGTTCTGCTTAGTCGTGAATTGACATATCCCGCCAAGAAGTTAACCGATCGTGACGAGATGAAAGAAGCTACGTTCTCTGTTTACCTGACCCGCAGCATTGTGCAATATACAGTTGTAAAATATGGAGTTGATGCAGATAGCTTGTGTGCGGCGGCGGGGATTGAAACTACCCTGCTAAGCCAACCTGACGAGCGAATTCCAGGTACACTTCACAGTGCCGTGTGGCGGGAAGCGATTCAGCGTACAGGGGATGAAAATCTTGGCTTACACCTGGGTGAAGTTTTCAATCTGGCAGCGTTTGGCATTGTTGGCTATGTACTGGTGAATTGTCAAACACTCGAGCAAGTCTTGGAAAAGCTGTCGCGATATACCCATTTGTTTAGCCAAGGTGTGTACATTCGCTTTAATGTATCTGATGGTTTGGTGTTTTGTGACTGTGATATTGCGGACGACTTAAAAAACTACTTGTTAGCAGAACCTCGACAAGCCATTGAAAGTACTTTTTCATCTTTACTGACAGCAACAAGAGTTTTGACAGGAAAACAGCTTCGTCTTCACGCTGTTTGGTTTGGGTATCCACGCCCTGTTAATACTTCCGAACACGATCGCATCTTTCAGACAAACATACAATTTTCAATGCCTACAAATCGTCTCATCTTTGATGCCAATTGCTTGAATTGGCCTATTTTATCAGCTAACTTGAACCTTTTGTCAGTCTTCGAGCAACACGCAGAAGCAATGCTCAATACAATAGTTCGAGAGGATACCTATACTCGACAAGTGGTACAAGCGATCGCGCAACAACTTAAAGGGGAACTACCATCAATTAAAGCGATCGCTCAATCTCTGGCAATCAGTGTTCGCCAATTGCAGCGAGAATTGCAAGCTGAAGGAAAATCTTACCAACAAATTCTTGACGAAACGCGCAAAGAGTTGGCTTTGCGACATTTAAAGAACCCAGATACTCCCATTTATGATGTAGCGTTTTTGTTAGGATTTTCTGAACCTAGTGCTTTTAACCGAGCATTTAAGCGATGGACGGGGAAAACTCCACGCAGTTATCGCCAGTCACCATAGCAAAACACCTGGTTTGTAGTTGCGCTTTAGCGCTTGTATCGTTACTACGAACCTAATTTCTTAATAAGTTGTAAGGTGTGCGTGAATTGCATGCGCTGAAGCGCTACTACGAACCTAATTTCTCAATAAGTTGTAAGATTTGTGCGAATTGATAGTTATGAGTTAGTTCGTGCAGGTCAGTTATCAGAGATGTGTAATTTTTTGGAATTTGTTCGATAAGATTGAGTATATCATCATCGTAACACAAGAGTGCTGCACGATGTAAATCAGCAATCCACGTTTGAGGCATGACTGATAGATTCTCATTTGTTAATGAAGCACAGGTAGATAGTTTTTCTTGTCTGCGGGCAACTGAAGATAACACTTCATCATTGGCATATATGTACTTTACTTCCAAATATTCTTCTATCTTGGCAAACAGCTCGCTTTCTTGGAAGGGTTTGCAGATGAAGTCATTACATCCGGCTTGGATGGCAAGGGTGCGATCGCTCGTTGAAGCTTGAGCTGATAGAGCAATGACGATAACCGATTGACCTTCTGCAGTAGAACGAATATACTGTGTTGTTTGATACCCGTCCATTCCTGGCATCCGAATGTCCATCCAAATTAAATGGGGATGCCACTCTTGCCAAAGTTGAATACCTTCTTCTCCATCTTTGGCTGTTTCCACCTCAAACCCCTTTTGAGTCAGCAGCTTGAAAAGCAGGTGACGGTTTTCAGGCTCGTTATCTACTACTAAAATTCTATAAGCTGGTTGTCCATCCGCTAGTCTGATGACTCGACGCTGAATTGGGGCTGGTGGTACTTCTGATGCTTTTGCCAACTGAACTTGAACTTGAACACTAAAAGTACTGCCTTGACCGAAAGTACTGCTCACTGTGATGGTACCACCTAGTAGATATGCATACTTAAGGCTAATTGTCAATCCCAATCCTGTTCCTTCTTGCGAGGATCTGCCAGAATGTGTTTGGGTAAATGCATCAAAGATAGTATCAAGTTCGTGTGATGCAATCCCAATCCCGGTATCTTGAACAGTGAAGAGAAGAGTCTCGATAAGTGGAGATGTAGCGATCTCCTTATCTGTCTGATTTTGCCCTTGCTTTGCTCCTCTTTTTGCTGTCAGAATTACGCTACCTTTTGTGGTGAATTTGATAGCATTGCTTAGTAAATTTGTTAAGATTTGGCGGAGTTTGTTACCATCAGTTGTAATAAATTGCGGTAAATCTGAAGCAAGGTGAAGGAAAAGTTGCAAACCTTTGGCTTCAGAACGCTGACGAAACATAGCCTGTAAAGAATATAATAAGGCGTAGAGGTCAAAACTACTTTCGTCTAACGTAACTCGTTCCGCTTCGATTTTTGATAAGTCAAGAATATCATTGATGATGCTCAGCAAGTGCTCGCCACTGCGATGCATAATTTGTAAGTTTTCTTGCTGTTCTGGTGTGAGGGATGAGTCATGGCTCATAACTTGAGCAAAGCCTAAAATAACATTTAAAGGTGTCCGGAGTTCGTGACTCATGTTTGCGAGGAAAATACTTTTCGCTTTATTTGCGACTTCTGCGGCTTCCTTTGCTTGTTGCAGTTCAACCTCAGTTTGTTTGCGATCGTTTATATCTCGATGCGTTCCTGTCATTCGTAAGGGTTTTCCATTTTCATCCCAAGCCACAACTTTGCCGTAGTCAGCAATCCATTTCCATTCTCCAGATTTGGTTTGGAGTCGATAGTCAAACCCATAGCGAACTGAAAAATCTTTCAGGTGCGCTTCCAAGATTTTTTTCACCCAAACTAGATCCTCAGGATGAACCAGTTTTTCCCATGTACTTACATCTTGAGGGAATTCGTTGGCATCATAGCCAAGCATTTCAAAGTACTTAGGACTGAAGTAAACTTCACCCGTGCTCAAATTCCAGTCCCATAATCCATCGCCCGCTCCTTCGAGTGCCAGTTTTAATCGTTCTTCGCCCAGCTGCAATTCAGATGTTCGTTCGCAAACTCGCTTTTCTAATTCGGCATTTGTCTGTTGCAATGCTAGTAATGAGATTTGCAGTCGATCTGCCATATCTCTAAATGAATCTGCCAGTTCTCCTACTTCATCTTCTCTATATATAGTCACTGGATCGTTAAAATCTCCATGAGATATTTTCTTGGCTGCTGCATTTAAATTTTTTAAAGGACGGGTTATCCAGTTAGATGTAAAAACGCCAATTGCTGTGGCAGAAAAAGCGGCTGCTACACATAACAATATAGTAGTATGTGTATGCTCGTTGATTTGTGCCATGAAATCTGACTCTGGCACTACAATAACAATTACCCAATCCAAACCAAGTTTATCCTGATAAGGAATAACTTGCAGAAACTGGCGATGGTTGTTAGCCCAAAAGCTCAGTTGCTGACTTTTTTGAAAACCTTTGAAACTCCCAAACTTTGCTTGTAAATATTGACTTGTTGCTTGAATCAAAGCGTCATGACTATCAATTGCTTTGATTCTCTTTAACTTGCCACTGCCATTTTCCTGTTGAAAGGGAATCGGCTGTCGATCGCTTGAACTTCCTACCAAAAGCCCGTTGCGTTCAACAATAAAAATTTTTCCTGTTTGACCAACCTTTATACTAGCTAAAAATTTGCGAAAAAAGGACAGATCGCAGGCACTAGAGAATACACCAAGCAGTTTCTTTGTTTTTGGCTCGTAAATGGGATAATTAGCATTGAGGGACATATCCGAATTATCGGCAAGCACAAAAATAGGACTCCAAACGGGTTTCCCCGCTTCAACAGTTGCTCGGTACCAAGGTCGTTCTTTTAGCTGAAATTGTCGAATTGTTTTTATACGATTGAGTTTTTTTCTGTTCCTGTCTACAGCATCATAATATACCAAGCCAGGGTTCGTGGGGTCGGAACTCAATAGGCTCAGTTGGGGGTTACGATTGGCAAGAATGAAATGACCTTGTACTGTACCCACCATTACATGGCTGACAGTTTCAAATTGCATGAGTTGGTTAAAAAGATAACGTTCCAACTCCCGGCGGTTCTGAAAATCTAGGTACCCCAAACGAACGGCATTAGCATTTATACGGTTGATTTGTGGTGGGGTAGCGAAATAGTTGTTGAGGTATAAGTTGACGCGATCTCCCACCTCTGTCATCAACTGATTTGCCATCTCATTAACTGCCTGTTGCCCATTTTTAAAGGATAGGTAACCAACTAGCGCTGTTGCAGCAATCATCTGTAACACGAATGGAACAACGAGCACCCAACTTAGGGAAAGATGACTTACGCGGAGTTTAGAATGTTGAATATGAGAGGTTGGGAGTTGGTTGCTCATTGCTTTTAGTCTAGCTAGTTGAAGAATTCATCTAGAATAACTGATGCCATAAGTGTTGCGCCCCTTTGCCTTTGCAATGTAAAGAGCTTCATCTGCTGCTGCAACCAAGTTCTCCGGTGAGTTTTCTATTGTAGGAACAACACAGGCAATGCCCATGCTTATGGTGACAAATTCACTTACAAGGGAAGATTCATGAGGAATGGCTAGAGCCGCTATTTCTGTTTGCATTTTTTGTGCTACGTGAGCTGCTCCATTCAAATCGGTGTTGGGTAAAAGTATGACAAACTCTTCCCCTCCATAGCGAGCCACTAAATCCGCAGGGCGTCTGCTGTTGTTAGCAAGAGCTTGTGCTACCTGTTTCAAGCACATATCCCCTGCTTGATGCCCGTAGCGATCGTTGTAGTACTTGAAGTAATCTATATCGCAGAGGATCAATGCTAAATAAGTTTCCTCGCGCCGCAATCGCCGCCATTCCTGACTCAAGGATTCATCAAAACAACGACGGTTCGCTATTTGCGTTAAACTATCTAAGTTAGCCAAGCGTAGGAGTTCTTGATTTGCTTGTCTGAGTGATTCTTCTGCTTTCTTGCGCTGCATAAGTTCACCAAGTTGAAGCGCAACGGCATTGACAAGCTGCATAATTTTGAACTCATAGGGCGTTTGGCAATGTTTGAAGAAGACTAAAACAGCCAGTACTTGTTCATCCAGCACAATTGGAACACCAAAAACAGCTTTTAATCCAGCTGCGATCGCTGCTTCAGTACGTAGAAAGATAGGTTCTTGCACCTGTGCTAAGTCCTCAATCCATAAAGGTTGCAACAATTCCCAAACTCTCCCAACTAAGCCCATGTAAGGTGCAAACGTTCGCTCGGAACTTGCTTTATGAAAGTGGCTGAGTTGTACATTACTAGAGTCATAACAAGTTCGCCTTAATTGCAAATTTGTGCTGTCTTCAGTCAGAATCCAAGCTTCCGCATAGTCCCAACCAATCCCCCGACGTACTTCACATAACACAGCATCAAGAGCACAGTCAAAATTAGACGCCTGAGTGACTGCTTGAATCGTTTTCAACAACAGTTTAGTTTCTGCTTCCGCTTGTTGTCTTTCTTGGATTTCTTGATGTAGTCTCTCATTTTGTGTGTAAAGCTCTTGTTGTTGCTGTTGAATTGTAAGTTGATGGTTGATTCGCACTAAAACTTCTTCAGCCTGAAAAGGTTTGGTGATGTAATCTACACCTCCACTTTCAAAAGCTTTAACTTTATCTGTAGCGTCATCTAAGGCGCTTAAGAAAATAATAGGGATTGCCCAGGTTTCTGAAGATTTTTTTAGCTTCGCACAAACTTCATATCCATCCATATCTGGCATTTTAATATCTAACAAAATGAGGTCAGGTTTTTCTACTTGAATAGTTTCTATTGCCACCTGACCGCTCATCGCTTTCCGAACTTTGTATCCATTTTTCTGAAGGATAGCAGCAAGTATCCGAAGGTTATCGAGATGGTCATCAACAATTAACAAATTTGCCTTGGTTCTTAATATTTCTGTTTGTGGCGATTGTACAGACTCCGTACTTTTTTGAAGGTTTTTGGTGACTCCCTGAAGTTTTATAATCATTCTATGTAAAATTTTAATAAATTTGTATAAATTATTTCTAACAGCTTAACTTGAAAAACAAGATTACACAAATCTTAAGTTCTCGATGTTTGACCAAAGGGGATGCCTTTGGTTTATCGAGCTATACTATTAGAGGTCATTTATAAAGTAAATCTTAAATCGCCAAATGTATTGTGTAGGTTGGGTTGAGGAACGAAACCCAAAAATTTGATTCAATGTTGGGTTTCGTTCCTCAACCCAACCTACTTATGTTTAACAAAGGCAACAATAATTTTCAAAAAGGTTCATTTATTCTTGAAGAGTAGAATGAAGTTTATAGCTTAAGGACTGTTAATAGCATTATAGTTGAGTATATCATCATCTCCTCTTTCTCTAACAACTTGCTCGACTCGCTGCCACAATTCAGCATTTTCTCGGTAGATGCTTAAAGCCGCGATCGCATCTTTTGCGTCTATACTTTTTCCTTCTTTGATAAGAGATAATAAAAACTCGGATGAGGAATCTTGTCGCAGCATTGCGATCGCAAGCAACCCTGTTCGACGCAATTGTGCATTTATTGTTTTCTCCCACCAACTTTTGAGAATAAGAAATGCTTCATTTAATCGTGATTCACCTAGTGCTAAAGCAGCAAGCTCGCAAACTTGTTCTTCTGAAGCTACAAGAAAACTCGCAATCAAAGGCAGCGATTGTATGGGAGCAAGTTGTAATAGAGCAATAAAGCATTCTGAGAGAACTTGAGGTGCTTTATCCCCCATGCGAACTTTCAAACGCAGTAATGGTACCCCTTGAGAATTGGCAGTATAAGCAATTGCTTTAGCTGCAGCTACTCGTGCTTCCGGTTTTGGATCGGCGAGCAAATCTGCTAATTCGTTCATCACATCAGGATAATTCATCCGTACCAAACCTAAAGCGCATATTCCGCGCAAAATGGCTGCTGTATCTTCTTTGCCTCCCCAAACAGGTTCCATTTGAATGTGGTGAATTCCTTGGAGAAAAAGGCTCTCCTCACCGTACTCGAAGCGGTAGAGAGTTTCTGCAATCTCCTTTTTGGCAAGACAACCTGGATCGGTGTCTGCTGGCTTGACCATCATTCGCTCAAATGCTGCAACAAGGTCGGGAATCATGTTTGCAATCGCCAATTCTCCTACTATCTTTGCAGTGCGGGCAACAGCTACAGAGTATTTGCTTTTCAGGGTTTGACGCAGAATTGCGATCGCTTGCTCATCAAGAGGATTTTCTCGAATTTGAGCCAAGACAGATAAAGTTTCTTCAAGCTTGCGTAATTTTGCCATATGTTAGTGAATCAGTACCTAATTGCATCAACTATATCTATATGTATGTTTTGATGGAACTTCAGTCCTAAGGGACGAGTGACCATTTTTTCCACAAGTAGGAGGTTATCATATGGACTTCGTTCCCTACCACAGTGGGTCGGCGGGTTCTTTGCAAGAGTCTGAAACAGCAGTTGCCAACCAAGTGATAGGAGCTAGATCGTTTATTGCTGCTCCTGTCAAGAAGTTTTACGTGAAGTTTCGTACCCAAAACTACCGTCCCAACCATCTTGTAACAATTCGCAATAATGTCGATGGTTGGTGGCAAGACATATATGGAGCATACTACAATGGAGAATGGGTCTTCTTTCTAGAGGAATCCAAGTATCGAAGCGGTCTCAAGATAAAGTTTGTACTGGATCGCCAAGTCTGGATGGAAGGAGCGGACATTCAACTGCAACCCTTTGGCGAACATATTTTTACCGAAGGCAATGTCGTTTTTGCGTCAGTACCAACTCGATATTTACACGGTTATGATAATTTGCGAACTGACGATAGTAAGCTTCAGCAAGATGCTATTCCCAGGAACACTAACGAAACAATAGAATATGATGTTGCGATCGTAGGTTCGGGTATGGGAGGAGGTATTCTAGCTGACACGCTTTCCGACGCTGGTTTGCGGGTGCTTGTTCTAGAAGCAGGAAGTTTGCTCTATCCCACACACATGACAAACCTTCCCGGAGACTGGTCTCGGCTTGCATCACATCACCAAGTGGGACATTTTACAAACGAGCCAGGATCTGAGTTTTTGTCCGGCGTACAGATGAACTTTGGAGGTCGTTCTATCTTTTGGTCGGGTCTCATTCCACGCATGCACGATTGGGAAATTCTTGCATGGCCTGAAAGTATCGGTGAATACTTAAAGAGTCCTCAGGGATATGACCGTGCAGAAAAACTTATGCGGAAACAAAAAACCCTTGGTCGTTTCCAAAATCGTGTAGTGAGCGAGTTGCAAAGTGCATTTTCAGATTATAAAGTAGAAGACTTGCCGCGATCGCGCCACCAGCCGAATCTTGACAATCAAGGAAGTCTGGAAAATGTTCTCGAAGCGTCTACAGGAACTTTTTCTACAGCATCCTTGCTACTGGATTCTCTTTCATTTAACGGTCCGGTGGGACGAGATAATCTGACGGTTAACTTAAATCACCTGGTGACTCATATAGAAACTGATGGTAGAAAAGCAGTTGCTGTGGTGTGTCAGGATTTAGTGGGGAATCAGAAACGGCGTTATCGCGCCAAGCATATTGTTTTGGCTGCGGGTTCTCTGGAGACTCCACGAATTGCTATGCGTAGTCAGCTTTCCGATCCCAATCAAAAAATCGGCGTAGGTTTGACAGACCATCCTGCTTTTTTCTCAAATACCTACGAACTGGACTTGAACAGCCCTTATAGCGGGTTTGAAAATCATGCCAAGATATTAATGTACCACAAACAGGCAACGACTACCGAGCATCCTTATAATGTTGAGTTGCTCATCAATCCAAAATATTGGGATGTGGCGCACGCAGATGATGATGTTTGGAAGCAAGAAATCGCAAAAGACCAAAAGACAACAACTCGTCTGCAGTTTGTTTTTGCCAGTCCACTTGACGATCGCAACCGGGTTTTTCATCGGGGTGAAGGACAAAAGTTGGGGGTTATGGTCAATCGCAACCCATCAGGCTCAAACCTGTTTAACGAAGTACGGGAATTACGCAATCACATCCTTGAGTTTTTACAAGCACCTCATAACCCTAATGATGGAATGCATTTTGGGAATGAAGGAACGGTGCATCATGCTGGTGGTTCAATGCGGATGAGCCGCGATCGCACGGGAGTGGTTGATGAAAATCTGAAAATGGAGGCTTATGATAATCTGTACGTTTGTGATGTGTCTGTGTTTCCGATAATCCCGGCTGCGAATCCATGCTTGACACTAGCTGCATTGACTCTTCGTCTCGGTGACCATTTGGCTCAGTTGTCGTAAATGTCGAGATGTGCTATATCGCGTCTTTATTGAACCGCAGAGGCGCAGAGGACGCAGAGGGAAGAAGGAGGTCATTTATGTAGTCCAACAATCGGGATCGCAGGCGCTTCTTATACAAAAAAAAGCGCTTCGTCTCAGAAGCGCTGTCCATACCTTAGTTAAGCACTCATAACATCGAAAGAGAAACTTGAATTCCGTTAACCTTAGCCGTTGATAGCAGGAGCGCTGATAGCAACAGGTGCAACTTCAGCAGAAGCTAAGTCGAGGGGGAAGTTGTGCGCGTTACGCTCGTGCATGACTTCCATACCGAGGTTGGCACGGTTGAGGATGTCTGCCCAGGTGCCAATCGCACGACCTTGGGAGTCAAGTACGGATTGGTTGAAGTTGAAGCCGTTGAGGTTGAACGCCATGGTGCTGATGCCCAGTGCGGTGAACCAGATGCCCACTACTGGCCATGCTGCCAAGAAGAAGTGCAAGGAGCGGGAGTTGTTGAATGATGCGTATTGGAAGATTAAGCGACCGAAGTAGCCGTGTGCTGCTACGATGTTGTAGGTTTCTTCTTCTTGTCCGAACTTGTAACCGTAGTTCTGAGACTCGGTTTCGGTTGTTTCACGAACTAAGGAAGAGGTTACCAATGAACCGTGCATTGCACTGAACAAGGAACCACCGAATACACCTGCTACACCTAACTGGTGGAAGGGGTGCATGAGGATGTTGTGCTCTGCTTGGAACACCAACATGAAGTTGAAGGTTCCAGAGATACCCAAGGGCATACCGTCAGAGAAGGAACCTTGTCCAATGGGGTAGATCAAGAAGACTGCGGTTGCTGCAGCAACAGGTGCGCTGAATGCTACACAAATCCAAGGACGCATTCCCAAGCGGTAGGACAATTCCCACTCACGACCCAAGTAGCAGAATACGCCAATCAGGAAGTGGAAAATCACCAACTGGTATGGACCACCGTTGTACAACCACTCATCTAAAGAAGCCGCTTCCCAGATGGGGTAGAAGTGAAGACCGATCGCGTTAGAACTTGGAACAACTGCACCGGAGATGATGTTGTTACCGTAGAGCAAAGAACCTGCAACAGGTTCGCGGATACCATCAATGTCTACGGGTGGTGCTGCGATGAATGCGATGATGAAGCAGATGGCTGCGGAGAGCAATGTAGGGATCATCAATACGCCGAACCAGCCGACATAAAGGCGGTTTTCGGTAGAGGTGATCCAGTTACAGAACTGCTCCCATACGTTTGCGCTTTCGCGACGTTGTAAGGTTGCTGTCATGGTTTTATAATTGCGATGATGATTTACGTATGTATGGGGTGGTTTGTCACCCTTAACTTTAATTTACATTCAGTTACATTACTTTATCAAGACTGTTAACTTTATTAAATTTTATATAAATGATTAATAAAACTTATAATTTGGTGATTGGGAACTGGGGCTTATCCGCAGAGGGCATTCGGAAACCCTCATAGCGGCTCTCAGCCATCTGCCATCTGCCTTTCTTCCAGTAATCAGCTTTTTTCAAGAAATTCTTTTCAACCGTTTTCTTCTTCCCAATCTGGGCATATATCCTTGTCTACACCATAGGGGTACATGGCACAAACAAAGGGCACATCATTATAGGCAACACCATGGTAGTGTTTGCATCCTTCACAAGTTTTTGGAGTTACAATCGTATTAGTAAAAACGGGAGAAATATCTCTTTCTGGCTCTATCTTTTCCTGACGTTTTTTTCGAGAATTACTTATTAAAAGTATTCCTGATACTGCGGAAAAACCGCCAACTTTAAGAGCGTTTTTAAGTAAGGTATCTTGGGGTTGTATCGTTTCTTCTATTGAATTGGCTATGCCTCCAATGTCTTCTGTATGGAGACATATTTGTCCAATCATCATACCTAAAATTCCTACAACTCCTACGATTCCTGTAGATGGTTTTAGAGTTTTTGTGGCTTCTATTTGGCTTGTTTTCATACAATTTTTGCTGGAGTTCTTCTCTATATATATGGAAGGATGAGATATTGGTTTTATGAAACACCCTAATGATGTACTTTTTTTTGAAGACTAGGGTTGAGAAACGAAAGCTAACAATAAGGGTTCAATGCTGGGTTTCGTTCCTCAACCCAACCTACATAAATCATCTCTTAGGATATTTGATTTTTTGTATGTTTCTAATCTTCATGAATTTGAAGTGTTTCACCGCTAGCACGAGTAATGCTCAAAGCATTGAACTCATTGTCATCATAGTTGCCAACAACGGTGACTTGTTCTCCTACAGAGAGGTTAATGGGTTTTCCTAACTGAGGTTCTGCCTCAACGATGATTTGTCTCTTACCATCGTTGAGAATGAACTCGTCATCTAAAAGCTTAGTCACTTGACCGGAGATAGTTGTAGCACGAGCGTTTGAGAAATTCTCAATTTGGGTTGCTGCTTTCTGTGCTCCTACCTCAAAAGGAATTAGGAACGCAACCAAAGCAGTTAGGACGACGCTGGGTATAGGATTGAAATTCATTTCGTTAAGACCTCTAATCTCATGTGGAACTCACGCTTATTTTCAAGTTACCGGGTAAAAGTAACAAGAAAGTAACAGTACAGCTTTGCTGAGATTTAAATTAGCGGTAGCTTGATTTGAAATGTAGAACCTTCACCCAAACGACTTTTTGCTACAATATGTCCCCCATGTACCTGGACAATTTGTTTTGCGATCGCCAATCCCAATCCGACGCCTCCTGTATGACGCGATCGCACGCTATCTACCCGATAAAACCGCTCAAAGATATGGGGTAAATCTGCCTCTGGAATCCCAATACCGCTATCTTGTACTTCAATAACCACCCAACGAGACTGAAGGAAAACTCGCAAGCACACTTTACCTCCAGAGGGTGTGTAGCGACAGGCATTGCTGAGAAGATTGGTTACGACTTGCCGCATTAAATCTGGATTTATTTTTAACATTACCAGTTGTTCGGGAAATTGGCTTGTGAATTTTAGATTTTTTTCCTTTGCTAAGTGAGTATATTCCTCTACTAATGCGGAGAGCCAGTTAGCCAAATTGACGGGGTTAAGTACCTCTGGCTTTAACTGTCCTTCATTTCGAGCCAGGAATAATAAATCGCTAATCAGCATTCCCATTGATTCAGCAATCTGGTCAATATTTTGTAGGGAACTTTGCTGTTGACTGGGGTCTATGGGTTCGAGCAAGCCAAACTGAGCATGATTCCGAATTGCCTGAAGGGGTGTCCGTAGCTCGTGGGAAGCATCGGCTGTAAAGCGCTGCAATTGCTCGTAGGATTGGCGAATTGGCTGCATCGCCATTCCCCCAAGCAACCAACCTGTTAAAGCAATGACGCTCAAAGCAATGGGTACACCGACTATTAAAGATAGTCTTAGCGACCATAAAGTTTCTTCAACAGGTGCTAGAGAAGCTGCTATTTCTAGATAACCGATTAATTGTTTATCCTGAAAAACTGGAAGTGTTAATTGACGCAGTTGGATATTTTGACGAACACTGGTAGAAACGCGATCGCCCGATTGGGGTAGATTCTTTGAAGCATCGCCTAACTCAATTGTTTGAAACCCTGGTTGATTATCTAACCGCTCTGATGGCGTAACACCAACAAACTGTAGGAGTTGTTTTTTGGGAGTGTACCAACGAGCATAAACAATCGTACTGGCAAAAGGCAAAGCTTCACCACCCAACACAGGAACGTCTTCAAGACTAATGCGCTGCTGTTCCTGGTAAAGCCCATCTTCAACGCCAGCCGCCATCAACCGACTTGTGTTGTAAAGCTCTTGATCGAATGACCACAATTGGTCTTTGGCTTCTAAAAAGTAAAGTATTGTGGCAAAGATAACCAAAATACCTCCCATTGAGAGTGTAAACCAGCGAGCTAGGTTACGCCGACTGCGGCTGAACATATTTGGAATTAGCGATCGCATCATTCTGGCGCAACTAATCGATATCCCATTCCATAAACAGTCTGTAGCCAATCTTCTGCTTTCACCACCTGCAAGCGCTGCCGCAGTCGATGCACTAACATGGCTATCGCTTTACTATCTGGCTGTGTATTCCATTCCCAAAGTGCTTGTTCGATTTGATTGTGAGTCAGTACCTGTCGGGGATGCCGTAAAAAATATTCTAGCAATTGAAACTCTCTACCTGACAACTGAACTGTAACTCCTTGGCGCTCCAGCGTTAGGGTATTGAGATGAAGTTGTAGGTCAGCTAACTCTAGGGTATCACCCTGCCAGAGTGGCGCTCTGCGTCCCAATGCTCGCACCCTTGCTAACAGTTCAAGCAAACTAAAGGGTTTAACTAAGTAGTCGTCTGCACCCACATCTAAAGCAGAGACTTTATCCAAAACAGCATCCTTAGCTGTCAGAATCAGCACTGGAGCCGTTTTGCCTGCTTGGCGATACTGTTGACACAGGCTTACTCCACTTATTTTAGGCAACATCCAGTCTAAAATCAAGAGGTCGTAGTCTCTTTGTTCTATTAACCACTGAGCCGTTTCACCATCTTCCGTACTATCCACAATATGACCAACTTTGGAAAGGGCACCCTGTAGTGGTTGTAATTGAGTAACATCATCCTCTACAAGTAAGATTCTCATTCACTACTCCCTTCCTGCAAAAAGATTACCTATTATGATTATTGAATCATCAAGCTTTCTTTGTGTTATGACTCGACCTCGTTGGTTGCAATTTCTGATAAAGTTAGGACTGGAGTTCTGGCTGCCAATACCTTTGATAGGGCTGTTTTTTTGGTTGAGCACTGGTTTGCTAACGCATCAAGTCCTGAGCCATACCTATAATACAACTTCACAATTACACGCTGACTCAAAACATAAAGTTCATTTTTCTGCTTCGCTTGCTGTTATGTCTATTGAAGCCCTGATTGAGCGAAGAGAGAAGTTTACTGAAGTGAAGGTTTTTACTGCTGATTCGTTTTTAAAGCAGATGGAGTTTGAGTTTCCTGTGACTGAATATGCTCAAGTCGATGCAGCGCTTGCTCAAACTCTGGGATTACCGATAACGGCAATTAAGCAGTTGATACGTTATCGCGTTGAGAATTAATCTAATGAATGGTTAAGGATGTCTGTCTCGCAAGGTGGGATAATTTATTTTGCAGTTCCCTGATTTCTTTCCCGCCTGAAGATTCTTTTTTATTGAACCGCAAAGGCGCAAAGGACACGAAGAAAGAGGAAAAGAAGCTATGTGTATTGAATTTGGTCGAGAAGTTTGCGGCTATCTGAATATAGTAGAATTGAAAGAATGGTTGGTCACCAATGGAATAGGTGGTTATGCTTCTGGTACTGTAGGGGGATTGCTGACTCGGCGTTACCACGGCTTGCTTGTTGCTTCTCTGAATCCTCCTTTGGGTCGTACCTTGTTGCTGGCTAAGTTGGATGACACGGCTGTTTATGGAGAGCAGTTTTATCCTCTGTTTACCAATCGTTGGGCTGATGGGACTGTCAGCCCTCATGGTTATCTTCATATTGAACGCTTTTCTTTACAAGGTACTGCCCCTACATGGCGTTTTGCCTGTGCTGATGCTTTATTGGAAAAACGCGTTTGGATGCAGCAGGGTGCCAATACGACTTATGTTCAATACACATTATGTCGTGCAACGCAACCTCTAAAGCTGGTGCTGAAGGCGATGGTGAATTATCGCGATTATCATGGGGATACTCAGAGCAGTGACTGGCAAATGAGTATAGAGGAAATTGAAGGGGGAATTTGTACGATCGCATTTCCAAATGCAGTGCCGTTTTATCTCTTGTGTAATAATGCTCGAGTCTCACTGTGTCATACTTGGGTATCTGGTTTTGATTTGGCGGTGGAACGTTATCGGGGGTTGAGCGATCGCGAAAATCACCTCCATGCTGCTACTTTTGAAGTGACGTTAAATGCTGGTGAATCGGTGACTTTTGTTGCGAGTCTTGAGAAGGAACCAGAGTTGGATGGTGAAGCAGCATTTAAGTTACGGCGGACGCAGGAACAGAAGTTAATCAGCCATTGGAAAGCAAATCGACCAATCAATGCTAAAGAAACGCCTGCTTGGATCAATCAATTAGTTCTTGCAGCTGACCAGTTTATTGTATCGCGTCCCTTGAGTGATGAGCCTAATGGCAAGACGATTATTGCAGGTTATCACTGGTTTGGAGACTGGGGACGGGATACGATGATTAGTCTACCGGGTTTGACAATTGCTACTGGAAGACCGGAAGTTGCTCGCTCTATTCTTCGCACTTTTGCTAAATATGTAGATCGGGGAATGTTACCCAATCGGTTTCCTGATGCTGGGGAGATACCGGAGTATAACACGGTTGATGCGACTTTGTGGTATTTTGAAGCTATTCGTAACTACTACAATGCCACAGAAGACAAGGATTTTCTGCAAGAACTTTTTCCTGTTTTGGTTGAGATTATTGATTGGCACTGTCAGGGAACGCGATACAACATTCATCTCGATATGACTGATGGGTTACTGTATGCGGGTGAGGAGGGTTCGCAGTTAACTTGGATGGATGCTAAGGTTGATGATTGGGTGGTAACGCCTCGTATTGGTAAACCAATTGAAGTGAATGCTTTATGGTATAATGCTTTGCGGATAATAGCACAGTTTGCTCGCCTTCTGGAGAAAACCCATCAAGGGTATGAAGCAATGGCAGAGCGCACCTTAGCTAGTTTTGTCAAATTTTGGAATGATGAGATGGGCTACTGCTACGATGTGGTAGACGGTACTGAAGGTAGCGATAAGCCGGGTACGGCTTGCGCCAAGGGCGATCGCTCTTTGCGTCCCAACCAAATTTTTGCAGTATCATTGCCAGATAGCCCACTGAGTCCCGAACAACAACGGAAAGTTGTAGACGTTTGTGGTAGAATGTTGCTCAATTCTCACGGGTTGCGTTCTTTGAGTCCGGATAGTCCTGAGTATAAAGGACATTATGGGGGAAATGCTGTGGAAAGAGATGGGGCTTACCACCAGGGAACAACCTGGGGATGGTTGATTGGTCCTTTTGTTTTGGCACATTTGCGTGTTTATAAAGATCCGGTGCAAGCCCGTCAGTTTTTAGAACCTATGGCAAATCATTTGCGCTCTCATGGGGTTGGAAGCCTTAGTGAAATTTTTGATGGCGATCCTCCTATGACTCCACGAGGCTGTATCGCCCAAGCTTGGACAGTGGCGGAAGTGTTGCGTGCTTGGTTTGCAACGGAAGATGCAGGAGCGAATAAGTGATTCAATGCCTACACATATTTATCACATCACCCACGTTGATAACTTACCTTCCATCATAAAATCAGATGGATTAATAGCAAACAGTAGGCTGCGACAACAACAAACAAAATATCTTGATATTGCTCATGGAAACATCCAAGATAGACGAGCCAGAAAACGAGTCCCTTGTGGTGTAGGTGGGTATTTACACGATTACGTACCCTTTTATTTTGCCCCACGCTCCCCCATGCTCTATGCCATTCACAAAAATAATGTAGACATTTACAAAGGGGGACAACAGCCAATTCTCCATTTAGTTTCAAATGTAGAAACTGTTGATGCAGCAGGACTATCTTTTGTAGGTACTGACGGACACGCAGTTATGGAGTATACGGATTTTTTTGATAAGCTTGAAGAGCTAAGGGTAGTTGACTGGGAAATTATGAAAGCCACTTACTGGCATGATACGCCAGAAGACGGGGACAGAAAACGCCGACGACAAGCCGAGTTCTTAATACATCAATTCTTTCCTTGGACATTAATTCAAACAATTGGTGTCATAAACAACAAAATCGAAACACAGGTTAGAGAAATCTTACAAAACTCTAGTCATCAGCCCTCAATAAAGCTTTACCCTGAATAGTATTACTAGGTGAATAAAAATAGTACAATTGTATTTTGAAGGTCAGTTCAAGGCGATGATAGAGTTCAAGCAAGGCAATTTGTTAGAAGAAAATGTCGAAGCCCTAGTTAACACCGTTAATTGTGTAGGTGTTATGGGTAAAGGTATCGCCTTACAATTTAAGCAAGCCTATCCTGAAAACTTCCGTCAATACGAAAAAGCATGCCGTGCTGGCGAAGTGCAACCAGGGCGTATGTTTTCAGTAGTTACAAATAGTTTATTGAATCCTCGGTATATCATTAACTTCCCCACCAAGCGCCACTGGAAAGGTAAATCAAAAATAGAAGATATCAAAAGTGGACTGGTGGCTTTAGTTGCAGAAGTGCGGCAATTAGGCATTAACTCAATTGCCATTCCTCCATTAGGATGTGGTAATGGTGGTTTAGATTGGGCAATAGTTAAGCCTTTAATAGAATCAGCTTTTGCACAACTGCCAGAAGTACAGGTAATTATTTTTGAGCCAACAGGCGCACCAAGAGCCGAAGAAATGCCAGTTGCTACCAAAAAACCAAATATGACTCGCGCCCGTGCTTTGTTCATCCGTCTGCTGGAATTATACGGCATTCCCGGCTATGAATTGACGAGACTAGAAATTCAAAAACTCGCTTATTTTTTGCAAGAAGCTGGGGAACCACTGCGGCTAGAGTACGTTAAACATAAATACGGTCCTTATGCTAACAACCTGAATCATGTTCTGAAACATATTGAAGGACATTACATTCGCGGCTACGGTGATGGAACTGCTAAAGCAGAAAGCGCCGAAATTTATGTTTTGCCAAAAGGAACAGAAGCAGCACAAGCCTTTTTGGCAACCGAAATAGAAGCACACAAGCGATTAGAGCAAGTTAGCAACCTAATCATCGGTTTTGAAACCCCTTATGGGATGGAATTGTTGGCGACAGTCCACTGGGTGGCTACCAAAGAAACCATTCCAGCACAAGATAGCGAACAAGCCATCGCCTTAGTGCATGAATGGAGCGAGCGCAAACGTAAAATGTTCAAGTCCGAGCATATTCGCAAAGCTTGGCAAAGACTGCACCAGCAAAACTGGTTAACTGCAAATGTGAGCGAGACTTTGTAGCTTGCGTGGGATGTACTCCGTGATACGTAATTTGGGCTTGTAATGAGCAAAAAAAAATATTTCAGTAAAATCCGGAATGTGGATATTTGACTTTGTAGATTAGTATGTCCATGTAAGAAAGCTGGACTGGCAATCAAACAGCAATATAAACTGCTAGAGACAGGTGATATTACCTAACTCTTATGACAGTACCATCTCGTAGTTAATTATATCTAAACCAACTAACTATTAAACTCTATACCGAAACCCTTGCCGCACTGCTTTATAGTAGTGCGGTACTATTTTAAGAATGTTCGTAGTTGCGCTATGGTTGACGCCAAGCTGCGCGAACAGCGCATGCATCGCCAATTATGAACCGCATTTTGGAGCCAGTGCGTTGGACGGGTTCCCCGGCTTGAAGCTCCGGGCGTCGCAAACATCGCTAAGAAAAGAGAGAATTTGACAAACGATCTAGAATGACTATATCAACTTTAAAGTAAAATTTATCTGCGTTCATCTGCTACAGGCTGCGGTTCCACAATCAAATCCAAAAAATTTACCAGAAATCTATTCATGCTCAACCCCACAATTAATACCCTGCGTAACAGTACCATCCAATTTTTAGAACAAAGCCCTCAAGAACGACTACAAACTCTCAAACAACTACAGACATTTGTTGGGTTTCACCACGGGTTTAACCAACCTACAAAAATTCTTGTCCGAGCAGTATTGACTTAATGGTTCATTTCAATGATTTTGAAGGATTAAATAAAAAACCGCTCCAGGCGCAGAGAACACAGAGGAAGAGAAGAAGAGGACTAGAAATTCAAAACCTTGCTTATTTCCTGCAAGAAATTGAGAAACTTACCTTGTCTCATCACTGCTACGATCGCGTTGCTGTAGGTATTGCCAAAGTCGGTCAATTTGCGATCGCCATTCCTGACGGTCAGCGTTGAGTTCTGTTGTCAGTCGCTCAAAGTTTTGCTGGTGAATTGTGGCGACTTGCAGCAAAGCTTCTGCAGTCGATCTAAGTTCGGTTGTTGATTGTCTCAGTTCTGCGTTGACGACTACCTGATTATCAAGCTGCTGCTGCAAGTTCTCTAAAGCTGCTTCTATACGGTCTAATCTATCTCCCCTGTCTCTATCCTGAGTCATCTGGCATTGTCCTTGCTGAAGAATGTGTTACTAGTTCTGGAATTATAGTACATTTGTAGCCTGCGTGGAATGTACTCCGTGATACGCAATTTTGACTTGTAATTAGCAAAAAAAAATAATTCAGTAAAATCCGGAATGCGACTATTTGACTTTGTAGATTAGTATGTCCATGTAGAAAGGTGGACTGGCAATCAAACAGCAATATCAACTGCTAGAGACAGGTGAAAGTACCTAACTCTCATGACAGTACCATTTCGTAGCTAATTATATCTAAACCAACTAACTATTAAACTCTATACCGAAACCCTCGCCGCACTGCTTTATAGTAGTGCGGTACTATTTTAAGAATGTTCGTAGTTGCGCTATGGCTGACGCCACGCTGCGCGAACAGCGCATCCATCACAAATTATGAACCGCATTTTGGAGCCAGTGCGTTGGACGGGTTCCCCGGCTTGAAGCTCCGGGCGTCGCAAAGAGCGCAAAGAAAAGAGAGAAGAGAGAATTTGACAAACGTTCTAGAATTTTCCTATCAACTTTAAAGTAAAATTTATCTGCGTTCATCTGCTACAGGCTGCGGTTCCACAATCAAATCCAAAAAATTTATCAGAAATCTATTCATGCTCAACCCCACAATTAATACTCTGCGTAACAGTACCATCCAATTTTTAGAACAAAGTCCCCAAGAACGACTACAAACCCTCAAACAACTACAGACATTTGTTGGGTTTCACCACGGGTTTACCCAACCTACAAAAATTCTTGTCCGAGCAGTATTGACTTAATGGTTCATTTCAATGATTTTGAAGGATTAAATAAAAAACCGCTCCAGGCGCAGAGAACACAGAGGAAGAGAAGGAGAGGAGCCTTTTGCAAGTCAATGAACCAAACTATGCTCTTGTGGTACGGGCGGGGACGTCCGTTCTTTATTAGTAGTTGGCTAGAAGCTTGCACCACTATGGTCTATATAATCTGAAAATTGCTGTAAATATGTCAAAGGGTAAGAGGACATGATGAATGGACATTACTGAAAAGTTAGCCTCAGTCGTCCGTAACCTGAATATAGTTCAAGTAGGGCTTCTTCTTGAAATGGCTCAAGCCATGACTGTAAAAATCGAAGAATTTGTGAATGAAGGGAGCGATCTTCTAACTCCTGAATTTGTTACAAACTTCTCAAATCGTCTGATAATTCATCATGCAACTCATGTAGAAAAATTTAGTAAAAAATCTTTTGAGTACGCTTTTGCATCTGCTTCTACCTCTGCTGGAAGAAATGCTTCTATTACTCTCAATTCTACAAATCCAGGAGAGGATGTCATAGTTGATGGAGTAAAATTTTCCTTGAAAACAGAAGCCTCAGCAGGGCTGATTCCAAAGAAAAGTATTACGATTTCAAAGTTAATGGAAGCACGGTGGATTAGAGAATGCAAAGTTTCTACAGATTTCGCTAGAGAAACAACATACCGTGTAGTTTCTCATCTAAGAAATTATGACCGAATCGTTATGCTACGTGCATACGATATACTACCACCTTTACTTAAAGAAAATCAAACCGAAACTGTACCCGTGATTCGGGATAGTGATGCAATTCAAACCTTACCTAAAGTCCGGTATGACTTATATGAAATTCCACTTAACATATTAATGCTTATCCAAGGGCTAAAAGAAAGTAACTTTAAGCCAAGAACAAAGAACGGAGGTAGTAGCGCCAAGGTTTATACAGAAGACAACAAAGCAGCTTTCACCTTAATTTTAGACGGTAGTGTCGAGAAAATCACGATCGGTAACCTGGGGATCGATTTGTGTTTCCTTCACGGCTCGTGGGTTATACCTACTATTGAAGTAAACAGGGCTAAGAATCAATCAAATGGGGACTGAAATAGTTGACGGGAACTTAAAACTTGTCTGTTGTTCATCACATTCCGATTCAATATCCTCTGGCTTGAGATGAGTATGAGCAAGTATAACTGAACTGATTGAGGGTTTTTTACCACTGAGAATCCATTCACATACGTGAGCTAATTGATAGGAGATAAGCGGAGGAACAGCGTCCCCTATTTGCCTGTACATATTGGCTAGCCCAGATGCCACAAATTTGTAGTTTCTTGGAAAACCTTGAAGGATCGACATCTCGCGAACAGTACACAGCCGATCCTGTTCGGGATGGCTGTAACGCCCATTACCGATATGAGCACATTCTCTCTTAATAGTGACGGCAGGCTTATCCCAGCTTAACCGTCCGTATACATCCGGATGAGATCCTAATTTTCCCTTGGCAATGTGACGCAGCATGGCAGGGTTTAGAAGATCGCGTGCTTCTTGGCAATGTCTTATATCAGCCCAAGAGCCACCGTCTTTTGGTATCATCTGAAGACGTTTCAAGCTTTTTTGCTCTGAAAATCCGGGTGCAATGTGTAGGAAATCTTTTGGATTTGGCTGTCCCGCAGCTATTGGAGATAGGGATGAAATAGCTCTCCGAACGTGGGTTGCTTCTAACCTAACATGAAAGCCACTCCACAGATCGTCAAGGGTTCTGAGCGTTAAATCTTCTCGTACTGCAAGAACTAATGCCCGTTCTCGACGTTGCGGAAGACCAAATCGGTTAAGTAGGTAATTTTTCCCGTGAACCTGGTAGCCAAGGTGGATAAGTTCTTCTTGCAGCCTTTGGTAGTGATGAGTGAAGTTACCAACAAGCAACTCTCTTGCATTCTCCATTAAGAAAATTGTCGGTCTGAATTCTTTTACAAAGAGAGCATTACGCGTTATGAATGAGTTTCGGGGGTCGTCCAATAAGTGATTTTCAGGCAGTGTTCTAGAGAATCCGGTGCATGGCGCACATGAAATTAAGACATCAAGAGCATCAGTACCAAGAGTGTTTGTCAGAACTTTGCGTAAATTCTTAGGTTCAAGAGTTGATATATCTTCATCCAGTGGCTCTAAACCCATATTTGCTTGATAGGCAATATTACACTGCAAAGAACCTCTCTTGCTGCTAGGCTTACTTATCTGGGCATCAACAGCTCCCACTATTTTGAATTTTGGATGGACATGGAAGCCGTAGCTCATCCCTCCTACGCCTGAAAAAAGGTCAATGACAGTCCAAGGCTTGTTCAAGAGTATCCTTTCTGCTACTAGTACTAAATACGGAATTATAGTACATTTGTAGCCTGCGTGGAATGTACTCCGTGATACGCAATTTTGACTTGTAATTAGCAAAAAAAAATAATTCAGTAAAATCCGGAATGCGACTATTTGACTTTGTAGATTAGTATGTCCATGTAGAAAGGTGGACTGGCAATCAAACAGCAATATCAACTGCTAGAGACAGGTGAAAGTACCTAACTCTCATGACAGTACCATTTCGTAGCTAATTATATCTAAACCAACTAACTATTAAACTCTATACCGAAACCCTCGCCGCACTGCCATAAAGCAGTGCGGTACTATTTTAAGGGTCAAGCATTCGTAGGGGCGCAATGCCTTGCGCCCCTACATATGAACCGCTTTATCTGCGTTCATCTGCTACAGGCTGCGGTTCCACAATCAAATCCAAAAAATTTACCAGCAATCTATTCATGCTCAACCCCACAATTAGTGACCTGCGTAACAGTACCATCCAATTTCTAGAACAAAGTCCCCAAGAACGACTACAAACCCTCAAACAACTTGGTATAGCCCGATATGATTTTCTAACCAAAATGCGCCTCAATGAAGCTAACATTATCTGTGTCATGAGGTTTTTACAGAATCCCACTCAGTTAAAATTTCCAAATTTGATAGGAGCAGATTTATCAGGATTAATCTTAGATGATGTCAACTTTATCCGTGGTAATTTATCGGAGGTAAACTTACGCGGAAGCAGTTTAATTAATGCGGATTTAATATTTGCCAATTTTACTCGTGCCGATTTAAGAGATGCTAACTTAAGCGGTGCAACTCTAAATCAAACAGTTTGGTTAAATGCCCTTGTAGAAGGGTGTGAGTTTGGAGAAGGTATTGGATTGACACAATATCAACGTAATGATTTGCGGCTTCGTGGTGCTAAGTTTACAAGTGCTTGATAACTTTACATTTATGGAGCGCAGGCTGGAGTGCAGCATAGTTATGATAATTCCAATATCCGGAGGAGAACAAAATGAGTACTTACACGGGTGGATGTGCTTGCGGAGCAAATCGTTACGAGATTAACACAGAACCGCTGCTGATGGGTCATTGTCAATGCAAGGACTGCCAAGAGGCTACTGGAAGTGGTCATGCGTCAGTACTTGTTTTCCCCAAAAGCGGAGCCAAATTGTCTGGTAGCGTGACCGAGTACTCTACTAAAGCGGATAGCGGTAAGACAAAGAAACTTGCATTTTGTCCCATATGTGGTTCGCCGCTATACACGTTTCTTGAATCAATGCCTGACGTATTTGTCGTCAAAGCGGGAAGTCTTGATGACCCGACCGTCTTCCAACCTCAAATGGTAATTTATACTGACAGTAGATGTACTTGGGATTACATAGACCCCGCCTTACCAAGCTATCCAAAGATGCCATCTACCACGTAGTTGCAACTGCTTGTCATTCAAGTCTGACCCCCACCTCGTTCCCAGGCGGAGCCTGGGAATGCCTTCACTCTAGGCTCCGCCTCCCGTGTGCAAGTAGCGAATGAGGGGTGATACATCTTAATTGACCATCTGTATCCACAGAAGTTGTCGGGGATCTAATAGCCAATTAATAACCTCTGGATTTCTGGTAACAAGCGATCGCAAAATAAGGTTGAACTTTTAAGCAAGGAAAAGCTCGTTAGAGTAATGTACTTACTAGATACAAATCACTGTAGCAACATTCTTTTGGGAACACCAACAGTTATTCAGCGAATTGAAGAAGTTGGCGAGCTAAATATTTCTACCTGTGTCATTGAATTATCATTCAATTTCCCAGTCTTCAATACGCAATCCCTCTACTCTAGAGAATTCGCCAATATTATGTGTCACTAAAGTTAAGTCATGAGCAAGCGCAATAGAAGCTATTAACAAATCGTTAGCTCCTATGGGTGTACCGAGGCTAGCTAATTGAGACCGAACCCGTCCTGCAATGAATGCAGCTATATCATCAAAAGAAAATGAAATAAAAACTTCAAGAAATTTTTTATGTTTCCGCCAAGAAGCATCTGGGTCATTGCTTCGCATTGCTCCATAAAATAGTTCCATTTTGACGATACAACAAACTGCTATATCTTCTAAGTTCCTCCTCTGCTACCGCCGTTGAAGTATTTCTGATTCACCGTTTAAATATCTTACATAAACATTTGTATCTAATAAATACTTCATGTCTATTCTTCACTATCATCAAAAATTCCGTCACCATCAATAACTATGGGGTCGTCTTTACAGGCTCCAAAAGTCTCTTCAAAAAAATTAGGAGGCCATCCTTTACCTTGCGTGTTATTTTCTAGATGGCTTAATGCGAGCGGTTGAAATGTGACAGTAACTTCTAACTCTGTATTAGTAAGCCCGATTGGAACATCTAAGTGCAAAATCCCATCTTCACCAACACGATAACGTCTTGTTACGCTATGCATAAATATTTCCTTTTACTTTCTACTATAAATCTTATCGAATAAATCAGTTAACTGCACTGGCTCAAAATTCAAATAAAAGCGATCGCAAGTTGCACTCATATCCCCGACTCCTTCAAGAAGTTGGGGATCTAGTAGTCACTTGATAATCCATGAATTTCTGGCAAAAGCGATCGCATTCTGTATTATTTTCTTTTTTCTAGATAACGTTATTGATTTTGCATTTGTATTATCTAATAATTACAAGAAGTAAAGCAAATTACTCCCTTCCCGTTAGAAGAATAGCTAATTTAATGAACCGCAGAGGCGCAGAGGACACAGAGGAAAGAGGAGAAGAAGATCGGTAATCTTATGGCGGAAAGGGAGTAATGATAAAAACTCTTTTGGCAAAATTTTACTATAAGTAAAAACACTTTATGTTAATTTTTGACAAAGAATGCTAACAGGCACATTTGTCTTAACTACCAATGTTCTACTATCTCTCCTGAAAAAAGAGATAATAAGTTTAATCAGTTTCATCAGCTGAATAAATCCAATTTTCCTAAGTGTGTACAATGACTATTAAACAAGAGCTTATTCAAGAAATAGAATCTACTTCAGAGTCTCTCCTAGCAGAAACATTAAATTACTTGCGTTTCTTGAAAACAAAGCAGAATGAATCGCCAGTCAAAACGGTTTCTCAACTTATAGAATCAGAACTGCCAGAATCTACTCATTCTGATAGCTTGCAAAAAAATTCATCTGAGCTTTCTCAACTACCTTACAGCCCTGCTTCAGGTCGTTCTATCCTCAGGCATGCAGGTACATGGGCTGGGGACGACTATCAAGAATGCCTTGACCTGGTATACACATCTCGCGGTAAAGAACAATTCGATTATAACAACCCATTAGAGTAATGTACTTACTAGATACAAATCACTGTAGCAGCATTCTTTTGGGAACACCAACAGTTATTCAGCAAATTGCAGAAGTTGGTGAGCAAAATATTTCTACCTGTGTCATTGTACAGGGAGAACTTACCTATATGATGGAACACTCTCAACAAAAGCAGGTAAACTTAGTACGCCTCACGGAGTTTCTTAAAGATATTCGCATTTATTATATAGATAGAGAAACAGCAACTTTATACGGTGAAATTAAAGCAGCTTTGTTTAATCAGTTTGCACCAAAAGAAAAAAGCAAGCGAAGAAAAACGAAAATTACTGATTTGGGATTTGATGAAATTGTTTTTTAGAAAGTATTAGACGCATAGAATTCGCTACTATACAAACTAAGTTCTTCTTGTACTGTGATTTGAACCATTGCGTGACCAAAATTTTGAATCATATCGTGACCAAAGGTGTAACTTAAAAGATAAAGTGGCAGTTTTTAAAGCATAAAGTGGCAGAGCCAGGGGAGCTAGAACGCTTATTTTGTGACTTAAAGAAATTGTTTGCCGTTTAGGCATGCTTTTACTTAAATTTCAGTCCGGCAGTTTTATACTTTAAACAGTTTCCTCTTAGTCCATAGAATGAAATCGGCTGCAATTCTTAAAAAATTAATCATTCTAAGCAGATTTACTTTGGAAAGTGTCAAGATATTTTCGGCAAACTTTTACTTTGTATTTGAACTAATGGCAAGATTATGGTTGAAACCAGAATATTTTGGTTGCGATCGCTATCTTATAAAGTCGCTTTGTTTAAACTAAAACTCTGCCACTAGTTCAAATGCAAGGCAAAAGCTTGCCGTTTGTCCTCATACCCTTAGAGAGCGTTAATATATTTGACATAACCAAATTGTAGGAGAATCGCTCTGTTTTTACCCCGACGACTAAGAAGCAACTATTTAAAGTATAAAGCTGCCTCCCTCAAATTAAAGTAAAAGCATGCCACTGCGGCAAACAATTCCTTTAAGTCACATATTTTTCCGTGAACATAATTTGCACGCGATCGCATTAAAATCTCTCAAATACACGAACAGCATAGGTTTTTGACTACTGCCACTTTATGGTTTTAAAACTGCCACTTTTTGCTTTAAGTAACAGGGATTTTGAAGCATGTCGTGTCCGTTTGGTCAAATTATGGTTCAAATCACATGTACGGACTAATGAAAATTAAGGTTTTAAAACCCACGTAGGTGGGTTTTGCTTGTATAACCACGAATTCCATTCGCCTGGGCTGTAAGAAAAAAATGCAAACGTTAGATGCGATTATTTCCCAATGCCAATTCCATCACACAATTTGCGATCTTCATCTTTAGCATTAGGGTTGTTTGGAAGATAGTTATACACCCAATAGTCATGAATCCAAGCGCAACCCTTTGCCAGTAAATCATCCAGATCGAAATTCCACAAACGTACCGTACTGTCATTACTTCCTGTGGCAATGGTCTTGCCATCTGGGCTGAAGGCTACACTTAAGGCACTACCGCTATGCCCGGTGAGGGTTTGAAGAAATTCACCTTTGAGATTCCACAAGCGTACCGTTCTGTCAGCACTTGCAGTGGCAATGGTCTTGTTATCTGGGCTGAAAGCGACACTCCAGACAGTACCGCTATGTCCGGTGAGGGTTTGAAGGGATTCACCTTTGAGATTCCACAAGCGTACCGTTCTGTCATCACTTGCAGTGGCAATGGTCTTGCCGTCTGGAGTGAAAACTACACTATAGACATCTTCGCTATGTCCGGTGAGGGTTTGAAGGGATTTACCTTTAAGATTCCACAAGCGTACCGTTCTGTCAGAACTGGCAGTGGCAATGGTCTTGCCATCTGGGCTGAAGGCTACACTATAGACAATACCGATATGCCCGATGAGGGTTTGAAGGGATTCACCTTTGAGATTCCACAAGTGTACCCTCCCGTCAGAACTGGCAGTGGCAATGGTCTTGCCATCTGGACTGAAAGTTACACTTAAGACACTACCGCTACGCCCGGTGAGGGTTTGAAAGGATTCACCTTTAAGATTCCACAAGCGTACCGTACTATCATCACTTCCAGTGGCAATGGTCTTACCATCTGGGCTGAAGGCTACACTTAAGACACTACCACTATGCCCGGTGAGGGTTTGAAGGGATTTACCTTTAAGATTCCACAAGCGTACCGTACTGTCAGAACTTGCTGTGGCAATGGTCTTGCCATCTGGGCTGAAGGCTACACTATTGACAACTTCACTATGCTCAGTGAGAGTTTGAAGAAATTCACCTTTGAGATTCCACAAGTGTGTACTGTCAGAACTTGCTGTGGCAATGGTCTTGCCATCTGGGCTGAACGCTACACTTCTGACAAAATCGCTATGTCCAGTGAGGCGATTTTGTACTTTGATCTCGTAAACAATCCTGTGTAAAACAGAGATTGCCTTGGATCGAGTATCACCTTCTAATTTCTTGCTTTTCACCTTTTTTCCCAGTTTCAAACCTGCGGCTAACGCCTCAAATTCAAGGTTGGAAGCCAGTAAGTTTTCTATTGTTAAACTTTGTGCCTGAATTTCTGCATTGACTTGTAGTCTTTCGGTTTGTATTTTGGCATTGTTTGCTTCTGTTTCTCTTTGCTTGGCAACGTCTCGTTGATTTTGAGCTTCTTGCTGGCGTTGTACGGCTGATTTTTCAGCAAATTGGGTTTTTTGAAGAGCATTAGCTAACTGTTTTCCACGTTGTTCTGCTATTTGGCGTTGCTTTGCTTCTGCTTGTTGAGCAAATTGGGTTTTTTGGAGAGAATCATTTAGCTGTTTTCCACGTTGTTCTGCAAGTTGACGTTGCTTTTCTTCTTCTTGTTGTGATATTTCAGCGAAGATTTCAGCGCCCTGTGCTTCTTGCGCGTTTTGCTGTGCCAACTTTTCAGCTTTATAAGCATTCTTGCTTTGTATCACTGCATCTTGACGTTTTGTGTCTGCATACAACGCTAGTACCCCCATAGAAGCAGAAAAAATTAATAACCCCGTTACAAGCAAGGGTTGTGATGGCTTGAGACGTTCCCAAAAATCTCGCAAGTTGAAAGGCAAATGTTGATTGACCCATTTTAAATCAAACACCCTGTGATAAATTTGATTCCTCACTTTCAACACTGCACCCTCTCGCTTTACCACACCTGAAAGCTTGAGATGGGATTTTACGAGTGACCTTTCTTCATCTAAAACAGGTAACCTACCCCGGCGAATGGTGCGGTAAGTCGTCAACACACCTTCTTCATCTGGTGCGCGTTTGGTCAACATATCCCGCACAAACTGCAAGTTATTATCTTGCTCGCTCATTTTCCCAAAAAAGGTACTGCTGACTATGCCATCAATATCCGCTTGCGACCATCTTTTTTGCTCTTTTTGTCTAATTATGCTACAGAGGCGTTGCGTTAAATAGGGATGCCCTTCCGTCCATTTCAACACCCATCTCAAAACTTGTAGTGCTTCATCTTTTGATAAATCCAATCCCTCAGCAAGCGGTTTTGCTTCTTCAAAAGTAAAATCTGTCAAGTTAACAGGCTGACCAATATTAAAGGGTGTTCGCTTGGGATCGCGTATCAAATCGCCAGGGGTTGCTACACCAATCAACACAAAGGAAAGACGCTGAAATTCTGGTTCTAAAGCACGGGCGACATATAGATAACGAACGGCGGCAAAAAAGTCATCAGTAAAATTAAGGATTAATGTCGTATCAATTTCGTCTACAAAAACAACTACGGGTGTCGCTACTTCTGGTAAAAGCACCTCTTGAAAAAATAGGGTTAACCTTTGGGTAAAGCCCAAATGGGAACGTTCTTGCCACCACTGCACTACATCTGTCTCTAACAACAGAGTTTCTTCTACGATAGTGAGTAACCCTAAATACCACTGTTCGGCTGTTACCTGAGTCCCTACCTGTGTCAAATCAATGACAACGGATTGAATTTCTTCTTCAGCGAGTCGATCTTTAGTCCGCACCATCAAACTGGATTTACCCATTTGCCGTGAGGTGAGAATGTAAGAAAACTTACTTTCCCGACACAGTGCGAGCAATTCCTCATCGGCTTGACGAGAAATGTAAACACCGTTTTGGTTGGCCTGTACGGTTCCACCAACCGTGTAAATACTTGCTTTACTCACGTAGGTTCTCCCGGAAATACTCGGCATATAGTTGACAGCGCGGAACGATCGCTTTTCCTTCTTCTCGCACCAAGCCTGCACCCCGCAATCGCCAAAAGATGCGTTTATCAGCACAGTTATTTTGACGAATGATTTCTAACAAACCTTGGATTAATTCTGTTTTGTTATGTAGCAGTGAAAGATGATGGCGTAGGTGATCCCCAAAGGGTCCGCTATCATAGGTGGCATTGGCAAATAACTCACTGGGGGAAATTTGCTGACTGGCTATTAAGTATAGCGATCGCCGGATCAAATAAGGATGCCCTCCGAGTAACCCAATCAATCGTCTTTCTTCACTGGGGTTGAATGGCAAACCGTGACGCTGGTTGAGATCTGCTACCTGTTCGGGGCTGAAATCTCCCATTTCTATCACCTGTCCGACGTTAAAGGGGGATTGGTTAAGGTCGTCTATCAGTTGATAGGGTTCTGTGGAGGTGACTAGGGTGAGGTCAAAGTTTTTCCAAATGGGTGTCGTGGCGCGACAGTTATGCCAACTCCGCAACATCCCAAAGAAATCATTGCGAAACTCAGCATCAAAAACTTTATCCACTTCATCCATTGCTAAAACCAATGGTTGTTTGCCCAATCCTTTTAATATATGGCGACTGACATAACGGGTACAGCGTTGGCTATTCCCCAATGGGCTACTCCAATATTCATCAACTCTGTCTTCCATTTCCAGTTCATCGGTCACCCAGGTGCAAAACTGGCGGAAGAAAAGTTCGCCATCTTGCAGGGCTGCTTTGTCAAACAGTTGGAAATCTAGAAACGCCACTCGCTTACCTGCTTTCTCGGCTGTTTCTTTGATGCGAATCAACAGCGAACTTTTTCCAACTTGTCTCGGTCCTTTGATAGCGATGGTCACACCTTTTTGCTCGATAGTTCCTAATGCGATCGCATCGCACGGACGTTCGACGTAAAATTGAGATTCACTGTCCATTGTCCCTTCTGGCATTTCCAGTTGCGCGGAGGGGAAGGGACGGGGAAAGGGTGATGCCTCAATTGCCTTCAGTAAGCTAGGCTTTTGTGCTTCACCAATACTCAATTCACCGCCCGAAATCGCTTGAGTTAACTCTGCTATCAGGCGTGGCGTATCGCTGTCATCTTGCCAAAATGCCCAATTGATGGGGTCTAAGTAAGCACTCAAGGGATACTGAAACTGTTCTCGATAGGCCAAACGCACGGGAAGAATAGCAGGGCGTCCTCCCTGTAGTTGTCCCAACTCATGCGCCCTCTGAATTTCCAACCCTACCATCTCGCTGTGGACTGAATGAGAGGAAAGAAAAACAATGAGAAAATCAGATTGTCGCAGTTGCTTTTCTATACATTCAGCCCAACGAGTCCCTACCATCATTCTTTGGTCGATAAAGACTTCATGATGTTGGGACAAGGAGTGATATAGTTCTATAGCCACTGCTTCATCAGGATCGGCGTTGCGCTTATAACTGATAAAAATGTGCTTGCGTTCTGTTGGTTTGGTATCTGGTAATTTCTCAATTCCCTTTTTTAATGCAGACAATTCATCTTGTGATTTTTTCTTAAGTACAGGAGTTTGGTGTTCTGAGAAACCAACCAAACAAGCGCTCCCCAGTTCAAAAGCATATTCAATGGTTTTCCCAGCTGCTAGGGCATCGTAAAATGCTCTAGAAAAAGCAATAGCTGCATTATCCCCGATTGTCCGATTTGTACCTATCACATAACCGACGTGTTGAGCGATCGCTTGTGCTTGTCCCTCAGAATAGCAGGCATTGAGTACTACACACTCGACACTTTCTGAAGCAAACAGCCTAAACATACTCGCCAGTTCATGTGCCTGTACCAGTGCTGCTTCCCCTGTCTCATCTTCTAAAACGATACCATCCTCCCCTGCACCATGCCCGCAAAAGTGAACAATCTGGGGTTGAGTGTCAAGAATTGCCCGGTAAAAGTCATGCGATCTGACTGCCCATCTTTGCTCCAATTTAAATTGTTCGCGTTTGTTCGCTCGTCGCAAACCCTCATCTATCTCCTGTACCTCCTTATCCAAGCGCAATCGAGAGGTGTTTTTAGGGTTTGCAGCCAGAATCAATATAGTTTTGACACGCTGATTGTCTCTCATGCTGGGACTGGGGATTGGGGATTGGGGATTGGGGGGTAGAGTTCGGGGAAAAGCGTCTTGCCTATTGCCCGTTTTATCTTTCCTTTATGCAGGTGATGATACTTACTTACATATTAGGGAAAAAAGATTAGCTTATGCAGCAATTTGTGGAATTCCTCTCATCATCAACCCTTCTCCCTTGGAGAAAAGGGGGCTTTTTGTTTTTAGAGGATGTTTGAAAAGTCATGATTCATGTATCAAATATTTTTTACCCCACCTAACCCTCCCCGATGGATTGGGGAGGGAACTGAATTGTTCTTGTTTCCCCCGATGGATTGGGGAGGGAACTGAATTGTTCTTGTTTCCCCCGATGGATTGGGGAGGGAACTGAATTGTTCTTGTTTCCTCCGATGGAAAGTGGAGGGAACTGAATTGTTCTTGTTTCCCCCCTTGGAAAGTGGAGGGAACTGAATTGTTCTTGTTTCCCCCTTTGGAAAGGAGGAACTGAATTGTTCTTGTTTCCCCGATGGATTGGGGAGGGAACTGAATTGTTCTTGTTTCCCCCCTTTCCAAGGGGGGACTAAGGGGGGTAATAATGTGATTAAAATCACAGTCAATCACTTTTCAAACATCCTCTTACGGAAATCTTAAATTATTTATGAAAAATCTTAAGTAGGGTAAGCTATAGCCCTACAAAAATTAGAATGGTGAGTTATAACTCTACCTAAGTATCCAAGACTGCTCGGTTAAAAATTTTTGTAGGTTGGGCTTACCGTGGGGAAACCCAAAAAATGCTTGTAAATGTTGGGTTTCGTTCCTCAACCCAACCTACGTAATTTCATTGTTGGAGCTTAACCGACAAGTATTGCCTAAGTATCAATGTCAAAAAAAATGCAGTTGTCTGGGGAAAGCTTTCTCAATCCAAAATCAATCCAAAATCCAAAATCTAAAATCCAAAATCGGTAAGATGGTAAACAAAACGACTTATTTCATGTGGCGGTGTTGGCAAATTTGTTTTGTCACCGGGTGCTTGAGCGCGATCGCTGCTATAACAAATATACCGACTTCCACGGCTGGGTTATTTGATAGTACTGTGGATCGATTGCCAACGAATGAAAGGGTTGCACTGAGAAAGGGGCAGTCGCTTGTCACAGGTGAAAAAGGGAAGTATACTGCTAGAGTTCTCGTCACAACTTCATTGGATACCGCATGGGAAGTTATCACGGATTACAACAATTTTTCTAAATTTCTACCAAATGTGGTCTCTAGCAAAGTCGTTAGTACAAACAAGAATCAGAAGGTAATCGAACAGGTTGATTCGCGTCAGGTGTTGTTGCTCAGGGTTAAATCGCGTATTCGCTCAGCTATTACAGAAACAGAAAAAAGTCGTGTAGATTTTCAACTTCTTGACGGTGACCTCAAAAGTATGAAAGGTTACTGGTTAATTGAACCAATTGCTCAGTATACAGGTGGAAAACCAACTCAAGTTTTGATTACACAAGTGGTGGAAGCTCAACCAAAGTCAGGAACACCTGCAAAAGTCTTTTATGGTGTTTTCAAAGATTCTTTGAATAACATGATGGGTGCAATTAAGCAAGAAGTTGAAAAGCGATCTTCTGTGTCTCAAAAAAAGAGTTAAGTTTGTGATTTCACATCTTGCACCTGAAAGCATGGATGTCAAAACCACAACTACGTACAAGAGAAAGTCAAATCTTATGGAAAGCGATCGCCTAGAGTATAAAGTTAGTGATGTCTACAATTAGCTTACCAACTCACGTAATTCCATGACCTGAAGGAATTGACCAATCCACAATTTTCCAATTAGAGACTTTCTCAAAATCCTTAAGGTTGCGCGTCACAATTGTACTATTTAAAGAAAGTACAATTGCCGCGATTCTTAAATCTTGTGTACCAATACGAATTCTTTGCTTTAACAATTCGTTATAGATATCAAATGCGGCGTCATCAAAGCCAACAATATTAGCTTGACATAACTGATTAAACGTTCCTTTTAAGAAAGAGTAAGCCGTAACTAATTCTTGCTTTGATTTTGCCCGTTTAATTACATCTAAACGACTGTACATCTGTTCAACAATAGTTATTACTGTGACTGCTATTTCTGAAGGATTTACAGCTGCTACTTTACTCACTACTATTGGATTACCTCGTTGTAGTAGCTAAACATGGTCAGTATCAAGTATCCATCTTGCCATCTTAATTTATACCTAAGCAATTATGTTCTTACTCTTGCGGAAAATTCTCTTCTGTCAATTTATCTAATTCGTGCCGATAATTTTCTATAGCTTCGAGCATTTGATCGAATTGGGGGCCATCTTTAAAAACCCCAACCATTGCTAACCAAGGGTTTTTCTGCCCAGTAGATGGCAATTTAACAGATAAAAAAACTATTTCTGCGTCAGCTAGATGGGTTTCCAATCGTTGTTGTAGTTGGGCTAATGCTGTTATGCGATCGCTTGCTTCAACTTGATAATTCAGGCAATCCTGGAACGAGCGCAACTGTTCTGCCATCCGCTTCTTGCTTGGCGATCGCGTTTACTAAAACCTCGTTATTGTCTTGCCTACTTTGTGATGTTGCAGATGAAAAGGAATTCATAAATTTTTTTTAGTTTTCGCTCTTTAATTGTATACAACATATTGTATATATATATATTAAGAATTCAAATACAGCGCTTTGCATCTGAATGAGGTACACCCCCCTTTCATCCCCCCTTGCCAAGGGGGGACAGAGGGGGGTAATTTTCGTACCTCATCAAATTGAAATTTGCTGTACTTTCATCCCCCCTTAGCAAGGGAGGGACAGAGGGGGGTAATTTTCGTACTTCATCAAGTTGAAATTTGCTGTAATTGAAATCTGGATAATTATCAAAGCATTTACTCGCTAAAATCTCTTATGGTAGTAAAAAAATCTGTTTCATTTTTACTGGCTTTGTTTGGAATCTTATTTTCCCCAGCCATAACTAGCGCTGATATTCGACAAGACCAAGAAATCGCAAATTTGATTTCGCAAGGAACAGTGAACCAACAACAAAGAAAGCCAACTTATCAAATTCTTAGCCCTTGTCCAAAGCAAAAACCCGAAACAAATACGTTAATCTATTTTATTGCCAACGAAAAAACAGTGAGAGTCTTCTCTAACAACAGACAAACATTAATGAATGTTGCCTTGCGATCGAGACCCCTCATAGAAAATGCTCCTGTCAGAATAGATAATGAAAATCCAAGAATCTACAGTGCAGCAGGTAGAGACAGAACTACAAGATACTATGCCGTATATTTTTCTCAAAATTCTCAGACAGATGCACTTTTAATCACGAGATTACCTGATGACAAACTCTTGGTAGAAAAAGCAAGCTGCATTCCTTATGTACGTTGAGCGTTCTATTACGCGAGGCGGAGCCTCGTAGACTGCATTCCCAGGCTCCGCCTGGGAACGAGCAGCACGAGCCAGCCTGGGAACGAGCAGTGGGAGGAAAGAGCAGCAGAAGCAAATCTCCTTCCTCTCTCTTCCCTCCGCGTTCTCTGCGCCTCTGCGGTTCATTCAAAAGAGTAACTACTCTGGCAAACCATCAACCCTCATCAAATCCAAACCTCGTTCAAAAATTTCATCAATCGGTAACATTTCCCCACTAGTTGTCATAAACTTGTGGTCTTTTGTTGCTCGAATTACCGAACCATCATCCAAACAATATTCAAACACCTCCTGCTCACCGCGATCGTGCCATTGAGCAATTGGTTGAGTGTAAATATTCCCATTATTATCCACAGAATACACCGTACATTCAATACCTTTTTCCACAATTTTCCCAATTGGTAAAAAACCGTATTCCACAGTCAAAACTTCCGTATCATAGCTGAGACAATATTCAGCAAACTTCAACATTTGGTCAAATAAGTCATCAGCAATTTGTTTTTTCACACCATTTTTTGCCGAACCATCAACAAATTTTTCTCGCTGCTTCATCATTTCATCAACTTTCTTTTTCCCCATTGCACGACGCAGCAAATCGGCTTGACCTAAAGAATATCCTGCTAAATCCTGAGCCATTTTCATGATTTGCTCTTGATAACATAGCGTTCCATAAGTCTCTTCTAAAATAGGCTCTAAAATAGGATGCTGATACTCAACTTTCTCACGCCCGTGCTTGCGGTTAATAAACTTAGGAATCAGCCCAGCATCTAATGGACCGGGTCGATACAGTGCTAAAATTGAGGAAATATCTTCTATATTGGAAGGCTTTAAATCCCTTACAATCTGACGCATTCCAGAAGATTCTAATTGAAAGATTCCTTCTAAATCACCAGCTTCTAACAGTTCGTAAGTCTTTTTCACATCTTGTGGAAGTTTTGCACTGTCTCCACCTTTGGCTAATATTCTCTGAGCTTTTCTTTCCCAACTAGTAATTTCGTAAGGATCTATCTTATCCCCCCTGCTTTCTTGAATCAAATCAATGGTTTTTTGAATCATTGTCAGGTTTTTTAAACCGAGAAAATCCATTTTTAACAAACCCAAAGATTCTAAATCTTCCATGTAGTACTGAGTAATGACAGCACCGTCATTATTTTTTTGTAGAGGGACAATTTCATCTAAGGGATCGGAAGAAATCACCACACCTGCTGCGTGAACGCCAAAGGTTTTGTTAGTCCCTTCAATCCGAATTGCCATATCGAGCCAATGGCGAACTCGCTCTTCAGTATCATATTTTTGTTTGAACTCCGGTTCTGGGGTGTCGTCAGAAATCATCACTTTGAGTTTTGTTGGTTTTCCCCGAGAGACAGGAATCATTTTTGCCATTTTGTCTGCTTCCCCATAAGGAATATTTAACACTCTGGCAACATCTTTTAAAACGGCTTTGGAAGTCAGGCGGTTAAAGGTAATAATTTGTGCAACTCTTTCTTTCCCGTATTTTTGAGTGACGTACTCAATCACTTCATCCCGTCTTTCAATACAAAAATCTGTATCGATATCAGGCATAGATTTACGTTCGGGGTTGAGGAATCTTTCAAACAGCAAGCCGTGATGTACGGGATCGATGTTTGTGATTCCCATAGTATAAGCGACTAAAGAACCTGCCGCTGAGTTATGAATAGCAATTGAGTTTCCTACGTAGGAAGTATCTCCAGGAACTGTAATATCATACACGTAGCCTGTGTGGTTTAATGTTTGAATTTCTCTAATTTTCAGATAGATGTAATTCTCATCAACGTAAAAGCTATCATTTCTGTAAAACTTTTGTATTTTAACACCAATCGGAAAGTCAAGAAAGTCGCTGTTCCAGTCTAAAAGCTGTTTTCCTGACAATTTAACAGAGTATTCCGTAGCCCAATTTTCTTTTTGTTTGTGTCTTTTCAAAATTGATGCCCAATATCCAAAACGAGCTAGCAACAATCTTAATTGTGAGGCAAGGATCGTAGAGATAGTTGAATATGTAATAGTTGTCGTCTTTTCTTTTGTCCCAGGATGGCCATCTCCTCTAAAAAGATAGGCAATTAAAATTTTGGTGTACTCAGACTTACCTTTAACAACAATTTCATTAGGTATTTGTTTTTGATTAGCTCCTTTTCCACACAAGGCTGTTAAGAATTCTCCAACGATTCTTGAATAACTCAGAACTTGCACGGAGTTTTTTGTTGGATGAGGCGTTATTTTCCCCTCTAAATTGAAAATTCTATTTAAGAGGAGGCAAATTTCTTGAGCATAATCCATTTCATCACTGCAAAGTCCAAAACCTACAGTACACTCCCTGTCCTCTAACCTTGACCATCCCTCTGCAATGTAGTAGCCTAGGAGTCTGGCAAAGTCTTCATTAAATTTTATATACCTTGGAATTTTCTTTGTTGTTAAGCTATTACTTCCTATCTCATACCATATGGACTCATCATCAAATCTGACATAAGCACCGATTTCTATATAATTTAGAATATCAAAAGTAATTTCTTGCTCAGTAGATTGAACTCTAGGAAAAACAACGAAATCATTTTTCTTGAGTTGACCTGCTTCTATCCACTCTAATTGATAATCTTGATAAGGTTTGAGCGAGCAGTATCTAGTACAGGTAGGTTTACAAGGACTTACCTGTTTAAGTCCATTAACAATACAATCTTTCGTCTTTACAGCAAATATTTTGTGATCCTTAGTTAAACATAATTCTTCATTAGCTACTTTGATTTTAACGATTTCTTCATGGCACTCATACTCGTGCTTATAGGTAACAGGTAGAATATTACCTTTATGAGTGATGACTTGTTGCCCAATTTGAATATCTTTGATACAAACTTGTGTGCCAGTGGCAAGCATGACCTTTGTATCACCCAGTACACAACCCCTTCCAGGTCCCACGGGAATATCATTATCTCTGGCAAATTTGATGTAGTCCCACACAACTAGGAAGTATGTGGAGAATCCCATCTTTTGAATCATTGCAAGTTCATATTCCAGTCTTTCTTTATAGACTCGATCGACTTCATTTCTCGATTTCCGATTTAATTTTTGTAAAAGCCCAAGCCAAGCAACTTCTTCAACATAGGTATCAGCTGTGTGACCTGATGGGATGGGATAATTGGGAAGGCGCGGTTCCCCTAGAATATTGTAAGGTTCAACTTTGTCTGCAACTTCAACGGTGTTTGCGATCGCTTCTTCAATTACGTCTTCTGGCAAATGATCGCGAAAGAGCTTTTTCATCTCTTCTGCAGATTTTAAATATTCTGTTCCGGTATAGCGCATTCGATTGTCTTCAACAATCAATTTGCCCGTTTGGATGCACAACAAAGCATCATGAGCTTCGACATCGTAACAAGAAATAAAATGAGAATCATTAGTAGCTACAATTTTGATTCCCAATTCCCGTGCAATCTTGACTATTTCTACATTAACAATGCGGTCTTCTGGAAATCCGTGGTCTTGAATTTCTAAATAATAATCATCCCCAAAAACATCTTTATACCATTGAGCCACCCTACGAGCTGCATCTAATTTACCGCTCAGAATTGCTTGGGGAATTTCTCCACCCAAACAAGCACTCGTCACAATCAAACCTTCATGGTATTCTTTTAATAATTCTTTGTTAATACAAGGACGCGCAAAAATTCCTTTACCTTGGACTCCTTGGAGATTAGAAATTGATGTTAACTTAACTAAATGTTTGTATCCTTTTGTGTTTTTAGCTAAGACAATTTGATGGTATTTAGGACGGCGTTCCTGTTTTGTAATATCACCATTGATGATATACATCTCATTGCCAATAATTGGCTTAACATTGTTGTTGCGACAGGTTTTGATAAGTTCGATCGCCCCATACATAACTCCATGATCCGTGAGTGCGATCGCGTTGATACCAAGTTCAATAGCGCGTTCAATCAAAGCAGGTAATTGACTTGCACCATCTAATAAGCTGTAATCACTGTGAATATGTAAAGGAACAAAGGACATAAGCAGTTTAAAGATTAAAATAAAGAAGCTACTAGGTAAGCATACTCAAACCCTCCCCCACCTCGTTCCCAGGCTCCGCCTGGGAACGAGAGTGACAAAAGAGGCATCATAAGATACACGATTGCTAACAGCCAGTCAAGCATCTGTTATAAGTACAAGCGTATTTAAGGATAACGCAATTTGTGCCCCCATAAAATTAAGTTCTGCTATTGATTCAGAAAAACTCACCCAACAATGTGAATTCAATAAAGTGTAATACTCTTCTCTTGTGGGGTGGGCTTCCTCGCCCCCCCTCCCTAACGCACGAGTAAGGACACCCGTACTACAAGAGCATAGTGAGGTTCATGTATTTGAAAACTGCTGTATTTAGTTTGTAGCATCTAGTCACTAACCACTGTACGGGCGCGGCGCAAGAGTGCCCTTACTAACGACTAACCACTAACGACTAACCATGAACCAAGTAATGAACGAACAAAAAAGTCTGGATAAGCCGAAAACCCGCCCGTGGTGGCAAAGCATTCCACTGACATTACAAATTATTATCGCGCTAGTACTGGCGATCGCTTTAGGGATTGTACTGGGTGCAGGAAATCCCAGCCCAACAAACAAAGGCTTTATTGAAACTTTGGCGATTCCTGCAGAGTTAGTCCTGAAAGCACTCCGCGCCCTAGCAACACCATTGATTTTAATGGCAGTACTGCATACTTTTATGACAACCGTTATACCCGGTAGGGCGGGACGCCGTTTGGCAGTGTTGTTACTCACCAATACCACAGTCGCTATTCTTATCGGGCTGTTTGTAGCAAATGTACTGCGTCCCGGTACGTGGGGGCGTTTGGCTGCGACAGGAACTACAGAAATAGTAAAACGAGCTTTCGATCCTTGGGGACTGTTGAAAGATGCTGTCCCGCCTGCTATTCTCAGCCCTTTAGTAGATAATAATGTTATCCAGCTGATTGTTCTTGCCCTGACTTTTGGCATAGTTTTGCGTGCCATCAAATCAGAACAAATTGCTGCAAATAAGAGAGGGTTTCAGGCGATTGAGGATGCGATCGCAATTTTATTTGAAGCGATTATTCGAGTTCTTCACTGGGTCATTGCTACAGTACCGCTAGCAGTCTTTGGTATTGTATCAAAAACTGTTGCCGAAAAAGGTTTTGAGCCATTTAAATCTTTAGGAGCATTTGTGATAGCAGTACTGTTAGCGTTGGTATTGCAAGCCTGCTATTACCTATTGCGAGTCCGATTTGGTTCTTGGGTGAATCCGCTCAACTTCCTGCGTGGCGGTACAGATGCTTTTTTAACTGCTTTTTCAACAGACTCCTCCGTAGCAACAATGCCCATTACATTTGATATTTTGCAGCACAAAATAGGTGTGAGAGAATCTTCCGCTTCTCTAGGCGCATTAGTTGGCTCAAATTTCAACAATGACGGAACTGCTCTTTATGAAGCCATGTCTGCATTATTTATCTCGCAAGTCATCGGGCAAAATTTAAGCTTGCTACAGCAACTCATAGTCATTCTAACATCGATTTTTGCATCCGTAGGTGCCGCTGGTATTCCAGAGGCGGGATTGGTAACCATGACATTGGTTTTCAGTTCTGTTGGCTTGCCTACAGAGTATATTGCTTTGTTAGTCACAGTCGATTGGTTCCTAGATCGATGCCGCACTGTCATCAATGTTATGGGAGATATGACTGTAAGTGCTTTAATTGATGGGAAAAAACCGCAATCGGCAACCGACACTGATTAAGTGTCTTAACAAAACGCTGATAAATGTTGAGAATTGAGAACTTTTGGGAATGCTTTTAGATAGAGAACACATGAAATAACTCTCTCTTTCTGCCTGTAAAAACACTACGGCTAACAGCTTCGCAATGACGGTTAAACCTTCGTCCCCAACATCCTCCTAGTTTCTAAAAAAGAAAACCTTTCAGCTTGACAAATACACGATCGCCAAGCTGTCTGCTTTAATAGCGCTGGGATTTTTAGGTAACTATTTCAATTTCCCCCTATTTTTTTCTGGAAATTTTACCTTCGGTAGCATTGCGACTCTTTTTATTACCTATATCTAGGGAACCTTATGGGGAGTCATCGCAACGTTTATTGCCGCAGTCTATATGCTTTGGCTTTGGGGACATCCTTTTGCGTTAATATCGCTCAACTTAATGATAATCATCACACAGGGCGCGAGAAATAAGGTGTCGAAGTTTCAATCTTCTCAATTTATTGATAAGCTAAGAAGGGTTGGCAATAAAAATGTCAGCTTATACGCAAATTCTGTGGGCTGAAACCGCTATAAATTCGTTGCCACAATTTCACGTTATGTGCTTATAGATAGTTCCACTAAATTCTGAATAAGGGTAAAACTATTTAATTATGAAGCAATTTACTGATAAAGTGATTCTGATTACAGGAGGTAATTCTGGTATTGGCAGAGCTACAGCATTGGCTATGAATTGAGAAGTTGCACTACCTTTACTATCTCTACCAACAATTATTTCAAACCATAACATATTTTGTTGGCTCTTTTTAACATGAGATATGGCATAAGTAGGATTAGCATCAGGGTTACCTACTATCCAGCCGCCTAAAAGCATCTAAGGGCAAACGCATTTGCAGTTCTCAATATAAGTGATATTGTTGATTGTGATGAGAATTTTCTCATTAATTCTTCATTGTCTTTTCATAAACGTATTGAATATTAGTATAACAAGAGATTAAATTCTCGTTGGTGCTTACAAGTACCTTTCTCTCGTATCTTAACGATACAGTTCGGCAAAGAAAAAAGTTAAACAAAACGTACATTAAGAAGACAAAAGGCTGAGAGCCGCTACAATCCCTCTCTCGTCATGGCAAAGGGTTTGATCTCAAAATACTTATTCGGGTGTGATTGATTACAATCTCACCCTTTTTTTTTACAAGTTTGTGTCCATCTTTGCCATGTAATTTGGATGGATGGAATAATATCAAGTTCGGGTAATTACTTACAATAAAATTTATCAACTACACATATTATAAGTGTTGAACCGAACCTGATATAATCGCGCCTATCGATTCTACATGGTTAGAAACGAAAAGTAGTTCGGATGACTCCTACATAGAGCGTGTTATTGCTGTCGTTATGCTCTGGATTGGTAATCATGAACACTCCGGGTGTAATATAAATGTTGTCGGTAACCTTGAAGCGATAGAAAGCTTCTATATGTAAAGAAGTGTCTGGATCGGTAAATCTATTGCCGAAATCGTTGCTCGTGACTTTAGGTGGTTGACCGAATACAATACCGACTAAGTTACCTTCTCCACCAAGATCGGGAAAGATTAAGGTGATGGCATAGTTAAAGATACTAGCTTCTGGTTCACCGGATAAGTCTTCGGCTTTTGCTTTGGTGTAGCCAATCCAACCCCCTAAGATAAAGTTAGAGCTAATATCAAACCTACCCTCAAGACCAAAGGAATCCGCCGTTATGTGGTCTGCGTCTCCATCAAAAGGGTCATTAGCAAGTTCGCTCCCAGTTCCTGTATCAAGGAGATTGTAGGAGCGCAGATAAGTCAAACTGAAATGCAATTCATCAGTAGGCTCTACATATACTTGGGCAATGGCTCCATAGGGACTTTTGAAAATTCCAGACCTGGTGTCGTCCGCATCGTCAACTAAATAACCTAATCCCACACTGACAACATCATTAAATTCATAATTTATACCAACCCCTGTGCTACCGATTTGTCGGTATATGGGGTTGCGTCGTCCAAAACGAGAGATAGCACCACGGCTACTGCTGTCTAAGGGGTTGAGTGAGATGGCAAAGTCATCTGCAGAAGCTTGTGCGTTGATGTATACAGTTGCTTGCTTGGAAATGGGAAAACTATATTGAAGTGTACTTAACTCAAATTCATTATCATTACTGCCTTCAAACCCCAAGCGAGTCATGACAGTACCTGTAACATCATCATCAAATCTAGGAATATCTCTCGCTTGTAATTCGAGTATTAAATTATCTTTCCCAGTGAAGCTGGTCTCAAAGCTTAAATTCAGTCGGCTGCCAAAGACAATATTTTCTTCCACTGGCTCATCGTCGTCATCAGCCTTATTGTCACCAATAGCTCCAGCAACGGCAAAGATGGCACTTCCTTTTAGCCTGAGAGTTGGTGCAAACTGTTGCGCTGTTAACTGGGAAACCTTTGCTTCTAGGTTGTCTAGCTGTCCCCGTAAAGCTGATAGCTCTGCCGCAAATTCTGATTGTAACCGTTGCACGGTAACTAAATCCTCTTTCTCGATCGCCTCAGCAGTACCCACAGCAATTAGCTTGTTAATTTGGTTCAAGCAAGTTTCTAGACCTGTCGCAAACTCATATCGGTTAAGATTGCGATCGCCTCGATAAGTACGGTCGGAATATCCAACGATGCATTCATAGCGCTCAATCAGAGATTGTAAAGCTTGGAATGCCCAATCGCTGGGATTAACATCAGACAGTTCCGAAACTGATGTCAACTGAACCAGAGCGTTAGTTTTTTGTGAGTATTGGTCAGTTTGTTCGAGAGAAAGAGTCGGTTGGTCTGGAACTAAAACTTTATTATCTGGATTTACTTTAGTGGCTGGAACTTCACTAGCAAGGGCACTGCTGGCTATTAGTAAAAAAGTTGTACTAAGGAGCAGTGATTCAATTCCTAGGACATTTCGTACATACTTAAGCGTTTTATTAAGCGTTTTAAGGGTGAGCATTGCGGTAGATGGCAAACTTATAAAAAATCAGAATTTTGATATAAAACAGACGTGCTCGCACCCTTAAAAAACTTGGTCACTGGTCATTGGTCATTGGTCATTGGTCATTGGTCATTGGTCACTGGTAAGCGTGTCAATTACAGAGATGCTCAATGCTTTCCTCATCGTTGGTATTATTTTGAGGATAGATAGCGAGCTGTATTCTGTATAGGGCAGCATAACAGCCGTTATTCTGCATGAGTTCCTGATGAGTTCCGCTCTCGACGATGCGCCCGCCCTCAAGGTAGAGAATTACATCGGCGTGAGCTACCAAGTGCAAGTCGTGGGTGATGATAAAGGTGGTGCGACCTTTGGCTAAATTTTCCAAAGCTGTAATGACCGCACGTTCATTTTCCTTGTCCAAACCAGTGGTGGGTTCATCCCAAATCAGGATGGGGGCATTACGGATAGCAGCGCGAGCGATCGCAATTCGTTGGCGTTGTCCACCAGATAAGGTAGCGCCGCGATCGCCGAGGATGGTATCATAGCCATCGGGCAATGCCATGATAAAGTCATGAGCATTGGCAAGGCGTGCCGCTGCCTTAATTTCTCGGTCTGATGCACCCAGTGACCCATAGGCAATGTTTTCTCGTACACTCGCTGCAAACAACACGCTTTCTTGCAGCACAATGCCGATCTGCCGTCGTAAGGAATCTAGCTTGTACTCGCGGAGGTCGTGTCCATCGATGATAATGCGACCTTCTAAAGGATCGTAGAGACGTAGGAGTAAACTGACTAGGGTTGACTTCCCACCTCCAGATGCTCCAACCAGCGCGATATGCTGACCTGGTTTTACCTCCAAGTTCAGGTTGTTGAAGACGTTCTTTCCCGGTTCATAACCAAAGGTAACGTTCTCGAAACGCACCGCGCCCCGAAAAGGGGGAGCATTCAGCGCACCTCGTGAATCCCGAACTTCGGGTACAATGTCCAGTATGTCTATAATTCGCTCCCCCGAAGCTGTCGCCTTGGTAATCTGCTCTGTGTACTTGGCAAGTTGGCCAATGGGCTTAAAGGCGTTCCTGAGGTAGGTAATGAATATGAGCAAGTCTCCTGGGGTAATGACATGACGCTGCACGAGTTGTACGCCCCGCCATAACACGAGAGCCGTTGCGATCGCTGCTAAGACTTCCACTATGCGCTCTTGTCTTGCTTGTAGTTTTTCCACCAGAGCGTCTTCTTTGAGGTTCTTTTTGTTGTGGATAGAAAAGGTCTTTTCCAGCATATCCTCCAAAGAGAGCGCTTGTACTACTTTGATAGCATTGAACGCTTCGGCGGCGCTAGCAGCCATTGCTCCTTCGCGTTTGCGTTGCTTGCGGGAAACTTCCCGCAGGCGCTTGGTCACTTGTAGACTGTACAGAACAAACAAAGGAAAAACGGCGATCGCAATGAGAGCCAATTCCCAATTTAGCCAGAAAACGATGCATAACATCCCAACCAGAGTCAGGATACTGGTCAACAGTGGTACGACACCAGTGACAGTCACTCCCCGCAGCTTCTCAATATCATGTATCACCCTGGTCATTAAGTCACCACTTCTGGCTGTATAATGAAAGGACAGAGAGAGACGCTGAAGGTGAGCATAAAGAATACCACGCACATCAGCAATAATACGGTTAGCTGCCACTGATAGACCCAAACTACTTAAGTAAGCAGCGCTAGACCGCAAACCAGCGAGCGCGACCATTGCCAACACCAGGACGGTGATGAGAGTTACTGGCTTCAACCCGTACAAGAATGGGATTCCCAAAGACTTAGTGTTAAAGCCAGTTGTCATTATCTGGTCAAAAAGAATTTTTAACGGCCAAGGCTCTAGCAACCCCAAAGCAGTTTTGGTTAGGAGTGCTAGCAAAGACAGCACTAATAAGAATCCTTGCTTGCGAATTTGCGGCCAAAATCTACGTACAATCTCCCGTAGACCAGGTATCGATTTTTGAAGTTTTTGAGGACTGCGGCTCACTGAAACTGCTCCCTGTGTTCAACAATTCTTGTTTCAACTAGCGTAGTCAGCTCCAACCATGGCAGTTTCCCGTTCCTCGATCTGACGCTCTAAGGACAGGAGTAGATTGTTTCTCTCTTCAGCAGACAAGACTCTGTCCCCTGCTTTGGCGTTGATGGTTGCTTGTTCGGGGGATTTGGCTCCGGGTATTGCCACTGGTTGTATTGGATGCGATGTGACAAAACGCAGGGCTGCCTTGACCATCTCCTCTCCGGGAGTCAATGTCTTTTTGAGGTCTTCTAGTGTAGCAAATTTGTTCTGTAGTTTTAATTGTTTGCTTTCTTTCTTGTGCCACTTAGCTCGGACGCTATCGGTAAACACGGTATCGGCAGAATATTTGCCTGACAAAAGACCCTTGGCAAGAGGTCCGCGTACCAATACACCTATACCATGTTCTTGGCAATAAGGCAATATTTGAGACTCGGCATCGCGATTCAACAGCGAATATTCCAACTCCACCACACTACAGGTGTTATTGACATTAAATCGTTTCAACACTTCAAAATTATTAGTTGATATGCCGTATGCTCGGATGTTACCTTGTTGCTTAAGAACCTCAAAGGCTTCCAGGTAAATAGTAGGATCTTCAATATCACCCTCATGGCAAAGTAGTGCATCGATCCAGTCAGTACGCAGCCGATACAAGGAAGCATGGGCGCAAAGGCGGATGTTATCTACTGTATTTTTTGGTATGTGTTCACCTGTACGATTTCCCCAATGACCGATCTTGCTGACTAGGTGGACTTGATGACGAATACCTGTCAATGCTACCCCCAAGCGCTGTTCGGACAATCCTTGGGGAATGCCGTATGACTCAGCACAATCAAACAGATTTACGCCATTGTCGAAAGCACTGCGTACAGTAGCAAAAGCAGTTGTGTCATCAATCTCGCCCCATTGATTGCCGATATTCCAAGTGCCCAACCCGATAGCCGACACTTTCCATCCTGTTTGACCAAATTCCCTATAAAGCATCACAAATTCTCCTTCCTGTTCGTTCAAAATTACCCTGCATGAGTACCTGCTTCTGGAATGCTGTCGCCAACTGCGGACATATGCTGAGACAGCGCTGCGTACCGACCGCCTCGGCGCATCAGTTCCGCATGGGTACCTTGCTCTAAAAGTTTTCCCTTTTCTATATAAAGGATGAGATCCGCGTTTTCGACTGCTCTGGGGTTGTGGGAAATGAGAAAGGTAGTTTTCTCCTGAGTCAGTCGGTCGAGTGCCGAGGTAACAGCACGCTCATTTTCTTTGTCTAAGCCAGTTGTTGGTTCGTCGAGGATGACTATGGGGGCATTGCGGATAGCAGCACGGGCGATGGCAATTCGCTGGCGTTGTCCACCTGAAACAGTTTCCCCCCGCTCGCTTAGAATGGTTTTATAGCCTTTAGGAAGTTGCATAATAAAGTCGTGGGCATTGGCCAAACGAGCCACTGCCTCGATCTCCTGCTGTGAAGCTTCCAGAAAACCGTAGGCAATGTTATCTCGGACACTAACCGCAAATAGAACACTATCTTGCAGCACTATGGCGATCTGGCGGCGCAAGGATTCCAATTTGTATTCCCGAAGGTCATGCCCATCAATGAAAATGCGACCTTCTATAGGATCGTAGAGACGCAACAGCAGACTCACCAGGGTTGACTTACCACTGCCCGAGGGACCAACCAACGCCACACGTTGACCGGGTTGCACCTCAAAGTTGAGGTTTTTCAAGATGACTCTTTCTGACTCGTAGCCAAAGGACACATTTTCAAAACGCACCGCGCCCCGAAAGGGAGGAGCATCGAGCGCACCCCGCGAATCGCGAATCTCTGGTACCATGTCTAGTACATCTAAAAGGCGCTCACCTGAGACTGTTGCTTTAGCAAGCAGTCCTGTTTGCTTGGCGATTTGACGCATGGGTTCTAAGGCTGTCTTATAGTAGCTAATGAACACCAACAAATCCCCAGGGGTCAGCGTTTTGTGTAGTATTAATATTGAACCCCGCCAGATCGCAAATGCCATAGCGATCGCAATCAAAATTTCCACAGTCCGCGTTAGCATTCCTCTGAGTTGCTCGGTTTCAGTTCCTTCATCCAAGCTTTCATTGTTGAGCTTAGAAAAAGTTTCCTCTGCCATTTCTTCAAGTGACAGCGCCTGTACTACCTTAATGGTGTTCATGGCTTCGGCAACTGTATTTGCCATAGATCCTTCAGACTTGCGATGTCTGCGGGTAGCAACTTGAATGCGATTTACCAGAGGCGTGCTCCAGAGAACTAATAATGGAAAAGTGGCGACTGCTATCAAAGTCAGTTCCCAATGCAGCCATAACATAATCCCCAACATCCCAACCAAGGTAAGGAGATTGGTCACTAGCGGTAGGGCAACTTTGATAGTTACTGACCTTATCCGCTCGACATCATACGTAATCCGAGTAATCAGATCGCCACTTTTGAACTGCTTGTGAAAGGAAAGGGAGAGACGTTGCAAGTGACTGTAAAGATGACCGCGAACCTCTGCCATGACAAAGTTGGCTGCCATTGCCATGCCAAATGTACTTAAGTAAGTAGCCAAAGCACGCAAAGTCGCGATCGCCACGATAGCCGAAGCCAAGAGCGTCAGTAGCAGCATTGGATTCATTCCTTTAATCGCTGCTGAGATCCCCAGGCGTTCTGTGTTGGATTCCGTCACAAGAATGCTGTCAAAGATAAACTTTAACGGCCAAGGCTCCAGTAACTTTAAAGCTGTCTCGAACAAGAGTGCCAAGAACGAACCAGCAATCAAGAATTTCTGCTTGCGAATCTGCGGCCAGAACCTTTGAAAAATCCGCAAACCATCTGGTAAAACTGCTTTCAGGTTTTTTCCCGGCGAACGAGCGCCCATGTACTTCTCTCCCCAATGCTTAAACAGCTAAATTCCAGGCATCGCTCCTGCTTATTATGCCTCCAAAACGCGATCTTTTGACCTTAATTCGGGAGATACTATGAGATTATCACTAGACTTGGACTGCTTTGAGGCTTGAGTCTGATGACTTTGGGGATAAATCTTTTCGTAGCGGTTGCTAATCCAGCGGTTCAGCCGTCTTTCTAGGGGAATGAGAACTTTTTCTAACCATTGGCTGTCTTTGCCAAAGGTCAAGCGGCGGATCAAAGGTTTGAGGAATGCCTCGTGTCGCCGATGACCCAGCTTTTTATACCGTCTTTGAAGATAGGGATCGTCATCAGAAAGATTCCACTTGTCACGGTAATAATGCAGGCTCTCTAGCTCCCACGCATCACTCCAGCGTACCATAAAAAAGTGAAGATCTGACCACTGGAATTGCGTTCCTTGAATATATCCTGCATCTGCAAGATTTTTTTGTGCCTCGCCTACCGCCAAGGTATCTGTGAATACGATAGACTCTCGCTCACAGTAAATGCTCGCTCCAGCCTGAGTCGTCATTAAACAGAGATCGATGTACTCTCTGGTATTTAACAATCTTTCATCAAGGAGTTCGACGCGATCGAAGAGTTCATTGCGGACGAGTACACAGTGCATCTCAACAAAATCACACTTTATACGGTGGAGTTGATCGCGCACATCGGCCATTGGTATGCCGTTAAAATAGGACTTTTGTTTATTGCGCCATACGGTTTTGCCATCTACTGTCTCCGCTACAATGCGAACTTTCCCACCACCATTATGAATGATTTCATGTTCGGGCTTACCAATGCATGTCAAAGGACCAACAACTCCCGCTCCTGTTTCCTCAGCACACTGCACTAATTTCTCCAACCAGCCTGACTTGATAACTACATCGTTATCAATGAAGACAATATACTTAGTCTTCACTTCACGCCGTCCTATGTTTCTGGCTCGATTGGGAGAAAGGAAATAATCAGAGCGAATTAGTTTAAACTGCTTTTGCTGTGCTTGCTCTTCCAGATAGCGTCGGATGTGGGAGGGCGAACCACAATCCACATAAACTAAATCGAAAGGATAATTAGTGTCCTTATAAATACTTTCCAAAGACTCACAGCTATAGCTAAAACGCTCTCGTGGTACTACAACAAGAGTAACTAACGGATTGTTCATGGTAGATGCGGTCATATCTAAACCTCCTTGTGGTAATTTTGCGTTGTCTCCTTAAGCTGGTAGTTGCGCTGTCTTCGCATGCATTGCAACTTTAAACGACTTATGCAGCAGAATAAGCAGCAGTAACCGGGCTTTGAAGTAACTCTTTGAGCAACAAAGCAGTTTTCTGTGCGCCTTGAAGTTCAAAAGGTTTAAAGCTGTTCTTCACTGGCTCTTTATTGAGACAGGCGATAATTTTCTTGGTAAAATTCACTGGTTCCAAATCGTAAGGACGAATAACCTCAACCATTCCCAGCTTTTCTAGCTTCTCAGCCCTAATTTCCTGCTCCCAATCTTTATTAGAGGGAAGAATCATGGCTCTGACGCCAGTTCTAACAATGTTCATTGTGGTGTTGTAACCTCCCAAACTAATTGAAATAGCTGCTTTTTCCATGTACTTAAGTAAGTGAGGAGTGTATTTTCTTATAGAAATATTGGTTCTCTCTTTGACTGATTCTTGCAGTTCTAAAAACTTATTATCTGGTATAAAAGGCCCTGTAAAAACTATAATTTGGTGTGGTAAAAAGAACTCAATAATTGAACTGACTTCCACAATACTTTCTAATAGTTCGTGTCCCAGTTGACCTCCACCCACACTCACTAAAATCATCGGTTCTTTCATATTCAGGCTGAAGAAATCTTTATCCGCGATCGCACAATTTTCTGGTAGTGATTGTGCAACATATCCCGTGTAACGAATATCACAGTGAATATCTTTAACTCTAGAAAAGCTTTCTTCTAACCTGTGAAATTGTGGATCTGAATGAACCAGTAGCATATCATAGTACTGATTCAATAATTTACAAGTCTTTTCAAGCACCTCGGCTCGATTTTGGTAGGGTTGCGCCATCACAATATCTCGAAGACTGCAAACAACCTTGGTTGAGCGCCCTGTTGATTGGATTCGCTCTAGTAGTGGAATCGATTCAAACTCAAACTGATACTTTTTGAATGGATAACCTTCTGTGATTAAGCAATCAGGCTTAAACTCATCAAACACTTTAAGCAATAGATTTTTTCGGTTCTCCTTAACTTCCTCAAGATTTTGAGAACTGTCGGCTACCTTAATTTGTTTGTTTTCTGACAGAAGTAGGGGAAGAGTCACTACTTCAACGGCAGGTGGGATTTCTAACTCTTGCACCTCCGTTCCAGCCTTGACAAAACAAACTTTGAAGTCTTTGGCTAAGCTATGCAGAATTTCTACACTGCGAATAAGATGACCCATACCTAAATGGTATTGGCAGTAAAACATGATTTTTTTCATGCACCTGAACTCCACTTTTTCAGTTGTTTTTATAAAAAATTAACCGCTGATGAACGCTGATGAAGGCTGATAAATTTGTGCCTCAACAGACTAGAAACGCTGTATTAAGCAACAGAATAAGTAGAAGCTACCTGACTTTGAAGTAATTCTTTGAGCAAAAAAGCAGTTTTCTCTGCACCTTGAAGTTCAAAGTAGTCAAAGGTATCTACAATTCTTTCTTTGTTCAAACAGGTGTTAATTTTTTTAACAAGACGCTCTGGATGCAAATCATCAGGACGAATCATCTCTAGAATTCCTAGTTTCTCAAGCTTTTGAGTCCTGATTACCTGCTCGTTATCTTTATCAGAGGGATAAATCATGGAGCGGACGCGAGTGCGGAGAACATTCATGGTGGTGTTGTAGCCCCCCAAACTAATAGAAAGACTTGCTTTTTCCATATAGGCAAGTAGATTTGGGGTGTATTGCCGCAAGGTGATATTGACTCGATCTGCTGCTAATTCTTGCAGTTCTAAAAACTTTTCTTCTGGAATAAAAGGTCCCGTAAAAACTTGAAGATGATGCGGCAAATAGTTTTGAAAAATCGGGGCAGCTTCCAAAATACATTTTAGCAGGTCATGTCCCAATCTTCCACCACCAACACTCACTAAAATCATCGGTTCTTTTCTATTTAGGCTGACAATATCTTCATCAGTTGTTACAAAATTTTCCGGTGGTGATTGCACAACATATCCCGTGTAATGGACTTGACAGGTCAGCTCGTTAGCTCTGGAAAAGCTTTCTTCTAATCTATGAACTTTTGGATCGGAATGAACCAGTAACATATCAAAGTACTGATTCATGAATTGACATCTACTCTCTTCCTCTTTGGCTCGGTCTGCATATTCCTTCACCATGATGATATCACGCAGGCTGCAAACAACCTTAGTTAAATGCCCTTTTGCTTGCACTTGTTCTAATAGTGGAACTAACTCAAATGCCAAAGCTTTTTTCTTACTAAACGGATAACCTTCGGTAACCAAACAATCAGGCTGAAACCGCTCGAAAACTTTCAGAAGTTGATTTTTTCGCAACTCTTTTACTGTCTCAAGGTTCTGGAAACTGTCCACTACATTGAGCTTTCCGTTCTCTATCCGAAGCGCTGGAAGATTGACTACTTCCACGGCTGGTGGAATTTCAAAACCCTGGACAATCTGTCCACCGTCGATGAGACAAACTTTAAAATCCTTAACCAAGCTCCGAATAATTTCTGTAGTCCGAACAAGATGACCCATACCTAAAAGATTTTGACAGTAAAACATGACTTTTTTCATGCAACTGACCTCTATTTTTTCAGCCTTTTTTGATTTTTACAACATGACATTTCATTCAATTTTAAACCTCGGTTAATTTTTCCTGCTCTCACTTTTTAGACAGTAGAATAAGCAGCAGATACCTGGGTTTGCAGGAATTCTTTAAGCAATTCACTAGATTTCTGCGCGCCTTGGAGATCGAAAAATTCAAAAATACCCTTAACTCGTTCTTTGCTCAGATATGCAATAATTTTTTGGGCAAGATGAGCGGGTTCTAAATCGCTAGGACGAATAACTTCAACAATTCCCAGATTCTCCAACTTCTGAATTCTGATGACCTGCTCGTTCTCTTTTTCGGAGGGAAAAATCATGGAGCGAACGCCTGTTCGTAGAACGTTCATTGTGGTGTTGTAGCCACCCAAACTAATTGACAGATCCGCTTTCTGCATATATGCTAGCAAGTCTGGAGTGTAGCGCCGTAGGGTAATATTGTTTTTATCTGTTGCTAGTTTTTGCAGTTCTGAAAACTGCTCTTGTGGCAGGAAGGGTCCGGTAAAAATGTGAATATGATGCGGCAAATACTGTTCAAGAATTGAAGCAGCTTGTACGGCAGATTCTAGGAGTTCATATCCCATTCTACCCCCACCAATGCTGACTAAAATCATCGGTTCTTTCCGACTCAGGCTGGCGATATCCTCATCAGTCATTACAGGATTTTCTGAGGGTAATTGTGCTACATAGCCCGTGTAATGAATTTGACAAGTTAAATCTTTAACTTTAGAAAAGTTTTCTTCTAATCTGTGAACTTTTGGATCGGAATGAAACAGTAGCATATCAAAGTACTGGTTCATCAATGCACAAATTTTCTCTTCTAGTTGGGATTTTCGCTCCAAATCGGTCTTATTCGACGACAGAATGACATCTCGAAGACTACAAACAACTTTGGTGGAATACCCTGAGGATTTTACACGATCTAGCAGTGGAATCAACTCAAAGGAGAGCTTGCGCTTGCTAAACGGAAAACATTCTGTAATTAAACAATCTGGCTGAAACTGCTCGTAAACCGCAAGTAATTGATTTTTTCGCAACTCTTTAACTTCTTCAAGACTTAAAGAAGTGTCCACTGGCTTAAGTTGTCGGTTCTCTAGCCAGAGCGCAGGAAGCTGAACGACTTCCACCGCAGGCGGAATTTCAAACCCTTGCACAATTTCTCCACCATCGACAAGGCAAACTTTGAAGTCTTTAACCAGGCTGCGAATAATTTCTGTACTGCGAACAAGGTGACCCAGACCCCAAAGATTTTGGCAGTAAAACAGGATTTTTTTCATACAATTACTAATTTTTTTCCGTTAAAGTCAGTTTTTTATCGCTTCCATGCAAGGTGTATCGTGAGTGGTATCGTCTCGATGAACTCCCCTGACGGTACTACCTCAATCAGCGTTGCGTTCAAATCCTCTTCAAACTGTGTGACGCGATCGCCCAGAAATTCCCGCGAACAAAAGGATGTTGAATACAAATAGCCAATGATTTTATCTATATTCCAATAATGTTTAAACTCTAGTTTTTGCTTTGCTACCCTTGCAAAAGATGACTGAGCAAGCAAGTCTTTTGCCGAGGTTTCAGTAGTACTGTAGGCGCTCCTATTGCTTGTCCCTGCTCGACGTTCTTCACCCAGCCATTTCTTGATAACTTCAACGGTCTTTTGCTTCCAAATTTCGGTACTTTTCCAAAAACTTCTGTTAGTATAAACGATCGCTAGACCGCCATCATCTGACAGCAAGTCATAACAGCGTTCGAGAACTAGTTCCTTCTTCATCCAGCAGAAGGCGTCGCCAATAGTAACTAGTTTAAAAAAGCCCTGGCTTGAAGAAAACAGTTCTGCAGATTGCTCAACCCATGTGATATTGCTAGCACCAAATGCTTCTGCTTCTTTTCGAGCCTCTCTCAGCATTTCCGGTTGAGGATCTACCCCAACGACCTCTTGAAAACGGTCAGACAATGGAATGGCGATATGACCGGTTCCGCAACCAAGATCTAGGAGTCTTCCCTGTCCGTTTAAATTAAATCTCTCTGATAGCACTTCAAACAAGGTGTTTGGATATGGTGGTCTGTAGCGGGCATAGTAACTAGCAGTACCTTTGAATAATGTAGGGTCATGAGTGCTAAGTGTAACCATCGTTCAGAAATTCTCCTCAAAATGAATGTTTCAGAAATTTGTAGATAGCCTGTTAAGAGCACACCTATTTTTATTTGCTGCTTTTATGCATGGCAACAAGTCGGGACTTTTGGTTAACTCAATTGTTTCCACGCCAGGTGTACGGTGAGTGGTATTTTCTCCTTGAATTTCCCTGATGGTTCTACCTCAAGCAACTTTTTCTTCAGATCCGCTTCAAATTGCAGAACGCGATCGCCAAGAAGGGACTGGGAACAAAAGGATGTGGAATACAAATAGCCGAGGATAGTTTTGAGCGTCCACTTTTGCTTAAACTTGAATCTACACTTTTGTGTCCGAGCAAAAGGTATTCTAGCAAGCAGCCTATTTTTAGAGATTGTAGAGGTTGTGTAGAAACTCTTAGTGGTACTCCCAGCGCGACGCCGATCGCCCAGCCATTTTTTCACAACTTCAATGATTTTCTGCTTCCAAAGTTCATCGGGATTTTTCCAAAAATTTCTGCTAGTACTAATAATTGCTACTCCGCCATCATCCAATAGCAAATCGTGACAGCGCTGGAGAACAAGTTCTTCATCCATCCAATGCAGGGCTTTGCCAATAGTAATGAGTCGAAAGAAACCCAAGCTTGGAGAAATCTGTTCTGCCCGTTGCTCAACCCATGTGATATTGCTAGCACCAACTGTTTCTGCTTCTCTTCGAGCCTCTCTCAGCATTTCCGGTTGAGGATCGAGCGCGACAACCTCTTCAAAACAGTCAGATAATGGAATTGCGATTTCACCAGTCCCGCAACCGAGATCGAGGAGTCGTCCCTGTCCATTAAGATGGAATGCTTCTGATAGCAGTTTAAACAAGCTGTTTGGATATTGCGGTCTGTAGCGGGCGTAGTACTTAGCAGTACCTTTGAATAATGTTGGGTCGTACATGGGAAGCGCATTCATAATTCAAAAGTTTTCTGTAACATAAATGCCTCACAAAAGACGGGGATTGAAAGGTCAGCAATGGAATTTAGTAGATGCTTGCAGATAGTAAGCTACGCATAACCCCCCTCTGTGAGAGGGGTTGTCGGGATTTGAAACGTGTAAAATCCCCAAAATCCCGTTGAGGTTGCGTTAGTCCTAATGTCATGAGAGTAGAGTATCATTCTCATGCTCAACCATCCCTAGTTGTTTCTAGGGAGATGCGTTAGTTCTGGTTGGTCTCTAAATAGGAGTACAAATAGGGGTGAGGTTCTTGAAAATTTTTACATCCAAGAATGCCGATCTTAAATAGAGTTCAGTTAGATTTAAAAACATTCATTACAAGTTTGTTGTGAAGTTTTTAAATACAATTAGACATCTCAGAAATTAATTGTGCATCGTCTACAATCTTTGTATAGACCTGCCATAGCGAGCCTTTACATTGTTTCCTAAAGATGTCTACCGAGAGCCAGGGAACATTACTTTTCAATACCATGACCTAAAATTAACTTTGCTCCTACTTAAGGATCATGACTATTTGATGAAATTTTAATGAACGCTTTTTCATATTTTCCCCTGTGTTACGGAAACTACAACCAGGGGCAAAGTTAGCTGCAAACACTAACTCACAAGTGTTTCAGCTTTGTATGTTGGCGCTGAAGCAATGGCTTTGGACTCTGCCCTGAAATTCCTTTTGATGATGAAGTCGGAAATTTTTGGTGAGGGCTTACTTACCATAAGTTACACTTTTATACATGAAAGTTTGTTCATCAACTTTTCATAAAGCACTCATGATGTTGGCAAAAGAATGTCTTTATGCTGAAGAGAGATAAAAAAAGCTCCTTCCTCAACTTGCGCGCAGCCGATAGCCCACGCTTCTGACAGTCTCTATCAGTTTTTCGCCAAGCTTACGGCGCAGGTGCCCCACGTAAACATCTACAATGTTAGAGCTAGGGTTAAAGTTGTAACCCCAGACGTAATTGAGAAGGTCTTCTCGCGTGAGGACTTGATCTGGATGGCGCATGAAGGTATCTAATAGGATAAATTCCTGGTTGGATAGCTGAATTGGGCGATCGCCAACTCGGACTTGGCGCTTGGGTAAGTCGAGGACGATGTTATCTACTTTCAAAACCGTTTCTTGTTTCGGTGCAGATACTTGGCGATCGCGCAACCGGAGGCGCACCCGAGCCAGCAATTCTTCAAAGCTAAACGGCTTTGTGATGTAGTCATCGGCTCCTCCTTCGAGTCCGGCAACTTTGTCTTTCACATCGTCCCGAGCTGAGAGAATAATGATAATTATTTGTTCGCTCTGACCGCGCAACTCTTCCATAACTTCTACGCCATCTTTACCAGGAAGACCTAAGTCAAGAACCAAAAGGTCAAAGTTGTGGCTGCGAGCCATGTGAACTGCCTCGAAACCGTCCCTTGCTATTGAGACAGTGAAGCCATGTTCCAGGAATTTTTTTTCTAAAAAGGTAGCTATGCGAGGTTCATCTTCTGCAATCAGAATTCGTTTCATAAGACGCCCTAACCTGATAAGTTTAGACTAGAATCACAGTAGTTAACAGTAGAGCCACACCTGGTTGACTGATGAGTTCCACCCAATCATCGCGAGCTTAGGCGAATCTTCAAGACGAATCTACGCCATTCTTGCAAGTTGTGAATTTGGTTTTGCCCCATACTAAATTTGCATCCTAAATTAGGAAAAACACATGGCAATACCCCTTCGAGCGTGAAATCATAATTTGATAAAGAAATACTATAAAAATTATCAACCTAACTTGATAACTTAATAAACAAATAATATAAAAATTTGTCAATCTAATTTAATAGTTTGATAAAAAAATACTATTAAAAAATAAATTTTATGAGAGGATAATAAAGTCAAGATTCTCAAAGAAAATCAGTACTAAGGTAGAGTCTTATAAGCCTTCACTGAAGAGAAAATTTATGCATGAATATTGATAAAGTATCTAATTTTCTTTTTAAAAAGAATAAAAGAATTAAACTACCATTTCATCCACTTGCTTTTCTTCACATTGTTGCCGCAGTGGAATTTCTATGATAAATTCTGCACCTTGACCGGGTGATGAAACACAACTTAACTGTCCTTTGTGCTTTTCTTCTATAATTTGGCGGCTGATTGATAACCCAATACCTGTTCCTTTACCTATCGGTTTTGTGGTAAAGAACGGGCTAAACAGTTTGCATCTCACTTCGTCTGGCATACCAGAACCATTATCTGCAATCCGAATTGTCACGCGATCGCTATCTGATATTTCTGTACGAATTTGAATTAGTCCTTGGTTATGTGTCAAAAGCCCTTTGTCTTGTACAAATGACTCTTGACTCTTGACAAATGACTCTTCAACAGCATCAATTGCATTAGCCAGAAGATTCATAAAAACTTGATTGAGCAATCCGGCATAACACTGTACCATTGGTAAGTCGCTGTAATCTCTAATCACTTCAATAGCTGGTCTGTGAGGTTGCGCTTTCAAGCGGTGTTGTAGAATCATCAAATTCGTATCGATTCCTTCATGAATATCTTGCAGCGTCAGTTCGGATGAATCCTGTCTGGAGAAATTACGCAAATTGCGGATAATTTCTTTAATCCGATCTGCCCCCACTTTTAATGATTTCAGCATTTTTGGCAAATCTTCTTGAAGAAACTCCAAGTCCATTGCTTCTATCTCATCTTTAATTTCATCAACTGGGTTGGGATAGTAGAACTGGTACAAGTTGATAAGATGTAGCAAGTCTTCAGTATAATTACTGGTATGAGAGAGATTTGCTGTTATAAAGGTGACTGGATTATTGATTTCGTGAGCAATACCTGCTACCATTTGTCCCAAACTGCACAACTTTTCATTTTGTATAAGCTGTAGCTGCGTATTTTGAAGTTGTTGCAATGTTGCTTCTAGCTGTCTCGCTTTTTCTCTTTCTCTAGCTTCAGATTCCTGTAGAGCTTGATTTTTTTCCTCTAGTTCTTGGGAGTGGCTCTGCAAATCGCTATAAAGATTAGCATTTTCAATTGAGATAGAAATTTGCGTACACAGCAGTGATAAAACTTTGAGGCGATCGCGTGTAAAAACACCCTGAGTTATAGAATTTTCTAAATATAACAGTCCTGTGAGATTATTTTGATAAATAATTGGCAAACAAAGAACTGATTGTGGTTGGTGTTTGAGAATATAGGTATCATTATTACATAAAGTCTCTTGAATTGCATTATTCAAAACTAAAGTTTCTTTGTTGTTAGCCACATATTTAATAATAGATATAGGTAGATCGAGATTTTCTTGGATAGGGACAAAAGGAATTAAAACGGATTTCTCGAATTCTAGGGAACCTTCAGCTGCTAAAACTAGTTCCCCTGATTTTTGTAAAACAAGTAACCCTCTTTGTGCTCCTGTATTTTCAATAAGAATCTGCATTAACTTATCAAGCAACTTATGCAGACAAATTTCTTCTGAGATAGCGCAAGAAACTTTCAGAACGGTTGACAAATCCAGAGCATCGACTTCCTTAGCTGTTAATTTTGTCGTTTTAGTAACTGGAAGTAAGTTGCAAGTAGGAGCTAATTCTTCATTATAGACTTTTTGAGGAATATATGCTCCATTAAATAAATCTTTTTTTCCTATAATAAAATCAGAAATTGCACCGATATTTGTAAGTTGAGTTAAACAAAATTCTAAGTCGTATTTTAAACCTAAAGCACTTTGGTATCTATCTTCTGGATTTTTCGCTAGTAATTTCATAATAATCTCAGAAACCATCTCTGGAATTTCTGAATTTAGCTCATGGGGTGGAACTGGTTTTTTTGCAATGTGACAGTGAATGAGTTCCATCGGATCTGTTGCTACAAATGGTAACTGACCGGTGAGCATTTCATAGAAGGTGACACCTAATGAATAATAATCAGAACGATAATCAATATAACGATTCATTCTGCCAGTTTGTTCTGGCGACATATAGGCAAGAGTACCTTCAAGGGTGTTTGTATTGCTAGTGTTGGGATTTTCTGGTGACCAACGTGTTGCGATCGCAAAATCTATAATCTTCGCTTGCTTGGTGTCTATATTAAGAAGAATATTGGAACTTTTTATATCTTTATGAATAATTTGATTTTTATGCAACTCTGATAAAGTGTGCGCTAGTTGAATTGCTATTTTTAAAAAATCTTTTAATTCAAATTTTTGACATTCAATGAGCCGATCTAGCGATCGACCTTCAAAATATTCCAGTACCAAAGCTAGTTCATTATTATAGCTTTCTAAATTATAGGGCTTAATAATTCCTTCGATATTTAAATCTTTGGCTATGTGATATTCGTGTTTCAATAGATTGATTTCTTCTAATGATGGTTGTTGATTTTTATATGTTTTAATAATAACTGGTTTTTTATTTTGTATAAAATATCCTTTATAAATAACGGTATTACTACTGATATAAATTTTATCAAAAATTTCGTAATTACTCAACTTGAGCATATTACTATACCTTTCCTCAATACTCAAGATGATATATTTTTTACCTCCAGCAATCTTTTGGCAGTGATCTCAATCACAGTTAATGTGTATAGTATTGCGGTACGGCATTTAAATTCGGTACTGTTCAGTATCGGGATCGACTGGTCACTGTTCAAACTCAGAAACTTTAAAAAAGTTAACTGCGTCTAGAAGTTCCTCAGGCATCAAATGCCATTTTTCCCTGCACGCTGATTTTGGTGAGGTATGACGGTTCATGCGAATTTTACTGGTTTACCCTATTTTTCCCAAAACGTTTTGGTCATATGAAAAAATCTTAGAATTAGTTAACCGTAAGGTTCTGCTACCACCTTTGGGTTTGGTGACAGTAGCGGCGATTTTACCCCAAGAATGGGAATTCAAGCTAGTTGACCGTAATATCCGCCCAGTCACAGAGGAAGAATGGGCATGGGCAGATGTTTGTATCTTCAGCGCCATGATTGTTCAAAAACAAGATTTACTCGAACAAATTCAAGAAGCAAAGCGGCGCGGTAAGTTAGTTGCGGTGGGAGGTCCTTACCCAACGTCAGTTCCTCATGAAGTTCAGGGAGTTGGCGCTGATTTTCTCATTCTCGATGAAGGAGAAATTACCCTACCGATGTTTGTTGAGGCAATCAAACGGGGTGACACTTCTGGTACTTTTCGCGCTACAGAAAAACCAGACGTGACAGCAACCCCTATACCCCGATTTGATTTGCTAGAGTTCGACGCCTATGATATGATGTCCGTCCAGTTTTCACGGGGCTGTCCTTTCCAATGTGAATTTTGCGACATTATTGTTCTCTACGGGCGCAAGCCACGCACCAAAACTCCAGCACAGCTCTTGGCAGAGTTGGATTACCTCTACGAGTTAGGTTGGCGGCGCGGTATTTTTATGGTAGATGACAACTTTATCGGCAATAAACGCAATGTAAAGTTGTTACTGAAGGAATTAAAAGTTTGGATGGCGCAGCACAACTATCCTTTCCGGTTTGATACCGAAGCTTCTATAGATCTAGCACAAGATCCAGAATTAATGGAGTTGATGGTAGAGTGCGGTTTTGCTGCAGTGTTTTTGGGAATTGAAACACCAGATGAGGACAGTTTGCAACTCACGAAAAAGTTTCAAAATACTCGTAATTCCCTAACTGACGCAGTTCACGCCATTATCAAAGCAGGTTTGCGCCCAATGGCTGGTTTTATTATTGGATTTGATGGAGAAAAAGCTGGTGCAGGGAATCGTATTGTTCGCTTTGCCGAACAAGCAGCAATTCCCTCTACAACTTTTGCCATGCTACAAGCACTGCCAAATACAGCCCTTTGGCATCGCCTGAGTAAAGAAGGAAGATTGCGAGACAACAAAGATGGCAATATTAACCAAACGACTTTAATGAACTTTATTCCCACTCGTCCTTTAGAAGATATTGCTAGAGAATATATAGATGCTTTCTGTACTTTATACGATCCCGTGCAGTACTTAGATCGGACTTATCGTTGTTTTCTCATGATGGGTACGCCAACATGGACTGCCCCGTTTAAGATGCCAGAGTGGGTAGTGGTGAAAGCACTATTACTTGTCATCTGGAGACAGGGTATCAAACGTGAAACCAGATGGAAATTCTGGCATCACTTGTTTAGCATCATCAAGCGGAATCCCAGAGTCGCAGAACACTACCTTGCTACCTGCGCTCACAACGAGCATTTCTTAGAATACCGCCAAATTGTACGCGAGCAAATAGAATCTCAGCTAGCTGAGTATCTAGCACAAGGTACTGAGAAGCCCTATGAAATTGTGAATGAGTTAGTTACTAATTGCTAATGGCTAATGGCTAATTGTTAATTGCACCATTAGTGGTTAGTGGTTAGTAGTAGGGTGGGCAATGCCCACCAAAAGTCTTATTCACACGTTTTTTTGAATTTCTTATTTATACTAGCTACTATATGTGCTGAACGTAAACGTCTGTATCACGAATTTTTGCCTCAGCAACACCATTCTCATCTATAGCCAAAGCATCTACCTTTATCTTTGCCTTGCTTATAATCACATTTTTTTTCTCCCTGACAGAAACATCAGCAGTAATATTAGCGTCAGTTATGTCTCCTTCAGCATAAGCAAATCCTGTAGCTTCAGCACCACCAGGATAAGCATATGCATCACCAGTAGCAATAGCGGTTGCTCCGCCAAAAATTTGATTGGTGAGTTCTACTGCTTCACAAAAGTTTAAGTCAGAAATAATCATTGTTTTATTCTAAGATTAAGTCATATATTTCCTTGTCATCATATTATCACAATTTTGTGTGCAAGTGCTATCAAATCACAAGAATTGGCAATGTTGCATTTTTGTAAACATTAGAAGTAATTGGCTTATTTTTTTTCTTTTTTGATTACCCAGCAAAAATACTTTTTGACCGTTATACCGTTGTTGTATCATCAAATGCAGACAAAAATACCCATAAAACAATTATTAAGCTGTTAAAAAAATCAGTAATTTTTTTCTATTTTTTTAACAAATCAATTGAAATTTGTCAAGCGGCTAGAGACAGTTGTTATTAAAAAATAATT
>NZ_WJFC01000009.1 GCF_009725235.1 Scytonema sp. UIC 10036
GGGAGACACGGGGGACACGGGGGACAAGGAAGACACGGTAGAATTTTCTCCCTCATCCTCCTCATCGCCCAATCGCCAATCCCCAGTTCCCAGTCCCTCCAACGACCTAGTCGTGACAGCTACAGATGTCAAAATAGAAGGTGCAACTGAAGAATTAGAACAAATTATTCGCAGTAAAATCAAAACTCAAGCGGGCGGTGAAACAAGTCAAAATCAGCTACAGCAGGATGTTGCAGCTATTTTAGACACAGGTTTATTTATAAATGCTCGCGTTAATAGTAACACTACACCAACAGGTTTAAACGTTGTCTATCAAGTTCAACCAACGATTGTGCGTTCCATTCAACTTTCTGGAGCTAAAGCACTAACTTATCAAGTGGCTTGGGAACGTTTCCAATCCCAAGTAGGAACAGCTATCAGTCCCAATGGTTTGAAGGCAGTCGTAGAACAAATCAATAAATGGTATGCTGACAATGGTTATAAAATAGCAAGAGTCATATCAATAACCCCAACTCAAGATGGTATTCTGACTGTCAACGTTGGCGAAGGTGTTGTTGGTAGCGTTCAAATTCGCTTTGTTAACGACGAAGGCAAAGTCGTTGATGACAAGGGTAACCCTGTAAGGGGACGTACCAAACAAGATTTCTTGCGCCAACAACTCAAACTGAAGTCGGGTCAACTCTTTCAAGAAAGTGTCGTCAAGCAGGACTTACAGCAACTCTATAAAACGGGATTGTTTGAAAGTGTGAATGTTGCTTTAGAAGGTGATGCTACAAAACTTGATGTCATTTACCAACTCAAGGAAGCAGGTGCTCGTTCTGTTAATGTAGGTGGTAATTACAGTGCTGACCAAGGGATAGTAGGTACGTTAACTTATAATGACCGAAATGTAGGTGGTAGTAACGATACATTAGGTGTAAATGTTCAAGTTGGTCGTCGCGATATTCAGTTTGAATCTAAATTCTCCAGTCCCTACCGCGCTTCAAATCCAAACCGCTTGGGCTACAGCATAACTACCTTTCGCAAACGGGGACTTTCTGACACTTTTGATGGTGACGTTAAACTGGCTGATGGCGATCGCATTCGGGAAGGAAAGGTTGGAGCCAGTTTTAGTTTAACGAGACCAATTGATGATTGGGATACTTCCTTGGGTTTCAATTATACCCGTGTAAGTATTCGCGATCGCGAAGGTAACATCACACCCTTTGACGAACAGGGTAATCAACTGTCTTTTAGCGGTAGTGGTATTGATGATTTGGCTACCGTGTCTTTCACTGCTACCAAAGATTTCCGAGATAACCCCTCAAATCCAACCAGCGGTTCCATACTGAAACTGAGTACCGAACAATCTGTTCCTATTGGAAACGGACAAATTTCTATGAATCGCATCAAAGCAAACTACACTCAGTTTACGCCCTTTAAACTATTTGAATCTAAAAAACCGCAAGTGTTTGCCTTGAACTTGCAAGCAGGAACAGTGCTTGGCGATTTACCACCTTATGAAACCTTTAACTTAGGCGGTCCCAATTCAGTACGGGGTTATGATGGTGGTGATATTGCTAGCGGTCGCACTTACGTCTTAGCTTCTGCAGAATATCGCTTCCCCATACCTGTCTTGGATGCATTAGGGGGTGTGGTATTTGCCGATTTTGCCTCCGATTTAGGTTCTGGAGATACTGTCTTAGATAATCCTGGCGGAGTTCGGGACAAACCAGGGACTGGTTTTGGTTATGGCGCTGGTTTGCGCTTCGATTCACCTTTGGGTTTGATTCGGGCTGACTTTGGTTTAAATGACCAAGGTGAAAGCAGATTGCACTTTGGTATCGGTCACCGCTTCTGATTTTAGATTTTAGATTTTGGATTTTGGATTGAGAATTCTCTCGTTCCCAGTGACCGGAATTGTAGGTTGGGTTGAGCGACAGCAAAACCCAACAATTATCAACAGTAGGGGCGCGGCGGCGCCGCGCCCCTACTGTGAACCCATTCTGAAAAAGAACAGTTCTTAGGCGTTCACAGTATAACTGAGCTGTAACCATCGCGATCGCACTTGATTAGGTGACGGTAACAAGAACCAATCCCTTGCCAGTCAGTGTATACTAACGAAAGGTTATTTTTGGGTGCATACAGAAACCGATTCCTAGTTAGGTTTTATTATCTGGTAAAAATTAAAACATATGAGTCATCGCTCGGACTCGATATGATAAAGTTCTAAGAGAAATTTAGTAAATTTTTGTGGTGAATTTTACATTATAAGCTTGCTGTTTAGCAGCATTACCCCTACCTAGATTATGCGTCCCCGCCTGGAAATCATTGAGACTTCCTTCGACAACCTGAGCAGTTAATGGCTTAGCCTACTGTCTGTAAACATAGCGAGCGTTATGCCAGCCACGGTTGTATTCGCAGTGAGCGCAATTGTGAAGGTAAATGCTGCTTCCAAAAAAATTCTCATTTATAGTTGACCAAATTGATTGAGCCATTTTGATGAAAGAAGTTTATGCTGAGAAATCGCACTTGAACAGAATTTCCTCCTAACAAGCGTAATGTGAGGCATAAGTATTATCGCCACGTATCTTTTGAGCACGCTCCGCCAGTATAGCCGAAGCAAGGGAGCGATCGCACCTTTGAATTGCTCATTTACTAATGGATGTTCACTTTTAAATTTTCAGAAATATAAGGCACATAATAATAATGATTAAATGTAGTTGTCAACTTAATGCTCGTATTTCCGATAATTTATATATCTGTGTTTGATTATTAGAAATCAAGTTTATGAATATATATTTTGCCATCTACTTAACAAAAAATTGGATGTGCGAAAGTACTTTGAAGAGCGATAATTACAAAGATTTGTTAAAAAGTAGCTAAGAACAGTTATTTTAAGGTTATAGACTGAGAGTGGAGCAAACTTCTTCTCCTGTAATTTATGAAATTGTAAAGTACTGCGGCGATCGCCAAAACCGGGCAAAGATTCTGAATATACCTGCCATCAGTGCCAATAAATTGTAGCGGCGCTACCTTTACGCCTACTTGGAATGGTGTCGTTGTCATCGAGGAAAAATATGGATGAAGACAAGATTTACGACACGATCGTAGTAGGTTCTGGCAATGGTGCCTGTGGGTTTCTGAACTACTACCTCCAGGCTACTGCTAACAGAGCTATCCCCAAACGAGTGTTAGTTGTGGAGGAAGGAGACAGCTTCTTTGAAACCAGTGACATCTCTCACCAGAACCACTGGACTCAGTCCTACGGAGAGGGAAATATCTTCAAGCTCCATAATGCGCTTAATTTTGACGGAATTCCGATCCTATCGGGGCGAGCATGCACCATGGGTGGCGGCGGATCTATTAATTACACAATGATCCACGAGTCGTCTGAGTGGTTGAGTAAACATATTGGTAAGACCGCCACTTACTGGGATGAACTTAAAGCAGAATTAAACGCTAAGTTCAGGAGTCTAGACCTTCCTCTGGATCGATCGCCCGTCACGAAGCACGTTCTCCAGGTTGCCCAGAAAGCTGGCTTTCAGTGCAGCACTGAGGTATGCGGCACAGATAAAATCCGCAAAGTTCCCAATTATCCTGAGGGCGATGCCAAGCTACTGCACATCTTTCCCACCCAGTTCGACCAATTTGGGCAACGCACGTATAGCGGTGTATCGCTGGTGGATTGGTTTGATAAGCAGGTGGAGCTTAAGACTCGATGCAAAGTTGTGCAGCTTGAGTTTTCAGATGATTGCGGGGAAGGTGCGCGGTGCGTGGGGGTGTATGTGCGGAATCTCGACACAGGAAATACGGAGCGCGTGTCTCTAGAAGCCAACGATGGAAAGCTGATTCTCTGTGCAGGTGCTGCTACGCCACGGCTGTTGTTGCCCCATCAGAAGAAACTTCAAAATGACGAGATTGGGAAGCAGGTCAGCGACCACATCTGTATGCCGCTCGGCATCTACCTACTGGACAAGAATATTAAAGTCACGTCCCGAGATTCTTATGTCCCTGTTTTTGCGACAACGGTAAGCCAACCCGAACAAGAGAGATGGGCAACAGTCTGCTGCTTTGATTTCTTTGCGGGAGAATTTAAGGAACTTTGGTTCTTCATCTCTCACTTGTATCTAACTTTCCTTCTGCCAAACTGGTTCAAGAAAGTCATGATTAAGATCCCGACTCTATTTTGGCTTACAAAGAATGTAGTTAGGATGTTGATTCTATGGGTCAACCTAATAATTGATTTTTGCTGGGGCTTACACAACCTAAGTCGAGGCAACGTCTGGCATAACAAGCTAAATCTGGTCACTGCCATCGTCAAGTTCAACCCTGCCGTAGATGGTTACTACACAAGCGATGGTACTAGAATTGCATTGGGCTTCTTTAGCGAAGGGGAAGACTCAAACTCCAATCAAGACAAAGAGATAGCCAAGAATGCAATTACGAACCAACTGGACTTTATCAGCTGCTTGGGAGAAAAGCCAAACTGGATCTTCAAGAGTCTCTTTCGTTTGTTCACAAAGATTCCATATGAGAAGAACCAGGTTGAACGTTATGTGGATATATACAGTAAGAAGTTTTTGCTGTCAGAGCAGCACTTATCAGGGGGATGCTTATTCGGTAAAGCGATCGATCCGGGGATTGACAATCCAGCGAATACAGGCAAGCTGTATGGGTCAGCCAACGCCTATGTAGCAGACCTTTCTTCCGTCCCCTTGCCACGGATCAGTCCTCAAATGACAGCATACTTAATTGGCTTCCATGTTGCCAAAATGTTATGCACTGATAACAACTAATCAAGGTACAGCGCCCAATCCATCCAGCTTGCACAACTGGCACAACAAAAAGTGGCATCTCCACAAGTTCTTCATTTTATCGCTGTAATTTGAATAGTGTGAACTGCCAATGAGGAACTAACAATGAAAAACGTTTTTGATTTTATCTATCGCTTGATTGGTCTAGAAACTGAAGATTCATACTTAAACGATTCCTACAAGTAATTCGCTGTTTGACGGATTCATTATATGTAATTTCTAAATTAAATCTAGCCAATTATAGCCTTTCTCAGTCTCATGAGGTACACCCCCCTTTCATCCCCCCTTTATAAGGGGGGACAGAGGGGGGTAATTTTTGTACCTCACCAGGTTGAAATTTGCCGTAAATATTGTACTCTGGTGAGTGATGCTCTGTATTTTGCAGAGCATTTTTTATACCGAGTTGCGATACCCACTTAAGTGGGTTGCCGAAGGCATCGCACTCTTCATTTAAATCTAAAATCGAGCGACCCTACCAATTATGTAGGGCTGCCACACACTCACAAGCGATCGGGTTATTGGTGTTACCAATTATACGCAAGAGTTCTCATGGAGTTTGAGCGATCGCGCAGCGCAAGCTGTACCCAGCTTATCGCTTCGGTCAAACGAGGATTGAATTTTTTGTAAAGAATTATTGTTATTGGCGTAAAACAGTATTCTTTAACTGAGAAATAAATAAAGGGACATTAATTAGCTTCATTATTGTCAATGGATAGTAAAGAACGGCGTTTTCTGATATTTTTGTGCCTTTGTGGTTTAGCAGGAATGCTTGTTGGAGGTAGTTTTGCCTGGATAGAAAATAGTAAATGCAAAATGACATCGTTAGCCATACGATGCTCAACAACTGCATCTGTAGATCGAGTCATAAACGGTATGGCGACAGGATTAAGTGCTGGTATTGGAGCCTCCATAGCTATTGCAGTAGGTCAGAAGTTATTGGATTGACCGAATTATGAGTAGGGAGATAGCGACTTGACGTTGCCTCATTCATACAGATTGCAAGTCTATTAAAAATCCTTTACTGTTTTTTTCTTTACCAAGAAAAGCTTTAATCGCACCTACAGGCAAGCGATCGCTGTTACCACTCTTGCCATCAGCAACACGGGTAGGGGATTGGAAGATGTCAGATGTCATGTACGCATTGGGCTTTTGTGAGGGAAATCACACACTCTAGTTTTAACTGATGTTTCAATCAACCAGACAGAAGTGACGGTTGGAGTACAGATTTGTCCAACAGGCGATCGCTCTCATCTACCTAATGAAATTCAGGTTAGGCTGCTGGATGAAGCTGGAAATGAAGTGGGGAAAGCTAGTGCAAGTGTCACTCAGACAATTGAATTTGACTTTAACGGTCAATACAATGAAAGCTTCAGTGTAGAAATTACTTGTGGCGATCGAACAATTACTGAAACTTTTGTAATTTAACCAGGGCGTTTCTACATGAGCAAACGAGTTGTTCTTAAACTAGATGGTAATCTCGAGCAGGGATTCCGCGTCACTTTGGAGATTGGCGAAGAGGGAAATGTCCATTTTAAAGAGGAAGCTGGACATTTGCCTCCAAGCCCAAAAATCATTCAATGTTTGGATGAGTGGCAAAAAAACTATCGTCAACTTTCAGGAAATACTCGAATTACTTTGAATAATATTACTGTTCAGACAGGAGCGTTAAGCCAAAATGAAACTTGCCGGATGCTAGCAAAAGAATTAGAAAAGCATTTGAAAACTTGGCTAGAATCTGATTTATTTTACCCAATAGATAGAACACTGCAGTTCCTTGCACGAAAAAAGTGAATCAGCTCCTAAAGAAGTTCCTCCCGAAAGGATAGGTATTGTTAATTTACCATTAGACAAAGACGATATAGCCCGCCGTTATTACTTATGGCATTGCATCTGGAATTTTATACGGACTTTCCTTTGCCCTGTTACACTGGTCGGGCGTTTGGGTACCATTAGTTCCCTCTGTAATAGTTTTATTTATCACAGGTGTTAGTGCAACTTTATACACTTTGCTGTCCAAACAAATACGGCAGTAATATCACAGTCTATATTTGATGTGACACTGGTAAAATGAAAAAAGCCCCTCATTCAGAAGGGCATCTTACATCTTCAGTTAGAAACTGGTAGTCGTTTAGATTAGCCAGTTTTTAATCTTGTTGAAGTCGTTTAGGTAACTCCGTTTCAATTTCTTCAAAGTTTATTTTGACTCGACCTGGTGCAATTCGCAACAAATCCATATAGCGATGAAACGCTTCTGTATCTTGTGGATTTTGTCTAACATACACCAGCAGTTCTTGTCGTGTCATTCCTTCAAAATTTGATTGAGTCATAAATTAGTCCTCCGTCAATGTCAATCTCAACTTCTATTGTGTCTCCTACTAATACGAATATACGTTTAGTTCTTTCATCTAGTCGGGTCAGATTGATGGGTTTTAGTAAAGTACTGGCTTGAACGCATACTCTATACAGTGCTTTGACCTGATTTATTGTTGGTTCCATTTATTGGCTAATTAACTTAAGGAGTGATTTTACATCAAATTTGTTAAGATTGCTGATTATTTCTTGAAATTAGTAAGAATTTAGGTTTGGGGATATTGACAAGTGCGATATGTGAGGCAGATTATCATAACAATTGTCTTTTATAGGGATTTTATGTTATCAAGTATGAAAATAAAGTTATCTACTACTTTAGTAACTATTGCCTACAGGGTAAGCGCATCTCAAACGCTTATTTTCATCCACCAAGCACCAGCTAATTGCTACAGAACAATCCAAAACAAACTGCATTAAAATCTTCGCCCCTCTTCTATCATGGAGCGGATTGACGTTTTATCCATAGTCAAAAGCTTTTTGTAACCTATCTTTGGGCAGGCCATCTTCATATTCTCGTAGGGTATGTTTGCGGGTTGTGTAGTGGCGTAGCAAGTGTGCTGATAGTGCAGTTGCCATCGAATCTGCATAGAAGCTGTTTCCACTGCCTAGTTGTAGATCTGCTTGAAGTGCCAGACAAATCTGATAGACTAAAAAATCGACTTTCTTCGGTTCAAACACAAGCTCAACACGATCCGGATCGATCGCTTCATGTGCAACTTGAGAAACAAATGCAGGCTCCAGATAAAAATGAGTATGCTCAATATCTTTATCCCAAGAAATTTTAGAACATAGATTTGCGGGAAATATTTCAATGCAGCCGTCTAAAGAATCGGTCGGATGATACTGCATTTTTAGTAAACGGTTTTCTTCTAATACAAACTCTACGTTTACTGTCCGATACGGTGCAATTGGAATGATGATGATATGTTGGAGGTTATAAAATTTAGGTAATTCCCAGGCTGGTTGGCGAAAATGTGCTGCATGAATATTGCTCCATCCCGAGTCATAACTTGTCCAAACAGCCGGATTTGGCATCAGCGGTAAAGTTGCATCTTTCTGGAAATTATCGATAACCAAAGCCTGCTCTGACATCACTTTCTCCTGGTGCGAGTTGACTTGTTGCAAAAGTCTCAAAAATAAGTAATTAACCGCAGATGCACGCTGATGGACGCTGATGAGTTGATGGATGCACAATTGCGATCGCTCTTCAAGCGGCTCTGTTCAGGAATATTGTAAGAGAAGGTTTTTTGGGCGATCGCGTACAACCAAATTGCTAGCAAATTGATTCAAGAATGTGACAAATAGTTGGTTGAGATTCAATCTAAGCACGGTTGACTCAATCCAAAATTCAAAATCTAAAATCCAAAATGGTACAGATTAGTTAGTAATTTGACAACAGCAAAAATCTGCTTGAGCAACATCAGCTTCTTGATAGGTACTCGATCTTGCCCATATGCCTGCAACTACTGTTTTGTCCAAATAAAAATCCTTGTCTTGAACTGCTAATGAAGCAATGTCTGCTTTGGAAAGTTGCATGGTCAGGACAGTACATGCAATAAACGTGACGAAACCTAGTACGATTGACAAGAATATTTTCATTGTGTCCTCCAAATATGGACTGGTCACCGTTGCCGTTACTGGAAATTTTCTTCTGAGGGTAGAAAAACTCTGAAATTATGCTTTTGACCTCTGAAACTTTACAATTTAAGAGGCTACACTAAAAAATCTCTTGTAGCAAGTACCCAAATCATAAAAATTTATCATAGAATTCTGTAAAACTCTGAAAAACTCCGATTTACCAGGTAAACTGAGTATACGGATGATAGGAGGAAAGGCGGATGTTCCCACGCGACTTTCTGGCGCAAATGGCTCGTAACTATGAACTATCCAAAGAGCAGGAGGAAGTTTTTCTGCTTCGCTATGGCGAGGAACTGAATTATCACGACATTGCTAAGAAGTTAAACACTTCTGAGGGAGCCTGCTTGAAACGAATGGGACAGGTGTACAACAAGTTTAAAGTCAGTGGTAGCAGTCGGGGTAAGGAGAATCGACTCCGAATTTTTCTCACTGAGCAATTACAAGGTGTAACACAAACGTCTCTAGAGCCAACTGCTTCTACAGAAACTCCTCAAAAACCGTATGTTATGACTGTGGTTCCTCCAGAAACTGCGATCGCTCTTACGCAAAGCGGAACCGCCTCACCACCCATCTATGAAAACTTACCTAAGCGAGAATGTACTCGTTTTATCGGTCGCCGTCAAGAATTAGCTCGCTTGTTAGAGCTGCTTTCCTTGGAGCATCCGGCTCATTTGATTAGTGTTGATGGTGTTGGGGGTGTCGGAAAGACAACACTCGTCTTGGAAACTGCTCATCTTTGCCTCCAAGCTAGTATACCTGGTTCAGTCTTGCTAACCTTTGAAGGAATGACCGTACCGACCTTTGAGGCAATTATTTTTACATCAGCTAAACAGCAGTATCTGAAAGCTTTGCAGATTTTACCTCGCCTCAAACGCGAACGCAATCTACGAGATATTTACCGAACGATCGCTTACACCCTAGAACGTCCTGAAATTAGCTACAGATCGCCGGACGATCAGCTAGACTTGATTCGAGATAGCTTGAAGCAGCAGCGAACTTTGCTGATTGTGGATAACTTGGAAACTATCGAAGATAAACAGGAATTATTAAGTTTTGTGTACGATTTGCCCCGTACAGTTAAAGTGATCCTGACGACACGGGAACAAGCTCTGTTTGTCCCAATTCGGTTGGAATCTCTACCGGAAGAAGATGGGCTGAACTTAATCCACCATCAAGCAAAAGAAAAAGGGGTAGAGCTACAGCCTCCTGCAGATCGAGTCCTTTACCAAAACACCCACGGCATCCCAGCAGCAATAGTTTATACTGTTGGTCAGCTAGCGGCAGGGTATCCGCTAGATGATGTACTGACAAAATTAAAAAGCGCGACAGGTGATGTAGCTCGCTTCTGTTTCAAGACTTCTGTAGAGCGTTTGCGAGGACAACCGCCCCACCGAATACTCATGACATTATCGCTATTTGCTAGAGCAGTTGAGAGAGAAACCATTAGTGCAATTGCTATGGAAGATTCGATGAATACGGGTGATGGATTAGCTCAACTCCAACAACTTTCGCTAGTCCGCCAGCAGGATGCACGTTATAGCTTACACCCTCTGACTCGCGAGTATGCAGCAGCCGAACTCACAGCGCATCCTGAATTTGAACAGTTAGCGCGATCGCAGTGGGTGAAGTGGTATTTAAAATTCTCGCAGGAATACGGTAGTATCGATGAAAAAAAATGGTATTCCGAATACAGCCACCTAGATCTGGAATGGGAGAATCTTCTGGATGTGATGAAATGGTGCAGGGAAAAGAGAAAATATGACGACCTCCTCAGTTTTTGGAGACAAATCAAAGGATACACTCACGTGCGTGGGTATTGGGATGACCGCTTGGTGTGGACGGATTGGTTGCTAGGGGCTGCTCAAGAACGGGGCGATCGCTCAACACTGGTAGAGGTTTTGTATGATAAAGGTTGGACACTTACCCTCACAAGACAGCCTGAATATCTGGAAGAAGCCAGCGTACTTTTGCAACGTGCTTGGGAGCTGCGGAACCATCAAGACATTACCTTCCAACTGGAATTAGCAGCTAGGATGGTGGTTCTTTCCATTCATCAAAACGACTTTGACCAAGCATATGACTGGATGAAAATCAAGGAAAATATGCTGAATCACTCTGATGTAGAAGAATCAGAACGTCAGCGACAGAAGATTCAAACCCTTTATTACCAAGCTAAGATTTTCTTCCTCAAGAAGGATTATGTTCAAGCCAAGAAACTTTACCAAGAGGCACTTAAACAAGCAAAGGATATAGGATGGCAAAGGGCAGAGATTGCCATTCAAAATTGGCTAGCCGATCTAGCCATTGAGGAAGGAAATTTAGAAGTTGCTCAACAAATCTTGGAGCAGGGTTTCCCTGTAGCAGAGCGTAACAAAGATAAGCATTCTATTGCCTTTCACCAGCGTTCTTTTGCTTACTTATCACAGCGTCAAGGAAATTTGAAACAAGCTCGATACTGGGCGCAAGAAGCAGCTCTTCGTTTTGAGAGTTTAAAAATGATACCGGAAGCAAGGGAAATGAGAACTTTCATCCAGAATACGAGGGGTGAGTGATATCATGTCCGCTTACATACCCTGAATAAAGCTCACGCAAAGGCGCTAAGGCGCTAAGAAATTAAGAGACTTTTCCGCATGGTTATGCTAACGGATATGGTATAGTTTACTTGTTTGATGCGTGAATTTTGGGTTTATTGCACGGGTAAATCCAGAAGTTTGCACCGTCAAGGAACTATTAGTTCTTAAGCATGGTTGGTTACAGGTCTGCACAAGCACTTGCTTGCTGTAGTCTATCCTTACATAGGATAATACTTTGAGATGTTTGGATTTTCTCAATTAAGAGTACGCCAAAATGCTCTGCAAACAATGTTTTGGTGTCATAGAATGCCTTTGCTAGGGATAATTGGTTTGTTTCACTCCTAGAATTTAAGTTGGGATTGTGATGCACAAAGTAACCAAATAACTGCTCACAATCACAAGCATATTTGCGAGTGTCCAAAATGTGGTGATGCCAAACAATATCGATTTCGTAGGTTGGGACAAGTGCGCTATTGGGATAGAGGTAGATTAAATGCAAAAACATTTTGTAACGAGCGATCGCCCGCTCTATTTGTTTGCGACTCCATCCTCGACCGTCTTCAGGATACATCAATCTTTGGGCGATTGGTTCCAAGTTTAAAGATTCTAGATTTTCTTGGAAAGTCTTGTTTTTAACCGAAGTAGCAGATGTCACATTGAAACTCATAATTTAACTCGATAATCTCCTACTCGAAAACGCTATTTTAAGCAAAAACTCTAACCTCTGTGCCAAGATATAAGTAGCTCCATCATTAGTCATACAACATAGAGTGAGTGTAAATGTATAATGTAGAAGTTCCTGAAGTACAGGCTGACCTTGCCCAATTGCTCTGTCGAGTGTTGTCCGGAGAAGAAGTGATTATTTCTCAAGCAGGTACTCCCATTGCTCGTATAGTGCCTATTACAGATCGGTCATTACCCCGAGTTCCAGGGTTGGATCGTGGTAGGGTAGAGATTGCTCCTGATTTCGACGCTCCCCTACCGGAGGATATTCTGAATGATTTTCTTGGTTCAGCAGACAAATTAGAATGAGAGCATTACTTGATACTCATACCCTTATCTGGTGGGTTACAGATGATACTCGACTTTCATCCACTGCCAAGAACATAATTATTGACCCAGGTAACGTTTTGTTCTTAAGTGCTGCGAGTGCATGGGAAATTGTCATTAAGGTACGCTTGGGAAAACTAACTTTACCTGATGTCCCAGAACGCTATATTCCGAGTCGGTTGGAAATGAATCGATTTGAGAGCTTACCGATTCAAATGATTCATGCAATGCACGTAACAAATCTGCCGGATTTACATCGAGATCCCTTCCATCGGATACTGATTGCTCAAAGTCAAGTTGAGAAAATGCCGATTATAACTGTAGACAGCCAGATCGTTCAGTATTCTGTTAATGTGATTTGGTAATAACAATTCTTAAAATGCCTTCTTCCTCTGGCTGATATATAGATGGCGTGGGAGCGGTATTCGTAACGCTGTAATCCTGGCGCAATAAAGCTATAGTTGCTCCCCCAGCTTTGATATTCTGCCAATAACGCAAAACAATCATGCATCCCTGAAACATACTCTTGCGCGATGCGTAAGCCAAAGTTCAGAATGGAATATTCGTAAATATTCTCAATATCACGCTCCGCTTTATTCGTGAGTTGATAGGTTGCCATTGTGCTTAAGCCTGTCTTCTACCCGTTTCATAATATCTTTTACCGTAGAGGTACTGACACCACTGTCTAACCCTTCCTGAATAAGGGCAAACAAATCCTGTTCCGCCTGTCGCCTATCCTGGTCACGGCGAATTAAATCACGAAAGTATTCACTATCGTTGCCATAGCGTCCGCTCGCAATTTGCGCCTTCACCCATTCCTCCATCGCATCAGGGATAGTAATGGTTTTACGCATCATAGACATTACCGTTACTCCTTTGGCTTGACCATAATATGCTTATAGTGTGATTATTATCATACCATAAGCCAAAGCATAAAGATACGTAAAATATCCGCCACAAGGAACAAGCAATCTCACATCTTTGCGGTTGCTTCGTCGTTCCTTCTTGCGGGGGATAAATCATGTATTATATAAAGATTCTCATCCGGATGAAGTACAAGTTCATCTGCGTACATCCGCTACAGGCTGCGGTTCCTTAACTCTTTAATGTATTGCACTCAATTGAAAGTTTCTTGCTCAACAGATTGTCCTTGGCATAGAATGAGCACGTTCAGTTCGCTCCCGATCCAGCATTGATGATTGCGATCGCTTCCAATACTATCAATACCTGAGCTTGCAAATGTGGGAAATCTTCTAAAAATTCGGCTAAGCCTGCTTCACCTTCAAGGTAATCAAAAAAAGTTTGCAATGGAACTCGCGTTCCAACAAAGACTGGAGTTCCACTTATAATCTCAGGATCGGAGTGAATAATTTGTCGGTCACGTAAATGCGATTGAATATCCATCTTACAGCTATTCACATTCTTCGTAGCATTCGGCTTGTTGTTTCATTGTAGCTTAACGTTGAAGTCGTTTGAGGTTTTCCATGACTTACTCGTACTGAGCCATTTTCCCCCGCTCTATTAGGAAGTTCTACAAAAGGTTTTGAGATTAGAACTTACCTTAAAAGAGCTAAGTTTCAGTATAACCGCCTTTAATCCTACCTCTTAGGCTTAGCCAGTTCTATATTAAATTGTGTTTGAAGATTCAAGTCACCCCATCGTCCACCAAGTAATCCATCAGGTGTCAACAGATAAGCAATAGTGCCGCAGTTTTTTTTACCCCGACTACTTGAAAGAACATTATGTCTTAAGATACCAAGACCTTTAATACTATCCCCGTCTCTTGTCCAGGTGAGGATGTACGCATTTTCCACATGATGTTGGTCGATTTTCAGAATGCCCTTGTAGGTTTTTCCGTTTGGATACTTGCCAGTAATCTGATAGATGCTAGCGATGTTATTACTGGAAAAATGCTTTACTTTAACTGCCGTCTCGGTGCCTAAATTGTTTTTCCCATCTGAAACCCAACGTCCATCAAGCATCCCATCGCTTTTCACTTCATATGCTACAACATCGCACTTTTCCGTTTCCTTTGTATCCCAGCTCCAAGCACCTGAAAGAACATTACCTTGTAAAATGCCCAAGCCGGTAAAGACTTCAGACGTTATCCACCTAAGTCTGTACACAGGCGGCACTATATGTCGTGATATTTCTAGGGTACCATTGTTAATAAGTTGGCTTGGAGGTGATGTTTGGTATGTTGTAACTTTAGTTTCATAGATACCCTCGATTTTATCTCTAGAAATAGATTTGTAACCAATGGTAATACAAGTAAATAGAAAACCAGCAGTGGATAGAAGAATGATTGCTCTGTGTCCCTTTTTCTGTCGCTTAAGTAATTTAGGTTGAAGTCCTATCTGGAATTTTTTTTTAATACTGGTATCGACCCCTGTGAAAGGTCTTCCATTTGAATGGCAACCATACCTTCGTTAAAGGCTCTTTGAAACATATCTTGATTATCTAAAATTTTGTAACCAAGCCCATCATAAAACCCTTTAGCAAACTTAATTGCTGCCTTATCATCAATCGGCTGATTCATACCAATCACATAATTAATATGTTGACTGATAGCTTCTGCCGCTTTGGATGAATAACAGGTATTAAGTAGCACACATTTTACATAATTGGAGTGCAATTCAAATAGTGCTACTAACCCTTCTGGTGTCACAAAACCTGGTGAAAACTCCGATTCTCTTTGAGCACCCGAACGTCCATGACTTGACCGTCAGTTTCACGAATGACACCAGCACTACTGTTTCCCTGACTCATCTGTATCAACTGATTGAGAATTGCACCAGCCTTGGCTGCATTTTCTGGCTTGAGAGTGAACAGGACGTTAGAGCCATCTTGTTTACAACCGCTTTCCGATGGACTGAGCGCACAAATCACGGTTTGGCGGTTTACTATTCCGTTGGTAAGCTTAACATTCTTCAGACGACCACCATTCGCACTAACTACAGCGTTTATTTTCTGCGTGACGACATTGCAGCGATTTTGAGGGGAATATTTTTCACCAAAGTAGTTTGAACCTTCTGGAGTCCAAGCGATTAGAGGAACTGGTTGTCCTCCTGGTCGTTGACCAACAGTAGCCATGCTCTCTCCAGACTGTGGGATACAGCTAAAAGAAGTGTTTTCTGAGCAAAAGGCAAGGTCTTCCTGATTTAAACCTAGAGGATTGGCATACGCTGGAATAGTAGAAAACACAATATATCCAGTCAGCAAAAAAGTAATTTTCTTGAGCTTCATATTTTTCTCCTAAAATCTTACTTCCAATTAATTAAGACCTGCGTGTTGAAATAAAAACCAAAAGTGTAACGCACTCCCTAAAACTTATAACCCCTTCTATTTACTCACTGATTTGCTGAGTGTCTGTTTATTTATCAAAACGCTAGTGAAAGTTGTGTAACTAAGTCAGTACAAGCGTATAAACTCTTCTGTTTACTTATTGATTTGCTTTTCTCGGTTTATTCACCTGTTGCCAAAACACGAGTAAGCTTATAGCGCTCGTTAAGTAATTGATTATTGAATGTGCAACTGAAGATTTCACTTTCTCCAAATTGTTTATAAGTGGTCTAACCTGAAAGCTCCACCCTTTGGAAGACTAGAGCTTCCAAGAAAGCAACAGCCACTTCATATTAATTGGAGTAAATCAGGTTTTGCACATACCCCGAAGGCGTAACTGTACCACTTTTAGATGGCACTTGCAGACCAGCATCACGCGCAACATCTATGACAAAGTTAATGCAATTGTTACTAAATAGGTTGTAGTCTGCTGTGCTCCATTTTGAAATAGCCTTTTGTGCCCGCTCGAAGATAGTCTTGTCCACTTGCACTATGAGCCTATCTGTAATAAAGTTCATTTTTTCAGACAAGGCTTCGTCTTTAACGCTTCCAGGGACAGAGCCAAAAACACCCGTACCTTGAGAAGGGTAAAATCCGAATGCTTCTTGTGCAGAAATAAGTTTATTGTTATCTTCCACACCCCAAATGATAAAAGCGTGACCTGTCGGTGAACCACCTCGAGCACAAAAGACCAGGTAGTACTGATTCTCTGTTGCATCAGAATACGTTCTTCGATCGATTTGCTTATCCACAGCAAGCACTGAAGCAACTGGATGAATCAAAAACGTAGTCAGGAATCCGCTCAGTCCTGCGATAATAAACTTACGGCGACCGCGAAGCATGAAGAATGTTTTCATCAATTTCTCCTTAAATGCTTTTAATTAGGTATCAAAGCTAACTCTGTCACCCCGTTAGCTACTGTCAATTAAAATGCAGGGTTAGAGGGAGCGTATAAACCCCTCTGTTTTCTTATTAATTTGCTTCGCTCGGTTTATTCACTGGTAAAACTGTCGCTTCAACGCCTATATTACTTTGGGGCATAACGGCATCAGTTGAAATGCTGTTTGATAGATTCAAATCAGCTACCTGGATGTTTTGCTAAAATGTCCATGTAGCCGGACTTCTAAAAAATTTTGCGATAAAGCTGACATTTGTTGGGTTTCGTTCCTCAACCCAACCTACGTTGGTTTCTGTTTAATCGGTATATGATAGGAATTAAAAAAACAAAGTGGAGCATCTGCAAGGTGAAGCGATTCTCAAATATTAAGCAGGATTTGCGATCGCTCAAAATTTAGGTTAGACTCAGGACTCGAAACTGGAGTTTCCGGTTTTGTGTTTTAAAATGCAGTACTAATATATTCACGCTTATTGACTCAGCGCGCAGGACTCCATATGCTAGCAGGTACAACCTTGCAGGGTGGTAAATATACTTTAGACCAGGAAATAGGTCGGGGGGGCTTTGGTATTACGTTCAAAGCAACTCATCAATACTTACATCATGTTGTGGTGATTAAAACTCTGAATGAGAAATTGCAACAGCATCCTTCTTTTGCTAAGTTTGAACGTCAATTCCAAGATGAAGCCAGACGATTGGCAACGTGTGTCCATCCAAATATTGTCCGGGTAAGCGACTTTTTCGTTGAAAACGGGTTGCCATACATGGTAATGGAATACATTCCTGGTGAAACTTTGGCACAAGCATTTGTCATTCCAGCAATACCTTTGCAAGAAAGCATAGCAGTTCATTATATCCGCCAGATAGGAGCAGCACTACAGGTGGTTCATCAAAATAACTTGCTGCATCGGGATGTCAAACCGGACAATATTATACTCCGTCAAGGAACGCAGGAAGTCGTGCTGATTGATTTTGGCATTGCACGGGAGTTTAATCATGGAGCAAGGCAAACTCATACGGGTATCGTCTCAGAAGGATACTCCCCCATCGAACAGTATATGTCGCAAGCACCTCGCACTCCTGCAACGGATGTCTATGGTTTGGCAGCAACATTATACGCTCTGTTGACAGCACAAGTTCCCATGCCAGCATTACTGCGCGATCGCGAACCAATGCCTTCCCCCCGCGAGTTACAACCCTACTTAAGTGCATCAATCAATCAAGCAGTCATGAGGGGTATGGCTGTAGAATCTCGTTTTCGTCCCCAAACCATTGCTGAGTGGCTGGAATTACTACCGAACAGTAGCATAAATGCAGTTCCTCAATTGGTAACAACCCAAACAGTACCGACTATAGATTTATCAGCACAACCACAAATTGCAAAATCACCACAGAAGGTAACGCCTAACAAAGTAGACACTGCACCACCTCCAAGCAAATCCAATCAAGCCAACAAAAAATTATCACCCAAAGTTCTAATCGGTACAGGTGTAGCTCTTGTAGCAGCTACAACAAGTTTTGCCGTCACTAGCGTGATGACCAAAAACCAATCGCCATCACCACAGCAGACAGTAGAGAAGCGCAATAATAATGCCGTATTTGAGAACACACCCACAGCAAATACGACACAAATTTCAGAGCCAGACACCAATACATCTCAAAGCAATAACACCAATACACCTCAAGTAAAAACTGCACCGACTTCTACTTCCAGTTACAAGCGACGCAGGCGCAACCGTCGGACTTCACCCGAACAATATCCCTCACAAAGAACAACACAAGAATCAACCAAAGCCAACTCTAGAGAATCAGTAAATCAACAAAATCAAAATCAAAATCCAGAACCAACACAAGAAACATCAGAACAAAGACAAGAAGCCGCTTCACCAACCACTGACTCCTCAAGTAAATTAAGAGAGACACTGAGGAAATATCGCGATCGCAATACCTCCCCATCATCTTCAGAAAATCAATCTCCACCTTCAAGTGGCACTTCTGAAACATCCCCACCCGCCAACCAGTCAAATAATTCTTCAAATAATTCTCCTGTTGTTGTCCCCGAACAACGTTCTAATGTTGAATCCACACCACCCAATTCATCCTCTGTAGTAGTCCCAACACAAGAACAACCACAATCCAACCCATCTACAAATAATTAATATTGACAAACTTCTTTTCTTAGCGTCTTCGCGCCTTTGCGTGAGTTGAATAATAATAATTCTTTAATCAGAAATCATATCAAATAGACAATGCCCACCGCACGCGTTTTGGTGGACAATGACTATTGGCTGTTAACTATTGACTCTTCTGAATAAACCTTATTGTCAGAACTTAACTTAAACTCCACCTGCCGTAGCGCCGATTGCCAAACTTCATATCCTTCGCGACTAAGGTGCAAGCCATCAGTAGTTAACTCCTCTCGAAGATTGCCACGAAAATCTATAAACCATTGATAAAGATTTAAATAATAAGCATTTTCTTCTTTAGCAATAAGAGCGAGATGATGATTGATATGACGAACACGCTGATTGGGAATCTTTGCTAACCGAGTCGGTAAAATTGATTGGACAAAAATCTTAGCTTGTGGATGAGATTCCCTCAAGCTGCGGAGCATTTTACGATGATTGCGTAAGATGATTTCATCGGTCAGCCCTTTCCGCAAGTCATTGATTCCTGCCATTATATAAATAACATCTGGTTTCGTTGCAGAAAAAGCCGACAGTCTTTTGACAATCCCACCAGAAGTATCTCCAGAAATTCCCTGATTCAGCCACAATCTATCTGATGGTAAACTTTCTTGAGGAAACCATAAACTTAAAGAATCTCCCAGTAAAATACCCAAGCTGCTTTTACCTTGTCCTTGTGCCATGACTTTAGCTTCCAAAGACAACAAGCTTTTCCAATCCTCATAAGTCAGTTGGCTTTTATTAGCAGCTACCAACAACGGCTGCAGGCGTTCGTGAGGAAAATTAGTCTGAGTTTGACTGATTTTCAGTTCGAGCAATCTTTGATGGTAAAGTTGACGCCCGGATACAGGTCGGCGATTATACGTAGTTTGAGTATTAAAATGGAAAGATGAGGCAGTTGGTTTTGATAATATCTGATTATTGCTAAACTCAGGTACAGAAGGTATCGAAAGCTCGACACTAGGCAATATTTTTCCGCCCACAGCATGCAGCGGATTGTCCTTTAAATTCCACAAAACCCCACTATTTTCTGATGGAATAACTGATAGTTGTGGAATAGTTGATGCTGGTATTAGCACTCCTGTTAACAAACCTGCTGCCAACAGATAAAAGTCCTTCATTGTTTACAATTGCTCCTCCGCTTGCTGCTTTTTCCTATTGACAGCATGAACTAACTGAGTTCAGGACAATTTCACGTACTTTTACTTATTATTTTTATTTACAGAATTCAGGTTTGTAAAGACAGACAAGTTTTTATTTATCATCTTTCCAGACTCTTTGCGTATAAGTAGATAAGTCATGTTTGTAACACTAACTTTTATGTACGAGCAGTATAAAAAATCTTCTAACCTAGGGAATACAAGTGTAGTAGCACTGCTTTACTGTAAAGAATAGTCAAATAATACACTAGCTTTTTTTTAATGTCCACACAGATTTTACTAGAAAACGTTTGCATAACAGTAGTTTTTATTCTATAAATCTACAAACCTATAACGACTGGCAATCACATAATCTTCATTAATTTCAAAAGAAATCCATCGACGCTGTAAGAGTTCTGCCACAAAACCAGTAGTGTTGGAACCTGCAAAGGGATCTAACACCATATCACCTTCATCTGTTAAAAATTTGATGAAGAATTCTGCAAAGCCTTGCGGAAAACGCGCAGGATGTGGTTGAATTCCCAAATCTTTACAGCGACGCAAGTAAGCACTATTTGATTCAGTATTGGCTATTTCTAACAAGTTTGGTGGAATAGCTCCCTGATTATCTTTTTGGAATTTGTCAGAAATATCATGCCCACTAGGACGTATTTTTGCTTTATAACCTTTTTTCAACAATTGTTTCATACTCTCGCTGTAGGGCTTTAAAACTTTTCTGTTATCAGCTTTTGGATGAGGCGTTTTCGATAACCACCAAACAACGTTGACTGAATCCTTAACACGGATTCGCCTAACTGTCACCCACTCAGCAGGGGTAGGTAGTCGGGCTGGGTTGTAGTGATAAAATTCTTGAGAGAGAAAAAAACCAACTTCCTTACACAGTCTGACTAAAAGTTCATACTGGTAAATGCTTCGCACTGGATAACCGGGGAGATATGCACCGCCCAAATCCAGAATAAAAGATCCATCTTCTGCAAGGACTCTTTTAAATTCATGAGCGAAAGGCAGAAACCATTCTACATACTTTTCTGCACTCTCGTTTCCGTATTCCTTTTTGCGTGTCAGTGCAAAGGGAGGTGAGGTGAGGATGAGATTGATAGTACTGTCTTTTACAGATTTAATGAGTTCTAGGCTATCACCTAAGTATGCTTCTCCGTGCGGTTGAGTGTAGTAAGGGTTGGAAAGTACTGTTTGTCGATTAGTTTGTGTTTCTTTCAAGTTTTGTCAGCTTTTGTGTAGTAAATTTTGCTTATGCCCTCACACTGGAAGTGTGGGGCTATACAAACAAAGCCCGTCTGGGCGGGCTGTAAAGTACTGAAGATATTACCACTTTTTGTAGGGTAAAAATTTACCCGACATGATGACTTTCACGCGATCGCCTTTGATATCTTCTTCTTTTTCAATATCCAAAGTGAAATCAATGGCGCTCATAATACCATCGCCAAACTTCTCATGAATGACTTCTTTGATAGGCATTCCATAGACTTGCATTATCTCATAGAAACGATAAATGAGCGGATCGGTTGGTACTACAAGTCCCAATCCTTTAACTGGGTATTCAGTTAATTCTTTAACATAAACCTTACCCAGTCCTAACGCGTCAACCAGTAACTGTGCTTCTTCCTCAGAAGCACTAGCTTGACGGTAGATAACTGCTGCAATCCAGACTTCATCACGTCCTAAAATCTTTTCCAAATCAGAAAAAGTCAGTCCCTTTTCTTTTTTTGCTGTTAAGAGGGTTTCAGTAATTTCGGGAATAGCCACCTAAAAACTCCTTTGGTAAAGGATTGCTGTTGGTTGTATACAACTGATACCAATATTACTTGGTTCACCGGAAAAAATGAAATTATGTAGGTTAGGTTGATGAATAAAACCAAACATCTATAGCAATCCTAAACCATTTGTAAAATTCTCTCTCCTCTCTTTTCTTCGCGCCCTTTGCGTCTTTGCAGTTCAGAATTTTTACCTATCAAATAAGACTGCTATACAAGCATTTTTTGGGTAACACAAAGATTCATAGCAACTTACAAAAATACTTTTCTTTTATGAATTTCTAGCATAAGCAATAGCAGCCTTAATATCTTTTATTGATAGTGGGGGATATTCCCGAACAATGGGCATTGCTAGTGCTGTCAAGGTGATTGAAAACTTCAGGAAATGAATAGCTCTCTCTCCTCTTACCTCTGCGTACTCAGCGCCTCTGCGGTTCAATAAATTACTTTTTAACCGCAGAGGGCGCACCAGAGCACAGAGTAGTTGCAACTCCCTACTATTGAGAATATTCCAATAACAAAAAATCCCCCGCCTTGAGGCGAGGGACTTTAGCTATTGACTAACTACTGCTAATTCAGTCAACTCATCAACCGAACTTACCTGCAGTCGAAGCAATCAAGAACGCTGCGTAGGTAAAGACGTAACCCACAGTGAAGTGTGCTAAACCTACCAAGCGAGCTTGAACAATGGACAAAGCAACGGGCTTGTCTTTCCAGCGAACTAGGTTCGCCAAAGGAGTCCGCTCGTGCGCCCAAACTAAAGTTTCAATCAACTCTTGCCAGTAACCACGCCAAGAGATGAGGAACATGAAACCTGTCGCCCAAATCAAATGTCCAAACAGGAACATCCACGCCCAAACTGACAAGTTGTTCATGCCGTAGGGGTTGTAGCCGTTGATTAACTGAGCGGAGTTCGCCCAGAGGTAATCGCGGAACCAACCCATCAGGTATGTGGAAGACTCATTAAACTGAGCAACGTTGCCTTGCCAAATTCCTAAGTGCTTCCAGTGCCAGTAGAAGGTAACCCAACCCACTGTGTTGAGTGCCCAGAATGTTGCCAAGTAGAAAGCGTCCCAAGCGGAGATGTCGCAAGTACCACCACGACCGGGACCGTCGCAAGGGAATGCATAACCGAAGTCCTTCTTATCAGGCATCAGCTTGGAACCACGAGCATCCAAAGCACCTTTCACCAATACGAGAACGGTGGTGTGAATTGCCAGGGCAAAAGCATGGTGAACGAGGAAGTCTCCAGGTCCAATGGTTAAGAACAATGAGTTCGTACCGTTGTTAATTGCATCAATCCAACCGGGTAACCAAGGCGCACCTGCGGTGGAAGCAACGCTTTCAGGGTTGGACAGTAGGGTGTTTAAACCATACAGGACTTTACCGTGAGAAGCTTGAATGAACTGTGCGAACACCGGTTCAATCAAAATTTGCTTTTCGGGGGTACCGAAGGCAACAACTACGTCGTTGTGAACGTATAAACCTAAGGTGTGGAAGCCCAAGAACAGGGATACCCAGCTCAGGTGAGAGATGATGGCTTCTTTGTGCTTGAGTACGCGATCGAGCACGTTGCCTTTATTTTGCTCTGGATCGTAGTCACGTACCCAGAAGATAGCCGCGTGCGCGAAAGCGCCTAGCATTAAGAACACAGCAATGTACTGATGGTGCGTGTACAGCGCTGCTTGAGTTGTGTAGTCCTTAGCCATGAAGGCATAAGGAGGAAGGGAATACATGTGCTGCGCTACCAAGGAGGTCACGGTTCCCAGCGCCGCCAGGTGAATGGACAACTGGAAGTGCAAGGAGTTGTTGTAGGTGTCGTACAGTCCTTGGTGTGGCAGATTGAACTGACCTTCTGTCTTTACGCCGAAGAAGGTCTTGGCGTTCAGCATTTCTTTGATGCTGTGACCGATACCAAAGTTGGTACGGTACATATGACCGGCGATGATGAAGATCACCGCGATCGCCAAGTGGTGGTGTGCTATATCCGTCAGCCACAGCGACTCTGTCTGCGGATGGAACCCACCCAAGAAAGTCAGAATTGCAGTTCCCGCACCTTGAGATGTACCAAATATGTGGTCAGCAGTATCGGGGTTAGAAGCGTATACTCCCCAATTGCCTGTAAAGAAAGGTTGCAAACCTGCTGGGTGAGGCAGAACAGTCAGGAAGTTATCCCAACCTACGTGCTGTCCGCGAGCTTCGGGGATCGCTACGTGTACCAAGTGACCCGTCCAAGCTAGAGAGCTCACACCGAACAAACCTGCCAAGTGGTGGTTCAAACGGGGTTCTGCGCTCTTAAACCAAACCAAGCTGGGACGGAACTTGGGTTGTAAGTGCAACCAACCTGCAAACAAAAAGATTGCTGATAGAACCAGCAAGAACACTGAACCTACATATAGGTCGTTGTTCGTCCGCATACCGATGGTGTACCACCAATGATAAACACCTGAGTATGCAATGTTCACTGGATTACTAGCACCTGCTTGGGTAAATGCTTCTATTGCTGGTTTCCCAAACTGCGGGTCCCAAATTGCATGAGCGATGGGACGAATATGAAGAGGGTCTTTAATCCACTGTTCAAAGTTACCTTGCCAAGCTACGTGGAACAGCAGGCTTGATGCCCACAGGAAAATGATTGCCACGTGACCGAAATGAGTTGCGAAAATCCTTTGGTAGAGATTTTCTTCCGTCATGCCATCGTGGCTTTCAAAATCATTTCCCATAGCCATCGCGTACCAGATCCGACGCGTCGTCGGGTCTTGTGCGAGATCCTGGCTAAATTTTGGAAATTTTGTTGCCATAAAGATGAATTCTTGTTGTCCTGGTTAGCTGGGCTTCAACTAGAACAAGTCTTGCTGGATATCCGGATTTTCTTCCGGAGAAGACTTCCAAACATTTTGTATGCTGAGGCGCAATCATTTCTTATTCTAAAGCAATACCAGCATATCTTTAAATTTTGGATTTTGGATTTTGGATTTTGGATTTTGGATTTTGGATTTTGGATTTTGGATAGAGAAAGCCCTATTTCAACTTACTTTCACCGACTCCCTTTCCACTAACAAAGATTACGATTTTCTTCTCCTCTTTCTTCGTGTCCTTTGCGTCTTTGCGGTTCATTTAAATAGATAATATTCCAATACTGGTCGGATAAGAATTTTTGTAGGTTTGGCAAATCCTTGGGGAAAACCAACTAATGTTTGTAAATGTTGGGTTTCGTTCCTCAACCCAACCTACGTGTTTTCGCATTTTTAGGATTAAACGACAAGTATTGGATAATATTCTAGCTCGACAAGAATAAATATCTCGTGCATTCGTTTTTCTAATTAATGAGATTAGTAAAAATTTTCTCTTCTTATTTTTCAATTCATTAAACAAAATCCCCCGCCTTGAGGCGAGGGACTTTAGCTATTTACTGACTACTGCTAATTCAGTCAACTCATCAACCGAACTTACCTGCAGTCGAAGCAATTAAGAATGCGGCATAGGTAAAGACGTAACCCACAGCGAAGTGTGTTAAACCTACCAAGCGAGCTTGAACGATGGACAGAGCCACGGGCTTGTCTTTCCAGCGAACTAGGTTCGCTAAAGGAGTCCGCTCGTGCGCCCAAACTAGAGTTTCAATCAACTCTTGCCAGTAACCACGCCAAGAGATGAGGAACATGAAACCTGTCGCCCAAATCAAATGTCCAAACAGGAACATCCACGCCCAAACTGACAAGTTGTTCATGCCGTAGGGGTTGTAGCCGTTGATTAACTGAGCGGAGTTCGCCCAGAGGTAATCGCGGAACCAACCCATCAGGTATGTGGAAGACTCATTAAACTGAGCAACGTTGCCTTGCCAAATTCCTAAGTGCTTCCAGTGCCAGTAGAAGGTGACCCAACCTACTGTGTTGAGTGCCCAGAATGTTGCCAAGTAGAAAGCGTCCCAAGCGGAGATGTCACAAGTACCGCCACGACCGGGACCGTCGCAAGGGAATGCATAACCGAAGTCCTTCTTATCGGGCATCAGCTTGGAACCGCGAGCATCCAAAGCACCTTTCACCAATACGAGAACGGTGGTATGAATTGCTAGGGCAAAAGCATGGTGAACGAGGAAGTCTCCAGGTCCAATGGTTAAGAACAATGAGTTCGTGCCATTGTTAACTGCATCTAACCAGCCAGGTAACCATACGTTACCATAGTTAGGCCAAGCAGTACTTGCAATGCTATCTGGATTGGATAGCAGAACGTTCAAACCGTACAGTACTTTACCGTGAGAAGCTTGAATGAACTGTGCGAACACTGGTTCAATCAAAATTTGCTTTTCGGGTGTACCGAAGGCAACAACTACGTCGTTGTGAACGTATAAACCTAAGGTGTGGAAGCCCAAGAACAGGGATACCCAGCTCAGGTGAGAGATAATCGCTTCTTTGTGCTTGAGTACGCGTTCGAGCACGTTGCCTTTGTTTTGTTCTGGATCGTAGTCACGTACCCAGAAGATTGCTCCGTGAGCAAAAGCACCCAGCATCAAGAACACAGCAATGTATTGATGGTGCGTGTACAGCGCTGCTTGAGTTGTGTAGTCCTTAGCGATAAAAGCATAAGGAGGCAGGGCGTACATATGCTGTGCTACTAAGGAGGTGATAACGCCTAGGCAAGCTAGGTGCCATCCCAACTGGAAGTGCAGGGAGTTATTGTAAGTGTCGTACAGGCCTTGGTGTGGCAGGTTAAACGGACCTTCTACTGGGACGCCAAAGAAGCTCTTGGCATTCAAAGCCTCTTTCAGGCTGTGACCAATGCCAAAGTTAGTCCGATACATATGACCGGCAATGATGAAGAGCACTGCGATCGCCAGGTGGTGGTGCGCCATATCCGTCAGCCACAGCGACTCTGTCTGCGGATGGAACCCACCCAAGAAAGTCAGAATTGCAGTTCCTGCACCTTGAGATGTGCCAAATATGTGGTTAGCAGTATCGGGGTTAGAAGCGTATACTCCCCAGTTGCCTGTGAAGAAAGGTTGCAAACCTGCTGGGTGGGGCAGAGTTGTCAAGAAGTTATCCCAACCTACGTGCTGTCCGCGTGATTCGGGGATCGCTACGTGAATCAGGTGACCTGCCCAAGCCAGAGAACTCACACCGAACAAACCTGCCAAGTGGTGGTTCAAACGGGGTTCTGCGCTCTTAAACCAAGCTAAGCTGGGGCGGAACTTTGGTTGTAGGTGCAACCAACCTGCGAACAGGAACACTGCTGCCAATATGAGGAGGAACACGGAACCTTGATATAGGTCATTGTTCGTCCGCATACCGATGGTGTACCACCAGTGATAAATACCTGAGTAGGTAATGTTCACTGGATTACTAGCACCTGCTTGGGTAAATGCTTCTATTGCTGGTTTCCCAAACTGCGGGTCCCAAATTGCATGAGCGATGGGACGAATATGAAGAGGGTCTTTAATCCACTGTTCAAAGTTACCTTGCCAAGCTACGTGGAACAGCAGGCTTGATGCCCACAGGAAAATGATTGCCACGTGACCGAAATGAGTTGCGAAAATCCTTTGGTAGAGATTTTCTTCCGTCATGCCATCGTGGCTTTCAAAATCATTTCCCATAGCCATCGCGTACCAGATCCGACGCGTCGTCGGGTCTTGTGCGAGATCCTGGCTAAATTTTGGAAATTTTGTTGCCATGGGTTTGATAAAATCCTCTGACCTTTAGCCACCAACTTCATGATTTTGGATTTTGGATTTTGGATTTTGGATTGAATCTAAAACCTAAAATCCGAAATCCAAAATTTTTTGTTGATGTTTAGCCTAATGAAATGATTCGTGCGTGGAAGAACGCCCAGGTTGTAGCGATTCCTCCTAAGAGGTAGTGAGCTACACCAACAGCCCGACCTTGAATGATGCTAAGAGCACGAGGCTGAATGGATGGAGCTACTTTCAGTTTATTATGAGCCCAAACAATTGACTCAATCAACTCTTGCCAGTAGCCGCGACCGCTAAACAAGAACATTAAACTGAATGCCCAAACAAAGTGAGCACCTAAGAAGAGGAGACCGTAAGCTGAGAGCGCACTGCCATAGGAGTTAATCACTTGGACAGCTTGTGCCCACAGGAAGTCACGCAACCAGCCGTTAATGGTAATAGCGCTTTGAGCGAAGTTACCACCAGTGAGGTGATTGACCACACCATCTGAGTCTACGGTTCCCCAGACATCTGACTGCATCTTCCAGCTGAAGTGGAAAATTGCAATGGAGATGGTGTTGTACATCCAGAACAAACCTAAGAACACGTGATCCCAACCGGATACCTGACAGGTACCGCCACGACCCGGACCATCGCAAGGGAACCGGAAGCCCAAGTTCATCTTGTCTGGAATCAGACGAGAACTGCGAGCAAACAGGAATCCTTTCAACAGAATCAACAGAGTGACGTGGATTTGGAATGCGTGGATGTGGTGGATCAAGAAATCCGCCGTACCCAATGCAATTGGCATCATTGCCACTTTGCCGCCTACAGCCAAGATACCGCCACCGAAAGCATAGCTAACAGGTTCTAATGCGTTGGGGGCAGTTGCACCAGGCGCTACTGTGTGGAGGTTTTGCACCCACTGAGCAAACACTGGCTGCAGCTGAATCGCTGTGTCAGAGAACATATCTTGGGGACGACCCAAGGCACGCATGGTGTCGTTGTGTATGTAAAGTCCGAAGCTGTGGAAGCCTAGGAACATACATACCCAGTTGAGGTGAGAGATAATTGCATCTCTGTGACGAAGCACGCGGTCTAACACGTTGTTCTGATTCACCACTGGATCGTAGTCACGCACCATAAAGATGGCACCGTGAGCAGCAGCACCTACAATCAGGAAGCCTCCAATCCACATATGGTGGGTGAAGATACAAAGCTGAGTTGCGTAATCTACTGCCAAGTACGGATACGGTGGCATCGCGTACATGTGGTGAGCCACAATGATGGTCAACGAACCCAACATTGCCAAGTTAGTTGACAGTTGAGCGTGCCAAGATGTGGTGAGGTTTTCGTAGAGACCTTTGTGACCGTCGCCAGTGAAGGGACCTTTGTGGTTTTCCAGAATCTCTTTGATGCTGTGACCGATACCCCAGTTGGTACGGTACTGGTGACCTGCGATGATGAACAGAACTGCGATCGCCAAGTGGTGGTGAGCGTTATCTGTCAACCACAAACCCCCAGTCACCGGATTTAAACCGCCTTTGAAGGTGAGGAAGTCAGCGTACTGTCCCCAATTCAAGGTAAAGAATGGCGCTAGACCATTGGCAAAGCCAGGGAATAGTTCGATCAGCAAGTCTTTGTTCAGGATGAACTCATGAGGTAGAGGTACATCCTTAACAGCCACTCCTGCATCCAACAACTTATTAATAGGTGAGGATACATGGATGATGTGACCTGCCCATCCCAAGGAACCACAACCCAGTAACACTGCCAAGTGGTGGTTCAACATGGACTCAACATTCTGGAACCATTCCAGTTTTGGCGCACGCTTGTGGTAGTGGAACCAGCCTGCGAACAGGAACAAACCTGCTAACACCAAGCCACCAATTGCAGTGCAGTAGAGCTGGAATGAGTTAGTGATACCCCAACCACGCCAGATGTAGAACAAGCCGGAGGTAATTTGGATTCCACGGAATCCGCCGCCGACATCGCCATTGAGAATTTGTTGACCAACGATTGGCCAAACAACTTGGGCGCTTGGCTTGATGTGGAGGGGGTCGCTCAGCCAAGCTTCGTAGTTAGAAAAACGAGCGCCGTGGAATATCATCCCGCTCAGCCAGAGTGTTACTACGGCTAGGTGACCGAAGTGGGCTGCGAAGATTTTGCGAGATATATCTTCTAAGTCGCTGGTATGCGTATCAAAGTCATGGGCGAGCGCGTGTAGGTTCCAAATCCATGTTGTTGTCTTTGGACCTTTAGCGAGAGACCTGTCGAAATGTCCTGGTTTTGCCCACAGTTCAAACGTGGTTGGCACCGGATCGTTATCGACTATGACTCTTGCTTTTTTCTCCTCTCGCTCTGGAGGACTAATCGTCATTCGACCTCCTCTCTTAACAAGGATTGAGGAACTATCATTACCACACTATTGCCTTCCTAGCTTTAAACCAGCAGTTAACTGGAGTAGCGATGAAGACCATCTGTGGAGAGTGGTTTCTGTTGAATTATAAAGGCTTAACTCCTACCTTGTTAGAGAGAATTTAACAATAATTCAAAATCCCCGAATCTACCGTGTAATCTGCTTTTGAAGTGAAAAGCATTGGGCAAAAAGTCAATACTTTCTTCATTTATTTTACAAACAGACACAATTCGTAAAAATTATAGTCCTAGCATAAAAAGACGAAAAATGCACTTTAATTTAGGGGCTGGGAACTGGCGATCGGGGACTCGGGAAGAGAGATTATCCATGAATAATGTTTTGATTTTTCTTTAATTTAGCGCTCTTCAAAATAATTAAAAAATTATTAAATTAATATTGCTATAAGTAAACTGTATAAATAAATACTTTTTTCAAGCTACAATGAGATGTGTAAAGACAAAATCATATAGCTCCTGAGTTTAAGCCTGAAAACGTGCAGGTAATGATGCATTTTTGGGCTATATTGTCCAGTGGAAAGTTTGGTTTTTAACTCTCATTTGGTGAAATACATGAACTTGTGGCAGAAGACAGGAATTGCTCTCCTCAGGTGGTTCATGGCGCTGGTACTAGTCTTAAATGTGACCAGTTGTGGTAACAGTGAAAAAGCTGTCAGCCAAGAACCGATCGCTAGCTCGCAACAGAAAGTTCAACTTTCAGGGCAAATATCAGAAGTTTCTCCACCAGCAACAATCCAAGAACTGCGGCAAGCACTGGAAATTTATCAGCCACAAGTGACAATCGTGGCACCCAAAGCAGACGAAATCCTACAAGATAATACCGTCACAGTCCGCTTTCAGGTTAAAGATCTACCTATATTTAAAGATTCAAAATGGGATCTCGGTCCCCACTTACACGTCATTCTCGATAACGAACCCTACATAGCAGTCTATGACCTAGATAAACCCCTAGTTTTATCAGATTTATCCCCAGGAACCCATACTCTACGCGTTTTTGCTTCCCGTCCCTGGCATGAAAGCTTTAAAAACGAAGGTGCTTATGCTCAATCAACGTTCAATACATTTACAAAGACTGACAATAATAACCCCGATCCAAAACAACCACTGTTAACCTACAGCCGTCCTAAAGGCGATTACGGTGCAGAACCAATTCTACTGGACTTTTATTTAACCAATGCTCCTCTGCACCTAGTTGCACAACAAAATCCCAACGATGAAATCGCAGATTGGCGTATTCGCTGCACAATCAATGGTGAAAGCTTTGTTTTAGACCGTTGGCAGTCAGTATATCTCAAAGGGTTCAAGCCCGGTAAGAATTGGGTAGAACTAGAATTTCTAGACGAGCAAGGAAATCCCGTCAAAAATGTTTTCAACAGCACCACTAGATTAATTACCTACAATCCAAAAGGTCAAGATACGCTTTCTAGAATTGTTCGAGGGGAACTTTCAGCCGACCAAGTCCGAAGCATTGTAGATCCCAACTATACAGCTAAGACACCAATTGCTGAACCCACACCCATCCAAACCCCAATCCCAACTCCAGAGAAAGCACCCGAAGTCAAACCACAGGAACAAACACAACCAGTTCCCGAACTCGAACCGACACCTGTTCCCACTTCAATTCCTACTGTTGAAGAAAAAGCGCCAGAAACACAAGTTAAGGAACCAAAACAACCGAGTTCCGAACCCGAACTACAAGAAATACCTCAAGTTCAGCCAGAAAAAGCAAAATCGGGAGGGTTTTTCAATCGCTTCGGACGCCGTCCACAAACCACTCCAACCCCAGAAACAACTGTTGCACCAACTCCCAGCGAACCCGCTACCTTGCCAGAGATTATCGAATCTCCTCAACTAGAAACTACGGTAGAACCGCAAGCCCCAGAAGCACCAAAAGCTGAGCCAACACCTGTACCGGAAACGCTAACTCAGCCAGAGCCAACAACAACAGTGGAACTAACAACTCCATCAGAAACAGTTCCTCCCAAGTCAGAGGAAAAGGGACGGTTTAGCAAATATTTCAATCGTCGGGCGAGTAAAACGCCAGAACCAGAAATCACTGCTGAACCCACTCCCAGCGTAACTCCTACTTTGCCAGAGATTATTGAATCTCCACAACCAGAAACAGTCGCACCTCCACCAGAAACAGTCACACCTCCACCAGAAACAGTCACACCTCAGCCAAAAACTACTACCGATCCGCAGTAGTCTTCCTCTCGTTCCCAGGCGGAGCCTGGGAATGCAGTCCGCGAGGCTCCGCCTCGCACCTTCTTAAAGAAACGTAGTAGTGCATCTAGGCTTAATTGGTAGGTAGAAATTAATCGGTCAATCAGTCTAGATTCTTTCTCAAGAGCGCCCCAGCACCCCTGCTCCCCCTGGTGTCTTCACCGACCATTTTAAGGTGGACGAGGTAGTAGGGTGGGGTAAAAAATATTTGATACATCAATCATGACTTTTCAAACAACCTCTTAGATTCATCATCAATTCATGTACATGGAGAATATAAAACACCTTTACCAGAAGTGATATTTGAGAATTCAATAATTGAAGTCACAGAATGACTTGGATGTGTTATGTTCCAGTTTTCACGCTTCGTCACCTGTTTTTATAAGAAAAACAGTATAGTTTTATTCTTTTTTTAGAGATTTCATTCAGTAATTACCGCTTGTGACAGTTGGCGTGCGGAATGGGGGAACAGTTGCCAATACCCAGCCAACTTTACTAGGACTGCCAAGAGCGTAAATTATCTGTTTTGTGGGGTGGGCGAGACGCCTGTTCCACAAGAGGTTGGTCTCGCAACTTCTTTGAAGACAGGAGGCGGAGCCTCCAGTAAGGCATTCCCTGGCGGAGCCTGGGAACGAGGTGAGGGGATGGGAATCTAAATAACGAAAGGTTCAATCTCGTAGTTATTCCATTGTCGTTGATACCACTCAGCGACAAAGGTACGGACAATGAATTTAGGAGGACAACCATCTTTAACATCGATACGCAAGCTAGTGTAAGGTCTTCGCTTTTGCAAACCTTGACCGTTACGACCAATAAATAAGTACGATCGCGCTACCAACCGCTGCTTTTCTTTGCTGACAAATGTCTCGTACAAATCCGACCCTTCAGGGCGCTGGCGTCGCAAACTATACCCGCTTCCACCGCAAACAATCCAGTGAATGCCAAAATCAGCACTGTCTCGATTTACTGTTTCAAGATGTTCCAAACAGTGTGCATGACCGTTTAAAACTAAATCAACCAAGGGGCGATCGCCACTTTTGGAACCAACGACTTTCGCCACTGCACTGAGGACATTCCGCAAGCGATGGCGAACCGCTAAAGTTTGTGCCTGTTGCCATTTTGTTGCCTCTGTTACATAGGGAGGGTGGTGAAAGTAGATCACCCTCCCTCGAACATCCGAACAATTCCAAGATTCAATCAGTCGCTGTTTGAGCCATTCTAATTGCTCAATATCTGTTGCTGTTTCTTGATGAGTAGAAAGTTGCTTATCAATATCAACAATAATTTCCTCGATTTGTGACACATTAGTTCGCACATCATCAAGTTTCTCCGTGCGATGGGGATCGGTGGGAAGCACTTTAGGAGAACTGTCCATCAGCCGCATCTTTTCCTGTTCTAAACTCTGACGGCGCAACTCTAACTCCTTGCGAAAAGCATCCCCTTCCTGAGTTTTAGGAAGGGGACGTGGATTGTTAAACGTATTAGAATCAAGTGCAAAAAAATCTATGCCGCCATAACGAAAGGTATAGTAACGATTGGGAAGACGAGTAAAACGTCCCGGTTGGTAACGCAAACACCGTCCCGTAGTTGTTTGTACCGTGTAATATTCATCAAGATGACGGCTTAACTCTCCTGGAAGCATATGACCTTTCAAGTAATCGAGAAAAGCACGCGCATACACATCACCCTCTCCCGAACCGCGCCAACCAACATCAAGATCTACACCCGACCCCAGTAACCGTCGCAGTGGTAGTGTTGTCAAAGATATCAATCCAAACAAGAGTGGCAAGTCGTAATAATCGTGATTCCCCGGAACAGGTAAAATTGGCAGTTGAAAAACCATGCGATCGTAGGATATCCTCTCAGGATTCTCTCCCCCTACAATAAATTCGCGATAAGGCTTAATAAAGTTATCTGGATAAAACTCGCTCGACCCCACCAAATAAATCACATCACCCGTATGCAGCATAAAACTGCTTTCTTGGTGGTGTGGAAGCATGAGTTCAGCAATTTGTCGTTGGGGATTGTAACCCCAATGCGGTCCGGCTCCACTATCGCCAACAACCAAAAATGAGAATTCCGGATTGTCAGATGCGCCATCGTCGATCGCTAACCGGGTTTGGTCAATTCCCCGTTCAACAATGACAGGCTCTTGCCACTTGACTCGCTGCTTCATCTTGCGGATTTTTTCGGCAATAGCTGCCTCAGTCACGAGTTTCAATGGAATACTCCTGGGAATGATGTTAGTTGTTGGCGGTTAGTAGGGGCGCAAGGCCGCCGCGCCCGTACATGGTTAGTGGTTAGTTGTTACTGGTACAACGACTAACAACTAACAACTAACCACTAACCATTATCCATTTTCTTTTTCTTTCTCCTCAACTACCAGATTTGGTAGTCCCTCTAGTTTTTCGAGAAGTTTTTCTTCTTCCACTGATGGCACAAAAACTGTTAAACCAGCTGGGACGCAGTGAATTTCTACAGGAGTTGTTCCTAAAATTTCACCGTCAACAACGACCTTTTGAGGGGGATCTGTTTTAATTTTAAATTGTTTGGCTCGCAAGTAACCTATATCATTGCGCTCTGCTGCGTTACCTGTAGACGCCGTTTGAAAAAGATGGAATGCGGCGGCGATCGCACCTGCTCTATTTGCTGGAGCCACTATTGTCATATCAAGCAGCCCGTCATCAACTATAATACCTGCTGGTCCCTGTGCCAAAATTGAAGTAGAAGGAGCAGCATTCGCCACTGTCACTGCGGCTGCAGTGGTTTTAACGATCTTGTCCTCAGTTTCGATTTCTACATCAAAATGTTCCATCTTCCGCAACTCTTGCACTCCAGCCAAAACATATGCAAGAATCCCAAATCGGTTTTTTGCTTCTCTGTCTGCTCGTTCTACAGCATCAGCTTCAAAACCAATCCCGGCTAACAATACCATTGGATGACCGTTACAGTACGCGGCATCTACAGTCCGAGTCACTCCCTGCAAAATTACTTTACAAGCAGCATCGATAGTGTCAGGTATTCCTAAAGCATGGGCAAAAGCATTTGCCGTTCCCCGTGAAATAATACCAAATGGAACCTCAGTACCAACAACCGCAGTAGCAACTTCTGAAAGAGTCCCATCGCCTCCTGAAGCTATGACGAGATCGACTCCCCGCTCGATTGCTTGACGTGCCAAATCATCAGCACAGCTATCTTCAGTTGTCATTTGAATATCTAGGTCAATCTCTGGCTCCAAAATTGCCCGAATCATTGCCAAATCTTGCTCTGAGTTACCCTGACCTGCAACAGGATTAAAGATAAGGCAAGCAGAACGTTTCATAGGGTTTCAGTATAAAGTCTAATGTTGCTACAAGTTCCACTATTCTAGCTTGCCAAGGACAAGTATTTCCTATCCCAATACTTGTTGGTTAAGCTCAAACAATGAAATTACGTAGGTTGGGTTGAGGAACGAAACCCAACATTTACAAGCATTTGTTGGGTTTCACACACGGGTTTACTACAAAAATTCGAGAGTCCTTGCAGTATTGGTTCCTATCCTTGGGAGACTCGTAAAACGCCGTAAAACGTCATAAAACGGTGCAATTTATTGTTGTCTGAGTGAGGAGATACAAGAAGTTTTGTGAATCTAAACTTGTACATCAAGCGTCCGGACTAAAAAAGCCCAAGCGTCTGTCGCTTCTTCAATTCTTTTAGCAGTTGGTTTACCAGCACCGTGTCCTGCCTTAGTTTCAATTCTAATAAGAACTGGTGCGGTACCACTATGGGCAGCTTGTAAAGCGGCTGCAAATTTGAAACTGTGGGCTGGAACTACGCGATCGTCACTTTCTGCTGTGGTAATCATAGTTGCTGGGTAGGCTGTACCTACTTTCAGCCGATGCAGGGGAGAATAAGCATAAAGTGCTTTAAATTCTTCCAAATTGTCTGGGGAACCGTACTCGGCAATCCAAGCCCAACCAATGGTGAACTTGTGAAAGCGTAACATATCCATCACACCGACAGCTGGCAAAGCGGCACCAAATAAGTCGGGACGCTGAGTTATACACGCTCCTACAAGCAATCCACCGTTGCTACCTCCGCCGATGGCTAATTTAGCTGGTTTGGTATATCCCTTTGCAATCAACCATTCAGCAGCGGCGATGAAGTCATCAAAGACATTTTGCTTTCTCTGTTTCATTCCCGCCTGATGCCAGTCTTCCCCATATTCACCACCACCACGCAAATTGGGAATAGCATATACGCCACCCATCTCCATCCAGACTAAGCTACTAACAGAAAAGCTGGGGGTGAGAGATACACCAAATCCGCCATACCCGTACAGGTATGTAGGATTGTTACCATCTAACTTAATTCCCTTTTTATGAGTGATGAACATTGGTACTTTAGTACCATCTTTACTGTTATAAAAAACTTGTTTTGTTTCATACGCGTTAGGGTTAAAGTCTACCTTTGGTTCCCGAAAAACCTTGCTCTTGCCACTGACCATATCGTAGCGGTAGATAGTTCCCGGTACAGTATAGCTTGTAAAATTGTAAAAAGTTTCGGTGTCATTGCGTTTACCGCCAAAACCACCAGCAGAACCAATTCCTGGTAACTCAATTTCTCGGACAAACGAACCTGTCATCTCAAAAATTTTGATTTGACTGCGAGCATCTTTAAGATAATCAGCTACAAATTGATTGTTAATTGTGCTAAGACCTTGTAAAGTTTCTTCAGCCTGAGGGATAATTTCTTGCCAATTTTTTCGGTGGGGATTTTTAATGTCAATTGCGATCGCACGTCCTTTTGGCGCATTTAAATCTGTTTGCAAGTAAAAGATGCTATCCTTATTATCGACAAAGCTAAAACTGGCTTCAAATTCATTAATCAGTTCTACAACTTCTGAATTTGGATTTGCCAAATCCTTATAGAAAACTAAATTTTTGGGATTGGTTCCTTCCCATACTGAAATCACAAGATAGCGCCCATCTTCTGTAACATCGCCATTGAATCCCCATTCTTTGCGATCGGGACGCTTGTAAATTAATACATCTTCTGATTGAGGTTTCCCCAGTTGGTGATAAAAAAGTTTTTGATAATAGTTGACTTCTTCCAATTTAGTTTTTTGGTTTGGTTCATCATAACGACTGTAAAAAAAACCTTTACCGTCATGAGTCCAAGATACTCCAGAAAATTTAATCCACTTTAAATGGTCTTCCAAGTCTTTTCCCGTTTCAATATTCCTGACCTTCCAATCTTGCCAATCAGAACCAGAGAAAGATAAACCGTATGCTAAAAACTGACCATTTTCACTAATAGCTATTCCTGAGAGAGCAACAGTACCATCTTCTGATAGTTTATTTGGATCGAGTAAAACTTTTGGTTGGTCCTCAAGAGTCTTTAAAGTATAAAGTACGCTTTGGTTTTGCAAACCATCGTTCTTAAAATAGAAATAGCGATCGCCCTCTTTAAAAGGAATACTATACTTTTCATAATCCCAGAGTTTAGTAAGACGCTGCTGAATTTTTTCTCTTAAAGGGATTTGTTGAAGATAGCTAAAAGTGACTTTATTTTGTGCCTCAATCCAAGCCTTTGTTTCTGGAGAATCAGGATTTTCTAACCAACGATAGGGGTCTGCAACCAAAGTTCCGTGGTAATCATCGACTTGATTGCTCTTACGGGTTGTGGGATAAGACATAGGGTGGAGCGAAGAGTGTACTAAATGAGATTGAACTGGAGTTTTAGCAACAGCAACGTCAGGAACAGATAGATACCTAGATACAATAATAGTTGCTAGAAAAGGAATTAAAAACCTACGCAAGACGGAAAACATTTTAGATTATGATGAGAGTCTACATAATTTAAGTAAATTGGCACAAATAATGATTACTACTATAATAGAGCGGGCAATGCCCAACCTACAAGAATTGTATTAGTGCGAGTCAGTGATAATAATCATACTGATTTGTAGTAGTGATACATGCGAAGACAGCGCTACTACGAATAGAATGGGGGAATTGTATATTTTGTTACACAGTTTTGTTTTTCTTGCCCACCTACCATCTGCCATCTGCCTTCTTCAAGCTCCAATATTGTTAACCAAATTTTCGCCTTTTAACATCCGCGAAGCTGCTTCGAGCAAAGCTTCTTCAAGGTATGGTTTGGTGAAGTAACCACTAGCACCCAATTGTATTGCCATTTGTCTGTGCTTATCTGCGCCTCGTGAAGTCAGCATGGCGATCGGCAAGTTGCTGAGGCTGGGGTCTTTTTGAATGCGAGAGAGTAACTCCAAACCGTCGCAACGGGGCATTTCAATATCGCAAAATACGATGTCGCAAGGTAAACCCGATCGCAGTTTATCCCATGCTTCTTGACCGTCACGTGCTTGTTCTACTCGATAACCTGCCTTATTAAATGTCAGTGATAGCAGCTCTCTCACTGTGATGGAGTCATCAACAATTAGGACTGTTGGATCGATCTTAACAGCTGGGGTTTCTACTGTGAGCGTTGAGGTTATCTGTTCTCTGAAGCTGAGTCCGCGTTGTTTGGAAGTTCTTCCTTGGAAGATATCAATGATTTCCAAAACGTCAGCTATCGGCATAATGCGACCATCTCCCAACACAGTAGCACCAGCAACACCAATGGGCTTGGGTGCAGGTCCTTCAAATTGCTTGATGACTATTTCTTGCTCGTTAAGCACTAAGTCAACTTGTAAGGCAACAAAAGTACTTGCCGATCGCACAACAACAACAGAAATCGTATCATCATCGCGATTTCCACCGTAAACGTTACCGCGACTGAGCAGACGATTGAAGGTTAAAATTTCCTTAAGAGGTCGAAATGGCAGCATTGTATCGCGCCACATGATGTACTTTTGACCATCATTACCCTGCTGAACATTTTTTGCAGGTATGTCGAGAGTATCTTCCACCCCATCCATTGGGAAAGCAATCCGCGCTTTGTCGGAAACACAGCACAGAGCCTTACAAATACTGAGCGTTAGGGGTAGACGAATGGTAAAGGTTGTCCCTTTCCCTAAGGTAGAATCAATACTAATAGTCCCTCGGATTTCACTGATTCTGGTACGGACAACATCCATACCAACACCCCGTCCTTTAAGATCGTCAATATTTTCGGCAGTACTGAAACCTTGTAGGAAGAGTAAATCATAAATATCAAGACGAGACAGGGTTTTTGCTTGTTCTGCGGTAATCAAACCTTTCTCGATCGCCTTTGCCTTAACTCCTTCAGTATTAATTCCCGCACCGTCATCGCTGACAGAAATAACAGTTTGGTTTCCTTGGTGGAAAGCGCGGACGGTAATAGTTCCCATAGGTGGTTTACCATTGGCTTGGCGCACTTCTGGTAATTCAATACCGTGAGCGATCGCATTATTCAGCAAATGGTTCAAAGGACTTTGGAGATGTCCCAAAATCATTTTGTCAATTAAAGTATCTTTTCCTTCAATTTTCAGTTGCGCTTGCTTACCTGACTTAATAGCGTTTTCGCGGACTCCTCGCTCCAAAGCAATGTTCACCTCGGAGAAAGGTTCCATTCTTGCTCGCGTAATTCCCTCTTGAAGTTGGTTAGTAACCTGACGGAACTGTCGTGCGACGCGCTCGGTTTCTTCTGTCACAAAATCAATGTCACTTGCTGCCTCACGTACCCGTACAATCAATTCAATCATTTCTTGCGACAAGGAATGGAAGGGGGTAAACCGATCCATTTCCAGTTCTGTGAAACCCCTATCTGTTTGTTGCTGAAAGACGCCAGAACTATTGTGTTTGCGACTATTAAGCAGAGACGCTTCCAGAAGAGAACGCTCGTATAATTCCTGCATTCTCGCTCCGACATCACTTAATTGCTGCACTTGATGGAGCAAATTGTCTAAAGATTGGCGAGTGCGTTCGTGATCTTGTTCCAACGTGTTGCGATTAACCACTAATTCCCCAACCAGATTGCTCATGTCATCCAAATGCTTAACAGGAACCTTCATAAGTTGCTCAAAGCGAGGGGCGCGAGCCACAGAGGGGCGGGGAGGAAAATCTCCCTTCACCATTTCTTCCAATTCCTGAAACTGAATGTCAAGCTCTCCTTTGGCAGCAGCGGGTGTGGCTGGCTTACTCGTTACCTCTGAGACTTGGAAGGGAGGAACCACTTCTAGCTCTGATTTCTGAGGAGAACTAAAACTAGGTGCTAATTCCTCCTCCAATAACTTATCAAGATCGGCAAACTCATCATCACATGATGGCTCGATTGGTTGAGCGACTTCCTCTTGTGGAGTATTTGATTCTGTTTCTTGTGAAGAAGTAGAACCCATGATGAAAGATGTATCATCAAGATCTAGCCCTGCCAACAACTCTGATAAATTTGCTGCTTGAGTATCTAAAATTTGTGTTTCTTGCTCAACTGGCTTATCCGGTAAAGAGGTTTGTGGAACACAGGTTTCTTCCTCTAATTCTAAACTCGCAAACAGGTCTGAAAAATCCGCTCCCTGGATTTCAGGGATTTCTACTTTCTGTGCTACAGTTTGCTCTAATGCCTCTTTTGTTATCGGAACAGAAGCACCGTTAATAATTTGTTCTGGATTGTCAAAGAGGGCAGATAAGTCAGAAAAATCGGAATCTTGAATATCTAAGAAACTTTCTTCTTCCAACTCTACAGACTCCGATACAAGATTTGAAAAAATATCTGGCTCTTCACCACTTGATTCTAATTCTTCTAATTGAATAGCACCTACAGAATTCTCTTCTGGAACTTCTTGTTGTGTTTTCTCAGAATCAGCCTCAATAGTTGGCAAGCGATCGCTAACTTCTAATTCTTTTTCTACATTTGATTCTTTGCTGAACTTGCTCTCTGAATCAACTAATAAAATATTATCTGAATCCGGATAATCAGGAAAATCAAAATCAGCAAATTCTTCTTGAACAATTGTTTCTGATTGAATATTTATTAAACTCTCTAACTCTATGGATTCAGATAGTTCTGTAAAACTTATTTCTTGAGAAGCTTCTACAGGTAGTAAATCATTGCTACCTACTTCTTGTAGCAAGTCAAAAGTATTGTTTGTATTGCCAACACCGTCATCTGTTAAATAAATTTTCTGTGAATTTTCTAGTATGAAAGGTGAAGTTAAATTTTCTTCCTCTTCACCAGAAGCAAGATCGGATTCAGCAAAGCTTGTCTCTATCTTTTCTTGTGAAGAATGAGTAAATTCAGGAGTAAATTCGAGGGCTTCAGGAGGCGGTGCTGTGACTCTATCTCCTGAATGCGAAAGGCTGTCATTTTGCTTTAATAAGCTAGAAGATTCTATCGCAGAGAGTTTGTCATCACTAACAGCAGGTGCATTGTTGGTGGAAGTTGTCTGTATCAACTCCTCAAGTAAATCATCATCTGTTTGAGATGGAAACATGAAATCGAAATCTTGAGCTTGCGTCTGAAAGTTAGCATCCAAACCTTCCAAGCCCAAGCTATCTGATTCTAACTCTAAAGACGGCTCATCCTCAAAAATCTCTTCTTCAGCAGCTGCTTGAAATAGCATTTCTTCTAACTTCTGGGCTGCATCTTCTTCTCCAAAGGAATCAAGTTCTTCTGTATTTTCTTCTACTTCATTATCCCAAAATAAGTCAGTTTCTTCTATCTCAGGTAATCTTTCTAATAAATCATCAGTAATATCTACTTCTTCAAGTTCACTAAATAATCCATTAGCAGTCAAAATTTCATGATTTTCTGGCAGAGTTTTTAATTCTGCTCTCGAAGCTTTTGGCGCAATTTCCTCTATTGGAGATAAATTTGTATTTTCTATGAATAAATCATCAAAGCTAGGTTCTTGTATGGAAGGTGGTTCAAGATTTTCTACAGACTCGATATTGCTCGCAGAAATTTCTGCTATCAATGGTTTGTTATCATCAATATCATCAATTCTCAGTTCTAATAAATCGCTATTTCCTTTCCCTTGTTGAATTGTGAGATCGTTTGATGTCTGTGTAACCTCAACAGGAAAGTCTACATTTAAACTAGATTTTCTTTGGTTTTGTAGCTCTGAAGCTTCTTCTATAAAACCCCCAAATAATTCACCAAAACTTAATTCTTCTTTAGCATTTTTTGCCGATTCCAGCTGCTTTTTAATTTCTTCTTGAAAGAATAAATCCTCGAATTCGCTATCTGTATCTTCAATAGTATTTGTGCTAATTTCAATTCCTAACTGACTGCTATTAGAAATATCTAAAACTTCTTCCTTATCCCATGTATCATCGAGCTCCGAACTTTCCCCTTCAAATAAATCGGCAAGAGTATTTAACTCTGCAATTCCTACTTCAGGACCATGACCATCTGTGCTGTTTTGTATAATAGGTATGTCAAACTGATTTTGAAATTGGTAGGTTAAATCAGAAAGACTGGTAATTTTGTCTTGCGGTTCAACCCCTTCAATTATCGGATCATCTTCAATAATTTGTGCCACCCCTTCATCTGGGTGCGTACTGTCATAATCGAAAGTACTTGTTATGGTATTTAGTTGTGGGACTTCGGATGGTTCTATTGGCGTAGTAGCCGATTCATCCATCAAATCTAGAGGAAGTTCTAATAATTCTATTTCGGCTTCAATAGATATGAGCGCTTGCAGTTGCTGACTCACTGCAATTTCAGTTTCTCTGCCTGTCAGGACTAATTCTAAAGCTTGTTTAATATCTGTAATAACAATTTTAGCTAAGGTAAGATACGTATTTTCAGGGTTAGCGATCGCATTGCTGCAAGAGCGGCACAAATTGCACCAATTTGACCAATTTGATGCTTCACCAAGTTGAGCTAATTTATGACAGCATTCCTTAAGATTCTGACGAGTTTCAGGTGTTGCAGGTTGCTTAAAAATTTGTAACATATCCCGTAACACTTGGAGTACCTCAGTTTGCACCGTTTGTCGCCGTTCGTTATCTGTGAATGTTGGCTGTGGTGAAGATGAAGCTACAGCTACAGTTATTCTATTTGCCCCTTCTGTAGTTCCCTGTGCTACAAGTAACTCTAAATGTTCGTGCAACCACTTGAAAACGGGTTCTGTTTCCGACATTAAGTTATTGACTGTTTCTTCAGTCAAACCAAAAGGTCCCTGTAAGTTCTCCAATAGAGCTTTCAAGGTATCCAACACACCAAGAAATAAGGATTCTAACTTTTGGTCAACCTTAATGGGATACTCTTTTAAAATTTTGAAACAGTCTTCCAAACGGTGAGCGGTATGCTGAATGCTACTCAGACCAAGCATTGCCGCCCCACCCTTAATAGAGTGAGCCGCCCGGAAGACTTCGTTAATCATTTCCGGATCGCCAAGGGTACCTTGAAGATTCAGCAAGCCCTGCTCGATCGTATTTAAATGATCTTTGGCTTCTTCTATGAAGTAACCCAAAATGCGCTGTTGTTGTTCTGGCAGCATAAAAGAATGATGAATGATGAATTATGAATGATGAAAAGAATGATGAATTATGAATTATGAATTATGAATGATGAATGGTGAAAAGAATGATGAATGATGAATGGTAGATGGTGAAAAGAATGATGAATGATGAATGATGAATGGTGAAAGCAAAACTTCATAATTCATAATTCATAATTCATAATTTTTATCTAGTATTTTCACTGGTTTCAACGCGGAAGCGTTCAACTGAAGCTATCAAGTCACGAGATACACCCACTAAGTGTTGTAAAGCCCCGGAAACTCTTTGTGCTTCTTGAGAAGTTTCTTGTGCAGTCAGTTCTACTGATTGCATAACTTGAGCGACAGCACGGGAAGTTTCTGTTTGCTCTACTGTATCAGCTGTGATCCCGCGTACCAGGCTATCAATGCGCTTTGCCACTTGAATAATGTTTTCAAGCGATCGCTTGGCTTCTTCTGCCAGCTGAGTTCCTTTAATAACTTGTTGCGTACCTTCTTCCATAGCAGTCATTACTGAACCTGTTTCGCTCTGTATTTGTCGCACAATTTCTTCAATTTCTTTCAAAGACTTCGCCGATCTATCTGCAAGCTGTCGCACTTCATCCGCCACAATGGCAAAGCCCCGTCCTGCTTCTCCAGCCCGTGCTGCCTCAATACTGGCATTGAGGGCGAGCAAGTTAGTTCGGGAAGCAATCTGAGAAATTAACGCCACAATCTTAGAGATTTCTTGAGAGGATTCTGCCAACCGCTTGACTTTGCGAGTGGTTTCTGCTACAGTTTCTCGGATTTCTAGAATACCTGCCACCGTATTTTCCACTGCATCGCCACCTTTTAGAGCAATTTGGCTGGCATCACGGGCAACGGCTTCTGCTTCTCGTGCTGCTTCTGCTACCCTGTGGATGGAATCTGTCATCACTTGAACGGAATTGAGAGTGACTGCGAGTTCCTCTGCTTGTCGTAAAGCATCACTCGATAAAGCTCTAGCAAAGGTTTCAGAATTGGTAGCACCTCTAGTCACTTCCCTTGCAGCGACTTTTACCTGTTGCACAATATCCCTCAGGTTTTGAATTGTGAGGTTAAAAGCATCAGCCACTGCTCCGAGTACGTCGGCTGTAACTTCAGCCTGCACTGTCAAATCACCTCTAGCAGCACCTTCCACGTCATCAAGTAATCGAATCACTTGACGCTGCAAGTTCTCTTTTGCTTCTTCCTGTTCTTGTGCCTTACGTGTAGCTTCATGAGTTGTTGTAAAAATCACACGAGCCATCTCGTTAAAGCTAGCGGCTAATTGCCCCAATTCATCCTCAGAATATACGGTGGCTTGAACATTCAAATTGCCTTTGCTAACAGCATCAAATTGCATTTGCAAATCTTTAGTTGTGCGGCGAATTTGTTTGAAAGCAAAATTCCCCATAAAACTTGCACTGGCAAAGCCAGCCAGCCCTGCGGCTAGTGACATTGCCCAACCCGTGTTCCGCACTGCTGAGCGTTGTGTTTTTGGAGTAAAGTTAGCCGCAGTAAAGCTGACAGCCGCAACAACCAGCGCTGAGACGCAACCTACAGTTCCAGCAGTAATCCACTGTTTGGTTTGTAAAGAAGCATTTTCTAATGGTGCAAGGACACCCTGTTCTACTGAGACATGGGCTTCTACCTTTGAGACATCTCCCTGGGTAAACACAGGTACTCCTTCTTGGGAACCTGTAATGCTAAACAATTCCGAATCGCGATCGGGTGTTATGCTTTTGTCATGACTTCCCGTGTCTAATATCGGATTGCGAGATCTACCATTATTTCTACCATTATTTTCTACGGAGGCAGAACGCAATGGCACGTCATTATCTGCAATATCAAACCCAGGAATACTTCCTAGATCGTCAAAGTCATCAAAGTCATCAAGAAATTCTATATTGCTACCTTTAGAAGTCTTTCCAGCTACAAGGTGACTGCTGCTTTCTTCATCCTCAGAGAATGCCTCAGAACCAAAGGCAGATTCAAACGCTTCAAAGTCAAAACTATCGTCTTCATCAAAAGTATGTTGCTGTGCTTTTGGGCTTGGGTTTTGCTGTTTCTCTTCTTTCCCAAGATTGCTGTAAGCAAAACTGTTGTTCAATGATGAAGATGAATCGACTTGAGGCAGAGGAAGAGATTTAGAATTGTTTGTATAAATTCTGTCACCAGACGTGAATTCGGATTGTGAACGCACGACGCGATCGCTTTCACTTGAGAAGGATGATGCAAGATTTTCTAATGTATTATTTTGTGGAGAAAATTTTTCCTGACTGTTGTAACTCACTGCTGAATCAGCCCTTAAATCTATATCATCTGTCAGTAAAGTTTCATCATCAGCAATACTTATTCTCATGTTTATATCTTTCTCGTCTTCTTCAGATTGACTGTTCCTGAAGAAATCTTCATTTCCCAATCCTCCCAATGATGGCAACTCTAGCTGTGCAAATGGAGAATTGCTTGCATCTTGTTGTTTTTCCCATGAGCTTTCAACAGAAATTGCACTAAATGGCTGTGGATTGCTATCCTCTCCATCAGAAAATTTCAAGTCTGAGATATCATCCTGTAAGAAAGGAGGTAGCTCTAATTCTTCCTCTTTAGGGTTAGCATTTTTTGACATCCAAGAATCTGATTTGACAGCGAAAGGATTACTTTCCACGCTATCTTGAGAACTAGAAGATGAACTATACCCAGAACCTCCATCTAGCGGTATATCGAATGGACTGCTAACAGGTAGTTCTTCCATTTCGTCTGAAACTTCTATGCGCTCTACATCAAATGATTTCAGAGCGAAGCTGTTGCTATCAAAATCTTTTATTTCTTCTAATTCTTCTGAATCTTCTAATTCTTCCTCAACAACTTGCGGTTTTAACTGTGATGAAAAATTGTTTTGCTTTTTTTCATCTTTCTCTGATAAATCCTCTTGTTCGTCAGCAGATGTTTGATATTGTTCAATAGCCTCCAATCCACTTTGAGCATAACTCGTAATGTTGGAATCGCTTGTTAATTTCAACACATATTGATATTCGGTTTTTGCGATATCATATTGCTGCAACACATAATATATATGACCTCTTAGTAAACGAATGTTAGGTTCATCTGGTAAATTTTGTACCACCTGGTCGATAAGGGTGGCAGCTTGTTCGTAGTGAGTATCTACGTAAGCCAAATAAGCCTGTTGATATAACTGCTCGTAATCTTCTATATCGGTTGCCATGTTATTTCCTACCTCCCAAAGTTCATCCTGCCCACCGGGCGCTTCGCAAAATTGCCGTCTGATCGAGCAGTCTCAGACACTGATTTTTTTTAGCATCTAACATCCACTCTCCTCGCAAGAAAGGAGTCATAGTGTCTGGGACACCAGATGGTGCCATTAAATGCTGAACATCAAGCCAGTCCATTCCGCCAATTTCCTCTACTGCCAAGCCGACAATTGTGTCTTGCTCTTCAATAGCAATTACCGGAATTTCAGCTCGATCTGTATTCAATGCCGTTACTTCTCCCAGGAATTGACCCAAATCAGCCACCCAAATGACTCGACCTCGTAAATTTAGAGTACCCAAAAGCAATGGAGATGCATTAGGAATTGGAGTAATTCTGTCAGGGCTGAGTTCAATAACTTCTCGAATTCCCGTGGCTAGTAGTGCAAACTCCTGATGCGAGGGAATGTAAAATCTTAAATACAGTTCTCCTTCAGGACTTTCTACTTGTAATTCAGGGCGGAAGTGATCTTGTCCACTTCCTCCTAAGAAGTCCGGTTTGCTAACCATTTTCTATTCATCCTCATCCTCGCAAAAGTTGTTTGACTGTTCCCACCAACTCAGTTGGCTGAAAGGGCTTAGCTATGTAAGCGTCAGCCCCTTGCTTCATCCCCCAGTAGCGATCAAATTCTTCTCCTTTAGAAGAACACATAACGACTGGGACGTTTTGGGTTTTTGGATCGGACTTCAGGCGGCGACAAACTTCGTAGCCGTTCATCCGAGGCATAACGATATCTAATACCACCAGATCGGGGCAAGCACTGTGAATAGCTTCTAGTGCTTCAACTCCGTCGCTGGCGTGGGTGACTTTTAAGCCACTCGCTTTCAGGAGGTCTGTAATCATCTCCCTTTGTGCGACACTGTCTTCCACAATCAGAACTGTACTCATAAAACGTCTATATACCTCCTGAGTTAGACGTTCCTATTCGGAACATACCCCGCTTTAGTGCAAGCATTTACTGTATAAAATAATTCTATTCCTGAATCGAATTAGTTAGATATTGAGGTTTTATTAAGGCTTGCTGATTCTGTGATATTATTTTTTACCCTATATTGAATCGGATCAACAAGAGTTGTACCTCGATCGCGATCGCCAATAACACTGTAGTTCATATATCTTTCAACAAGCTTTAATAACTCAGTATTCCCAAAAGGCGATGTTAAACAATCTGTCGCCCCCATCATTTTGGCTTTGATAGGTGAGTGATGCTCTCGGGCATCTACAAGCAGAACGATTGGTAACAATCGAAATGCCGTGGAGTTTCTGAGCATTTTACAAATCTCATACCCGTCTAATGGCGACATGGCAGTGTTACATATAATTAAATTGGGTTGGAGTTGAAAGACTTGACTGAGGGCAGCTACAGGATCGGTCAGCGCGATCGCTTCATACCCCTGCTGTCTTAAAGTCAACTCCACAGCTTCCGCAATTTCCCTTTCGCCATCAATACAGACTACACGTGCTTTACAGTCCACCTCCAATTCGGGAATTGAATTTTGTAGTTCAATAGTGTCATTATTAGTGACAGAACATACAAATTTTACCCACCCCTGTTGTACGTAAGGGTACATAGCTTTGGCAACAGTTAAAATACTGCGGTTAAGATAACGGGATAGTTGACGTAAAGATGTTTTGCCGTCTGCCCAAAGTTGTAGCTTTTTTAGTGTGGTGCGGGGTAGAGAAGATTGTAACTGAGTGATGTCAGCGAGTACCGGAAAGCGATCGGGAGACTGAATAAAAGGATATAACTGCTTCCACTCTTGTAACTGCACTGTCATTTTAGCCACTATAGGTGTAATTTCCCAAGCACTTAACAAAGGTGTTAGCGTCGGATATGACTTGAAAATAAAACGACCATCATACAAGCTTAGGATGTCAAAAAGAGTTTCGGAAATTAAGTTTTGAATAATACCGCGAGCTTGTACGGGGTTGATGATATTTTGTTGTAATAGTACCCAAATATATTCATACTGTGGGATACTTGGGGATTTTAGAAGAGGAATCTGTATGTCCTCAAGACGCTCTTTGATGCGGTAATGCCGCAGGTAATCGCTTAAAGGTGACAGATGACAGCCATTGGTGGCATAGATTATTTGACCGTTAAGAAAAAAAACAAACCAAGACTGAGGACAGTCAGGACTCTTAGCATCCGAACCTAGAGCATTACCTACACCAAATTTTTTGCCATTGTCAGAGCCGTCAATTTCAACAAACAATACCCCTGTTCGTTGGCCCAACTCTATCAATTGCAAAATACCTCGAATATCGATTTCTTTTAAATTTCCCTGCATTGAGCTTATGGGAACTCCTTGTCATTTGTGTTTGTTACACTCAGCATATTATGGCGGTTCTAGTTGAGATAATATATAACTTTTAATAGGGGGATAATAAGTAATTTATCGTAAGCTAAAAAGTTTTTACATTCATCAGTAGCCTTTGGTCAAAAGTAAGCTAAAGGACTAGAGACTAAGGACAAAAGACGAGCGCTAGAGATCTTAACATAGCTTATCTTAAGTTCTTTTAATAGACTTTGACAATGCTAGTAATTACACGGTAGCCATTGTCACTACTGACAGTACAAAATAAGAGCATTCGGTAAATAATACCATTTTGGATGCGTGGATTTTAGATTTTGGATTGAAAAAGCCTCAGTTGGACTTGATTCTATCCAATAATCTGTCGCACTCTTTTTTCAAATTGGTATAAGCTCAATCTCGATCGAGGCTATCAAGATTATTAACAAGACGTAAGTTTTACGGATGCGCGAAAGTATAGTCTGTCTTAATCTTCCTAAATTAGGGATAAATAAGGCAGGCAAAAACCACTATGTAAGATATAAATCAAAACGCGGACATCAAGTACACCAGAGGAATAACAGTGTGCTATATTTAGCAGAAGTACAAAAACAAAAAGGCGGTTTACTCAGTGGCGGTGGCAAAACCGAACTGAAATTGTTGGCTTGCCAGCGAAATGACCAAAGCTGGACAACAGTGTCGGAAGAAACCATCGCGGGTGAAGAAGCTAGCAAATTAAATGATGGAGTCCTGATTCTGGTTGAACTCACTCCCAATCGCCAAGTGCAAAGGGTTCAAGAAGCGGGACGTCCGTTAATCAATATTTTGCAGAACTTTTCCCGTCAGATAGAGAAATTCAAGGTTAAGGAAGAAGAAATCGATCAGTGGAAGCAGTCGCTGACATTTCAAGCACAGGAATTCAATCGCCGCGAAATGGAGTTAGAAGCGCGTTTGGAAGAACTGCAACACGTAGAGGAAAATGTTCAACGCTGTGAAACACAACTAAAGGAAGTAGAGGCGGCACGAGAGGAAGTAGAAAGGTTGCGAACAGAGATGGAGCGTAACCGTCAAGAATTAGAGGGGGCGTGGGAGCACTTGCGGGGTGAGCAACGCCGTTTGGAAGAATTTAAAGCAGAATGTCAGCAAGGGGCTGTGTTGGATGAAGAACAAAGCAAAACCTTGAATGAATTGCTGACTCGCCTCTCTACAAACGTTACATCTACACAAACAGTCCGCGAAAACCTCAATTTTGCCTTTGAAATTATAGAAAAGCAGCAAGCGGTGCTGAACCCACACTGGCAACAACTCGAACAGCAAAAAGCTGTGGTTGAGCACCAACAAGGAGAAGCCAGTCGCCTGTCACAAACTTTGTCCGCGCAAAAAAACGAATGGCAGCAAGCACAACAGTTTTTAGAAGAGCAAATAACAAATTTAAAAGTTGATACAGTCACCCTTGCCAACAAGCAGGAGTACGCTCGTTCTTTAAAAGAGCAGTTGCAGTATCAAGAAGAGTTATACAAGCAAGTTAGCTTTCTGGCTTCCATATCTAGTGATGTCATTTCTACGCCAAAAGTTGATATAGCGGCTTTAGAGAAAAGGTCTGTAGAACAACTGCAAGACACTGTGCGGGATTTGCAACAAAAGTTAAATATAGACTCTAACTTTGTTAACGAACAAGAACAAGAATTAACAGAAAGACAAAAAATTATAGAAGAACTGCAAAATAAGATAAATCAAGTGTCGGGAGGAGAACGTTCCAAATTAGAGTCCGAACTAGTAGATGAAAAAGATTCTTATCAAATGTTGAACCAAACTTTGGTAGGACAGCGTCGTAGTTTGCAGGAACGGACAGAAGTTTGCAGGCAACATCAACTCGTGCTCTGTAAAAAACAAGGAAAAACTCCGGGTTCCGAACTTGAGGATAAAAGCACAGATTTCAAACAAATCCTCGCACGTATTGACCAACAACGGCAGCAACAAGGGCAGGAATTGCAAAGCCTCGAAAGTGAAATCGAACAGATGCGTAGCAATATCGAGCAAGTTCAAAGCGTTATTGAGCAACAAACTCAACAGCATCAAACAAAGTACCAAGAGATCCAAGCTATAGAAGAGAACTTGCTGTCCGTGCAAACTGCGATCGCAGAATCTCAAACCCGATTAAGCTTATATCAAGATTTACAACCCATTCAAGACACTGTAGATGGGTTGCGACACAAGTTAGAAGGTATAGCTCAATCTCTGGCTCAAGTACAGGAAGTAGAGAATTATCACAGTCAAGCAATTAACCAGATGCGACAAACCTTAGAAAATATTTTATCGTAAAGCACCCAAATACAGCGTAGGTTGGGTTGAGGAACGAAACCCAACATAACAGTGACAATAGGTAAGGGTAATAGCAGTCAGCAAATGGGCTCTCATGGTCGTAAACCTTTGCGTAAATGTGTATACGTTTGGAGAAAAAATTAGTGTCATACTATAATCATCTTCACTCTAGTAATGATTTAGCTTAATCCAAAAGAAGCCTCTCACTCACCCTGTACTCAGGGGAGTGATGAGATGAATTTTGGGGCAATGACGAAAGCATCCCCTCCTCAAGTACCGAGACGGTCAACGCGGGAGTGGGGTGCTTGAGGAATTGCCAAATTCTTGTGGCTGGGGTAGAGAGTCTATTAGTTCTTCAAGTACTTGGGTCATAGTTTTATCTGCCTGTGCGGCATATAGTTGTAACTTATTCAATCTTCGAGATGATATCCTGATTTTTAATGATTTATCTTTCATGTTGTACCCCCGTTGTTCACTCTTTAATGCTAGCATAGGTGTAACAAAGGAGGTGGTTAAAGTGTTGAATGCAATCAAGGTCAGACTATACCCAACAATTGAACAACAAGAAGCTCTAGCTAAGTCTTTTGGCTGTGCAAGATGGTATTGGAATTATGCCTTAAATGCTTGTATTCAACACTACGAAGAAACTGGCAAATCATTACCGATGAAGACTTACAAGGGGATGTTGCCTCAGCTAAAGATTGAGCACCCCTGGCTAAAGACTGATTGCTATTCCTCTGTCCTACAATGCGTTGCTATTAATCTTAATAAGGCATACACAAACTTCTTTGAAGGACGAGCTAGGTTTCCTAAGTTCAAATCTAAGCACGGTAAGCAGTCAATTCAGTATCCTCAAAACGTAACAGTTGTAGAAAACTGCTTAAATATTCCTAAGGTTGGAATAGTTAAAGCGGTTTTTCATAAAGAAATCAAGGGGGTTATCAAGACTGTTACTATCAGCGAAACTCCCACAGAAAAATACTTTGCGTCTATTCTGTGTGAAACAGAGAACGGCGAGAATGTATTTATAGATGACAAGGTTATTGGTATTGACCTTGGAATTAAAGACTTTGCAATCGTCCATGATGGGACAAAGGTTACAAAGTATTCAAACCCAAAACATATAAAAAAGCACGAGAAGAATCTAGCCAGGAAACAACAGAAGCTAGCGCGTAAAAAGAAGGGTAGTAAGTCTCGTGCTAAAGCTAAAAAACTGGTAGCGAAAGTTCACGAAAAAGTATCAAATTCCCGTCAAGACTTTCTGCATAAAGTATCAAGAAAGCTTGTAGATGAAAGCGAAATCATTACAGTTGAAAATCTCAACGTAAAGGGGCTGATACGGAACCGTAAGTTATCTAAATCTATTTCGGACGCCGGATGGGGGATGTTTGTCAATTTCTTGGATTACAAGCTACAGCGTAAAGGCGGTAAATTAATAGAGATTGACAGATTCTTTTCAAGTTCAAAGCTGTGTTCAAATTGCGGTCATGTTGTTGATGAGTTGCCACTGGATATCAGAGAATGGGATTGCCCATCCTGTACAACTCATCACGATAGAGATGGGAACGCAGCGCTGAACATCCGGAATGAAGGTATCCGAATTTTGAACTCTCAGACTAGTTCTGAAGTCTCTGGCGGAGGGTTCCCCGTTACTGCTAGTGGAGACTGCGTAAGACCACCTACTCGTAAGGGAAAGGGGCGGCGGTCTGTGAAGCTAGAAGCCTACACCGTACCTGTACTCAGGTCGGTGTAGGTAGTTCACTGTGACTACTTTTGCAAGCTATTACTCGAACATAATCCAATCACCTTGAACTCGAGCGATCGCACCACCAGGAAATGGATCGGTTTGCGAACGATTGGGTGCTGCAATCAAGGCTGTGAGTTTTTCAATCTGCTCAAAACTTGGAGCAATAGCAAGTACTGCCAATAAAACTTGGCGCATAACCCGCCTCTGTAATGCTAGTGGTGCTTTCTGTAAAATACGACGATTTAATTTCAGTAGAACCAAGGAATCAGAACTTTTGTCCTTATCTCCTCCAATCTCTTTCCCAAACATTGCCTCTTCTCGTAACTGAAGAGCAGCTTGTTCTAAATAATCGACTTCTGCTTGCAAGATTTCAGCAGTTTGAGCTAAAGCTGATTCAACTTGAGGATTAAAATTTTCTTGCAAATAAGGGATTAACTCTTGGCGAATACGATTGCGAGCATATTTCAATTCAAAGTTAGTAGAATCTTCCCAAATAGAAAGCTGAAAATCTCGACAAAACTGTCCTGTTTGGGTGCGCGTCACTTCTAAAAGCGGGCGAACAAGCAAAATCTTCTCAAAAAGCAAGCGTTGCCAAGTTAATGCTTGCAACCCATCTGCACCAGTTCCACGAATTAAATTATAAAGGAGAGTTTCAGCGCGATCGCTAGCTGTATGCCCTGTTACAATACAATCGAATTTATGTTCGCAAGCAATATCGCTCAAAACTTGATATCGCCAATCACGAGCGGAGGCTTCACTACTTGGAGGTGAATCAGCAGTTTGTAAATAAAAAGGAATTCCCCAAGCTAAGGCTTGGTTTTCGACATGAATTGCATTAGCTTGGGAATCAGTACGCCAACGATGATCGCAATGAGCGATCGCTAAATCCCATCCCCATTTTGGTTGTAAATCTAACAGTAACTTTATCAAACACAGAGAGTCTTGCCCACCAGAGACGGCTACTAACAGTCGATGATTGGGAGCGAATAGACGACGCGATCGAATAGTACGGTGTATTTTTGCATGGAGTGGCGTCCAAGGAATAGAAGAGGGCATTTAATAATATTCACAATAAGCAACAATTTTTAACAACGAAACTCGATTGCTTGGAAATCTCTACTATAGCGATTCTCAACCAAATAAACTACAGTTTCATTTGCCTACTTTGTCAATTTAAAACTATTTACTGGTAATACTTTCAACTATTATGTGCCCAATGACAACTTTGTTAAAGCTACTCTAATTTATGGTTCTAAGCCTTGACGACGCTTTTCTTCAATAATTTGTGTTAATTCATCAATAGAGTTGAGCTTTTTACCATTTTGTTGAAGACGCAACACCGCTTCATGCACTGCATCTTTATCATCACGATGCTCGAGAATATATTGCCTTAACTCCTGCTGTGTCATAGCTTGATAATCTGGTTTTATCATATTGCGATCGCGAAGGGCAAGCTGTACCCAGCTTATCGCTCTCTAAATGTCAGGAATTTGCCAATCAATCTCAGGCTTACCAAAAGAGCGTAATGCTGAATTGATAGCTGAGAAAGCTTTGCTACCAAAAAATCCATTACGCGCAGACAATGGAGAAGGATGTGCAGATTGTACAACAATATGGCGATCGGTATCTATTAACTTCAGTTTCTTTTGTGCGTAACCACCCCACAGCACAAAGACTACAGGATCTGTCTTTTGATTCACTTTGGTAATAACAGCATCTGTAAAAGTTTCCCAACCTTTATTTTTATGAGAATTTGGAGTGTGTGCGCGTACAGTTAATACTGCATTTAACATCAAAATCCCTTGCTTAGCCCATGTTACGAGGTAGCCATTATTTGGAATATTAAAACTAACATCATCTTTGAGTTCTTTATAAATATTAACTAACGATGGAGGAGGTTTAATACCCGGTCTGACAGAAAAGCACAATCCATGAGCTTGATTGTCATCATGATAAGGGTCTTGTCCCAGCAAAAGGACATTCACTTGTTCGTATGGTGTGAGTTCAAAAGCAGAAAAGACATCTTCTTCAGGAGGATAAATTGAGTAAGATTGCCTTTCCTCTTTAAGAAAATCTTGAAGTTTTTGAAAGTAAGGTTTATCAAATTCCTCAGCAAGTACAGTTTGCCAAGAAGTAGGAAGTTGGGTCATTTGTTAGTAGTTGGTGGTTAGTGGTTAGTGGTTAGTTGTTAGTTGTTAGTTGTTAGTTGTTAGTTGTTAGTTGTTATTGGTCACTGGTCACTGTTTGTTACACCAATTTTTTCACATACATTATTTAGAACGCACTCCGCGCACTTTGGTTTTTTTGATATGCAGGTGTAACGCCCGTGAAGAACAACGGCTGGTCCCCAAAAAGTCCATTCTTCTTGAGGAACTAATTGCATTAACTCTTGCTCTATCGTTTCTGGTGTTTTACGTTTTGTTAAGCCCAGGCGTTGGCTAACGCGGGCAACATGGGTATCAACAATAATTCCAGAAGGAGTATTAAAAGCGCTGTTGAGAACGACATTGGCTGTTTTGCGAGCCACTCCAGGTAGAGTCACCAGTTCATCCATTGTTTTGGGAACCTCTCCCCCATATCTCTCAACTAAGTCTTGACACATACTTTTGACGGTTTTGGCTTTGTTGCGGTAAAAACCAGTTGGTTTTAGGTCTTCCTCCAGTTCTAAAATATCGGCGTCAGCATAAGCTTGAGCCGTGGGATATTTGGGAAATAAAGTTTTAGTGACTTTGTTTACCCGTTCATCAGTACACTGTGCTGCAAGAATCGTTGCAACTAGGAGTTGAAGCGGAGTCTCCCAATCTAACTCGTATTTAGCGTTGGGATAGGTTTGTTTCAATTTGTTAAGAATTGTTTCAATGTTTTGAGTGCTGGTGGGCATAAAAATAATGTTATTAATTTAACTATTCTTTGCCCGTTATACCTCTTTAAACAAAATTTAGCAAAGTGGGAAAACCCTATGGGGATCTAACCGCTCTGATACAGTTATGGCACTCAGTACATTTTTTCTAAATCCGATACGCTTATCGCGCTTTCTCAATAACATAAAGTCATATAGCGTGTTTATACCTTTGTGCAGACTACTATGTCTTTTCTTTCCAAACTACGTCCATCAATTCTTATTCTCTTCAGCCTCTTCCTAAGTGGAGTGCTATGGGTCAGTGATTTTTCCGTTGCAGCCCTCCAAACAGATGTTACACCCGTTTCTGGTCTTTCCCTCACGCAAGGAGTGCGAAAAACTGTTCTGGACAATGGTTTAACGGTACTGACCAAGGAAGTTCACACAGCGCCTGTGGTGAGCGTACAAGTGTGGTATCGAGTTGGTTCACGCAACGAGCAAGCAGGAGAAAACGGCATTTCTCACCAGCTAGAGCATTTGATGTTTAAAGGAACTACTGACCGTCCGGTACAGTTTGGTCGTTTGTTGAGTGCTTTGGGTAGCCAGTTTAATGCTTTTACCAGTTATGATGAAACAGCTTATTTTAGTACAGTACAGCGCGATAAACTGGATGCACTGCTGACTCTAGAAGCAGACCGTATGGAAAGCGCTTTGATTCAAGCCGACCAACTCACAAGCGAGAAACGCGTTGTTATTTCGGAGTTGCAGGGTTATGAAAATTCGCCAGGGTATCGTCTCAATCGTGCTGTCATGCGAGCTGCATTTCCAAAACGGGCTTACGGTTTACCAGTGGGAGGTACGAAAGCAGATGTAAAAAAAATTACATTAGAGCAAGTACGCAACTACTACCAAACATACTACAACCCAGACAACGCAACGCTAGTTGTTACTGGAGATTTTGACACTCAAGCCGTTCTCAAATCCATTCAACAAAGTTTTGGAAAACTACCGAAAAGAGGACGGGGATACAAACCAATTCAGAATCCGAAATCTCGCTCTACTTCCCCAGTCGCCAGTCCCCAATCGCCAATTGTCCTAAAAGAACCGGGTAGTGCAGCACTGTTACAAGCTGTCTATCCTTTGCCTGATGTCAATCATCCAGATGTAGCTGCCATTGATGTAATGGATGTTGTCCTGACTGGTGGACGCAGTTCTAAACTTTACCAAGCTTTGGTGGAATCTGGTTTGGCTAGTTCGGTGAGCGCGAGTGCTGCAGAATTGATTGAACCTGGTTGGTACGAAATTAACGTGACAGCAGTTCCCGGTCAACAACTCTCTAAAATTTCACAAGTTCTGCAACAATGTTTAACAGAACTTCAACAAAAAGAGGTAGCTACTGATGCGTTGAACCGCGCAAAAACACAACTTCAAGCTGCTTTTGTTTTAAACAACCAAGATATTACAAGCCTTGCAACTCAATTAGGGTACAGCCAAACTGTTTCTGGTGATTATCTTTACACCAAGCGGTATCTTGAGGCAATAGCCGAAGTTTCAGCAGCAGATGTACAGCGAGTTGCAAAAACTTACCTGAATCCGACTCAACAAACTATCGGCTTTTTTGAACCCACGCTTCCTGATGGTAAACCAGGAGAAAAGAGTGCTAGTTCCGGTCCCATTGTAGAAAACTTCAGCCCCGGTCAGCCTGTAGATCCAGATGAACTGGCTAAATACCTTCCTGCTGCTAAATCAACTAGTGTTTCTACTAAGCAACCACTACCAGAGCAATTTATCTTCAAAAATGGTTTGCAAGTTCTTTTACTTCCCGATCGCAGTGTTCCTACAGTTAACCTCAGCGGACACATTCAAGCTGGTAGTGTATTTGATACCAATCAAAAAGCAGGATTGGCTAATCTGGTTGCTTCCAACCTCATGAATGGAACCCAAACTAAGGATGCTTTAACGCTGGCAAAAACTCTGGAAGATCGGGGATCTAGTTTGGAGTTTCTGGCAACTCGTGAAGGGGTTAGTATTAGTGGAAATGGTTTGTCTGCTAATTTATCAGTATTAATTGATACTTTGGCAGATGTTGTGCAAAATGCTAATTTTCCCCAAGCTCAGCTCGAACTCAGCCGACAGCGAGCGCTCACTAATTTAAAAGCACAGTTAGACGATCCCCGTGGGTTGGGAAGACGGGTATTTCAACAAGCGATTTATCCAGATAATCACCCTTTCCATAGCTTCCCCACAGAACAGAGCTTGAAAAGTATTACTCGTGACAATCTCGTTCGCTTTTACCAAGAGCACTACCGTCCAGATACGATGACCATTGCTCTAGTGGGTGATTTTGAGCCAAGCCAAGTCAGAATTTTGCTCAATAAAGCTTTTGGTGAATGGAAGGCTGAGGGTAACCCACCAACTCTCAATCTCGTTTCAGTATCCTTACCAGATAAGACTGAACAGCTAAACCCTGTAATTCCGGGTAAGGCAGAAGATGTCACTTACATTGGCTACAACAGTATATCTCGGAAAGACCCCCGTTATTATAGTGCTTTGGTACTGAATGAAATTTTGGGTGGCGATACTTTGTCTAGCAGGTTGGGTACTGAGGTTCGCGATCGTCAAGGTCTGACCTACGGTATTTACAGCGCTTTTGCTGCTGGTATTAACCCCGGTCCGTTTTTAATCCAAATGCAAACGGCTCCAGGAGACACTCACAAAGCAATAGCTAGTGCTGTGGCTTTGCTTGAGCAATTGCGAGAGAAGGGAATTGCAGAAGCTGAGTTAAATGCTGCAAAACGTTCAATTACCAACTCTTACCCTGTAGAATTGGCAAATCCGAGTAACGTAGCGGATGTGATTTTAAGTAATGCCATTTACGGTTTGTCTCCAGCAGAAATCCGGGAATATCCCAAGCGCATTGAAACAGTGACTATCGCTCAAGTGCAACAGGTTATTCAGGAATTAATTCATCCCGATAAGTTGGTGATTGTCACCGCCGGACCGGGAGCATAATAATTCGTAATTCGTAATTCGTAATTCGTAATTAATAGTGATTATGAATTACGAATTATTCGGTGACTGGTTACTGCTCAAAATTTTTAGGTAGATGTTTTTAGCTTTACCCAGTAGCCTCTGGGTGGTTTTTCAATACCATAAGCTTTGCACCACTTTTCTATCGCTTTGTCAGATAAGCCAAAATCTTTTGCGATTTGACTTGTTGGTTTTTCCCACACGAGTTTTTCTAATTCTTCTTTGCTGAGTCTTGGTACTTTGCGCGTGTTTATTCTTGCTTCGGTATTAACTTTTCTGGTGGTTAGATCCACTCCAAATTCTTTGTAAGTTCGCTTAGTTGCGTCTTCGGTAAAATCCGTAAAATCTTCCCACCAGTAAAATGGTGTAGCTGAGTTTGGTATTTTTGTGGTGATGTAGCAGCCACAAAACTTTATTGACGGATAAACAACTTTATCTATATCAGGTAGGTAAATAGCATAAAAATCAAAGTCATCTGCTTGGTACTTTTTCTGATGAGTACCGTTTTTATCTACCCAAATGCTTCTCTTAATAACTCTATTGTCTCCTGCGTATTTGGCTTGTATTCTGTAACAATTGCTATTTTTATAAGCAATCAGATCGAAAGGCAAATGTTCGCAAACTACCGACGTGAAAACTAAGTATCCTTTAACTGTGAGATCTGCTACCGCTTTCGCAGCAGCTATATCACCTTTGTTTTTTGTAAGATGTAGCAAAATTAACCCTCAATAGCAGTAATTATTCTATCACAGTTACTGCCTTTGAAAGGTTTTACTGGGCTTAAACGGGTGCGGCAGGATTTGAACCTGCGGCTCGCTGCTTAGAAGGCAGCTACTCTATCCCCTGAGTTACGCACCCAGATTGTTAACAAACAAGTCTACTATAACATATATAAACGTAATAATGACAAACCTTTGCGTAAAGCAAATTAAAATTATTGCAGATTTCACATCGTCAAGGCTAAGATCCAAGGCGCTAGATATTATATGTACACTCACAACCCAGCATATGAAGTATTTGTTAGTTATGCCGATTTGTCCGTGAGTTTGTCTTGGCAAGCTCTAAAAACTGCGTACAAGGCTGCATCAAAAGCCATGCAGCTAGCGTGCGATGATTTGTCCCATGTATAGAACGCCCCGGTAAGGTTATTTGCCAGTGTCATGTTTATTTTGAAACGGCAGGATGTAGAAATATCTACCATTCAGCACCCAAAGCGAGAACAGCAGGTGCCAATCCTCTATTATCAGGGGCAAACCTTTCGGTTAATCAGTGTCTTTAAAGCCAGTCAAGAAGAAGAGGCTAAAGCTTTGTGGAGAGATTTAACCGATAACCGAGGCAAAGCCTGCGTTCTACTAGAGGAACCCGATCGCTACAGCGTTTGGGGTAAAGTTCGTGTAGACCAGATAGGTAGTGACACGGGAAGCAGTAGCAAGATGAGCATTTTTACTCTTGCTAGTCTTTTGTTACTGCAATCCGTGTTTATCGATATAGAAGACTTTTTAGGTTCAAAACAAGCAACATTATTTCAAAAAAGTGTTGCTGAAGTCATGCAGCAATGGCAGTTTCCTCTGATGTCCTCACCTGAGGCTCTCAAAAACCTGCTGACAATGGACTTACAAGAGCTAGCTCAAGTGCCAAGTTGGCAAGAACATCATGTCATTACGTTCTTGCAAGAATTGCATCGGTTGGCAAAAGCATCTTTTGGCAATACCAATTTTGCCCATCAAGTGGGCGAGAGATTACAAGAGATGCCAGAAGGCGAGCGATCGCTTTTTATCAGTTGGCTAAATCAATCTCCTTTGAGTAAACTGTGGCATTAACTGACACAAGTTTTTAGGTATCTTAAATTGACCAGTTCTGTATACAGTACAAGACTCTACTTTAGAGTATGGAGATTAACTGGTCAGGTGGTCACTGGTTCCAAAAAACTGCTAGAGTGCATTTATACTGTAAAGTTCTATGAGTAGCGCTTACAACAAAACACACCGAAATAAATCCATGTTCTCTACCCAGAACATTGTCTTAGCAAGTATGGGCTGGGGTGTACTTGCACTGTTATACTTTATGTTATTCAGTGCCAGAATCCCAGACGCAAATGGCATAGAAAAACGTGCAGATTGGTACGTAATAGGTACAAATATTTTTGAAGCAATGGCTTACTTAGGTGCTGGTGTCTTATGTTTGAGAAATTGGCGCAGCCTACAAATCGTCAGTGGTCGAAATGTGTGGCTGGCAATCGGCATCGGTATGCTTTCTTATTTCCTTGGAGGGATAATTTTTGGGTATACGGAGATAGCCTTAGGAAAAGAACCAACTCTTTCTTTTGCTGATGTATTCTTTGTAGCAACTTATTTATTGCTGGGTGCGGGTATGGTCTTGGCAGTAGCGTCTAGACGACTGAATCTGGATAAGTGGCAATGGGCAATTGTACTGGCGATCGCAGTACTTGGAAGCGCATTAGCATGGCTGATTTCCAGTCAGCCACCACAAGAGGCAGCCAAAGTTGCCATCCCAACATGGGAAGAAAATACAGCAGCAATTTTAAACTGGTTTTATATTGTTAGCGATGTACTACTATTAGTAATTGCGTCCACTCTGCTGCTAGCCTTTTGGGGGGGAAGAGTTTCCCTATCCTGGCGGATGATAGCAGCCGCAGCATTTTCGCTGTATGTAGCCGATATGTGGTTCAAATATGCCACAAATTGGATTCCAAATTATCAAAGTGGAGAGATACTTGAGGTATTTTGGGTGTGGAGCGGAGTTTTATTTGGCTTGGGCGCTGTTTTAGAACATGACGCATCAATGAACCGTTCGCGGCGTGCAGGCGGAAGAAAAAAAACTTAGATTAAGGAATGGCTGGTGTCCTACCGTGAGAAAACTAACAGAATCAGACAAAAAAGAAATTCTAAAGTTATATCGTGAAACTGCTGAAACAACCTCAACTTTGGCAGAGCGTTACGACGTGAGTAATTCCACGATTAGCCGCTTGCTAAAAAGCACTTTGCCAGAAGACGAGTACGAGTACCTTGTTTCTTTGAAACGTGCTGCTAGAACTCCTGAAGGCAGGGCACAAGTTAGCTATGACAATCTACCCGTGTTTGGTCGCGAGGAAGAGGAACAAGAGGAAGAACAACTAGCAACTCCCGTTGTTGCTCAGAAAGTTGTTGAGGTTCAACCACAAGAAGAACCAGAGAAAGAGAAAAAACCCAAACCTCGGAAAGTGATTGAGCCAACACTGACTAAGAGCAAACGCGAATCACAGACAGTGGTTGAGCCAACACCCACTAAGAGCAACCGTGAATCAGAGAAAGTCTTTGAGCCAGTATCTACTAAGACTAGACGAGTGAAGCGGCGCTCCTCAATATCGGACGAAGAGCAAGAGCAACTCACTTTACCAGTTATAGAGGAACCAATTGCTGAACAATTGGAATTGTTAGAACAACAATCATCCGAAATCAGAAACATTCCCAGTCAATTGGGAGACAATACGCATCCACAAACAAACGTCATAGCGGAAATGTTTGGTGAGGAATTGCTAGATGAGTCAGACGATTTGGATGATTTAGACGATTTGGACGAAGAATACGATGACGATGAAGACGATGAAGATTTTGAAGAAAGACCACGACTAGTAGCAAGAACCAGTAAGAGTGATTCTGTTCGAGTTCTACCATTGTCAGCCGCAGCTTTGCCAAAAACTTGCTATCTCGTAATAGATCGTTCCTCGGAATTAATTACCCGACCACTGAGGGATTTTGGAGATTTAGGACAAATTCCCAACTTGGAAACCCAGCAAAGAACTCTACCCGTGTTTGATAACCACCGAGTAGCCAAACGGTTTTCTACCAAACGCGATCGCGTGATTAAAATCCCTGACAGTAAAATGTTACACAAAGCTCGCTATCACCTGCATGCCAAAGGAATCACTCGACTGTTAATTGATGGTCAAGTTTATTCGTTGTCACCGACTACGGTTTAGTTAGGAGTTAGTGGTTAGTTGTTAGTAGGGGCGCTCTTGCCGCCGCGCCCGTACAGAGTTAGTAAAAATCCGAAAATACGTAGGTTGGGTTGAGGAACGAAACCCAACATCTACAAGTATTTGTTGAGTTTCTCCAAGGGTTTTCCCAACCCACAAAAATTCTTATCCAAGTATTATTGGGTTAGTCGTTAGTTGTTAGTAGGGGCGCTCTTGCCGCCGCGCCTGTACAGAGTTAGTAGAACAATTAGCCATTAGCAATTAGCAATTTTATAATTTATGAATGAATTAGTTAAGTACGGTGTAGTGTTGGTAACAGCTTCTTCAGTAGAAGAGGCAGAAACAATAGCAAATGCTCTTGTGGAGGCTAAGCTAGCTGCTTGTGTGAGTATCATGCCAATCCACTCTATTTACACTTGGCAAGGACAAAAACACAAAGAGCAAGAATGGCAGTTATTGATTAAAACTGACTTAGGACTATTTTCTACATTGGAAAAAAAAGTTCGCGAACTGCACTCCTACCAAGTTCCAGAAATTATTGCGCTACCTGTAGTTGCTGGTTCTCAACCTTACCTTCAATGGATTTCCGAGCAAGTAGGTTGATAGCTGCTGTACTTTTAATTACTTCTGTCCCGTCTGAACGTTATCTAATTTAGATGAACCGCAAAGGCGCAAAGAACACGAAGAAAGAAAAGAATAAAATCTGTGGATCGCAATATTTCGATTAACAAACCGCAGAGACGCAGAGAACGCAGAGGAGAATGGGAGAAGAAGAAAGGTAATCTTATAGCAAAGAAAACAGGTGGGCATTGCCCACCCTACAAATAAATATTGTGGTATCGGCAGGATGCCTGTACTACTCATTACTCATCATGAGCAAAACGACGGAAGAGGTAATCAAGAGCGTAGTTGCGAAGTTGGTAATATTTCGGATCTTCCATGATACGGGCGCGATCGCGTGGACGGGGGAAAGGAATATTTAAGATTTCACCAATATTTGCTGCAGGTCCGTTCGTCATCATAATTAAGCGATCTGCAAGGAACAGCGCTTCATCAATATCGTGAGTAATCATCAATACCGTGCATCGCCGTTCGTTCCAAATTTTCAGCAATTCTTCTTGTAATTCTTCTTTGGTAATAGCATCTAAAGCTCCAAATGGCTCATCTAATATCAGGACTTGAGGACGAATTGCCAAAGCTCTTGCGATCGCAACCCGTTGTTTCATCCCTCCAGAGATTTGTGTAGGTTTTTTGTCAGCTGCTTCTGTCAGTCCTACCAAAGCTAGATGTTCTCGTGCGATGGCTGACTTCTGTGCTTTTGACTTGTTTGGAAAAACAGCATTAAGAGCCAGGTAAATATTTTCAAACGCAGTGAGCCAAGGTAACAAAGCATAGTTCTGGAAAACCATCATTCTATCTGGTCCTGGCTGAGTGATGGGTTTGGAGTTGAGCAACACCGAACCAGCACTGGGTTTGGTAAAACCTGCAACCATATTCAGTAAAGTTGATTTACCACAACCGGAGTGACCTATCACGCAGATAAACTCGCCCTGATTTACAGTGAGATTGACATCTTCTAGAACTACGAAGGGACCTTTTGGTGTGGGATAGACTTTAGAAACATTTTCCATCACCAAGAAAGGTTCGGGACGGGTGGGAATAGCTAGAGGCTGGGTGGATGTTTTGGTCATTGAGCGAGCAGTAAACGTGCGATTGTTCATAGGATTTTGGATTTTAGATTTTGGATTTTAGATTTTGGATTTTGGATTTTGGATTTTGGATTGGTCACTGTTTACTGCTCACTGTTCACCGGTCACTGTTAAATGAGAATTCTGATTTACTCCTACAACTATCATCCAGAACCAATTGGCATTGCTCCTTTGATGACTGAACTAGCAGAAGGACTAGTCAAGCAAGGGCATCAAGTGCGAGTGGTAACCGGAATGCCAAACTACCCGCAGCGCGAAGTATACGAGGAGTATAAAGGCAAGTGGTTTGTCACAGAATCCAAAAATGGCGTTACCATTCAGAGGAGCTTTTTGCGAATCAAATCTAAACCCAACCTCATAGACAGACTGTTATTGGAGTTGAGTTTTGTATTTACAAGCTTGCCGCAAGCCATTAACGGTTGGCGACCAGACGTTATTCTTTTAACAGTACCACCATTATTAATATCACTTCCTGCTATTTTGCTGGGTTGGATATACAACTGCCCAGTGATATTAAACGTGCAAGATATTTTACCAGAAGCGGCTATACGCGTTGGATTGATCCAAAACAAATTGATGATTCGTGCCTTAGAAGCCCTGGAAAAATTTGCTTACCACCACAGCCATAGTATTAGTGTTATTGCAGATGGGTTTAGGGAAAATTTAATCAACAAAGGAGTTCCATCACGAAAAATTTCTTGCATTCCCAATTGGGTAAATGTTAATTTTATCCGTCCCTTGCCGAAGCAAAGAAATGTCTTTCGAGCAGCTTATCAGTTAGAGGACAAGTTTGTTGTGCTGTACTCGGGTAACATCGCTCTCACTCAAGGTTTAGAGACAGTTATAGAGGCAGCTGTTTCCTTACGGCACATTCCTGAAATTGTCTTTGTTATTGCGGGTGAGTCAAAAGCATTACAAAGGTTGAAAAAATACTGCCAAAGTTGTGGGGCAGATAATGTTTTACTTATACCACTTGTGGCAAGAGAAAAACTTCCCGAAATGCTAGCTACAGCAGATTTAGGGTTGGTTGTGCAAAAACGCAATGTCATTTCCTTTAATATGCCTTCCAAAATTCCATTGCTACTTGCTTCTGGTCGTCCCATTGTGGCATCTGTTCCCGCATCTGGAACGGCAGCGCGTGCTGTTAGAAAAAGTGGTGGTGGTATAGTTGTTGCTCCTGAATCACCACAGGCTATGGCATCTACAGTGTTAGAACTCTATAAACATCCAGAAAAAGTCGCAAAACTTGGCAAGCAGGGAAGGCAGTTTGCTGTTGAACACTATTCTTTTGAGCAAGCACTAGCTACTTATGAAGAACTATTTGCTGAAGTTGTTAGCAGTTCAACATCTACATCACCTTCTTTGGGCATCTTATCAAAACTAACTTCTAGTAATTAGTTAATGGTTAGTGATTAGTGGTTAGTGGTTAGTGGTTAGTGGTTATGGTTAGTGGTTAGTGTTTAGAAAACCAACAACTAACAACTAACAACCAACAACTAACAACCAACAACTAACAACCAACAACCAACAACTATCAACCAACAACTAACAACTAACAACCAACAACTAACAACTATCAACCAACAACTAACCTCTCTTACAAATTATGATTCCAGAAAAGCTCAAACAAACAAACCAAAACCCAAGCGATCTCTCGCGAGATTGCCTATCAAGTTTAGAAATATCAAAAATACCCGACCTTGAAGAACAACTTGCACCTGCAATCTCCTTACTTGCCGAAGCTGGTGTTCCTGAATCACTTTGGGCAAATATAGTGCAAAGCTGTTTTGCTAAGCGATCGCAAGATGTTTTCACTTCCTCTACTCACAATGTCGCACCTCAAAAGATTACCATAATTGGAGGACGTGGCAGGATGGGGAGATTTTTTACGAATCAGCTTGCGAGCGCAGATCGCACAGTTAGCGTTTTGGAAAGCGAAGATTGGGATCGAGCGGATGAACTGCTTGGTTCAGCAGATCTCGTTATGGTTAGCGTTCCTATAGAATGGACAACAGAAGTGATAAAACGAGCTGCTCAATATCTTGCACCAACCACCGCCTTGTGTGATATCACAAGTCTGAAGGTCGAGCCTGTCCAAGCGATGTTAGACCATCATAGCGGTCCTGTGATGGGATTGCACCCCATGTTTGGTCCCAATGTCAAGTCTTTTGTAGGGGAAAAAGTAGTCGCGTGTCCCGGTCGAAATGAAGAATCATTTCAATGGTTATTAGAACTCATTGAAGATCGAGGAGGTGAAGTTATTGTTTCTACGCCTGAAGAACACGATCGCATGATGGTGATTATTCAAGCAACCCGTCACTTTTCTAGATTTAGCGTTGGAGTTTTCTTAGCACAAGAGAAAGTAGACATAGAACGCAGCTTGTTAATGTCTAGCCCTAGCTACCGCCAAGAGATTGAAATCATTAAAAGATTGTTTGCACAAAACCCAAACTTATGCGTGGACATCATGTTGGCAACTCCAGAGAGATGTCAAGCAATAGCTCGGTTAGCGGATACCTATGACCGCGTGGCAATGCTAGTAGCGCGGAAAGATCGAGAGGGATTAATCAAAGAATTTGAAACCTGCCAAAACTTTATTTTGAAGATGGCTTAAATATCGGAAATTTTGATGTCATTGTTACCATAGGTACAGCAGTAGGTATGAATACCACGGAGTTACGGCATCAATTAAGCTCTTATGCTGCATTTGATACAGTTCTAGCGGAATCTACATTTGCTCGTCTCAATGGCACTACACGTATTCCATTATACATCATCTACAATACAGTCAGGGTTGACGGTTCCCACTCAGTAGAGGTGTTCCATCAAATTCTAAATCGTGCTGCGCTTATTGAAATATCGGAAAAAATATGGTAACGGAAATCAGGCAGAAAACGGCAGTAGATAATTTACCAGCAATCCACCAAAGTGTGACTGTGACTTTCCACTACGCAGTACATTTTACTACTGGATTGTTTGATACCAAAAACCCTTTGTTAGCGCAAGCGATCGCAGCCGATGGAGAACCGGGACCGAAAAAAGTATTGGCAGTCGTGGACTCAGGGTTTTTGTACTCCCGACGCATGCTACCCAAACAATTAGCACTATATTGCGATCGCTATGCTGACACACTCACACTTGTTGCAGATCCAATTGTCATTCCAGGTGGAGAAGAAGCAAAAAACCATCCCAAGTTGCTAGAACAAATTCATGCTGCAATTGATGCAGTCGGGCTTTGTCGCCACTCCTACTTATTAGGGATTGGTGGTGGCGCTGCATTAGACTTAATTGGATATGCAGCTGCAACAGCACATCGAGGAGTTCGTCTGATTCGCGTTCCCACAACCGTACTCGCGCAAAATGATTCTGGAGTAGGGGTAAAGAATGGAATCAATGCCTTTGGGAAAAAGAATTTTCTTGGAACTTTCGCACCACCCTATGCAGTTTTAAATGATGTTTCTTTTTTGACTACTCTAGACGATCGCGATTGGCGTTCTGGCATTGCAGAAGCAGTTAAAGTGGCGCTTATCAAAGATGCTCAGTTCTTTGACTACATCCGCATGCAAGCCACCGCACTTGCTTGTCGCGACATGAAAGCCATGCAACAAGTCATCTATAAATGTGCTCAATTACACATGAACCATATTGCTCAAGGCGGAGACCCCTTTGAAATGGGTTCATCCCGTCCGTTAGATTTTGGTCATTGGGCAGCACACAAGCTAGAGCAGTTAACAGACTACAGGTTACGCCATGGAGAAGCAGTTGCGATCGGTATTGCTCTAGATAGCACTTACTCCTACCTTTTGGGATTGCTCTCTCGCTTAGAGTGGCAGCAGATACTCAATACACTGGTAGCGCTGGGCTTTAACCTATACATACCCGAACTTTCCAAAAACATGGTTCAACCAGAACACCCCCACAGTTTGTTCCAAGGACTCACTGAATTTCGAGAACATTTAGGTGGTGAACTGACAATTACACTTCTACAACACATCGGTAAAAGTATCGAGGTTCACGAAGTAGATTTATCCCTATACAGACAAGCAATTTGGTTGCTCAGTGAGTTTTATAACTCCACATTACCAAGCTCGGGCTGGGCTTAGGGAGTAGGGGCTAGGGACTACCAACTAACTCGTTCCCAGGCTCTGCCTGGTAATGCCTACACTGAGGCTCCGCCTCATATCTACATTACTAGAGGCAGAGCCTCTCACAATACATTACCAGGCAGAGCCTGGTAACGAGTAGAACGAGTAGAACGAGTAGAACGAGTAAAACGAGTCAAACTCAGGTAGCATAAAGGGAAAAATTATGAAAATTGGCACAAACAACAACTTTCATTTAACATACTGTACAAATATTCATCCCGGCGAAGAGTGGAACAAAGTCTTTGCCAACTTAAAGCAGTACATACCCTCTTTAAAAGCACAGCTAGTTAGTTCAAATCCCCGACTTCTTCAAGAAGTCGGGGATTTTGCAGCCCATCAAAATCCATTTGGTATTGGATTGCGATTGGCAGATGTAGCAACTAAGGAATTGCTCCAAGGAAACAATTTAACAGAATTTCAATCGTGGCTAACCGAGCAAAACCTATATGTATTTACCTTAAATGGTTTTCCATTTGGTGGATTTCATTGGCAAGTTGTCAAAGACCAAGTTTATGCACCAGATTGGTCAAAACAGGAGCGACTTGATTATACCATAAGATTAGTACACATACTCGCACAACTTTTACCTTCAGGTGTGGAAGGCAGCATTTCTACATTACCGCTTTCATACAAACCGTGGTTTAAAGGCAATCAACTTTTTCAAGCCTCTGTCACAAGTAGTGCGACTCTCCACATAGCAGAATTAGTGGCAGAAATGGTAAAAATTAAACACGAAACAGGAAAAAATATTCATTTGGATTTAGAACCAGAACCAGATGGGCTGATAGAAAATGCTGCTGAGGTGGTTGATTATTTCCAAACCTACTTATTACCTATTGGTGGCGATTATTTAGTCAAGCATTTAGGAATTTCTTTGGAAGCAGCAGAGCTTCATTTATTAAATCACGTGCGCGTTTGTTACGATACCTGTCATTTTGCCGTAGAGTATGAAGATCCAATGACAGTCTTTCAGAAATTCCAATCGGCAGGAATTCAAGTTGGCAAAATTCAAATTAGTGCTGCCCTACAGGTAAAAATTTCCATAGATATTGAACACCGCCGCCTCATCAAAGAAAAATTATTACCTTTTGCTGAATCTACATATTTACACCAAGTTATTGCAAGAGACAGCTATGGCAAACTGCATCGCTATCGAGATTTAGAACAAGCTTTACCAGATTTAGAAAGCACGACAGCTTCTGAGTGGCGCATTCATTTTCACGTTCCCATTTTTATTAGAGATTATCAACTATTTCAGTCCACTCAAGATGATATAACAACAGTATTAGAGCTATTACAAGATAATCATGCTTGTGACCATCTTGAAATAGAAACATACACTTGGGAAGTTTTGCCAAAGGAAATGAAGTTGGATTTACCATCATCACTTCAAAGGGAGTATGAATGGGTTTTGTCGAAGATGGTGGCAAATAGTAGAAATTTGTTGGCAGTTAACTGTTAAGTTCCCTCATCCCCAACCCTTCTCCCTTAGCATTATTTATAGATTTAAGTAAACGCTGGGGAAAATAATTGTTCCCACTGGCAAATTTTAACCCATAATTTCAATAGGCGATCGTACTGCTAGATCCCCGACTTCTTAAAGAAGTCGGGGATCTAAAGGGATTTTGCTGGGATTTAACCCCGGAACTTCAACTTGCGGGTGTATTTTCCTAAAAATACACTCAAGCCAACAAATCCCATACCAATTACCCCAGCAGTTGTATTTGGTTCGGGAATGGCTTTGGGGGTTTGTAGGGAGAATTTGAGAACAGCTTTACCTTTAAAAGGCGCAGTCAAATCTGTACTGGTCAATCTGTCATTTTGGGTAAAAGTTATTTTACCAACTGCATCCTTGAATATACCTTCACCACCAGTCAGAGTGATAGTTCCACCACCTTCTACTGTACCGTTAACAAAGTCAAATTTAGCTTGGTCGTTAGCGGTTCCAAATAATTCGTTGCTACCACCATAATAGCGATCGCCAAGAAGTGGCTGATTTTCTAATCCAAAAGCAGATGCATCTGCATTAAAGTAAGAAATATTGGTTGTTGGGTCAAAACTACCGTAAGTATTGCTGAGAAACTTACTCAATCCATATGGAGCATCAGCACTTTCTCCTGTAATCGTTGCTCTAGTAATACCTATGTCAGGTCTAAAAGAAGGGTCAATTGTGACTACTGTATCGTAAGTAGCGCTAAATTCGTAATTTGTTTGCGCGTTGGCTTTTGTTGTATCCAACCCAAAACTAATTAACGTAATAGCTACTGAGGCTAGCCCTAAAGTGTATGAACGTAAAATCATAATCGTCCTTTTTTCTACAAACTTTAGTAAGTTGCAACAATAAATCGAGCGGAAATAAAACTGCTATGATGCGCTTGGGATCGATTCAGATGGTGAAAATCTTCAAGCTTGGAATCTTCTTTTGAAGAAGCCTTTATCTAGAATTTATGTAAGGCATAGTAGGTTGGGTTGAGGAACGAAACCCAACACTGATAGACATTCGTTGGGTTGAGGAACGAAACCCAATATTGATAGGCTTTCGTTGGGTTTCCTCACGGTAAGCCCAACCTACTCATATTCTTACCCGAGCAGTATTGGTAGTGCGATCGCTATCAAGATGCACTTTTGTATAAACCTTTACTATAAAACTATAAGATATGTAAATTTGAGGATAAATGAACAATTTTTTGATGTGTTTGTTATATTTTTCGATCTCCCAAAAATTACGCAAGCTAAGATAGGGAAATCTGTGTTATTTTGTGCTTTCCTATATATTAGAGTTTAAATGTTAAAAAATATTAAATAAGTGAGTGGATAATCTTAAAATACTGCACCACACATATCATTTTGTCATTTCAACGGTATTTGCGCGTCCTTAAGGGATTAACTTCGAGTCATGCATAAAACGGTTGTTCTTAATGTAGTCGGATTGTCGCCCAATTTATTGGGAGAACATACGCCATTCCTATCGCAATGGGCAAGATCTGGAAAAACTGTTCCAATTTCCCCGGTGTTACCAGCTGTTACCTGTACGGCACAAGCAACTTATCTTACCGGAAAAATGCCCAACGAACATGGTATTGTTGCCAATGGGTGGTATTTTCACGACGATTGCGAGATTAAGTTTTGGCGACAGTCTAATAAACTGGTTCAAGCACCAAAAGTATGGGATATGGCGCGATCGCTAGATCCATCTTTTACCTGCGCCAATTTGTTCTGGTGGTACAACATGTACTCTTCAGTAGACTATGCAGTTACCCCCCGACCAATGTATCCTGCTGATGGTAGAAAACTTCCTGATATTTACACTGACCCACAAGAATGGCGTTCGGAACTCCAAACTGAATTTGGTCAGTTCCCTCTCTTCAATTTCTGGGGTCCCAACACCTCTATTAGGTGTAGTAAATGGATAGCCTCTTCTGCTAAGTGGGTGGAACAAAAGTGCAGCCCTACCCTCACGCTCATTTACTTACCTCATTTAGATTACTGCTTGCAAAAATTTGGACCGGAAGACAAGCAAGTAGCAAAAGACTTACAAGAAATTGATGCTGTTTGCCGGGATCTCATTGAATTCTACGAAAATCGAGGTACACAGGTCATTGTTCTGTCTGAATACGGTATCACAGCTGTATCCCAACCAGTTCACTTGAACCGGATGCTGCGAGAACAAGGGTTGCTGAGTGTAAGAGAAGAACTGGGGCGGGAATTGCTCGATCCTGGAGCAAGTAAGGCATTTGCTGTCGCTGACCATCAAATTGCTCACGTTTATGTCAACGATCCATTTTACATTCCTAAAGTGAGAGCGCTATTGGAAGCAACAGAGGGTGTTGCCCGAGTCTTGGGAGACGAAGAAAAGCCAGCATACCATCTCAATCATTCCAGATCGGGAGAGTTAGTCGCGATCGCTCAACCAAACGCCTGGTTTACTTACTACTACTGGCTAGATGACCACTGTGCTCCCGATTTTGCCAGAACAGTAGATATCCATCGCAAACCGGGTTACGATCCAGTAGAACTTTTTCTCGATCCTCAAATCAAACTTCCCAAACTTCAAATAGGCATAAAACTGCTTAAAAAACAGCTTGGGTTTCGCTACTTAATGGATGTTATTCCTTTAGATGCATCCTTAGTACGTGGTTCTCATGGGTCTACAACTGTTGTTCCTGGTGAGCGACCATTATTTATAACCCAGCAAACTCATTTGCTACCAACTGAATCAATCGAAGCAACGGATGTATGTCACCTCATACTGCAACATCTTCGTTAATCGGGGTTAGGGGCTGCAAAATCCCACCCACCTCGTTCCCAGGTTTTAGCACTCTCTCGTTCCCAGGTAGAACCTGGGAACGAGAGAATAGGGGCTGAGGGGTGTAAAAAAGTATTGTTTATACTTTGAATAACCCAGTAAATACTTAAATTCGCCACAGCTATTCCGTATATTCCTTTAGAAAGAAAGAATTTATCACCCAAGGCGGTAGAGGATGACCGCCTTCATATAGCTTATGGAGTATTACTGAGAAACAAAAGTAAAAAGCAAAAAAAATGACACATCTACCAAAAAAATGTTCATGTATCATTCCTTAACATTTAGTAGGCTAAACACATACCAAGTAGCGTTCGTTTGTAAAGATTCGCGCACAAGGTAAGACTGTCGATCCGAACTGTTAGCAGTTGAAGTCATCAGTCCAACCTTTTACATTTACGGATGTTCAAAGGTGTCTAGACAGGTTTTCGTTACTGGTTTGTCTGTGACTATTTTAAAAGTGGCAACAGTACTTATACAGTAACAAGTTCAATCCTTCATACTTTACTGCTCCAATCCGTGTTTTCCGTGAATTTTCCTTGAATTGTCCGTCTCGGTTAGGTCAGTGTTATTAACTGCGTATATACTGTGCTTTAATGTCTAGTTTATTTAATTAGCAACTAGTCCAAGTTGCGATGTCTGCGGTTATTCGCAGTCTGTCTAGATATGCAATTAAAGACTCCCTCAACATCAAAGAAACCCCCATGATTGTTGATTCTCACACTTACAAAACTCTTGGCGGCATAGGTGTATCTCGCTCCATCACCGAAGTGAAGATGGACACAGCCTTGGATGAAATTTCTTTTTATCTGGACTCCCAACGAGGAGGGTTGCTCAAGAGCAGTTATGAATATCCAGGGCGATACAAAAGATGGGCGATTGGATTTATTAATCCACCACTAGAACTGACAACACGGGAGAGAGCTTTTACGCTGAGAGCGCTAAATAATCGAGGCAAGGTGCTTCTACCCCTATTGTTGGTGCATCTGTCCGTGCATTCCCAACTTCAGGAAGTCAAGCAAGATAACGATTATATTACTGGATATGTAAAGCCCACATCGCAGTTGTTTGCAGAAGAAGAACGCAGCAAGCAACCTTCTGCATTCACAGTGATTCGCGAAATTCTCCATATTTTCTCCAGTGATGAAGACGAGCATCTGGGATTGTATGGGGCATTTGGCTACGACTTGTTATTTCAGTTTGAGCCAATTCCAATGCGTCTGGAACGTCCTACAGACCAAAGGGATATAGTGCTTTATTTGCCTGATGAATTGGTTATTGTTGACTACTACCTGCAGCGTGCGTATCGAGTGCAGTATGAGTTTGAAACAACACAAGGCAATACCCAAAATCTTCCACGTACAGGTGAATCAATTGATTACAGGGGTAAACGCCTTGTTCCAGCAAAAACTTCCGACCATGCACCGGGAGAGTATGCCAGCCAAGTAGAAGTAGCACTGGATTACTTCCGGCGTGGAGATTTGTTTGAAGTGGTTCCTTCACAAAGCTTTTTTGAATCCTGCGAACAACCACCCAGTCAGCTTTTCCAAACCCTACAGCATATAAACCCCAGCCCCTATGGTTTTATCTTTAACCTTGGTGGAGAGTATATCATTGGTGCTTCCCCAGAAATGTTTGTACGGGTTGAAGGTCGGAGAGTAGAAACCTGCCCGATTAGTGGTACCATTACTCGTGGACAAGATGCCCTTGATGATGCCGAGCAAATTCGTCAACTTCTAAATTCAGGTAAGGAAGAAGCAGAGTTGACCATGTGTACTGACGTGGATCGCAATGACAAATCGCGGATTTGCGAACCGGGTTCCGTACAAGTCATCGGTCGCCGTCAAATAGAAATGTACAGCCACTTGATCCATACAGTGGATCACGTTGAAGGGTTACTGCGATCGCAGTTTGATGCTTTGGACGCCTTTCTCACCCATACTTGGGCAGTGACAGTGACAGGCGCACCCAAGCGATCGGCAATGCAATTCCTCGAACAGCACGAACGCAGCTCCAGACGGTGGTATGGTGGAGCAGTTGGCTACCTCAACTTTAATGGTAATCTCAATACAGGATTGATTTTGAGAACCATTAGACTGCAAGATTCAATTGCCGAGGTAAGAGTAGGAGCAACAGTTCTCTATGACTCCCTGCCATCAGCAGAAGAACAAGAGACAATGACAAAAGGTGCGGCGTTGTTTGAAACAATTCGCCGTGCAAAGCAAGGAATCCCATCAAAGGATTGCAAACGAGAAAAATTAAGCGCTTGTGTTCCAGATGTCGAACCCGGTAAGCGTATTTTACTAGTGGATTACGAAGACTCATTTGTTCACACCCTAGCCAACTACATCCGTCAAACTGGAGCAACAGTGACCACATTACGTCACAGCTTCTCAGAATCCCTGTTGGATATAGAGCGTCCTGACTTAGTTGTTTTATCTCCAGGTCCCGGTAAACCCAGCGATTTTAAAGTACCAGATATGGTCAAAAGTTGCGTGCGCCGCAATATACCCCTGTTTGGAGTGTGCTTGGGATTGCAAGGAATTGTTGAAGCCTTTGGCGGACAACTCGGAGTTCTTCACTATCCCCAGCATGGTAAATCCTCAAGGGTAATTGTGACCGAACCAGATTCAGTTTTGTTCAAAGCCTTACCCCAATCCTTCTCAGTTGGTAGATATCATTCTTTGTTTGCCATACCACAGCGGTTACCCGAACAATTGAAAGTAACTGCTATCTCAGACGATGAGGTAATCATGGCAATTGAGCATCAATCGCTTCCCATAGCCGCAGTACAGTTCCATCCAGAATCCATCATGACGCTATCAGGAGAAGTTGGTCTGGCAATCATTAAGAATGTAGTCCGTGCATATACTCAAATAGAGAAGTTAGTGGTTAGTAGTTAGTAGTTGGTGGTTGGTGGTTGGTGGTTGGTGGTTGGTGATTTCTAACAACTAACAACTAACAACTAGCAACTAACAACTAACAACTAACAACTAACCCTCCCCCCTCTCCAATCATCTCTTGCATCATACATATGAGTTATTCAGTTGCTACTGTTGGTGTTCGCCCGCGCCACATACTTGAAGAAATTGTGTGGCACAAAAGGCAAGAAGTTGCACAGATGCGCCAAGAACTGCCTTTAGCTTCTTTGCAACAACAGTTAAGTCAAGCTCCTGAAGTTAGGAATTTCTTGACGGCTTTGCAGGAAAACCCTCACGTACCAAGCGTGATTGCGGAGGTAAAAAAAGCATCTCCAAGTCGTGGGGTGCTTCGTGCTGACTTCAATCCGGTAGCGATCGCCACCGCTTACGAGCGAGGTGGAGCAGCTTGTTTGTCTGTTCTTACGGATTCTAAGTTCTTCCAGGGTAGTTTTGATAACCTGCGTAATATCAGGCAAAAAGTTGCACTGCCACTGTTGTGTAAAGAGTTTATTATTGATATTTATCAAATTTATTACGCAAGAGTGGCAGGTGCAGATGCTGTATTGTTGATAGCAGCTATCCTGACAGATGAAGAAATTCAGGATTTTGCGAAAGTTATCCACGACTTGGGAATGAAAGCTCTAGTAGAGGTTCATACCTTAGCTGAACTAGATAGAGTTCTAAGATTGGATAACATCCGCTTAATAGGTATAAACAATCGTAACCTGGAAGATTTTACGCTAGATATTAAAACAACACAAGAACTCTCACAAGCTAGGCGATCGCAACTACAAAGCTATGGCATCACTCTTGTGAGTGAGTCTGGCTTGTATACACCTGAAGATTTATCTTTTGTCGCTGAAGTTGGTGCTCGTGCAGTGCTCGTAGGCGAATCCTTAGTCAAACAAGCTGATGTAGAGAAAGCTGTGCGGGCTATATTAGGAGAGACAAACAATAGAAGTTAGTGGTTAGTTGTTAGTTGTTAGTTGTTAGTAAGAAAACCACTAACCACTAACCAGTAACCACTAACCAGTAACCATTAACCAGTGACCTTTTTGATGAAAGCATTGATGATAACAAACTTCGGGGGTCCGGAAGTTTTTGTACAACGCGAGGTGGAAAAACCAACACCTGGTAAAAACCAAGTCCTAGTGAAAGTTTGTGCATCCTCAGTGAATCCTGCTGATTGTGGGGTACGTCGAGGGCTGTTTCCACCCAGGAGAGAACTACCTGCAATTATTGGATTTGACGTTTCTGGAGTCATTGAAGCAGTTGGTGAGAACGTTCAGGACTATAAGGTAGGAGATGAAGTTTATTACGCCATAGGACATTTTGACAATAGTGGTGCTTATGCTGAGTATCATGTAGCAAATGAATCAATTATTGCCAAAAAACCTGTGAATCTGTCGCATACACAAGCGGCTAGCGTACCTGTTGCAGGCGGTACTGCATGGACTGCACTAATTGACAAGGCGAATATCAAAGTAGGCGAAACTGTACTCATTCATGGTGGTGCGGGAGGAGTTGGCTCTTTTGCTATCCAAATTGCTAAAGCAGCAGGCGCGTATGTTTATACTACCTGCGGTAGATATGATTTTGACCTTGTTAAGTCTATAGGTGCAGACAGAGCCATAGACTACCACTCCGAAAATTTTATTGACATCATCATGAGGGAAACCCACGGTGAAGGTGTTGATGTTACTTTTTCTACCGTTGCTGGTGAACTTCTAGCCAAAAGCCTACCGGTCATCAAATTTGATGGTCGGGGTGTAACAGTGACAGGCATACAAGGTGACCTTAACCCCGCGATCGCCAAAAATATTACAATTCACTTCGTACACTTAGACAATCCTCGTCCCAAACTAGAAGCTTTAAAAACCTTAATTGAGCGGGATCAAATTAACCCTGTTATCGGAATGACCTTTCCCCTCGATAGGGTAGCACAAGCCCATCAAAAGTTTGAAGAAAGAGGTAAAGATGTACGTGGAAAAATTGTTATTCAAGTTAGTTGTTAGTCGTTAGTTGTTAGTTGTTAGTTGAAATACTGCTAACCACTAACCACTAACCACTAACCACTAACGACTAACAACTAACCACTAACCACTAACCACTATCCACTATCCAAATCAGGTGCAATGACTTCTATTTCCGAACGCTTTCAATCTCTAAGAAATCGCAATCAGTGCGCTTTAATTCCTTTTGTGACAGCAGGAGATCCAGACCTGGAAACAACAAAAGAGGCTTTGCGCGTTTTAGATAAGAATGGTGCTGACTTTATTGAATTGGGTGTTCCCTATTCCGATCCTCTTGCAGATGGTCCTGTTATTCAAGCAGCAGCGACTCGCGCTTTGTCTAGAGGAACTACCCTGGAACAAGTGCTAGAATTAGTTGCAGAAGTTAGCCCTAGCTTGCAAGCTCCTCTTATTTTATTTACCTACTACAATCCTATTTTAAATCGGGGTATTAGGTCATTTTTAGCACAAATTGCAAATGTTGGAGCGCGGGGTTTAGTTGTTCCAGACTTACCTTTAGAAGAAGCAGAAGAGTTAATTAATACGGCTGCTGAATTTGGAATAGAAGTTATTTTGCTTGTGGCTCCTACAAGTTCTAAAGAAAGAATTGATGCGATCGCACGAGCTTCCAGAGGATTTATTTATCTCGTTAGTGTCACTGGTGTAACAGGTATACGTTCTCAAATTCAAGACCGTGTGAAACCTTTACTAATGTCCATGCGAAGTGTTAGTGATAAACCAATTGGCGTTGGCTTTGGGATTTCAGGAGCAGAACAAGCTCGTCAGGTGAAAGAATGGGGCGCAGACGCCGTTATTGTTGGTAGCGCTTTTGTAAAACGTTTAGCAACTGGTAGTCCAGAAGAAGGACTCCAAGCAATTGAAGAACTTTGTAAAGAATTAAAAACAGCGATTGCGCCTGAATTGGTAATAGCTAATGGCTAATGGCTAATGGCTAATGGCTAATGACAACTACCCACTACCCACTAACAACTACCCACTACCCACTACCCACTAACAACTAACCACTATCCACTAACAACTAACAACTAACAACTAACCACCAACAAATAAGGAGTTTTCACCAGTGGTAAGCATATCAGAGAAAAACGTTGCAGCGTCTTTAGTTCCAGACTCTTTGGGAAGATTTGGACGTTTCGGGGGCAAATATGTACCTGAAACCCTAATGCCTGCTTTAAGTGAATTAGAAGCAGCAGCAGCACAATATCGCAATGACCCAACTTTTCAAGCAGAATTAAACGAGTTACTGCGCGATTATGTGGGACGCCCCAGTCCTTTATATTTTGCTGAGCGTCTGACGGCAAATTATGCTAGACCTGATGGCACAGGTCCACAAATTTACTTAAAGCGTGAAGATTTAAATCATACAGGTGCTCATAAAATTAACAATGCTTTGGGTCAGGTATTGCTGGCAAAGCGTATGGGCAAGCAGCGCATTATCGCTGAAACAGGAGCAGGTCAACACGGAGTTGCAACTGCTACTGTATGTGCTCGTTTTGGTTTGCAGTGCGTGATATACATGGGTATTCACGATATGCAACGCCAATCCCTGAACGTGTTCCGGATGAAGTTGATGGGAGCAGAGGTGCGTCCCGTTGAGGCTGGGACTGGAACTCTGAAAGATGCAACTTCTGAAGCGATTCGGGATTGGGTAACAAATGTAGAAACAACTCACTACATTTTAGGTTCTGTTGCTGGTCCTCATCCCTATCCAATGCTGGTGCGCGATTTTCACGCTATTATTGGTCAAGAGACTCGCGCTCAATGTTTGGAGAAATGGGGCGGTCTTCCAGATATCCTCTTGGCTTGTGTGGGCGGTGGTTCTAATGCCATTGGTTTGTTCACTGAGTTTGTGAATGACTCTAATGTCCGTATCATTGGAGTTGAGGCAGCCGGTGAAGGTGTTAACACGGAGAAGCATGCAGCTACTTTAACACGGGGTCGAGTTGGTGTGTTGCATGGTGCTATGAGCTATGTGTTACAAGATGGCGATGGTCAGGTTGTGGAAGCACATTCCATTAGCGCTGGTTTGGACTATCCTGGTGTAGGTCCAGAACACAGCTATCTTAAGGATATTGGTCGCGCTGAGTACTACAGCGTAACTGACTCTGAAGCTTTGACAGCTTTCCAGCGTTTGTCTCAGCTCGAAGGAATTATTCCCGCTTTGGAAACCTCTCATGCGATCGCGTATCTTGAAACACTTTGCCCGCAGTTAAGTGGTAGCCCCCGAATTGTCATTAATTGTTCGGGTAGGGGAGATAAAGACGTGCAAACAGTTGCTAAAGTACTCGATCCCGCTTGATACTGATTTTAGATTTTGGATTTTGGATTGATATTTTCAATCCAGAATCGCAAAGTTGAAATTCTACGCAACGCCACTGCATTCATCAAAAACCAGAATCAATATGGTAGCCTTAACACAAGCTGTAAGTGACAAAATCACCGTCACGAGCGAATCTCTCGATTTACCTGCTTTGCTCAAGCAACTACTTGAACGGCGATCGCTATCAGTCGAGCAAGCTTCTGCACTTATGGAAGGTTGGCTGACAGATACTATTCCTCCAGTGTTATCTGGGGCAATATTGGCAGCGATTCAAGCCAAAGGAGTATCTACAGAAGAATTAGTAGGCATGGCTGGTGTCCTGCAATCCCAATCTTCTTCCCCCACTCCCTACTCCCCACTCTCTACTCCCTTAGTAGACACTTGCGGAACGGGAGGAGATGGAGCCTCAACCTTCAACATCTCCACCGCCGTCGCCTTTGTTGTTGCAGCAGCAGGAGTAAAAGTTGCAAAGCACGGTAATCGTTCGGCGTCCAGTAAAACTGGTTCTGCTGATGTGTTAGAGGCTTTAGGTATAAATCTTAGCGCCGATCCTCAGAAAGTTCAATCCGCAGTCGATGAAGTCGGCGTAACATTCTTGTTTGCTCCTGGGTGGCATCCAGCACTAAAAGCAGTTGCTGCTATGCGAAAAACACTAAAGGTGCGAACTGTTTTTAACTTGCTGGGTCCTCTGGTTAATCCAATGCGACCAACAGGGCAAATTATTGGTGTGTGTGACCCACTGCTAGTTGAAACAATTGCGAAAGCTTTGTCAGAACTTGGGACTCGCCGTGCAATTGTCGTGTACGGACGGGAAAGGTTAGATGAAGCTGGGCTAGCAGATTTAAATGACTTGGCTGTACTTAAAGATCGAACTGTCATTCCTGCTGTACTCAGTCCTGAAGAACTGGGTTTAACTCCTGCACCAACGGAGGCATTGCGAGGTGGGGAAGTCCAGGAAAACGCTGAAATTTTAAAAGCGGTCTTACAAGGAAAAGGAACACAAGCACAGCAAGATGTTGTGGCATTAAACGCAGCGCTAGCACTTTATGTAGCTGAAGCAATTGATGATGGGGCAATTGATATTGCAAGCGCAGCTGTGAAAGGTGTTGCCCTTGCCAGGGAAGTTCTGCAAAGTGGTGAAGCTTGGAAAAAGCTAGAACAGCTTGCGGAATTTTTACGGTAATTAGCTAATGGCTAATGGCTAATGGCTAATGGCTAATGGCTAATGGCTAATGGCTAATGGCTAATGGCTAATGGCTAATGGTATTGAACAATTAGCAATTAGCAATTAGCAATTAGCTCTTAACAAAATTAGAGGATAAACACTCATGATTGTAGTTATTAAGAATAATACACCAGCTGAGGAAATTACTCGTATCAGTCAAGAATTGAGTGAAAATTGGGGAGTGACTGTAGAAAAAAGTGTCGGTCAGCATAAAGTTGTTCTCGGAATGATTGGTGAGACTGCAACTCTTGACCCAATGGTGATTCAAAATAGCAGTCCTTGGATCGAGGAAGTTTTGCGAGTTGAGAAACCTTTTAAGCGGGCGAGTCGGCAATTCCGTCACGGACAACCCAGCGAAGTTGTTGTACCTACACCCAATGGTTCTGTCTACATTGGCGAGCAACATCCTGTTGTCTTGATTGCTGGACCTTGCTCTGTGGAAAATGAAGCCATGATTGTAGAAACAGCTAAGCGGGTGAAGGCTGCGGGCGCTAAGTTTCTGCGTGGTGGTGCTTTCAAGCCTCGTACTTCTCCTTATGCCTTTCAAGGACACGGTGAGAGTGCTCTAGAGTTATTAGCAGCCTCTCGTGAAGCAACAGGCTTGGGTATTATTACAGAAGTCATGGATGCTGCCGATTTGCCTGCGATCGCTCGTGTCGCTGATGTGGTACAAGTTGGCGCTCGAAATATGCAAAACTTTTCTCTATTAAAGAAAGTAGGTGCTCAAGATAAGCCCGTACTGCTCAAGCGAGGAATGTCTTGCACAATTGATGAGTGGCTCATGGCAGCAGAATATATTCTGGCTGCTGGAAATCCAAATGTGATTCTTTGCGAGCGTGGGATCAGAACTTTCGATTCCAAATATGTTCGCAACACCTTAGATTTGTCTGTCATTCCAGTATTGAGACAGCTTACACACTTACCGATTACGATCGATCCCAGTCATGGTACTGGTAAGTCTGAGTATGTTGGCTCGATGGCGTTAGCAGCTGTAGCAGCAGGAACAGATTCTTTAATGATTGAAGTTCACCCCAATCCTGCTAAGGCTCTTTCTGATGGACCCCAATCCCTCACTCCTGAAAAGTTCGATCGCTTGGTTCAGGAATTGTCAGTTGTTGGCAAAGTCGTCGGTCGTTGGCCTCAGGAACAAACTTTCAAATCTTCTAAAAAAGAAGTAGGAGTCATGGTGTAAAAGCTATATTACCTATAGGCATAGCCCTACTAGTACTCCACCACATAAGTTTTGATGGGTAGATAGACAAACCCCCACTCTCGTTCCCAGATAGAACCTGGGAACGAGGTGAAAGCCCATGAAAACTTATGTGGCGGACTACTACCTACTACCTACTTGTAGGACTAGAATTTTAGAGCGAAAAGAGATTAATAATTATTCAACCAAACTTGATATTATTCATCATTTAAAATAGGCACTGCTTTTGATACTGATAAGTTAATTAGAGGTAGAGAACGCAGTGGTTATTTTATATTTTAAAGTATAAAAATTATCTAAAAATTTGATAAATACATCAAAAGAAATTTTATTGAGTTTCTTTTAAATTTTATTTAAATTCTATATAGACAGTAGCGTTGTTTACAGTTTGATTTGATTGAATATACATCATTTCAGAGTTGGTGTGAGCATATTTTACAAAACAACGCAGGGTGCTTTTTAAAGCTCAAAGTCCATTACTAATTTCAGAGATAAAAATAAGCAGAAACTTGTAAACAAGCAGACTACTTTTGTCTGTAGTGGTTCCCATTGCTTCCGTGATTTCTAGTTTAGAGAGAGGAGAATTATTCTCAATGACAACTGAAAACACTTTTACCCAAAGTACTTCTAGTTCTGGGTTTTCACAATCTCCATTTGGTCGCTTGGGCGATGCTGTAGGCAATGAGAATTTACCTGGCTTTCCCGGTGGTGGCGGTACTCAATCTGGCGGTGAGGGTAGCAACCAATTTGCTGGTGGTGGTACGCCAGTGTCACCTTTCGATCAAATCAGATATAACATCGACCAAGCAATTTATACCGCATTTCCTCCTGGTGGTGGTACTCCTGCGGCTAACACTAACATTGACACCAGCACGCTAAACCCATTTAACCAACCGCCTGGTGGTGGTAGCCCGTCTAGTCGTAGTAACCAGTTTGGTGGTGGTACTCAAACAGGTAGCGGAGAAGAACCTTCTTTTGGCGGTTACAATCCATTTAACCCTGGCTTTGGTAGCAATATAAGCAACCAAGCTATACAAGCTAGCAGCGGATCTAACAGTGGTAGCCAAGGCGGATTTGATGGCGCTAACCAAGGCGGATTTGGTGACGTTAACCAAGGCGGATTTGGCGGCGGTAGCCAAGCTGGTGGTTCCTTTGCTGGAAATCAACAAGCAAGCCAGATTGATGCAATTCGTTTCGGTCTGACTGACTCTATCACTCAACAAGTGAGCAATGGTAACCCTGACAAAGACGCAATTGATGGTGAGATCGGCTCTACTGTTGACAGTCTGGTTAGGTCTTACACGGGCATACAGGGTGGCACATCATCCTCAATTGATGCTGGCAGTGAGATCCCATCCACGGTTAGTGTTGAGCTTGTGCCTGTGGTGTCAGAAGTTAGTGAGAGTGTGTTTACCGAACAACCGCTCACCGAGTTCGTCGTCACTGACACTGTCACGGTGACTGAAGGTAACGCTGACATTCTCACCAACTCTGAAAGCGTTGCCTTTACTAGTGAAGAGCAAATAGTTTACGACTTCTTAAAACAAGTTTCTGGTGATTCCATCGATCCGTTCTTCGTAAAGAGCATTGATAGCGGAGCTACCGGTGAATTCGCCAAACTTATCAATCAATATGCTGAAACAGGCAGCCTACTTGGTTCTGGCAGCAATCAATCAACAGACGCTTACTTAAGTCAATTACAAAGTGGCTTCATAAGCAACACTTCTGATTCCACACAGTTTGGTGGTAGCGACGCGATCGCACTATAGAGTTCCAGATCCAAAAATGTTGGACAGCGCAAATTCATGCTGCTACCCAACATTTTTAAAAGCTACTAGCCGTTAACTTGCCTCCATTGAAAAGACCGAAGAAGAAAGTCATTAACCCAGTCAACTTGATTCTCTCAAGTTTCAAGACATTTTTTTTCTGACAATAGGAGGATTTTTGTTTATGACAACGGCATCAAATGTTAACACCAATCCTAGTAGCAATAGCGTGTTCCCTCAATTACCTGGTGATGTTTTAAACCGCATTCAAAACAACATCTCAACCTTCACTGACATTGTGAATCGCTATCAAAGCGGTAATGCAGTCACAAACGGTGACTTAGCATTAGCACCAGTGGTTGAGTTTGTCAACTATTTAAACAGTACTGGTCGTGGAACTACTGGTAGCAACACAGTTACTACTGGTAGTAATGTACCTGGTACTGGCAGCCCGGTGACAACTAGTGGCAGTGTGGTTCCCTTGCAATCCCCTAATGATGTTTTGAAGTTGATCGAAGCTGATATCACAAGCTTTTACAATACGGTCAACCGGAATTCTGGTATTGGTGGTAACAATCAACTTCCACTATCTGCTGCTGAAGTCTTCAAACTTTTACAGAATGACATCATCGCATACAGTGGCACTATTAATCAACTCCAAGCTACTAATAGCCCATTAGTTGGTGGTAGCAATACCAACACCATTGTCTAAGTTAACCCAATTAAAGCTACATTATACAGCTCGTGATTTAACAATTCTCCAGAAACAAAAGAAGAAAGTTGTTCATTGGGTTTGTTTTTAGACGTTACACAACAGTTCTTCTGTTGCCGTCTGGGGCAAACCCATTTTTTTGTATATGCATTTGTAAGGTTTTCCTTTCTAGCAGCAATATCACAAAATTGGTCAATTTTCCCAAAAAAATTCTTTTGTTTTGTAGTGTTCTTTGTCATGATTTTTTATATTTAAATAAAAAAACAATAAAAATATCTAAAAAATAGACAAGCTTATCGAAAAATAACTTATTGCTGTTTGTATTGCAATTGCTTAAATTCTTAATTGACTAGTGTTGATTGCACCCCAAAAAAGTCACAATGTGTGTTACAGGTAGCATCTGCCTTCACTACTGGTGATTCCCTTGTGTGAATAATTTTATGGTACAAGTCTATTGTTCTCTAAGAAAATCCAAGAAAAGCCTAGCTTTAATCTTCTAATTGTTAATAATGTTAGCGTTTTTTCAGTCTTATAACTCTTGCACGCTGATATTACACAAGCAATAAATCTATCAACAAATTCCAGTGCTCGCCCTTAGCGCAAGCCGTATTCGGCTTATCGCTCTCAAAGAGTTCAGATTCTTGATTGAAATAGGAAATGCTGGGTCAAACCCGTTGTGGGTCTACCCAACAAGCTTTCAAGAGCTACTAGCCAATAATGCCTGCCCTCAAAAAGCTGTCACAGCTAATTGATAAGCAGGATCGACTTTTTATCACCTATATTCTACGAGATTTTGGTTCCAAAAATTAGGAGGATTGTTGTTAATGACGACTTCTACTGCTGATATTCTCACACCTGGCGATCCCTTGACTGGGAGTGTAATTTACGGTACATCTTCAAGTACTTCTAGCGGTTCACTCCCCAATACTTTTGGTGCTAGCGCTAACTTATATAGTGGCAGCACTTGGAGTTCTAGTACTAACAATAATTCCTTTGCTGGTGCTCAAAACAACCCCTTTGCTGGTGGTGGTGGCTATGCTTATGCAAGTCTTGGTAACACGGTGGTTGGTGACAATCAATGGATTATCGGTAAAGAAACCACACCAGAGAGATTTTCTAACGTGATAAATTATACTACAGAAGAAATTGTTGACTCCGTTATTGTCAAGTTGAGCAACAGGCTTTCTGAGAGTGGCATTACGACTGCTTCCACTGGTGAAAACCCATTTGCTGGCGGAAACAATCCCTTTGGCAGTACTAATGCTCCAGCTCTCGATTTCTTAAGACAGGTATATGGCGTAAATTTCCCCATACCTCAATCAGCATCGAACTTCTTAACATCAGTATACGGACAAACCTTACCTGGTGGTTCTAGCAATCCATTTCCCAGTACTGGTACTGGAACTTCAGGCACTGATAGTAGCAGTTCATTTGCTGGTATCGGAACTTCAGGTGTTGGTGGTAACATACCTCAACGACCATCTTTTGATATTACACAAGTTATTTTTGGTGAAGGTTTACCGTCTGGAAGTAGTGGCAAATCCTCCTCTGAGACTCTCAGGATTGTCCAAGATGGTCTGTTAAACTTCACTAAAACAGTCAATTCTGCTGTTGGCAAAAGGCTTTTTAGCGGTAACAACACACCTTTGAGGTCACCTTCAGATTTGTTGACGCTCTTTAGGAATGACATACTGAGCGCCAATACCAGTATCAATACTGTCAATGAACTTGCTGGTGATGGCACAGATCCTTACACAAACTTGTTTGCAGGTAGTGATTCTCAGGCTGTTCAGCCACCTTCCGATATTTTGTACACCGTTCTTGGTGGTTTGTTACCTTTCAGTGGTACTGACAACATTTTCAACACTCCTGATGGCAGCATACCTATTGGTTACGGCAATAGGGATTTTGGAAGTGACAGTGCAGTTATCGGTAATTCTAACTGGAATTATGGGAAATCTAATGCCAGCATCGGTAATGCCAACTGGAATTGGGATTCTACCAAAAATAACGCAACAATTGGTAATGGTAACTGGTATTTAGACACCAGTCAGAACAACAGAACCTTGGGTAATGGTAACTGGTATTGGGAGTCCACAGCTGACAACAATACCTTGGGTAACGGTAACTGGCACTTTGGAAATAACAACACCACCATTGGTAACGGTAACTGGGACTTCGGTAGCAACAACACAATCATTGGTAATGGCAATTGGGTGTTTACCAGCAACAGCATTGTGATTGGTAATGGCAACTGGTCTGTCATTATTGACAAATCCTCCACTGCTGCGGGCGACTTCCTTGGCAAGTTGGATGATTTGGTATTGTCAATGGGAATTAAAGACGGCGCTGATAATCTCGTGAATTCTTTGATTGGCAAGTTCGGTGGTGCCTTTGAACCACTGACAGGTGAGTTAACCGAAGCCGGTCGCAAGACTTACAATCAGCTTTTCTACTCAGATAATAGCAGTGCGATCGCAGCTGCACCCAGCCCATAAGCTGAAAAAGAATGAAGTGTTAAGGATAAAGGATGAAAAATTTATCTTTCATACTTCATTGTTTATGCTTCACCCTCGTAACAAATTCCTTTCGCAATGCATAGCAGTCACCTGACATGAGTCCTGTGACTGCTTTTTGTGAAACAGTCTCATAAGTACGTGGAGTGTCAACAGTCCTCACAGTTTCATAAGCAGTAGCCAAATATTTTTGTCCAAAGTCCAGTTTTAAGGTAAATTTGGCATATGAACAAATTCTAATTTGATCCCATCAGGATCGGCAAAGAAAAAAGCGTAGTAACCAGGTGCATAGTGGTTGTATTCTGCGGGTGAATCCAAAATTGTGCCGCCCATATCCAGAACGATCTGGTAAAGTTTATCGACTTGCTCTCGACTTTCGGCGTTAAAGGCGAGATGATGCAATCCTGGTGAGTAGCGATCGTGAATTTTGTTAGGAGAGTCCGGGCGGCTGTTGTAAATGAGAATAGCCCCCGCATTCTGTTGCCACCACATGGTAAATTCTTCGTTTCTCTCTACCTGCTGATACCCCATGAACTGTAAAATCTGGTCGTAAAATGGCTCAGATAAGGAGCGATCGCTTACAGTCAAAGATAAGTGGTTGATTGTACCTAACGTCATAGCAGCTTACCAAGCAATTGTTTGTGCTGAATTTATCTTAGTACTTATGTTCTGGTATGAGAAGTGGTTTGTTAGCTTATTGTAATACTAGAACGTCGTCGCTATTCACCAAGCCAATGTAACTCGCAGTCGTTTCTGCAATGGCAGCATAGCCGCCCTCTGCGCTCTACCTTTCTTCTGGTAAACTAAAGTTAAATTATTAATAGCAGTTGAAATGTATGTTTTGCAAAATCAACTTTATTAAAGTATCAATAAAAGCTATAGTTTTCGGAATATGCGTTACTGGTGGGAGTGTTGTTGCTCAGACTCTACCTTTGACACCAAACTTAATTGGTTTTACTACACCTGAAGGTGAAAAACTATTACTTGAAAGTGGTTATCGACAAGATTTTTTTCCTCTTAGTACTCAATTTGTGACCCAAAATAATCAAGCATATTGTGGAGTTGCTAGTATAGTCATGGTGCTGAATAGTTTAGGAATTCCTGCACCAGAAGCACCAGAGTATAAACCCTACCATGTATTTACTCAAGAAAACTTTTTTCATAACCAAGCAACGCGAAAAGTCATCAGTCCTGAAGTTGTTTCTCGCATGGGAATGACGCTAGAGCAGATGGGACAACTATTAGTAAGCTACGGTGTTAAAGTAGAGGTTAATCACGCTGCTAACACTAGCTTAAAACAGTTTCGCCAAGAAGCAGCAGAAAATTTAAAACAGCCAGGAAATTTTGTTTTAGCTAACTATTTACGTAAAGAAATTGGACAAGAAAAAGGCGGACATATTTCGCCAATAGCTGCTTACAACGAACAAACAGATAGATTTTTAATTCTGGATGTTTCTCGTTATAAATATCCACCAGTTTGGGTAAAAACAGTAGATTTATGGAAAGCAATGAACACTACTGATTCGGTGTCGGGTAAAACACGAGGATTTGTTTTAGTAAGTAAAGGTGACTCATCCAAATAATTATTACCAGAACCATACTTCCAAGCATCAGCCCAATTCCATCAAGCGAAACCGCACTCCTGAAAAAAACCCCCGGTAACTCTAACTAGACCGGGGTTGCTTGATAATTATCTACGTGCAAGGAAACTTATCGCTTCAACAGTCAACTAAGCAGCAGGTTGTTCTAGATTAACTTTGACAACTTTGTTCTTTTCTTCTTCCTTCTTGGGCAGAGTCAGATTCAAAATACCGTCTTTGTATTCTGCCTTGACATCAGTATTCTGAATTTTTACTTTCAAAGGAATGACGCGCTGAAACTTACCATAGTGGAACTCAGTCCGTGTCGTACCTTTGTCTTCGGTTTTAGTTTCAGACTTGCGTTCGCCACTAATGGAAACAGTGTTTTCTGTCACTTGGATATCTAAATCTTTAGCATCCATTCCTGGAAGTTCCAACTTCAGGTGAACAGCATCATCTGTTTGGGTTAGTTCAGCGGCAGGAACTTTAACGAAATCTCTTTCAAATGGAACTCTTGTATCTTCCAACAGGCGTTGGATAGCGTTTAGTTCTTGCCAGGGGTTGTAACGAATTAATACCATAGGTGTTATGAATAAGTAAAAATTGCGTTCTTGTTTGTTTGCTTTATATTCTTATGATATTGCTGGGAAAAAGCTGTGTTATTCGGCTTTAACTACCATCACTATTGATAATAACCGTACAATCAAACTAATGGTTATAAATGAAATGCGATAAGCTTTCAACTTATCGCACTTACAATATGGTTACTTAAATTTACAAATATAACTTTCAATACTTAAAGGTTTTGCTTAAAAAATAAAAATGTGTAGGTTGGGTTGAGGAACGAAACCCAACCGAACGAGTATTCTTAGCCCTTGCAGTATCGTTATAACTTTTATGAAAGCCTTACAGCTTCAACATCAATCGTAGTTGCTGTCTGAGGAGAATTTGATTCAGTAGGAGTTACTTTTTTACGCTTTTTCAGATCTTCTATAAGGATTTGTGAAGCTTCTGCAACAACAAAACTCGCAATCAGCCCATCGTCTACCCATCCTAAAATGGGAACAACATCCGGTGAAATATCTAAGGGACTAATTAAATAGAATAAACCAGCAACAATTGCAAATAGCCGATATTTAGGATGGCGTAAAACTTTACGAATACCGTTTTGAAATATTTGGGTAAAAAATTTCTTTTTCATTCAAAATCCCTGAAGCTACAAGATTATCTTGACAAATTTACCGACCAAAAGAGAAGTGCAGATAACCGCTAAATTTATAGTGAAAATCCACCGTCCCAGCTATATACGGTTAACCGTATATTGAATTTGTTCATACAGTACAATTGTAAAGAGGGTACACAATTCTGAGCTTGTCTAAAATCTAACAAACATGAAAGATATAAAATTTGCACGATTCAAACCTATCATCTTTTTCTGCCAGATAGTCTTAATGACTATTTTTGTGATTTCTTGCTACAGTTCAAAGAAAACTAGCAATAATAGAATTACAGTATCTAACAGTAAGTTGAACCAAGAATGCGTTAAAAATTATAGCGAAAGAACCGATTACTTTCCACAAAAAGTCAGTGTTGATTATGCCAAAGGTTTTGTAGTAGAATATCATAATACTTATAAAATTGTTATAGTAAAAAATCCATGGCAAAATGCAGATACCACATTTCAATATGTTCTTGTACATTGCGGTACGCCTGTTCCCAAAGGATTTAAAGAATCACAAACTATTCAAGTTCCTATCAATACCATCGTTTCGCTTTCTACCACTCATTTACCTCATTTAGAGAAGTTAGGAGTTGTAGATAAACTTCTTGGAGTTAGCGATACAAGTACAATCAATACAACTAGCGTCGTTGAAAAAATTAAAGCTAATAAATTAGTCAAATTAGGAATTGATAATAGTCTGAACATAGAAAAAATATTAGAATTAAACCCAGATTTAGTAACAACATATGGAGTAGGCAATCCAAACGTTGATAGTTATCCCAGACTCGTAGAAGCAGGTTTAAAAGTAGCTATTAACGCTGATTACATGGAATCATCTCCATTGGGACGAGCCGAATGGATAAAATTTACATCTCTATTTTTTAATCGTGAAGCCAAAGCAGAAGAAATTTTTGACGAAATTGCAAAACAATATCAAGCAATTTCAGTCAAAGCAAAAGCAGCAAAAAATCGTCCAACTGTATTTGTTGGATTTAACTCAAAAGGAACTTGGTATATGCCAGGAGCGAACAGTTATGTAGCCCAATATTTTGCTGATGCAGGTGCAAACTATCTTTGGAAAGACAATAAATCATCAGGAACTTTACCATTATCTTTAGAACAAGTCTTTGAACGTGCTACCAATGCCGACTATTGGTTAAATGGAAGTTTATATTGGAAAACCAAAAAAGATTTACTTGCTGAAGACAACCGTTATGGAGATTTTAAAGCTGTAAAAAACGGAAATCTCTACAATAACAATGCTCGTCTTAACTCCAGTGGAGGTAACGACTACTGGGAAAGTGGAATCAGCAATCCTCACATAGTCTTATCCGATATAATTAAAATTTTACATCCAGAAGTTTTACGCGATCGCAAGTTAGTCTATTATCGCAAACTTTCTTAATCTTCACAGTGTAAATATTATAAATAATCCACATTTGTATAAAAATACGGTTGAGAAGGCTCAACCGCGTATTAAATCACCCAGTTATAATGCAAATCTGGCTAGGATTATGTCAAAAGAAATTGTTGCATACTTTTTCCTGCTTACACCAGAAAACTTAAGTAGTTTAAGCTTAAATTGTTAAAATTTTTACTGTTTTCTCAGAGGTCATTTATAAAGTAAATCTTAAATCGCCAAATGTATTGTGTAGGTTGGGTTGAGGAACGAAACCCAACAATTCGATTCTTTTCAGACATCTTCTTAGAAGTAGAAACTTCTTTCGATTATCAACTTTGATCTAAATTAACAGAACAAACACTTTCTGATAACTTTTGTAAGGTACATAAAGAATAATTAACCGCTGATGAACGCAGATGGACGCTGATAATTGGGTACTTCAATGCTGGGATAGATTCACCCCATAGCACTCCTCTGGGCAACGCGCTGCCTCGTCTTTGCGTGAGCTTTATTCAGGGTATATAAGCGGACATGATATCATTTGAATTTTACAAAAATGTTTAATGAAGTAAAAAAAAATACGGTTAAGTTTTTAACCGTATTTTCTTCTAGCCATTCTTAAAATTACTGAAAAATGTATTCGTCCAGCAAATCTGATGAAATTCTTGCATATTGTTCCCTACTTACACAAGAAAACTTTAATAAGTTTAGTAAGTTCAGCTTAACTTGCTAAAGTTTTCATTGACTTGAAACACTTATTGAAAGATGAGAAAAGCAGTTCTCTCAAGTCATAAAAAACGGCTATGTACGACGATTGACGAGCATTACACCACAAAAGACAATCGTACCTCCAAGCAGGGAGATTGGTGTAGGGACTTCTTGTAACCACAACCAAGCGATCAATAGTGCGACTACAGGCAATACTACTCGGTTAAGGAAAATAGGGGAGAAAATCAAGCTCCTGGAGTTCGCGTTATTTTTGTGGGTTTGTGCATTTATACGTACTCGATAGTTTCCACTATTTTATGTAATCAACGTAGTAGAAGCTTGTTAAGTACTTCGTTATATATTACATATCCAGCACAAGTCTTTAACGTATCAATCAGCGCCACCAGACTCAGGCATTGAGTCTTAATTGAGTCCTATATAAGTTTTTCTAACTTTGTAGACAATGTTTACAACGTGAAGTTCAAGCTCTATAAGCTTTTTGGTGATTTACATGTTTTCAAGTACATATAAGCGCATAACATGAAATGTGGACAACGAAGTTATAGGGGTTCTAGGCTACGCAATTCGCGCATAAAGTGAAATTGACCATGGAGTAAGGGTTTTAGCCTTCTAGTCAATTCGCACATAAGTTGAAATTTTGCATCTAATCACAGAAATTCACGGGATTTCGGACAATACTGGTTATAATTTCTAATAAAACTCTTGAATGTTCCGTAGTCAAGCTGGTTGACTATCATATAAAGTAAGCGATCGCTCCATTAGCAGAGTATAAGCTCATTACACTTCAAAAGTGCGCTTTAAAAAGCATTCGGGCTGTCGTTAAATCAAAGTCGGAAAATTTCATATAGTGTGCGAATTGACGCTTGAGGCTAAGACCGTTGTGCTACAATCGATTTCACTTGTGTGGGTTCGCGCATAAGATGAAATTCTAAGAACGAATTTATAGGGGTTTCAGGCGACGAGTTTCGCACATAAAGTGAAATTGCTTGTGGAGTAGGGGTTTTAGCCTGACAGTCAATTCGCACATAAAGTGAAATTGTGTATCTAAGCACAGAAGTTAACTTCATTTTGTGTGAAATTGAGAACATTAACATTTGGGGATACTGAATATCCCATAGGAAAACAGTTTGACTACCTTGGCACGAAAAATCACCAATACAGGGACGAAGAAAAACATTGGTAGATTCTTCAGTTTCAAGATGCGCGAACTGATTTGGTACGAATCCCTAAATGAAAGAGATTATATGTATCTTCTGGAAATCGATCCAGATGTCCTCTCCTACAGCACTCAACCCTTCAAAATTTCTTATATTTTAGATGAAAAAGTACGGCGGTATACCCCGGATTTTTTAGTGCAACGGAATTCTAAACAACAAATTGTGGAAATTAAGCCCGCTTGCTTTGCTGATGATGAAAAAAATGTCAGACGATTTCCAGTAATAGCTTCTACTTTGAAGTCTTTGGGGTGGGAATTTATCATCATTACTGATGAAATGATGAGTCGAGGCTCTCTCTTGAATAATGTTAATGGTACAAAAGTAGTGTAGAAAGGACGTTTAGTAGTTATAATACCCAACTATTACAGGGGCAACCAGGGACATTATTTCAAGAATTTACAACCCAGTATGATTATGACCCCAAAAAGAATGCTGTAGTTTCTCTCGAAGCACTACAAGAGATGATTCACATCTTTATTGTGGACATTCATAATCAAAGTTCCCATGCTCAACTTTGTACACCAAGAGCTGAAGTCTGGTCACAAGGAATAGCTGAACATCCTCCCACTTTACCACCAACTCTTCAAGACTTAAGAGTGTTAGTCGGAGCGGTAGAAAAGCGGGTTATTTCTAGAAGAGGTGTGGAGCTTTATGGTCTTTATTACAACAGTTCTGAATTAGCTCGACTGCGCTCAAATTACGAAGGAGAAGACATGAGGAGGAGAGGTGGCTTACGACCAAGAGAAAAAGCCACGATTAAGTATGACCCCACAGATTTGTCAAAACTCTATGTTCTTGACCCAACTAACCATCAATTTATCGTTGTACCAGCAATGAATCAGGAGTACACTCAAGGTTTAACTCTTTGGCAACACAAAGTTATTAAAAACTTAGCAGCTATTGAGGCAAAAAGAGGGTTCTTTCGTACATAGCGTGCTAAATTTTCATTAAAATCTACAAGTATGCTTGTATTTACAAGGCTTACAGGCACTTATAATTTCAATTTTAACAAGGAGTAACATTTTGAAACTAATAATAGCTGTAAGCTAAGCCCAGCAATAGTTTTAAGCTTATTTTTCTACAATTTTAGCACGCTAAGTACGCAAGAGCCCAAAATTTTCTTTGGCTCTCGGTAGTCTTTAAAACACACTGCCAACCGGGACGTTATTTCTCTTTTTCTGTCTAGTTCCGCAATTAATGTTAATCCTGCATCTGATGTTACAGGCTTACCCTTGAAATTAACTATAACTGGACATGACTTGACTTGTTCAAATACGAACTGTTCCGGTATACAATGATTTTTATTTGGGGTCATACTGCAAACTGCTGGAATTGTTGTGCAATATAGATTATGGCAGTTTTTGACCCCTATTCCTTCAAATTTTGTGAGAAATCCGGGTACAATACCCTTCTCCCTTCTAACCCACATTCCGCACCTCAACTGTCACAAGGGGTACAAACAATAATCGCAATATAGGCTTTTTATTATTTGTATGGATTCGACATAAATTTTTCAATCTCTAACTACTTTCAATACCAAATCTTTTTCGATAATCTTGATGGATATAAGATAAATTTACTTGAGCTTTATAAACAACATAAGCAAAGTATTCAATTCCATGTTGTTTTCTCTTACCTTTTTTATATTTACAGACAATCCATAAATTAAAAGTAACGTCATTATTTTTATCTTTACTTCCACGCATGAAGACCGAATCACTGGTTTGATGTTCGTGTTGAACATTGCGATGCTTTGTATTTACCCTAATGGAGTTTGAGGTAAGGTTAGCTCTTCAGCAAACCCAACAATCTTTGGCTGGTCTTTATGATGGCAATCTAAAGCGAAAAACAGAACGCCCATCTGCTGAGAGAATAGCCTCGCTTGGATATGCGATCGCTTATCCAATCCCTACACTACAGTCAATACCGACAGCTAAGAGGTGGGCTAAATCCGCTACAGATGTGTAACTGATTACGGGTAAGTTGTTTAAGGTGCGTTTCTATGCAGTCTTCACTCCTTTTAAATTCATAGTTTGTAATTGGTCTTTTCCCAATTACAAACTATGAATTACGAATTACGAATTATTTTGGGGTTTGTACCCCAAGGGTTAATTATTAATTAATTCATAATTCAGAAATTTTCCATTACGAATTACGAATTATTCGGTCATGGCAGGGGTTTTCGATCTACTGACTTTTCATAACTTTTTCTTCAAATCTTCAGGAACCTCTAGTAGTCCTTGAGACGACAAATTCACACTGCGCGATTCTCGAGAAATTGGCATTAAAGGTGTTGCAGAAAGCTCAACATTTTTGTCCTTGACATTTTCAATTGCCTTAGCAATTTCAGAAATTGTTGGTGTCTCAAAGAGTTGACGTAGGGGCAACTCCACTTTAAAAGTACTGCGTAGTTGAGAAATGATCTGAGTTGCTTTAAGGGAATGACCACCAAGTTCAAAGAAATTGTCGTAAATACCTACTTGCTCTAGTCCTAGTATCTGTTGCCATATCCCAACTAATGCCTTTTCCAGGGAGGTGCGAGGAGCCACAAAAGCCTCTTCTCGGTTAGATGTACTTGTTTCAAGTGCAGCAAGTGCAAGCCGATTTACCTTCCCATTAGGAGACAAGGGCAGAACATTAAGGAAAACAAAAGCACTTGGTATCATGTATGCAGGTAGTTTTTGCTGAAAGAAATTGCGTAGCTCACTAGGAGTCAGAGCCTGCTCTTGCTCTTGAACGATATAAGCTACTAGGCGCTTGTTACCAGGTTGATCCTCTCGTACAATGACTACTGCTTCCCGCACCCCTAGGTGTTTGCTCAATACTGCTTCTATCTCGCCCAATTCAATACGGAAGCCGCGAATCTTGACCTGGTTGTCGATGCGACCAAGGAATTCGATATTGCCATCGGGGAGGTAGCGTGCCTTATCGCCTGTTTTGTACAGCCGTGAGCCTGGTTCGTGGCTCAAGAAGTTCGGGATAAACTTCTCGGCAGTCAAAGAGGGTTGATTAAGGTAGCCACGGGCTAACCCAAGACCTGCAATATATACTTCACCCGGAACCCCTATAGGAACTGGTTGCAAGTCGTGACTCAGCAAGTAGATTTGTGCGTTGGCAATGGGGCGACCAATGGGGGCAAACCCATGAGAGGAGGGGTGGACGCAGGGCCAGAAGGTGGCATCAATGGTGGTTTCAGTCGGACCGTAAAGATTATGCAAGACATTGTGCAAACCCAGGCGAGTCAAGAAGCGCTTTTGGAGTTCAGCAGGAAGAACATCACCACCGCAGGTGAGGTGCTTCAAACAGTCACAGGACTCCAGGTTCTGCTCTTCTAAGACTAGTTGAAGCATTGAGGGGACTAAATTGGTGACACTGACTTGTTGCTCTGCAATCAATTTAACCAAGTAAGCACTATCCTGTTCCCGACCTGAGGGAAGTATAATAACCCGCGCTGCGGCTGATAATGGCCAGAAGAACTGCCAAACTGAGGGGTCGAAGCTAAAAGAAGATGTTTGCAGAACTTTATCGGCTGGGCTCAAAGGAAAGGCACTCTGCCGCCAGCATAACTGATTGCAAACCCCAAGGTGAGAAATCATCACACCTTTAGGTGTGCCAGTAGAACCAGAGGTGTAGATGACATAAGCCAGGTGCTCAGGTGTTGCTGTGCGGTGTAAGTTCTCTGGGCTGTGGATGGCGATCGTTTCCCAATCAGTATCTAAATAAACAAGCTGCACCTGTTCAGAAGTGGGTTGTTGTGTAAGTAAGCCCTGATGAGTCAGGAGGACACAAACCTGGGTATCCTCTAGCATAAAGGCTAAACGTTCTTGTGGGTAAGCGGGGTCAAAAGGTACATAAGCGCCGCCAGCTTTGAGGATACCCAGTAGTGCAACCAACATCTCCAAAGAGCGCTCCATGCAGACGCCAACGAGCACCTCAGGACCAACACCTAGGGTTTGCAGATGGCGAGCCAGTTGATTGGCACGAGCATTGAGTTCGTGGTAAGTGAGTTGTTCGTCAGCAAAAACGGCGGCAATAGCATCAGGAGACTGCTGTTGTTGCGCCTCCAAGAGGTGATGAATACAAGCATCTTCTGGATAAGAAGCTTGGGTGTGATTCCATTCTACTAACAGTTGATGACGCTCATCACTCGGCAGGAGGGGGATGTTCGAGAGACGTTGTTCTGGAGCCGCAACGATACCTTCAAGCAGGGTTTGGAAATGTCTCAGTATGCGGGTGATGGTAGTCGCATCAAACAGGTCGCTGTTGTACTCCATTGCTCCCCGTAATTCCGCGTCTGTCTCTTCCATGACCAGTGTCAGATCGAACTGTGCGGTGGTTGTGGGTGGATTGAGCAACTGCAATTGCAACCCGGGCAGTGTTAAGGTCTCCTGTGGGGCGTTTTGCAAGGCAAACATCACCTGGAACAATGGATTGTGGCTGAGATGTCGTTCGGGCTGTAGTACTTCCACCAACTGCTCAAAGGGCATCTCTTGATGGGCATACGCTCCTAAGGTCACCTCCCGTACCCGCGAAAGCAATTGTTCAAACGTTGGGTTACCTGAGAGGTTAGTTCGCAACACAAGTGTGTTGACGAAAAATCCAATTAATCCCTCAGTTTCAAGGCGGGTACGGTTTGCGATCGGCGAACCGACAACAATATCTTCAACTCCAGTGTAGCGTTCCATCAGAGTCTGGAACGCTGCCAGCAGGGTCATGAATAATGTGACTTCATGTTTGTGGCTGAGTGCTACGAGTGAAGTATACAGGTTTTTTGGAAGTGTAAACGATTGGTGTGCGCCTCGGAAGGACTGCACGGCAGGGCGTGGTCGGTCTGTGGGCAATTCCAATATGGGCGGCGCGCTCGCTAGATGTTGCTGCCAGTAGGTCAATTGCCTCTGTCGCACTTCCCCTTGTAGCCATTCACGCTGCCAGTGGGCGTAGTCGGCGTACTGTATGGGGAGTTCTTTGAGTGGCACCGGGAAGCCGGCGCAAAAGGCTTGGTAGAGTATCGTTATCTCGCGAATCAGTACAGATGTGGACCAGCCGTCGCTGATAATGTGATGCATCGTTAGCAGTGCCACACACTCCTGTTCGTCTAGTTGTAATAAAGTTGTTCGCAGCAACGGCCCTTGAGCAAGGTCGAATGGCTTTTGTGCTTCTGCTGCCGCCACATTCATTGCTTTGGCTTCTCTGTGGGTTTTTGACAACTGCCGCAAATCGATCACCTTTGTTGTCAAGTTAACATTGGGAGAAATGACTTGCATTGGTTGCCCTTTTACTGTAGTGAAGGTCGTCCGCAAGGCTTCGTGTCGCCGCACAATTTCACAAAGGCTTTGTTGCAGCGCCATTTCGTTGAGTCTACCTGTAAAGCGCACTGCCACAGAAATGTTGTAAAACGTGCTTTTCGGTTCTAGCTGATGAAGAAACCATAGCCGCTCTTGAGCAAATGAAAGCGATAGTTCTTTATCTCGTGCAATAGGCAAGATGGACGGTGTTTGCTGTTCCTCTTCGGTTCGCCAAGTTTTCTCAATAATCTGGGCAAGCCCAGCAACAGTTGGTGCTTCAAAGAGCTGGCGTAACTGTACCTTCACTTGGAAGGCTTGGCGCACGCGAGAAATGACCTGAGTGGCAAGCAAAGAATGTCCGCCTAGATTGAAGAAGTTGTCATGGATACCCAGCCGCTCAAGCCCAAGTAATTCAGCCCAAATTGCTGCTACTATCTCTTCAACCGGGGTGCGAGGTGCCACAAAGGTATTCTCAAACTCAAATCTGACTGAATCTGGTGCAGTTAATGCACTGCGGTTCACCTTACCATTTGAAGTAAGCGGCAGAGCTGGGAGCAGCACAAAAGCTGAGGGTACCATATAATCGGGTAACCTTTCCTTTAAGAAGCTGCGTAACTGTGGTATTAGCTTATGAGTATATTTTCCAAAAAGAGGGTTATTAGCATATTTTTGTAAGGGTTTCAGGCAAAAAGTTTCTGCGGAAGGAACAGGGTTAAAAATAATTCCTTTTTCCGGCATCTTTGCATCAACTGTTGTGTGTCGCCTAAACACCACGTCGTAGCTACCATCTGCACGGGAACTTGCCCAGCTAATGTTGACGACGTAAGGTAGGTTATGGCTCAAAGCCCATAGGTCTTCGGGATCTACCCCAATGGTTCCTTTGCACTCTGACAGTAGTATATCTACGGTCTTAGAGTTTTCCTTGCTTGCCAGCGTTTTTAAGACTTGGACATCAAGAGAGACACGAGTATTGGGTACATTTGTGATGCCTAAGACCTCAGGTTTCGTTTCCACTAGCAATTGGTGGATAGATGAGAGCGTCAAATTTTGATTTTGCCAGTCCACCCAGGGAACATCAATAGTAGGAGCGAGATGAGATCCTACATGGAGAATAACATCATAACGGAATTTGGTGAGTTCATTTTGGCAGTGACCGCGCTTGGGCAAAATTTCTACATGGCTTATTTTTGGTAAATGCTGCTTCAGGGCAATGAAAAATTCTGGAGAAATAAGGAGTTCTTCCTCTTGAGCTATATGATTTTGTATATGCTGCTGTAATTCTGCTAGCGAAAGGGAGGATGGTGACTGATAGAGTTGAACGGAGGTGTGAAAAGCTTCTAGAAGCGGTAAGCTACGCACATCGCCTACAAAAATGAAGCCCTCAGACATCACCAAGTTGACTGCTCCTTCTAAAACGCGTAATAAATAGTCAACGCTTGGAAAATACTGGATGACTGAGTTAAGGATAACTGTATCAAATTGTTCCTCCTCCAACCCTTCAACGTTATCTGCGGTTTTTTGGAGAAGAGAAACTTGTGGTAATTTCTGTGTTAATTTATTAAGTTGATGATGCAAATAAAACAAAACCTCTTGTGAGAAGTCGGTGCCGTAATACTGGCTGCAGTGAGGAGCAATCCGGAACATCAATAGACCAGTACCGCACCCAATTTCCAGCACGCGATTTGGCCTCAAGGAAAGAATACGTTCAACTGTGTTATTTACCCATTCGCGCATCTCCTTTTCTGGTATTGGTAGACCTGTGTAACTGCTGTTCCAGCCACTGATATTAAATTCAGGATCGCAACGCGAGGCAGTATCATGATAAATATCATTAAAAACGTTTTGCCATTGCGAGATAAGTTCGCTATTCGATTCCAACTCAGGCATCTGCTGATTTGAACCCTGATATTCCTGATTCGGAACGACATAAGCAACCAAGCGCTTGTCACCTGGTATGTCCTCCCGCGCCAGAACCACGCTCTCCTGAATTGCCTCATGCTGCATCAGTAAAGTTTCAATTTCTCCTAGCTCAATGCGGAAGCCGCGAATCTTTACTTGGTGGTCAATACGCCCAAGGTACTCGATATCTCCATTAGGTAGATAGCGTGCTAAGTCCCCGGTTTTGTATAGGCGTGTTCCAGGCTCATCGCTAAACGGATTGGGAATGAATTTTTCAGCGGTTATACCGGGTCGGTTCAGGTAACCCCTGGTCAAACCAGCACCACCCACGTACAACTCGCCAGCGACCCCGATAGGTACAGGTTGCAGATTTTCAGCCAAACAATAGGCTTGCAAGTCGGGAATAGGTCTACCAATAGAACTACTTGATGCTGCACTGACATTAACAGATGTCAAGGGATAATAACTCACGTGTACAGTTGTTTCCGTGATGCCGTACATATTAACTAACTGAGGATGTTGGTTCCCATGACGCTCAAACCACGGTTCCAAGTTTTTGAGTTTCAGGGCTTCCCCACCAAATATCACTAAACGTAAAGCCAGCCCGTGAGCCGTCTGAGAGGGCGCTTCTACTTTTATAAGCTGGTAGAAGGCTGAAGGAGTTTGGTTGAGAACTGTCACCTGTGTGTGGCATAACAAATCATAGAACGCTTCAGGTGAACGGCTCACCCAATACGGAACCAGCACAAGTCGTCCACCATGGAGGAGAGCACCCCAGATTTCCCAAACGGAGAAGTCAAATGCATAGGAGTGGAAGAGCGTCCATACATCACGTTCATCAAAATGAAACCAAGTGTGAGTATTTTCAAACAGACGAATGACATTATAATGATTGGCTAAAACTCCCTTGGGCTGTCCTGTCGTTCCTGATGTGTAAATTGCGTAGGCTAAGTTATCGGAAGTGACTTTATTAACGGGATTTTCTACACATTCCTGAGAAATGGTTTCCCAGTTTGTATCGAGGCATACGACTTTTGCTTGGTGTTCTAAAAGATTTGTTAAGAACTGCTTCTGTGTTATTAGTACTGGTGCTTTTGCATCATCCAGTATAAAGGTCAGGCGTTGCTGTGGGTATGCAGGATCTAAGGGCAAGTAGGCTCCATTAGCCTTAAGGATACCCAAAATCCCTATTAACAGTTCAAGTGAGAGGTTAAGACAGAGCCCCACCAAATCTTCAGGTTGCACACCTAGCTTTTGCAAGTAGTGGGCCAACTGGTTAGCACGGTGATTCAACTCCTGATAGGTTATGTGCTTGTCTTCAAAAACCACTGCCACAGCATCAGGGGTTGATTCTACCTGCGCCTCAAATAACTGATGGAGACATACTTCCCTCTTAAGATATACTGCTTGAGTATTATTTTTGGTCAGCAGTTGTTGGTATTCCTCCTTTGTTAAGAGGGGCAGGTCAGAAAGACACGAATCTGGTTTCGCGACAATACCTTCTAGAATTGTCTGGAAATGTTCCAGCATTCGAGTGATAGTGGTGGCATCGAACAGGTCTGTATTATACTCTAAGGTGCCCGTTAAGCCATCTTTGGTGTCCATCATAGCAAGATTTAAATCAAATTTTGCTGTCCTACTATCAACATCAAGAAGTCTCAGAGTTAAACCTGGAATTTCTAGAGCTGGTCTTGGGGCATTTTGAAGTACAAATACTACCTGTACAAGTGGTGTATGACCACTTAAAGTTCTTTCTGGTTGTAGCTCTTGCACCAACTGCTCGAAAGGCAAATCTTGGTGGGCGTAAGCTTCCCTAGTAACTTGGTTGACTCGCTTCAGTAACTCTCGGAAACATAAGTCTCCTGATACGTTGGTACGCAGTGCCAACATATTAACGAAAAAACCAATTAATCCTTCGATTTCGCTCCGGTTACGGTTAGCAATAGGTGAGCCTACTAAAATGTCTTCTTGCGCTGTGTAGCGGTAGAGCAAGGTTTTAAAAGCCGCTAGCAGCGTCATAAACAGCGTAACGTCTTCTTGCTGGCTCACTGCTTTGAGATGTTCAGTCAAAGATTTAGACAGCGCAAAGAAGTGAGTTGCACCACAAAAACTTTGAACTGCTGGTCGTGGACGGTCAGTGGGCAAATTCAGTACGAGAGGGCTTGTACCAATTTGTTTCTTCCAATAGAGCAGCTGAGACTCCATCACTTCCCCTTGCAGCCATTGACGCTGCCAGACAGCAAAGTCGGGGTACTGAATGGTTAGTTCTGGCAATAGCGAAGGGTTGCCAACGGAAAACGTCTCGTAGAGTGTCGCTATCTCCTGGATCAGTATACCAATGGACCAGCCATCAGCGACAATGTGGTGCATAGTTAGGAGAAACAAATGTTCTTCTTCAGCTAGGCGCAGGAGTTTGACACGTAACAATGGTCCTTCTACTAAATCGAAGGGTTGTTGAGCTTCTTCTTCAATCAGTTTTGTAACCTGTGCTTCCCGTTCACTTTCAGGAAGTTCTAAAATATCTATAATTGGTAGCTTTACCTTAGTAGCTTGTTGAATCACTTGAACGGGTTTTCCCGTTATAGATGTAAAGGTAGTACGTAAGGCTTCATGACGACGCACCACTTCACAAATGCTTTGATGAAGTACTGTTACGTTGAGTAAACCTGTTAGCTTAATGGCAGCAGGAATGTTGTAGAAAGGGTTACCCGGTTCTAATTGATCGAGAAACCATAATCGTTGCTGTGCAAACGACAACGGCAAAGAATTCAAGTTACCCCTTTGAGAAATAATTTGTTTTTGTGAGATATTGATACCATCTTTCTCAAGCAGCAAGGAAAACAACTTGCGTTTTTCCGAAGAAAGGGGAGCCATTCGTTTTGAAGGTTGATTCATATTAAACTCTTGCCTTTAAATATGAGGACTGCGAGAAAGTTTTTGAAATATCAAAGTCTACCTAAGAATTTTTTTTGCAATCTACATAGAGTTTTTAATTAATATACAGTGTAACTCTACAATAAGCTGAGCAAGATATTTCTTCGATTGAACTTCTTAATATAACAATCTGGATTATTTGTGAAAAAATACCCAGCTACAAAAACTTGGTATCTGGGAGATACCGAGTTTCTTTATCTTACCAATGATTTAGGAATGCTATAGCATGGTATTGGAAATTGTCTGCAAAGTTTTTTTACATTATCTTGAACAATTTCTTTTATAACTTTTTTCAAATCGTAATTGTATTCTCCATAAACATTTACTGATGAAAGAACTTTGTCCATAAGATCTACACAAATTGGCATTTCATTTGAAGTCATTTGTCTCAATGCCAAACTATTGGTACCTAAACGCAACCCGCTAGTGACAGTTGCGTTTTTCTTGTCTCCTGGAATCACGTTTTTATTCACAATGATGTTGCATTCTTCTAATGCACGTTCTGCAATTACACCTGTAATACCGTTTGCAAGAATATCAATGAGAACAATGTGATTATCAGTTCCACCTGTAAGAACTTTGTACCCTCTCTCAATAAAGCAGTCAGCTAGGACTTGTGCATTGGTAACAATCCGTTTAGCTAATTTCTGGAATTCAGGAGTTGTCACTATCGATAAAGCTCTAGCTTTTGCAGCGATCGCACTGAGATTTGGTGTACCTTGAAAAAACGGAAAAGCTGCTTTCTGAATCATTTCAGACAGTGTACTCTTGCCATTTGGAACCAAACTATCATAGTCTTTTCCTATAAGAATCAGACCGCCGCGTGGTCCGTATAGCTGTTTGTACGTACTTGTTGTGACAAAGTGTGCAAAGTCAATTGGGCTGGGATGCTCACCAGCAACTACAAGCCCTGCAATATGTGATATATCAGCAAGTAAAAAAGCTCCTACCTCATCAGCAATTTCACGGAAGCGTTTAAAATCAATGGTTCTTGGGTAAGAGCTAGCGCCACTTATAATTAATTTTGGTCTAAACTCTTGAGCCAATTTATGCACTTGATCGTAATCAATAAAACCTTCTTGATTAAGACCGTATCCAATAGCGTTAAAATATTTACCTACTACAGACACTTTGGCTCCATGAGTAAGGTGCCCACCAGAACTAAGTTTTAATCCCAGAATGTTATCCCCTGGCTTGAGTAGACTAAAAATTACAATTTCGTTGGCAGAAGTTCCAGAATGGGGCTGAACATTGGCATACTGTGCATTAAATGCTTCTTTAGCACGCTTGATTGCCAATCGCTCAATCTCATCAGCAAACTCACAGCCAGCGTGAAACCTTGCGCCTGGGTATCCTTCGGTAGTCACATTGCCCGTTACCATACCCTCGCAAACCAAGACAGATGGGTCAGCAATACTGGATGCTGCAACCATAGTCAGCGTGTCTGTTTGGCGGTAATACTCTTGCTCGAGCAACTCGTAAATACCGGGATCATCTTTGTAGAGGAGTTCGATTCCTCTACGCATAAATTGTTCAAGTATAATTTCGCTCATTACCTTTATTTTCCAGTTTTTAACTACTCGTTGTTTTCGCTTGCAAACATTAATTTCACTTGCTCGTCTGAAAGATGGTGTAGCTGTATCAACACTTGGGCAATTTTATCGATATCTAATTGCGCTACCTGACACGCTGTTTTTAACTGCTCAGCAAATTCAGCTATGGTTGGTGACTCAAAAAGACTACTGAGGGAAAGGTCTACTAAGAAGGTATCACGTACTCGAGAAACTACTTGGGTAGCTAGCAAAGAGTGTCCCCCTATTTCAAAGAAGTTATCATAAATACCAACTTGCTCAAGTCCGAGGACATCAATCCAGATTCCTGCCAGTACTTCTTCAACAGGAGTACGTGGTGCTACAAAAGTTTCTGCTGAATCTAGTTTGAAAGAATCAGGTGTAGGTAGTGCTCGACGATCTACCTTGCCATTAGGTGACAGTGGTAAGGCGTCCAGCGTCACAAATACGGTAGGCACCATGTACTCAGGTAGCGTTTTCTTTAAGAAGCTCCGTAATTCACTGATGGTAGGTAACGGCTCCTGCGAAGAGACAATGTATGCTACTAAACGTTTGTCGTCTAACTCCTCTCCCTTAGCTACAACAACTGCCTCTCGGATAGCTGGGTGTTGTTTCAGGGCTTCTATAATCTCTGCTAACTCAATGCGGAAACCACGTAGTTTCACTTGATCGTCAATTCGCCCAAGAAGTTCAATGTTTCCATCGGGTTGGTAGCGTGCTAAATCTCCAGTCTTGTAGAGACGAGCACCAGGTTCGTGGCTAAATGGATTGGCAATAAATTTTTCGGCAGTTAGCTCAGGTCGATTCCAATAACATCGGGCAAGACCCACGCCACCAAGGTATAACTCACCAGGGACGCCAACAGGTAAAGGTTGCAAATGAACATCCAGTACATAGGCAATTTGATTTGCCATTGGTTGACCATACGGGATGCTTCTCCAAGCTGAATTTCTAGTTTCAACTGGATAAATGATGGAATGGATAGAGGCTTCGGTTGCCCCTCCAAGGCTGATGACCTGAACACCTTCTACAAGTTCTTTAAGCTGGTCTGGTAAATTGAGTGGAATCCAATCTCCACCAAGAAGTGCTAAACGGAGGGAGTGAGGACAAATCTCCGGTTGGTCAGTAACGTACTCAATTAACATCTTGAGCAAGGACGGCGCTGAGTTCCACACGGTAACCCAATGTTGGACAATAAGCTGAGCCCAGTGTGCGGGGTCCCGTACTAACGATGCTCTAGGCATAACAATTGCGCCTCCAGACTCAAGGGTGCCCAAAACTTCGTAGACACACATATCAAAGCTGAGCGAGGAGATCGCTAGAAGTCGATCCTCAGACCCCACAGCAAAACGTCGATTAAGGTCAAGAATGTTGTTAACTACCCCGCAATGCTTAACTGCAACGCCCTTGGGTCTTCCGGTTGACCCTGACGTGTAGATCGCGTAAGCTAGGTTGTCACCTGTCACTCCACTAGAGAGATTCTCTGCACACTCTCTAGCAATGATATCCCAATTCTTATCGAGACATACTACCCTTGACTCATACATAGGTAGCCCCTTAATAAGTTGCTCTTGGGTCAGCAGCACAGACACCTTAGCATCCTCAACCATAAATGCCAAACGTTCTGTTGGGTACATTGGGTCCATCGGTACGTAAGCTCCTCCAGCTTTAAGAATACCTAGCAACCCGACGACCAGTTCTAGTGAGCGCTCTATGCAAATGCCAACTAGCACCTCAGGTTTCACGCCTAAAGAACGTAAGTAGTGTGCCAATTGATTAGCTCGCCGATTGACTTCTTGATAGGTTAGTTGTTCGCCCTCAAAGTAAACTGCTATGGCATCAGGTGTCTGTGCAACCCGTGCTTCAAACAAATGATGAAGGCATTGATGATACTGATAGTCAGTCTGAGTGGCATTATATTCTGTCAGCAACAACTGCTGCTCAACATCTGTCAAAAGTGGCAGATATGAAATTGGCTGTTCCTGAGGGCTCACAATTCCTTCCAGCAAGGTTTGAAAATGGCCGATCATGTGGTCGATCGTGCTTGGGTAGAACAATTCTGTGTTATACTCCACAAAACCTTGCAGCCCGGTCACATCCTCCCACATTTGCAAGATTAAATCAAATTGCGCTGCCTTTCTATCAATTAACAGTAAACTCGAACTCAATCCCGGTAACCTCAAGGTTTCTATCGGAGCATTCTGGAGGACGAACATAACTTGAGTCAGTGGGTTATAGCTTAAATCCCGCTCCGGCTGTAAAGCTTCTACTAATAACTCAAAGGGTAAATCTTGATGGGCGTAAGCTTCCAGCACCATCTTACGCACCCGCTTCAACAACTCTCGGAAACGGGGATTCCCTGACATATCAGTCCGCATAATTAAGATGTTAATAAAACATCCAATCAAAGCTTCAGTCTCACCTCGAGAGCGGTTAGCAACACCGGAACTCACAATAATGTCCTTATAACCTGTATAACGGTGTAGCAGTACTTGAAAAGCTGCTAGTAGCGTCATGAATAGAGTTGCTTGCTCTTGGAGGCTGAAAGCTTTTAGTGCCTCTGATAAAGTTGCAGGCAGTGTAAACGATTTGATAGCACCTTGGAAGTTTTGAATTCCCCGTCTAGAACGAGCTATAGGTAACGCTAGTAAGGGTGGAGCTCCATCAAGTTGTTGCTTCCAGTAAGACAGCTTTGTTTTTAGCACTTCTTCCTGTAACCATTTGCGCTGCCAAACTGTAAAGTCTATATATTGTACTGGAAGTTCAGGTAATGGTGATGGTTTGCCTAGGGAAAAGGCTTCATAAAGCTTGAATAGTTCACTGACGAACACGTGCAAGGACCACATATCAGAGACAATGTGGTGTATGGTTACAAGCAGGACGTATTCTGTCTCACTCAGTTGCAATATAGTTATCCGTAACAACGGACCGTGAGCTAAATCAAAAGGTTTCTGAGCTTCTGCACTGACCAATTGGCTGACCTCAGCTTCTTTAATTTGAGCAGGAAGCTTTTGAAGATTCACTATTAATAGCGTTATAGTTTCGGTTGGGCTTATGACTTGGACAGGGTTACCATTTGCATATGTAAAGGTGGTGCGTAAGGCTTCGTGACGCCGTACAATTTCTTGGACAGCTTGTTGGAGCGTTATTATATTTAAATGACCTATCAACCGTACACCGTAAGGAATATTATAAACGGGTGTGTTAGGCTGCAACTGATCGATAAACCACAGCCGCTGTTGAGCAAATGACAAGGGTAAGTTTGCCTCATGCACAATGGGTAGTATAGGGGGAGCAACTAGATCTTGCTGTTCCTCTAAAAAGATTTTTACACTCTGGGCGAAGGCAGCTATAGTTGGTGCTTCAAACAGGCTATGCAAAGGTAAATCTACCCCAAACACATTGTACACTCGTGACATTAACTGGGTGGCTAACAGAGAGTGACCCCCCAATTCAAAGAAGTTATCATAAATGCCTACTCGTTCTAAGCCCAGAACTTCAGTCCAGATAGCAGCTAAAATTTCCTCTGTGGGAGTTTCGGGAGCCACGAACGCTTTGTCTAGATCGGGGCTTGTTTTGCCTAGTGCTAATAGGGCTTGTCGATCGACTTTGCCATTTGAAGTTAGCGGTAGAGCTGGGAGCAGCACAAAAGCTGAGGGTACCATATAATCAGGTAACCTTTTCTTTAAGAAGCTGCACATCTCCTTTTCTGGTATTGGTAGACCTGTGTAACTGCTGTTCCAGCCACTGATATTAAATTCAGGATCGCAACGCGAGGCAGTATCATGATAAATATCATTAAAAACGTTTTGCCATTGCGAGATAAGTTCGCTATTCGATTCCAACTCAGGCATCTGCTGATTTGAACCCTGATATTCCTGATTCGGAACGACATAAGCAACCAAGCGCTTGTCACCTGGTATGTCCTCCCGCGCCAGAACCACGCTCTCCTGAATTGCCTCATGCTGCATCAGTAAAGTTTCAATTTCTCCTAGCTCAATGCGGAAGCCGCGAATCTTTACTTGGTGGTCAATACGCCCAAGGTACTCGATATCTCCATTAGGTAGATAGCGTGCTAAGTCCCCGGTTTTGTATAAGCGTGTTCCAGGCTCATCGCTAAACGGATTGGGAATGAATTTTTCAGCGGTTATACCGGGTTGGTTAACATAGCCCCTAGCAAGACCAACACCACCGATGTGTAATTCACCCCTAACTCCAATTGGCATTGGTTGGAGATGCTGGTCGAGGATGTAAATTTGGGTGTTATCAATAGGACGACCAATAGGAACTATGTCTAGATCCTTCTTTTGCTTGCACTCCCAAAAAGTTACATCTATAGAGGCTTCAGTCGGCCCGTAAAGGTTGTGCAATTCTATATTTAAACACGCAAAAAAACGTTCTTGAAGTTTAGACGGCAATGCTTCACCGCTACAAATGACACGCCTTAAATAAGGGCTTTTTTCAAGGGTTGGCTCCTCTAAGAACGCTTGTAGCATAGAGGGAACAAAATGAAGTGTGGTGATGCGCTCTTTAATAATTAGCTTAGCTAAATAAGCAGTGTCTTTATGACCATCTGGTCGAGCAAAAACTAAGCATGCCCCAGTCAATAAGGGCCAGAAAAACTCCCAGACCGATACATCAAAGCTGAAGGGGGTTTTTTGTAGAATACGGTCTATGGTGGTTAATTGGTACTTATTTTGCATCCATTGCAAGCGATTGCAGAGCCCTTGGAGAGTGTTCATCACACCCTTAGGCTTACCTGTTGAACCCGAAGTGTAAATCACGTAAGCCAAGTTTTTAGAAGTTATTTTAATAATTGGATTCTCCTCGCTCTGGAGTGCAATATCCCCCCAGTCTGTATCCAGACAAATTATCTGGGTTTGGTGCTTGGGCAATATTTCTAACAAATACGCTTGTGTTAGCAGTACCGGAACTTGAGTATCTTCTAATATAAAAGCAATCCGCTCTTGGGGGTACAGTGGGTCTATGGGCACATATGCCCCACCCGCCTTGAGAATGCCTAAAACCCCTACTATCATTTCCAAGGATCGCTCTGTACAAATACCCACTAGCACATCTGGTCCCACACCTAGGGTACGCAGGTGATGTGCGAGACTATTGGCACGGCAGTTTAACTGGGAGTACGTCAGTTGTTGGTCTGCAAATACGACTGCAACAGCATCAGGGGTTGATTTTACCTGCGCCTCAAATAACTGATGGATGCATATGCGGGAATCCACTTTGGTGTAATTCCATTCCACCAGTAATTGCTGACATTCCGGCTCACTTAGCAGTGGTAAATCTGCAAGCCGCTGTTGTGGGTTAGCCAAGATATTTTCTAGTAAGGTTTGAAAATGACTTGCTAACCGGGTAATGGTGGCAGCATCGAACAGGTCTGTATTATATTGCCAAGAACCAAATAGCGTTCCGTTTACTTCAGCCATGTTCAGACTGAGATCGAACTGAGCTATTTGCTTTTCTACTGTAAAGCTTTCTAGCTCTAGTTCCCCTAATTTTATTCTTGCCCCTGTTTCCCCTAAGGCAAAGGCTGCCAAACCCTCCTCATTCAGTAGGTGTGCTTTTTGCAAGACAAACAGGACTTGGAATAGCGGCGAATAACTACTATCCCGCACTGGTACAAGGCGTTCGACTAACAGTGCAAAGGGATAATCCTGGTGCTTGAGGGCATCAAGTACAGTGGAACGCACTTGCTCGAGAAACACCTCAAACGTTGGATTTTCTGAAAGATCTGCTCGCATAACTACTGGATTGACGAAGTATCCCACAAGCCCTGCTAAATCAGCTCGACTTCTACCTGTTGTCGGAGAACCTACCAAAATATCCTCTTGACCTGTGTAGCGATAGAGCAGCACCTGAAAGGCTGCCAGTAAGGTCATATAGAGTGTAGCCTGATGGGCGTTACTTAGGGTTTTCAATCTTTGAGTTAACTCTGGAGTTAACTGGAAAGCTTGTGAGGCCCCTCGATAAGTTTGAATTGGCGATCGAGGTCGGTCAGTAGGCAGATTTAGGACTGGTAAATTACCTGCGAGCTGTTTATGCCAGTATGCCCAAAGCCGCTCATTTTCTGGACTAGCCAGCATTTCTGTCTGCCACCGAACATAGTCAACGTAATGCAGATCTAAGGAAGTAAGGGTTGCTGGCATATTGTCTTTCTCAGCCTGGTATAACACTCCTAACTCATGCACTAATACTACCAACGACCAAAAGTCAGTTACAATATGGTGTACAGTTAATAGTAAAATGTCCCCCTGTGGTGAGCGAGCAAACAAGCTTACCTGCATGAGGGGACCTTGCTCCAGATTAAAGGGACAGTGTGCCTTCTCAATCAAGCGGCTATTTAGGTATGTGTCACTCCAGTCAGAAGCATCCTCTTCCTGAAAGTAAATCTCCCCGTGTTCGTGGATTTGCTGAACAGGTTCTCCACAATGAGCAGTAAATGTCGTTCGTAAGGAAGGATGGCGTTCTACCAGTGCTTGAAAAGCACGCTTTAAGGCAGGAATATCTGGTTCTCCCTTTAGGCGTACTGCACGTGTGATATTATAAGCAGGACTTTCTGGTGCTAGTTGGTGCAGGAACCACAAGGCCCGTTGACCGTAGGACAGAGGATGCTCTACTTCAGCGTCTGAAACCGGGACAAGAGCAATCTCCTTGCGATCGCGAGGTGTTGTTAATTGAGCAAGTAGTTTATCTGCAAGTTGCGTAATGCAAAAACCTTGGAGGAGGTTTTCTATAGGCAAAACAACGCCCAGGTTGGTTTCGATACTATTCTTTAGTTCGATGACCATTAAAGAATCGAGCCCCAAGGTACTTAAGGGTTGTTGTGAATTTAACTGAGACGTATTTACTTTAAGTACCTGTGCCACTAACTTTTGAAGATAAAATTCTAACAGTTGCAGGCGATTGTCTGGTTCTGTGGCAAGAAGAGCTTCGTAGGTAAAATCTTCTTTGCCCAACACAAAATCAAAATTTTCTTGAATGCTGCTTCCTACAACATTGAGGCTTCCATTTAGAAAACCAGATCTGCAGGCATGGCGTTGAATTTTGCCGCTGGAAGTCTTTGGTATACTTCCAGTTTTTAGCACTAACACGGCATAAACTTGCAAATCATGAACTTCCACTACTGCTTGACGAATAGCTCCGGCGACCCGATCTACGTCTAAAGTTTTGAGATATTGACGTTCTACTTCTTGAGCGACTACTAACCGCTCCTCGCCATTGACCTCAACTGTAAATGCTGCACTAGAAGAGGGTCGCAAGGCTGGATAACTCTGTTCTACAGTCGCTTCAATATCTTGTGGATAATGATTGCGACCGCGAATAATGATTAAATCCTTGAGGCGACCAGTAACGAAAAGTTCACCATCCTTTAAAAATCCCAAATCTCCTGTACGCAGAAACGGTCCCTCGCCAGTGTTGGCTAAGTAAGCTTGGAAAGTTTGCTTGCTCTCTTCAAGTTTCTTCCAGTACCCCTGGGCTACACTAGGACTTGAAACCCAAATTTCTCCCACTTCATCGGGTTCACAAACGGTTAAAGTCTCAGGATGAGCAATGACAATCCTTAAATCCAGCAGAGGGTTACCGCACCCAACTAGCTTCTGAATGTTAGCATTTTCATGGCTAGCAGGAACTACACGGTTTTGCTGCAATGCTTTTCCATCAACAGTTTGTAATACGGGTGGAGCCGTTTTCAGACCACCAGAAACAATGAGAGTTGTTTCCGCCATTCCATAGCAGGGATAGAAGGCATTTCGGCAAAAACCATAGGGTTCAAAGGCAGCTGCAAACCGCTCAAGTGTTTCAGCACGGATAGGTTCAGCTCCATTAAAAGCAACTTGCCAGCTGCTTAGATCGAGGGCTGCCTTTTGTTCAGAATTAATTTTTTGAACGCATAAATCGTAAGCAAAGTTAGGACCTCCACTGGTAGTGGCTTTGTAGCGAGAAATTGCTTGGAGCCAACGGAGGGGTTTTTGTATAAAAGCTATTGGTGACATGAGAATGCAAGAACAGCCCATGTATACGGGGTGAAGCACATTCCCAATCAAACCCATATCATGATAAAGAGGTAACCAACCTACAACGACAGCTTCCTCTGTATGCTGGAATCCCATTTTAATCATCTGTTCGTTATGTAGGAGATTGGCATGGCTCACTATCACGCCTCTGGGTGTTCCTGTAGAACCCGATGTATACTGCAAAAAAGCCGGTGTTTCTGCATTAATCTCCGGATATTGCCATTTTTCTATGAATTTGTCAGTAATGTTGTCGGTAGTTATCCATTGTAAAGTTTTTAGAGATGGAGTATTGGCAAGTTGATGCTCTATTTTAGATAGGGTAAGTGTGTCTGTAAGAGCTACTGTTGCTTGGGCATCAGCCACAATAGCTTCAAGGCGAAGCAAATGGTGGTTAACTCGAGGTGGATAAGCAGGAACAGCAATCACCCCAGCGTACAGGCATCCAAAAAATGCGGCAATATAATCAAATCCTGGTGGATACAGCAGCAATGCACGCTCTCCAAATGCCGCTACGTTTTGAAGCCGAGTAGCAATTGCCCGAGCTTGAGAGTCTAACTCTCTATAAGTTAGATGGACTTCCTTTGTTTCTCCATCTAGTAAAAAGGTATATGCCTGAAAATTTGGTTGGTACAGTGCTCTTTGGTGGAGTAGCTCCACCAAAGTGGAAACTTTACTAGTCATGTTAGAAAGGTAGTTATTCATATTTTTGTACTATTAAAAAACTAAATGGCATTTCCAGGAAAAAGTAAAGGCTAAATTATCCTTTCTTTATGCTATTGGATAATAAATTTCAGTACTTTAAGAATTTAGAGATTTACAAAATGACTTGTGCTCTAAATGCCGTTAAAAAAATCTAAATTAACTTGGAAACAGAGCCTGATAAAACCAAATTATTATCATTGTTGCTTGCTTCAAATGATTCAAAAATTCTCAAAAATGTTAGTTAATATTATCACCCTTCATTATTCTCTTCATTGTCTATGTCTACTTCATCTTCTGAAAATTTCTAGCATTTAATAATTGCATTCTTCATTATCTCTCCTGCTGACTTTCATTTTTACAATTGTCTCCAGCTAACATACTACGTAGAATCCTCCAATAACTTCCTTATAGATAGATCTATTTGGAATGCTTCGCGTACTCTAGAAATAACCTGAGTTGCTAACAGCGAATGTCCTCCTAATTCAAAGAAATTATCATAGATGCCTACTTGTTCTATTCCCAAAAGTTGTTGCCAGATATTAGCTATAGTTTGTTCAACAGAAGTGCGAGGAGCAACATAATTATTCCCTAGCTGAGGGCGGGAGTGGATCTGTGTAGGAACATTTACTAGTTCTAATTCTTTTTGTATATTTACTAATTCTTTTTCAAAATCAAATTTGGAATAGCTTTGCTGAATTGTTGTTTCCAAATCTCGCTTTGAAACAACAATTTGAGGCAGTCCACTTTGCAGAATGCGGCTAAAAGCATTAACACCTTCTTTAGGTGTCATTGCTTCATCAATATCTTCTTGACGCCGCCGTTTAAGTTCTTCTGGCACCGCTGTGTTCACTAGCATTCCCACATCTTGCCAGCCGCACCAATTGATAGATATGGTTAAAGGTTTTTGTTTGCAGTAATTGCTATGAGCAAATTCATCCAAAAAAGCGTTCGCTGCACAATAATCTACTTGTCCAAGTCCACCTAGGATAGAATTTAAAGATGAACAAAGTACCAAAAAATCTAATTTTTCATTCTGGAAAATAGTATCGAGCACTAATGTCCCTTTTACCTTAGGAGCCAGAACGCTGCTTGCTGCGAGTGACGTTTTTAGTTGAATAATACCTCCACCCGCAATCCCTGCGGCATGAATTATACCATGAATTTCACCAAAGCGCTCATATATCTGAGTTTTCAAGGCTTGCATCTGTTCCGCTTTTGTGACATCAGCATTGCTAACTAAAACCTCTGCGCCTAACTGCTCTAATACCTGAATTTTTTCAATTTTCTGGCTGATAGTGTCGCGGTGTTCGTGAGTCAGCAGCCATTGTTCCCACTTATCTTTCTCTGGCAAACAGGAACGTCCAGTCAAAACAAGTTTTGCTTGTACTGTCTGCGCTAGATACTCTGCCAGTGACAGACCAATTCCTCCCAGTCCACCAGTAATTAAGTAGACTCCTCCTTGCCGTAACCGTGTTTTCTTAGTGTCGGCTGTTTCTAGGTGAACTGCTTCAAACTTCTTTACCCAGCGATGATTCCCGCGATAAGCGACTGCTAAATCAGTTGATTGTGCTGTAAATTCCGCTACAATTTGCCCTACAAGTTTTTCTTGTTGCTTTGGAAGTTGGGGAAAAATGACATCAATGCTGCGGCAGGTGATGTTTAGATATTCTTGTTCGATCACTTTAGAAGCTCCGATGACAGTTGCTTTTTCTGGGTATAGTTGTTCATCGCCAATGATATTGTACAGATTATTTGTGATGACGAAAGCTTGCAGTGCATCAGTAATATCTCCAATTGCTTGAGTGAGAAAAAGTAGGCTATAAAAGCCAAGAGCCTGACTTGCTTCCCAAGAGTCTATTGCTAAGAGTGTCTGATTGTGTGATGTGATGCCCCATAAATGAACAATCTTTTGTGGGGTATAGTTTAGTACATCCAAGTGTTTGAGCAAGGCGTCATAGTCATCCCTTTGTTGAGGATTAATGGAATATGCGCGATCGCTAAGCTTGGCAAACTGTTCTCCCACCTTAACGATAATGATATCTTGACCCTCTTGTTCCAAACGTTTGGCGATCGCATCTCCCAGCCCATATTCATCAATAAATATTAACCAGCGAGACTTTTTTTCTTTGAGTTTGTCATTTTCAACAGGCTGAAGTGGTACAGACTGCTTCCAGACTGGGGCATAAAACCAGTCTGCAATATTCGGTTCTAATTTGTATGAAGTTTTTTGAGTCTGAGTGATAGGGACGGGTTTTGATTGTGCTTCAATCCAGTATCTTTGTTTTTCAAAGGGATAAGTTGGCAAGGGAATGCGTTGACGACGTTCACCCGCAGAAAAATTAAACCAATCTATCTCTACCCCAGCAAGCCAAAGTTTGCCCATTGTGTTGAGTAAAAAGGCAATATCGGAGCCTTGCTCTTTGGGATGACGTAACGAAGAAAGCACGAGCTGTTGTTCATCTACCTGTGGTTGCTGTCCGATTAAAGTACTTAATGTTCGTCCAGAACCAACTTCTAAAAGAATTTGCCCTGGCTGTTGTAATAAAGTTGCAACTCCTTCAGCAAAACGTACCGTTTGCCGTAGATGTCTTCCCCAGTAGCTTGCGTCCGTTGCCTCAGTTGCGGTAATCCATGTCCCTGTAACGTTAGATACATAAGGGATTTTGGGAGCTTTTAGAGTAATTTTTTTAAATTGCTCTAAAAACGGTAACAATATTGCTTCAACCATCTCTGAGTGAAAAGCATGGGAGGTATGTAGACGATAACAAGCCACACCTTTTTCAGTAAGTAGATGTGATAACTGATTAACAGCATCTATAGAGCCAGAAATTACACAAAGGGATGGACTATTAACAGCAGCTAAGGATAATTCTTTACCAAGGTAAGAATATACTTCATTCTCCAAAAGTGAAACAGCTAGCATGGCACCATTTGGTAATTCCTGCATCAGTCGCCCTCTTGCAGATACCAGTAATAATGCGTCTTCCAAGGAGAAAACTCCAGATAAACATGCTGCTACATATTCACCAATGCTGTGACCGATCATTGCTTGGGGATGAACTCCCCACTCAATCCATAACTTAGCTAGTGCATACTCAATCGTAAAGAGCGCTGGCTGTGTGATAAAAGTTTGATTAAGTTTCTGTTTTGCCTCTTCGGCTTCTTCTTCCTTAGGATAGAGTATATCGCGTAAATCAACCCCTAAGTAGGGTTTGAGAAATTCTGAACAGTGAGCTACGTGCTTACAAAATGTTGGTTCAACCTGGTATAATTCCGAAGCCATATTTATATACTGCGTTCCTTGTCCTGGGAACATAAACACAATAGGTTGAACCTTGGGTTCTTGAATAGCTGTAAAGACTTGTTTGGGATCTAGAGTCACCAACGCAGACACAGCATCTTTATGGTTCTGACAAACAAGCATCTGTCTATGGCTAAAGGCTCTCCGACCCACCTGTAGTGTGTAAGCCACATCAGCGAGGTTAAAATTAGGGTTTTGCTTTAAATGCTCTGCTAAATTAGCAGTAGCATTGTCTAAAGCTGAGGGTGTTTTAGCTGAAAGTACCAGCAGATGGTAGGGTCTAGATCTTCCAAAAGCCTTAACAGTAGGAGGTTCTTCAAGAACAACGTGTACATTAGTTCCGCCAATGCCAAAAGAACTAACCCCAGCCCGGAGAGGATTTCCATTGCTTTCCCACTTAAAAAGCTTATTATTGACGTAGAAAGGACTGTTCGCAAAGTCGATTTTAGAATTAGGCTGCTCGAAGTGCAGGCTGGGCGGTATCAACTTATGTTTGAGAGCAAGTATTGTTTTGATAAGACCAGCAACACCAGCGGCTGCATTCAAATGTCCGATATTGCTTTTAACTGAACCAAGCGCACAGAAACCTTTTTTTTGGGTACTGGCTCGAAAAGCTTTTGTCAATGCAGCGATTTCAATGGGATCGCCTAAGGTAGTTCCAGTGCCGTGAGCTTCAATATAAGTTACTGTTTCGGGTTCAACTTTGGCAACTGCAAGAGCCTCTGCAATCACCTGTGCTTGACCATCTACACTTGGTGCTGTATATCCAACTTTTAAAGAACCATCGTTATTGATAGCTGAACCCTTAATTACTGCATGGATGTAGTCTCCATCAGAAAGAGCATCCTCCAAACGTTTTAGAACAACTATTCCTACACCGCTACCACCAACAGTCCCCTGTGCCTTCTCATCAAAAGCTCTGCAATGTCCATCAGGAGAAGCAACTCCTCCCTCATGATATAACTCACCAGATTTTTGTGGAATGCCGATTGAAACACCACCAGCCAAAGCCATATCACATTCGCCCATTAGCAAAGATTGACAAGCGATGTGAACAGCAACTAAGGATGTAGAACAAGCAGTTTGAACTGTATAACTGGGTCCTTTTAAGTTTAATTTGTAAGAAACTCGCGTGGCTAAGTAGTCTTTATCACTACTAATCATAGCCTGGAAAGTACCTACCGATTCAATAAAATCGCGGTTTGAATAAAGGTTTAACAACCCATAGCTGTTCATGCTGGTACCAGCATAAACACCTATTGCTCCTTCGTATGTTTCCGAGTTATAACCAACACTTTCAAGAACTTCCCACGAACACTCTAAAAAAAGTCGATGTTGTGGATCCATCATTTCGGCTTCTTTTGGACTAAAGCCAAAGAATGAAGCATCAAACAGGTCAATATCTTCCAACACACCTTTTGCTTTGACAAAGTTGGGTTGGTTCATTATGTGAGGAGGTATGTCTAAGGTTTCCAGTTCTTGTAATGTAAAAAAAGAAATACTTTCCACCCCATCCTGCAGATTCTGCCAAAACTGATTAATATTTTTAGCACCTGGAAAACGACCATTGAAGCCAATAATGGCTATAGATGTATTGTTATGAGCTAAACTATCCCCGTTATTCATATTAATATCCTTAAACTTTAAAGCCTTTTTGTTACTCGAGAATTTTGTCTAAAATCCTTTTGTTTATTTATAGAATTCGCTCGATTTTGTGCTCTGCTATGGCTTTTCTGCAAAGAATTTTGCTCATCTTGTTCTTGTTTTAAATATTTTGATAAGGAACTGATATTTGGATATTTAAATAGTTCCATTATTGATATATCTTTGTTAAAAACATTTTGCAGTTTTGTATGAATTTCAACCACAAGTAATGAGTGACCGCCGAGATCGAAGAAATTGTCATGAATACCGACTTTTTCTACATTAAGCACTTCTTGCCAAATAGCAGCAATGGTTCTCTCCACTTCACTAGTCGGCGCAACATAATCTCCCGTTAACTTTAAGCAAATATCAGTGGAATTTTGCAAAGCTTTGTAATCCAGTTTACCGTGAGGAGTTACAGGGAGTGACTCTAGATTCACAAAGGCTGATGGAATCATGTAATTGGGTAGTTTTTGCTCTAAGAAACTGCGTAAACTATTGTCAGTATACATTTCACGCTTAGTCACCACGTAAGCTACCAGGCGTTTGTCTCCAGCCGCATCTTCACGAACTAGCACTGCAACTTCCTTAACAGATAAGTGTTGGCGCACTACAGCCTCAATCTCTCCTAATTCAATACGGTAGCCGCGAATTTTAACCTGATGATCCAAGCGGCCAAGGAACTTAATGTTTCCATCTGGTAAGTAACAAGCTAAATCTCCAGTTTTGTAAAGGCGAGTTCCTGCTTCTTCACTAAAGGGGTTGGGGATAAATTTTTCAGCAGTCAAGTCGGGCTTGTTGAGATAAGCTCGAGTTAAGCTTGCACCACTAACGTAAAGGTCTGCGGGAACTCCTACAGGAACAGGTTGTAAGTGCGAGTCTAACAAGTAGATTTGGGTATTAGGTATAGGACGACCTATTGGAACTGTTGAAGCAGGCTTATTAACTAAGTCTTTTTCTAGCCGATTAGTTAACACTCCTACAGTGGTTTCTGTTGGACCATAGTGGTTGAAGATCGTGCAGTTGGGAGCTAGTAATTGAAACCGTTGCGCCCAAGCCCAAGATAAACTTTCACCTCCAAGAAGTAACCAATGATTTGGAAGAATTTTCTCTGGGTTAGATGATGATATCTGTAGAGCTGCAAGGTGAGAAGGAGCGATCTTGAGGCAATCAATGTGATGAAGATAGAAGTAATCACCTATTGCCCTAGAATCGTAGATGAGCTTTTGGGAAAGCACATGGAGACAACCACTTGTACACAACGAAGGAAAAACAACAGATAGGCATGAATCTACTGTAAGTGGCTGAACCATAGCAAAGTTGTTTGCACCAGGCGTAATTTCCACGCGATCTAGAATGCCATTCACATAATTCATTAGCTGTTTGTGTTCAACTGTTACTCCCTTGGGTTTCCCTGTTGAACCTGAAGTGTAGACAATATACGCTAAATTATCTGCTGTCAATTGAGTTGTTAGATTATCTTTACTTTCTTGGGCACTGATTTTCCAATCTGTATCTAAGCAAATCACCCTAGCCTTATGCTCAGGAAGCTGCATTAGCAAATATTTTTGAGTTACTAGTAATGAACAATTAATATCTTGCAGTATGTATGTCAGACGATCTTTGGGGAAGGTTGGGTCTAAAGGTACGTAAACCCCACCTGCTTTGAGGATACCCAGTAGCCCTACTAACATATCTAGCGATCGCTCTATGCAAATCCCGACAAGTACTTCTGGTTTTACACCTACCTTCTGTAAATAATGTCCTAGTTGATTGGCACGACAGTTTAGCTCCTGGTAAGTCAGTTGCTCGTCTTCAAAAACTACTGCAACAGCATCGGGAGTCTGTTCTGCTTGAGCTTCAAATAGCTGATGGACAAGAACATTGTTGGGATAATTTCTTTGGGTGTTATTCCACTCCACCAGTAGCTGATGACGCTCAGCTTCAGTCAGTAGAGGCAATGCCGAAACTTTTTGTTCTGGAGTAGCAACAATACCCTCTAGCAAGGTCTGGTAGTGACCTAGCATTTGAGTAATAGTATTCTTATCAAATATATCTGTATTATACTCAACTAACGCAGTCAGTTCTTCTTTTGTCTCGCTTACCAATAGAGTTAAGTCACGTTTTGCTGTCTTGTTATTAACTTCTAAGAAATCCAGAGTTAAACCTGTAGGTTGTAAAGTAGGAATTGAAATGTTGTCAAGGGCAAACATAACTTGAAATAATGGGTTTCGACTCTGGTCTCGTTCTGGCTTTAAAGCCTCCACCAATTTTTCAAACGGTAGATCCTGGTGATCGTAAGCTTCTAAGGTCACCTTGCGAACTTGACTAAGTAACTTTCGAAAACATGGGTTACCTGAAAAATTAGTGCATAGAACCAAAGTGTTGACAAAAAAACCAATTAGTCCCTCAGTTTCGGCTTGATTCCTGTTAGCAATGGGAGTACCTACAATTATGTTTTCCTGATTGGTATAGCGGTACAGCAGAGTCTGAAAGGCTGCTAATAACGTCATAAACAAAGTACTCCCTTCCTGATGACTCAGTGCCCGGAGAGATTCAGATAAAGAAGTAGGCAGTACTAAGGATTGGCGTGCGCCCTTAAAGCTTTGTATAGCAGGTCGAGGTTGAACCATGGGCAATTCCAGCACATGGGGAACACCATTTAGCTGTTGTTTCCAATAAGCGAGTTGTTTCTCCAGAACCTCACCCTGTAACCATTCCCGCTGCCAAACAGCGAAGTCTGCGTATTGAATGGGAAGCTCAGATAATGGTGAGGGCTTTCCAGTACAGAAGTTTTCGTAGAGTACTGCAATTTCCCGGATTAGCACTGCTGTAGACCAAGCGTCCGAGATGATATGATGCATATTTAGAAGTAGTACATACTCCATATCAAAAACTTGTAGCAGTGTCGCTTGCAGCAATGGACCTTTTGTCAAATCAAAGGGATGTTGGGACTCTGCAGTAGTCAGCCGTAGGACTTCAGCTTCACGCTCGATTTTTGGTAAAGCTCGAAGGTCTACTTCTTTCAGTGAAAACGGCTGATTCGGAGATATGACCTGTACAAGTTGCCCGTTAATAATTGAAAAAGTTGTTCGCAAAATTTCATGACGCCTTAAAATTTCGTTGAGACTTTGATAAAGTGCAGTGCAATTAAGCGAACCTGTAAGGCGTATAGCAGCAAGATTATTGTAAACACAGTTACCAGGGTTTAGCTGGTCGATAAACCATAGCCGTTCTTGAGCAAAGGACAAGGAACAGAAGTTAGTTTTGCTCCTTCGAGGGATTATTTCTTTTCTTAAAGTATTTACGCCCTTCTTCTTAAGTTGTCCTGCAAGAAGTGTAAGTTTTTCTGGCGAAAGAGCAGTAATGCGTTTAGATAAATCGCTCATTTTTCCCTTTTTTTTACTTATAAAGCTTTCTAATTTAGAGAGATTAGTAATTTTAGGAATTACCTCGAATTCTTCAAAAAATACTTAACAAAAAAATTCCGTCTCCAACAAGAAAAAAGTATGGCTGTTCACCCCTACGACTGATTCATATGTTGCAAACATTTTTGAAATTCGTGTTAGCTTCTTAATAATTGCATCTTATCAGACACTAATGGTTAAATGGAAGCTTTGAATGTATTTCTTGAGAAAGAGATTGCAGCAAAAGTGATTGGGCTGAATGTAGGAAGAAACGATCGCCCCTCAACTTCGTAGTGAGAAGGCAAAGTTTGTTTGAAGCTGCCAAGCTTGAACACGATCCCTACTTACTGTCCGATCTTGTAAGCCATTAAAAGCAGTAATAGCGCAGTCTAGAGGAGTTTTTGAAGCATAAACGTATGTTTCGATAACGCTAAAATTTGCACGCAGGATAGGAATAAGTGTCTGCATTAACTCACTGTTCCTAGTATAGCAAAAGACTTACCATTGAGGCGGCATAGTTCCGAAAGAAATTTAGAGTTTGGTCAGGTGTAAATAAGTGGATCTGTATCGGGAATTTGAGGAGCACGGCTAGCAGATACAAATAAGTAAACAGGAACTTTATAATACCAATTTAATATGAAGTTGCACATTATTTTTACCCCTCCTAACCTCCCCTTATAAAGGGGAGGAAAAGAAATTTCCTGTTTCCCCCCTTTATAAGGGGGGATTAAGGGGGGTAAAGTATAGATGTCAGGGGGGATTAAGGGGGGTAAAGAGATATGTCACAGATGGTGGAGTTTTTTCTATGCATCTTCATCTGAAAACGGTATAAGCTGTTACGCCTATAAGTTGCACTATGGATTAATGAGATGGCTTGACGCTTTTGTTCAAAGTTTAAAATGTGCAAACTTTTATAGGCGACAGCTTACCAAATAAAGCTACACTGTTTTGTTGTAAGCGGCTTCTTCCATCCTCTTTCGTAGGCTGAGTGGCCTCATGTCAGTCCACACTTGCTTAATGTATTCTAAACATTCTGGTTTAAGACCACTTTTGCCCACATCTTGCCAACCTAAAGGGTTTTCTCGCTCGGCAGGCCAGATGGAATACTGTTCTTCGTGATTAACTACAACCTTGTAGATTGTAGTGTCTTCCCTTTCGTCTCTATTCATACGCTTATTTGAAGAAAGTTGTTGAACTTCTTGTAAAAGTTGAAAATTTCCATTTGCAAAGGTTTATTGATATAAAATCTGCAATCTACAGTACAGGTAGATCTTACTCTTGTACGATTTCTAGATGTCCTTTGCCTTTTAGCGTTTCTAGGTCAATATCTGCAATACATCGAACTTTCACGTAATTGAGAGTTAAGTTACCAACTAAATGGACTTTCCCCATTTGGCGATCAAAGTCAGCCTCTTTGAAATTGGATGCTGCTGGCTCAAGTCTGACCCCTAAGTCAGTACCTCCTTTAGTATCTGTAAATTTGATATGAACATATCCGCGATCAATACACTTTTTCAAAGCTTCGGCTGTTTTATCAGGTTGTAGGCTTGCTTCAACAGAGTGATTTCCTTTCGATAATCGTTGCACAAGTTCGTTCATAATCATCTCTCCTTACTCTTTCTCAATCAGTCTTTGCTAAGTTGTATGAAAGGATTTACATCCCATTCATGAATTTACTTGCTGTTTTATTGCTTAAGAATCTTCACTTCACAATACTATCTGTTTATGACTTAAGATCAAATCTACCACCTTTCTTAAAAATTAACCACTTGATAATACATATTATTTTATTATTTCAAATAAATAAAATGTTAATTTTTTGTATTTTTTTTAGTGTATAATTGAAAATAATTAAACGAAACTATCAGCTAATTTTGCTTTACAAAATTAAATTGACTATATAGATAGTACTTGAATTTAACAATATTTTACCCAAAACTTATTCCAAAATTTGTTAATTTTTTTTAATTTAAAATTTAAACAAGCTGTTGTGCATTGAGTTTCTAAATATTAGAAGGCAACAATGCTTGATTAATAATTATATAGCCTTTCTCAGTCTAATGAGGTACACCCCCCTTTCATCCCCCCTTGGTAAGGGGGGGATGAAAGGGGGGTAATTTTTGTACCTCACTAGGTTGGAATTTGCTTGCTTTTAGCTCGATTTTATCCAATCAAGCGATATAAACCAGATTAGTGGTCAAAATATCTAGCCTGGAGCAGGAATTTTTACCCTTCTGCTTGATGCCGATGAAATTGGAAAAATTCAATATTTTGATACATACAGACTTCGGCGTATGGGAACGTGGTTTGGATGCATGGATTAGTGGGGTTTATAAAACCTCGATTTCCTCATGCAACCTAAATCACTTCATTTTTAAGAACGTCTTGCATTCCCTTTAATGACACTGCTTCTACAATCTTAGTTTTACATTAATCCTCATGAGTTATATCAGAAAACTGAATTTAAACTAAATTTATCTATCCAAAGAAATAGTATTTTTTAGAGAATTGCCTGCGTTAAGCAATCTCAGATTTTTCACTTATCTAATGAACATGGAAGGAGCAAATGAAGAGTATAAAATTTTAACAGTAAATGAAAAACAGGGAACTAAAATATCCTTGTTTCCTGTTCCCCGTTTCCTGTTCCCTTCTTCGTCAAAATACGCTGTAAGAACGAAGAAGAAAAGTATAAAAAATGTTAATAATCTTTTTAAAGAAATGTAGAATTGACGATGTCAGGATATTAACTACCTCTCAGTATTAACCCTTCGGCCACGGGATAATCCTCTGTCTTCATGGACAAATACTCTCCTTGCTGCCATAGCGGTAGCTGATCGTTGAAATTTGAGGAGAGTGGGTTTTCAGATTGACCGGGAGGGGTGATAAACAGAGAATTCTCTAAGTTAGCAAAATCAACAATTTGGCGGTAGCTAGAACCTACAGGCATGATAAAGGTCATAGGATCGTAAAAGCCCAAGTTGATTGTAAAACGGTCACCACCAAAGGGAACTTGAAAATCTCCCTCGGGTAAGACTGGAGCCAATTGAGCAAAGCGAGCTTGATGAATTTCTCCCCAAGTTGGCACTGTTTCTCCCAGCTGGTTCAAAGCTTCTTCTAATGCTTGAGCAGCATCATCTAAACATCCCGGTGCTGTTCCTGGTTGATCGCAAGCTGGGTCCCCATTCAAAATAGCTGACAGGAGATAACGAGGCTGATCCCAGTACTCTCGCCCTACTGTTGCTGCTGGAAGCTGAGTGAGCTGAGTATACCAGGTTCCAAAGACTGTGGCTTCTACGCTCATCAGCTGGGTATTTCCATCCCACGCTAGTAAGCGATCGCGCCAAACACGGGCTTGTTCTGATAGTGGGTCAAGGCGCTCCAAAACCGTTCGGAAGTCACGGTAGAGCAAGCTGACTTGATCGAGCTGAATTTCCCGCACATCTTCAATCGATAGCTTATCCTTATTTAAAATAAGTTCGCGAATGCGCTCTGCTCGGTAGGGTTCGTCAAAATCTCCATTAATTTCATAAGGGTAGTTTGATGGAGTAATTTTGTTGTTTGCTGTAACGATAAAACCTGACTTTGGATTTAAAACCTGTGGTAGTTGTTCAAAAGGAATAAAGCCTTGCCAGTCAAACTCCCCAGTTCCTGTTACCGGGTAAAGTCCACTGTGTCCTGACTGACGGATAGGAATTTTACCAGAAGCAAAATAGCCAATGTTGCCCTCATTATCAGCATAAACAAAGTTTTGACTGGGAGCTACGTATGATTGCAATGCTACTTTGAATTCTTCCCAATTCTTGGCCCGATTAATATTTAAGTAAGATTCAAGGGTGCGATCTACCGAGTCTAAACTAACCCAACTCAGAGCCAGCGGTTGGTCTATGCCCAAAGCATCTGAGATTACAGGACCGTAAATACTGGAGCGTACTTGAAGTGAAACCGCTTCAGCATCTTTAACCTCAATGGTTTCCCAACGCACTTCATAAGGGTGAACTTGATCTTGGTAGAAGTAGCCCTGTCCATCAGCTGTTTCTTCAAGAATATAAAGATCTTGTACATCAATTGTCGTGTTTGTCACTCCCCAAGCAATATCGTTATTACGACCAATCAATACTCCTGGCAGCCCTGCAAACGTGTTTCCGATAGCCTCTAGGGTAGGAGATTCTAGATGAGTCAAATATGAGATTGAGGGTGTCTGCAATTGTAAATGTGGATCGTTAGCAAGTATTGGCTTACCAGTCGTGGTGCGATTTCCCGATATCACTAAATTATTAGAAGCTGCTAAAGAGCCTGGAGGGGTAAAGTTTAATGATTGAAGAGTTTTTTCCCCCGCTTGTATTTCCTGAGGTAATGCTTGGAACGCATCTGCTGACTTTAGTGATTTTACGTTTAAATCTAATTGATTGAGGTCTTCAGGCTGGAGAATAGTAAAAGCATTCTCAGGATAAGAGGGAAACAGTTCTTGAATACGCTCAAAACTTAGCCCTAAAGTTAGGAGTCGAGAATATATTAGCTCTCTATTCAAGTCAGCCGAGAGATTAAGGCTGTTTATTTTACTTGTAACTAAAACATCTACTGGTTGCCAAGATTCAGGCTTATAATCTAGTAGATCGAACTGTGGGGAGAGAGTTGAGGCAGTATTAAGGTATGCGTTCACCCCGGCAGAGTAAGTATCTACGATATGTTTTGCTTCAGGAGATAAGTTTTCATAAGCAGACTCTGCTGCTTGATAAAGCCCAATACTGCGTATATAAATGTCCTGTGTTAGCGCATCTTCTCCCAATACTTCTGCAAGCCGACCAGTACCAAAACGGCGCTGGTAATCCATTTGCCAAAAACGATCTTGAGCATGGACGAAGCCTTGAGCGAAAAACAGGTCTTTCTCATTTTGTGCTTGGATATGAGCAATTCCTGTAGGCTCACGCCACACTTCCACTTTATCCGTCAGTTCTGGGAAACTTAAAGAAAAGATATTGTCGCTGGTATCAGTATACAGATCCTCATAATTAGAACTGCCAAGTAAAAATTTTTCTTGAACTCCATTCTCTGCTTCTATCAGACTATTGGCGCTTAGGTCAGTGACATAATTAATTCCAGCGATTCCAGCTAGTGGGTCGTCGATAGTCCCTGAACTGGGAAATTGAGATGCGATTGAAACATAATCTGTATTTTGTTTCAATAACGTTAAGTCTGTTGCGCTACTGTTAAAACTTTCTGTGCTATCAAAGTTCTGAGCGAAGAATTCCTCTAACTTAGAGGTGCTAGCAGATTCTCTAAAATTAATAGGAGTTGGTGAAGGGAACCCGGTCAAGTCCTTATGCTCTGTTAGCCCAAGCTGAGGGATAGAGTCTCCTAAGGCTGCCTCTTGCGGTAGAAATACTTCTGATATCATGGATGAATACTGAATAATTAAGCGGCTCCAATTGGAACCTACTAGTGATGGTAAGTTAGCAATGATTCCTTTTATATTACTATAAAAAATAAAAATAAAGAATGAGATTAAGCTACTATAGCAATCCTATTTGAGATCCAAACAAGGGAGACAAGGAAGACAAGGAGGACAAGGAAGAGGTGTTTGTAAATCATTTAGGACTGCTGTAGTACCGCATGGCATAAATAAAGAGCCCTTTTTTACGAGTCAAACTTATAGTCAAAATTAAGTTGTGAGATGGGAACATGACTTACGCCAACGTGTACTGGTCTCAATACCTTTTTGATAAAACGCTTTAAACAGATTTTCTACCAGGTAATACCAATTGAGAAGCTCTCGTCCTGAGTCAGGAGGTAAAGGGCTGAGGCGGCGATATCCAAATATGTCAAATTGACACATTTCAACTTTTTGGCTACTTGCATAAATCTACTGGCAATTTTAACACTTCCATCAAACTTATACCGTTTTCAGATGAAGATGCATAGAAAAAACTCTACGATCTGTGGCATCTCTCCTTACCCCCCTTAGTCCCCCCTTATAAAGGGAGGAAACAGGAAATTTCTTTTCCTCCCCTTTATGAGGGGAGGTTAGGAGGGGTAAAAATAATGTGCAGCTTCATATTAAATTGGTATTAGCCTTTTCAAACTGAAATAAGCTATGATTTTAAAGTTTCTGCTAAAAGTGATATGATATTACGTCATATTGCTAAAAAAATTATTGCTAGAAAAATGTTATTGCAATGCTGAGTTTTAATACCATAGTTGTGTTTGCCAGCGCCTCGTTTATACTTACTATTACGCCTGGACCAGACATTATTTATGTCATCACTTGTGGTATTGCACAGGGAAAACGTGCAGGGTTTCTCGCAGCCTTAGGATTCAGCATTGGCGTGATTGTTCATACTACTTTTGCAGTAGTCGGTTTGTCAGCGCTAATTAGCTCCTCAGCATTCGTATTTCAAGTAGTAAAATATGCTGGAGCTTTATACTTCGTCTATTTAGGTATAAAGTTGTTCACCGCTAAGAGTAACTTCTTGCTTCAGCAACAGCAGGATGATAAGTTATCGCTGAAGATTTTCTGGCAAAGTATTGTTGCAAATGTACTTAATCCTAAAGTCACACTCTTTTTTCTAGCATTTCTGCCACAGTTTGTGAATTTTACTCATGGCAAAGTCGCCATGCAAATGCTGCTCTTAGGTGGGATCTTTATGCTAGTTACCTTCAGTGTTTTTAGCTTTGTTGGCTATTTTGCAAGTAGTATTGGAAATTGGTTACGTAAGAAGCCTAGACTAGCTAATAAGTTGCATTGGGTGGCTGGATGTGTGTTTATTGGGCTTGGTATTCGGGTAGCTTTACTAGAGCATCGTTAATTTTCCGTATCAGTTTAATAGACATGGCTTTCCATAGGGTTAACTTTAAATCAGAATCAACGTAAAAATCAGAGTTGGAAGTGGTACACGGTTAAAATCCCGTTTAATAGTTTTTGAAGTCAAAAAGTTTAGCAATAAAACAGGAAGATAGCACAATGGCAGACAAAGTTTTCTTGTTCAATACATCATTTGCTCAAGAGCGACTATGGTTCCTTCATCAGCTAGAACCGAAAAGCACGTTTTACAACATTTCTGTGGCAGTGCGCTTTACAGGTAGGCTCAACGAAGTGGCGCTGCAACAAAGCCTTTGTGAAATTGTGCGGCGACACGAAGCCTTGCGGACGACCTTCACTACAGTAGAAGGGCAACCAATGCAAGTCATTTCTCCCAATGTTAACTTGACAACAAAGGTGATCGATTTGCGGCAGTTGTCAAAAACCCACAGAGAAGCCAAAGCAATGAATGTGGCGGCAGCAGAAGCACAAAAGCCATTCGACCTTGCTCAAGGGCCGTTGCTGCGAACAACTTTATTACAACTAGACGAACAGGAGTGTGTGGCACTGCTAACGATGCATCACATTATCAGCGACGGCTGGTCCACATCTGTACTGATTCGCGAGATAACGATACTCTACCAAGCCTTTTGCGCCGGCTTCCCGGTGCCACTCAAAGAACTCCCCATACAGTACGCCGACTACGCCCACTGGCAGCGTGAATGGCTACAAGGGGAAGTGCGACAGAGGCAATTGACCTACTGGCAGCAACATCTAGCGAGCGCGCCGCCCATATTGGAATTGCCCACAGACCGACCACGCCCTGCCGTGCAGTCCTTCCGAGGCGCACACCAATCGTTTACACTTCCAAAAAACCTGTATACTTCACTCGTAGCACTCAGCCACAAACATGAAGTCACATTATTCATGACCCTGCTGGCAGCGTTCCAGACTCTGATGGAACGCTACACTGGAGTTGAAGATATTGTTGTCGGTTCGCCGATCGCAAACCGTACCCGCCTTGAAACTGAGGGATTAATTGGATTTTTCGTCAACACACTTGTGTTGCGAACTAACCTCTCAGGTAACCCAACGTTTGAACAATTGCTTTCGCGGGTACGGGAGGTGACCTTAGGAGCGTATGCCCATCAAGAGATGCCCTTTGAGCAGTTGGTGGAAGTACTACAGCCCGAACGACATCTCAGCCACAATCCATTGTTCCAGGTGATGTTTGCCTTGCAAAACGCCCCACAGGAGACCTTAACACTGCCCGGGTTGCAATTGCAGTTGCTCAATCCACCCACAACCACCGCACAGTTCGATCTGACACTGGTCATGGAAGAGACAGACGCGGAATTACGGGGAGCAATGGAGTACAACAGCGACCTGTTTGATGCGACTACCATCACCCGCATACTGAGACATTTCCAAACCCTGCTTGAAGGTATCGTTGCGGCTCCAGAACAACGTCTCTCGAACATCCCCCTCCTGCCGAGTGATGAGCGTCATCAACTGTTAGTAGAATGGAATCACACCCAAGCTTCTTATCCAGAAGATGCTTGTATTCATCACCTCTTGGAGGCGCAACAACAGCAGTCTCCTGATGCTATTGCCGCCGTTTTTGCTGACGAACAACTCACTTACCACGAACTCAATGCTCGTGCCAATCAACTGGCTCGCCATCTGCAAACCCTAGGTGTTGGTCCTGAGGTGCTCGTTGGCGTCTGCATGGAGCGCTCTTTAGAGATGTTGGTTGCACTACTGGGTATCCTCAAAGCTGGCGGCGCTTATGTACCTCTTGACCCCGCTTACCCACAAGAACGTTTAGCCTTTATGCTAGAGGATGCTCAGGTTTGTGTCCTCCTGACTCAGGAGTGTTTGTCCAAAAGCTTTACCGCTCATAAAGCACGTATCATTTGTATTGATACGGATTGGGAGAGGATAGGTCAAGAGCAGGGAGAAAACTTGATAAATGAGGTTATACCTGAGAATTTAGCGTATGTCATCTATACTTCCGGATCAACAGGTACACCAAAGGGAGTACTCATTAGTCACAACTCTTTGGTGAACTATACTCTCGCTATCATGAAGCAGTTTAATTTGCAATGCGACGATAGGGTTTTACAATTTGCTTCAATAAGCTTTGACGTTTCAGTAGAAGAAATCTTCCCTACGTGGTTAAGCGGCGCTACTATCGTACTCCAAAATGAAAAGTCGTTAACTTCCTGCAGGTATCTCCTAGAGATAATAGAAAAAGAGAGTATAACTCTGATGGAACTGCCAGCAGCCTACTGGCATCAGTGGGTTGATGAGCTATCTCTTTCAGAAAAACAATTACCTGCCTCTTTTCGCTCGATCATTGTTGGCAGCGATAACATCTCTTTAGAAAAATTTGTAACCTGGCAGAAGTTTGGTGTACCTTTTATCAATGTTTACGGTCTAACTGAGGCAACAGTTACATCAACACTCCATACATTTCCTATAAGCACAGAGAACCAGGAAGTTTGGTCTACTCTACACATTGGTCGCCCTATTGCCAACACACAAATATATTTACTAGATTCTTATCTCCAGCCTGTCCCTATTGGTAAGTCAGGCGAACTATACGTTGGTGGTATTGGTCTAACTAGAGGTTATATTAACCGCCCAGATCTGACCGCTGATAAACTCATACCCAATTCATTTAGTAAACAACCAGGAGCACGTTTATACAAAACTGGTGACTTAGCTCGTTATTTGCCGGATGGGAACATTGAGTTCTTAGGGCGTATCGATCATCAAGTAAAACTTCGTGGTTACCGAATAGAGTTGAGTGAGATTGAAACAGCTTTGTCTCAACATCAGTGTATTCAGTCTGTTGCAGTCTTGGTTCAAAACGATAATGTCACTGACAAACGCTTAGTGGCTTACCTAGTCCTTAAAACAGGACAAACTCCCACAGTTAATGAACTACGTCGTTTCTTAAGAAAAACTTTACCTGAGTACATGATCCCATCCGTCTTCACAATGTTGGAGGCTTTACCACTGGCACCCAACGGCAAGCTAGATCGTCGATTGCTCTCCGTACTTAATCTTACACGCCCTGATTTAGAAGAAGCTTTTGTAGCTCCCCGCAACCCGGTTGAAGAAACATTAGCTGAAATTTGGGCTGAAGTTCTTGGACTTGAAAAAGTTGGTATTCATGACAATTTTTTTGATTTAGGAGGGCATTCTTTGATGGTTACCCAAATCATCTCCCGCATACGTAAAGCCTTCGATGTAGAAATATCTTTGCGTAGCTTGTTTGAAACGCCTACTATAGCAGACCTCGTTGTAATCATTGTGCAAAACCAGGCTGCACAAATGAATAGTGACGATATTGATCGGATTTTAACAGAGTTAGAACAAATTTCAGAACACGAAGCACAGTTATTGTCTTGTGGGGCAACAACAGCAATCCTAACATGATTACCCCCCTTAGTCCCCCCTTATAAAGGGGGGAAATAAGAGAAATTGAGTTCCCTCCCCTTTATAAGGGGAGGGTTAGGGTGGGGTAAAAAATATTTGATACATCAATCATGACTTTTCAAACA
>NZ_WJFC01000010.1 GCF_009725235.1 Scytonema sp. UIC 10036
CCAAATACAATAAGTGGTGGGCTTTAGCCCTACCTACGTAGTTCAATTTTTCATGAATGATTTAGGATTGCTATATTCAAATTTCCTAACTTAATTAGGATGAGAATTCAACAGTCACTGGTCACCAGTCATTGATTTGGACGCATAGCCTTTAGACATAGAAGAGCGAAAAAAATATATTTATATCTTTACAATAACATCCCCGCTCATTTAAGAAATCCAACGATCCACAGTAGTTGCTTGTAGAGTTCAGCTACAAAACAGACAATTAGAGCATGGCTATATTTAATTTTTAAGAGATACGGAGATCGTATTTGCTTGCGTATAATGTAGAATTGCATAAAAGGCATAAATTTTTACAAATTTTTCATATCTCTGGCATACCTTAAGATAGAGATCGTGTGTAAAAGTTCATATGGTAGTCGGAGTTACAGCATATGGGGATCAATCGGTGTTAGCTTTATGTGATGTAATATAAAATAGTGGCGTAAATAAAGCTCCTCAGCAGTTATGGCTCAAATACTAGATCCTCTACCATCCGAGCAATCGGCTACACTTTTCTGCTGCTACGTGAATGCCACAAGTAAAATACAAGTGGCACGCATATCAAACATTCCTAATTGGTACTTTGAAAGGGTTGTTTTTCCCGGACAACGGTTAGTGTTTGAAGCACCTAGAGAAGCTCACTTAGAGATTCATACGGGTATGATGGCTAGTGCAATTTTATCGGATAGAATTCCGTGCAATCGCCTTGTCATTAGTGAAGCTAGCAATTACGAGTTAGCAACAAACTCTCAGTCAGAAATAGATCCTTTTCATAAAAAACCAATTGTTCAATCCATTCATACAAAAACCGGAGATTCTATAAAATCCTTAAACGTCGCTGGTTTAGTATCCGTTGATTAAGAAAACAAATTTGCTTAGTTTGAGGGTTGCTGTACTCAGCAGCCCTTTTATTTGTGGGGATAGGGGATAAGGGATAGGGGATAGGGGATAGAGCAGCAATTAAATTGTTTTTGTTATCCCCTTGTCTCCAATTCCCAGTCCCTAGTCCCTAGTCCCTAGTCCCCATTAAATATGGATCTACCTTCTTTTATCTGGTTATGGAAAATAGCAGCATGGTCGATGGGCTTGTCGTTACTGGCTTATATGCTGCTAGCATTTACGGGAGTTTGGATGTTTTTTCACAGAACATCAGAACGTCTTCCTTTTATCTTTCAGGGTTCTACAGATAATACGGATATACGCGCTCTTCACTTGCTCATCGGCGGTTGTATGGTAAGTTTAGTACTGCTGCTGTTGCTGATTGGCATTATTGGCACTCTCGGTCACTTCGGTTCTTTGGGTCATTCTCCACATCTTTATGCAGGAGTTATCGTAGTTTTACTGGTTTTACTTTCCGCAGGAAGCGCTTTGCTGATTCATACCAAACGTCCTTGGGTTAAGCGCCTCCATGTTGGAACCAACATCGTTCTGTTCTTTGCTTTTGTCTGGGTGTCTCTGACTGGATGGAATGTAGTACAAAAGTATTTACCTTAGTCTTGGGTTGCTCTGTGGAACCATATTATGAAAGCGCTCGTTTTTAGCTAGTGTGGGATTAGGAGTGTCATAGCAAGCCAAATCCAAAAATGGAATCATCCTCTACTTTTCGTCTCTCGCCCTTAATTAGAATCACTCTTTTAGCTTTATACGTAGCACTGACTACACCATTGCCTTTCTTAGCGCAAGTTACAGATGCGCCTATACCACCAGCACTGCTGTGGGTAGGCATTGCTATCGGGTTGATAGCCTTATACGCAGCATTAAGCGAACGTGTGATTGTCGATGACCAAGGAATTCAGGTTACTTATCCTAAATGGGTACCGCGTTTTTTTCGCAAAGGATGGTCTTTACCTTGGGCAGAGGTTAAAAGCTTAAAACCCCGTACCACGGGACAAGGCGGGCTAGTTTACTATTTTCTCTCTGAGGATGGTAAAGCGTATTTACTCCCAATGCGTATCGTGGGATTTGCCCGTTTAGTTCAAATTGTCCAAGAAAAAACGGGAATAGACACAGCAGATGTATATCCTTTGGCTCAACCTTGGATGTATTTGATTTTATTGGGATTTACATTACTGCTGTTATTAGTTGATGCCTGGACAATTACTACAGCTGTTGCTGGAGTTGGCATAAAATAAGCATCACGCGAAGACGCAAAGACGCTAACTTTTTCTTTGCGTCTTCGCGTCTTGGCGTGAGATAACAAAAAAATATTACAGATAAGGTTAAAATTGGAAACTCAGCAAGACTCGCAAATGGGACAACCTACTCCCAAAGTACTACTGCGCTTGGAACAAGTCAGCTTGTTTGCTAGATTGAAAACTCAGAAAAAAGGCGAACAGTTAGGGTACCCCATACTAAAGGATATTTCTTTTGAGGTATTTGAGGGCGATCGCATAGCTATTACTGGAGCGTCTGGTGCAGGCAAAACTTATTTATTACGCGTGTTGAACCGTTTAAGCGAATATTCTAGTGGCAAAATTTATCTAGAAAATCAAGAATATCGTCAAATTCCCGTATTACAGCTTCGTTCATCAGTCACATTAGTACCACAAGAATCCAAACTTTTGGGGATGACAGTGAGAGAAGCGTTGGCGTATCCCCTAATTTTACGAGGTTTATCCAAACAGACCATTCAACAACGTGTAACACATTGGATAGAACAGTTACAAATTCCAGATGATTGGTTGGGGCGGGCTGAGGTACAACTTTCAGCAGGACAAAGACAACTTGTGGCAATTGCCCGTGCTTTAGTCATTCAACCAAAAATTTTGTTATTAGACGAACCAACATCAGCCCTAGATGCTGCCAGGGCAGAAGATTTGGTGCAAGTTCTGTGCCAGCTTGCTCAAAACCAGCAAACAACTATCGTGATGGTAAATCACCAACTGGATCTATGCCAGGGGTTCTGTACGTGCTTGTTATATTTACAGCAGGGTCGCTTAATAAGCAATCAAAAAGAACCCCATATCAATTGGGCTAACGTAAAAGAGAATTTAACAAAAGCCAAAGCTCAAGACGAATTTGAATTTTAGTTATTTGTCAAGTGTCATTGGTCATTTGTCATTAATTCAACTAACAACTAACCACTAACCACTAACCACTAACCACTAACAACTAACTACTAACCGTCGAACGTTGATTGTGAAATCGTTCCTTAGGTATTTTTGTTGTTGATTGTGGATTGTTAGCGTTAAGAACTTCCATATTAAATCTGTAACCCACATTACGGATAGTTTGAATTAAACTTGGTTGGCGTGGATCTAATTCCACTTTTTTCCTCAAGGATAAAACGTGTGTATCAATAGTGCGGGGGTTATCGATCGCATCAGGCCAAGCACGGCGCAAAAGTTCTGACCGACTCAAAGGCACTCCTCCAGCTTGCGCTAAAACATAAAGCAAACTAAATTCTTGCGGTGTTAGGTCAATGAACTCACCTTGGTAACGAACTCGACGCTGTACCAGGTCAATTTGCAAAGCACCATAATCTAGATAAGCAGGTGCAACAGGTGTGCGTTTTCGACGAATGAGTGCTTCCACTCGTGCTAAAAATTCCTGCATCCCAAAAGGTTTGCTGAGATAATCATCTGCCCCTGCTTTTAGCCCAGCAACTATGTCAGCCTCATTACTTCGCGCAGATAGCATCAGAATCAAAGGCTGCTGCTGACGGTGCAACCAACGACAAAACTCAATGCCATCACCATCAGGTAAGTCGGCATCAAGAATCACTAGTGTTGGCTGGTTGCTTAAAAATACTTCCCTAGCTTGATATATACTTGCAGCTTGATGCACCCGATAGTCCAGTTGTTGCAAGTGCCAGCCTAGCAGTGACCTCAGATGGGGATTTCCCTCAACGATTTCAATACAAACCGAACCCACGGTGGCAAGACCCCTTATTATGTATGACTTTCAAGGTAACAAAGCATATGTCCTAGGTTTTGTAACCCTTGTTACTTCAATTGCTATTAGCTTCAAATTTACCAATACTTATACGGGCAAAGTGCTTAATCAATGCCTTGTTACAAGCCACATTAGTAATATTCTTAAATTTTTGTTAGACTTATCAAAACCACTTTTTGTGAAATAGCCTGCTATGGATAGAGTGCTGCTTACCGATCCTGCGATCGCAACAAATAGCAAAGAATCTCCTACTAATGTACTCTACCCCCCAACATGACTTATGCCGTTGTTCCCTTGAATTATAACAATAACTTACCAGTTAACCCTATTCCCTAATTTTTGGAATAGGATCTAAATAATTTGTAGCTAGCTCTTGGGGTTTCCCCAAAGAGGAAGATATCAACACCCATTAGCCAGTGCAAAACTAGAGGTGAGACTTCACATCTGGTTTTAGATCGACTACAATTTTTTTTCCAAACAAATTTCAACAGCCGTTATGCTCCAAGACACACAAACCATCCGCTATTACCAAAGACTAACCGACGCCTTCGTCGAGCTATGGAATCGCGGTTATCGCATGGATGATATGCGGATGTATTTGGATGGCTATCTAGCCGCGCTGCGTCACGGTAATGCCATTGAACCGTATCTGATTCATCGCTTAGAGGAGGAAGCAAGCCGCTACTTACACGATGTTTCAAACTTCACAATGACACAAACACAGCCCCAACCAGATTACTACTAACGCTGGGTGCAGGTATCAGCAGCAATCTTAAATCAACGCAGATAATTATAGCATATTATCTGCTTTGTTACCATGTAGCAGTGAATATAAATTTTGGAGAATTTTAGAGATATTTTTTTAGCTAAGTTTATCCCCCTCAGCAAACTCTGGTTTGAAAAATCTGCTGAGGGATTTTGGATTTTGGATTTTGGATTTTGGATTTTGGATTTTGGATTTTGGATTTTGGATTGGGGAAGTGAGTCCAGAATGTAGTCGCTCTTCATCTTCCCAATTCCCTAACTCCTAACCCGTATTCCCTTCTAAGAAGCCAATGCGACTTCTACCATTTGCTGCAAGTCACCTTTTTGGTAGAGTTCAAGTAAGATGTCCGAACCACCTACAAACTCACCATTGATATAGACCTGAGGGATCGTCGGCCAATTAGAGTATTCCTTAATCCCTTGGCGCACATCAGAATCATCCAGTACATTAATTGTTTCAAAAGGAACACCTAATGTGTTCAGTATTTGAACAACATTGTTGGAGAAACCACACATGGGCATGAGTTTGGTTCCTTTCATGAACACTAAAATTTTGTTTTGCTTTACTAAACTGTCAATTCGCTCTTTGAGTTCTGGAGTCATTGTCTCGTTATTTCCTAACTTATTTTTGGTTTAATTGTTAATTGCTAATTGCTAATTGCTAATCGCTAATCACTAATTGTTTTTTCCATTAGCCATGAGCCATTAGCCATGAGCCATTAGCCATGAGCTATTTGCCAACTATCCGGAGTATAGGTTTTGAGTGCTAGGGCGTGAATAGCTTCAGTAGACATAGCTTGCCGTACCGCACTGTAAACTAACTGGTGTTGTTGCACCAATCCTTTACCTGCAAACTGCGATGACACGACAGTGACTTGATAGTGGTCACCGCCTCCAGTCAAGTCTTGCACTTGAACTACGGCATCTGGCAGTTCAGCCTTAATCATTTCCTCAACTTGCTGCGGACTAATCATCGCGATTTTTGAGAACCCTACTTTATTTAGTATTCCTATTACGGATTTTAACTGTTGCGACTGATATTTTTTGGAAACCTTGGCGAGTAAAATTCCCACGGCAGGTGCTATAACGGAGGGAACTCCCCTATCTCCTTATCGGAGGGTTCGTTTGTGTGACCACAGACTTCCAGCCTGTAGGTGTTTTCTGAAATTAATAAATTATTAATTATATAATAGCAAATTTTATTTGTCAAAAATTTTCCGACCATGAAGAACACATCCATGGTCGGAATTTGATTACTTTTTGGTGGGGGAAGAGGTAGAAGAGGTTGTACCACCACCTCGCGCTGGAGTATCCACAAAACCCAACTCCAATAACTGCTGATAAGCTTTTTTGCCTAAATCCCGTGTGGGGTTTTGACTTTTAACGATTTGAATTAGTAACGGTACAGCTAACTCTGGTTTATTTTGTGCTCGATGTACGAGTGCAAGCTGGTAAGTTGCTTCATCTCTCATTTGAGCTGTTTCCAGTGCCTTTTTACGCTGAGCATCAGCAACTCTGTTGTCAATTCCTGAGAAGCTAGAGTTCAAATCCTGATAAAAATTGGATAGCTGATTAAAAACGATTCTGGCTTCTTGAAGTTTTTTAGCGGCTGCGTCATAGTTTTGAGAAGAGACTGCGTTGCTTGCCTCTGTCATCAGACGCTTTCCTCCGTCAATGCTTAATAAGCTGTTATTTTGCCCTGTTGGACGAAGGGTATTGGGATCGTTGGGATCGATTGGTTGGACTTGGTTAGAACTCCCAGGAAGTTCTACTTGAGCAGCAACAGGTGATAGCAAGCACAAAGCTAGCACCCCTGCTAGAGAAGTGAGGCGAATTAAAGGAACATGGAGAAAAAATTTCATGGGGTAAAGTGGAGTACTAACTCAATAAAACACGTATTGAAACTTCGGGTATCTTAACTCTGTTTTGTACTTTCACAAAGTAAAGCTCTCTTTGATTTAGACTGAAAATCAATAAAATCAAGTTCCCACAGTGCTAGTACTACCATTTACCAGTTTTTTATTAGCCATTAGCCATTAGCCATTAGCCATTAGCCATTAGCCATTAGCCATTAGCTATTAGCAATTTCCGCAAATGCGTGTTGGCTAAGTTCTGCTTCTTGGTGATTCAATTTTTGAAGTGCCTTTGTTAAATCGGTTGTGAGGCGTTTGGCTTCTTGTTTAACAGAACCATTAGTATAATCTTTTACCTCTATCGGACGACCAATGTGAATAGTTACGTCTGTACCCCAACTGGGTAATGGTTGGCTATAGTTAATGGCGATTGGTACAATTTTAACACCGAGACTGCGTTCGCCTTTGGCGCAAGCTGTACCCAGCTTATCGCATGGCAGCGCCGCCTCCCCCGGCTTACCGCTAGATTCAGCACTTAAAGCCAAACGAGAAATACCTGGTTTTAGGGGGTGAACCTTATCATCGCGGAAAATACCACCTTCTGGAAAAATCACTACAGCTTCTCCATCCCGAAGAAGATCTACGCCATGACGGAGAGTAGAAATTGATGGGCGTTGAGGATCGACAGGAAAGCCGCCCATCCGGCGAACAAACCAACCCTGAAGACCTTGGCACTCACTGATAGTCACCATGAAGCGCAAATCTCGACCTGTCACACATCGACCTGCAACATAAGGTATAAGTAAAGCATCCCACCGCGCCCGATGGGTAGGAGCAAGGATAACGGGACCTGTTTTAGGAAGATTTTCTTGTCCGGTAATTTTAATTCGTCCAAAGAAAAGTGGCATGAGAAAATGCCGTCCTAGTAAATACATTATTGGGCTAAGCCAAGGACAAACCCGAGAGGTAGTAGAATGAGCCACTTGAGGGTTTGCTGGCATAGTAATTGATATGTTACAGGATGGATTCAAGGAAGACTGTTGCTCAATCATGACGGTGGCTGCTAACTGTTAGGTAAAATGCGATCGAAACTCCTATTAGATACACCGTAGATTTTCTTCCGTGACTTGAGTAGTACCAATTGGACAGTTTTACCTCTGTCCTTTAGCTAGAAACCTGTCGCCGATGAGCAAACCAAGCTTGCAATTGTTGACGACAGCTAGATTCTAGAACCCCTCCAATGACGCGCAGTCGGTGATTGGAAACAGCGCTATCGGGTATGTTACTAACAGTACGAATTGACCCAGTTTTTGGATCGTCAACTCCGTACACTAAAAGACCCACACGCGCCTGCAAAATTGCACCGGCACACATAGGACAAGGTTCTAAAGTCACGTACAGGATACATTGGTTTAGACGCCAAGTTTGTAACCTTTGGGATGCTTTCCTAATAGCAAGAATTTCTGCATGAGATGTCGGGTCTTTGTCACGCTCCTTTCTGTTCTCACCTTCTGCAATTAAATTCCCTGATGAATCAATAATAACAGCACCTACTGGGATTTCATCTGCATCACCTGCTAAGAGTGCAAGGTCTAGAGCGCGACTCATCCATTTTTGGTGTGTTAGATAATCTAAATGTTTAATTAACATTTTGGTTAGTGGTTAGTTGTTAGTGGTTAGTTGTTAGTTGTTAGTGGTTAGTTGTTAGTTGTTAGTTGTTAGTTGTTAGTGGTTAGTGGTTAGTTGTTGGTTGTTGGTTGTTCTACTATCAACTATCGACTATCAACTATCAACTATCAACTATCAACTATCGACTATCAACTATCAACTATCAACTATCAACTATCAACTATCAACTATCAACTATCAACTATCAACTATCAACTATCAACTAACCAAATTAAACTCAAACTTCCCTACTTGAATATTATTGACAAAAACTTCTATAGTGTGCTTTCCAGAAGGATCGCCCGGTGATACAGTCCACGTATTTCCAATAACACCATTTTTTGTGTAGACAGTACGTAGTGTTGTTGCTTGTGTTTTGTCTCCCGATACTGAAAATTCAGCGCTAGCAGGAGGTCCCCAATTTTGTGCTGCTTTTGGCAATCGATAAACTTCACGCCATGTCACTTGACCTTGATAGCCCTTTAGTTGAATGCGCCATCCATAAGCCGTTTCATTTTCTAATGGCACTTTGTTAGTAGGTGTAAAAGAAACTTTGTAATCTTGCGGGTTGACTTTTACAAGACCAAATTCTGCTTTAGCAACAGCCAACTTGGAAGTGGAATGAGATTGAGAGCCTTGTTTAATTGCTTGCTGTGTTCCAGTGAAAATTTGAGAAGGCTCTTCAGCGCAGGCTGGTATCAAAAGGGATACTGCGACGAAGACTGCCATTTTTAATACTTTTTCTTGCATAGTTTTCTTCTCTCTAAACTCACTGCATAAGCACCTGTAAATATACGTATATCATAATTATCAATTTTTATTAGCTTTATAATGTTACAGGTTGAGCGAGCAAAGAATCTAATTGACCCTTTGTATCCAATTCGTAAATATCATCACAACCACCAATATGTTGATTGTTGATAAAAATTTGAGGTACTGTGCGGCGTCCGTTAGCACGTTCTGCCATTTTTGCTCTAGCAGTTTCATCAGCATCAATTTTGTATTCGGTGAAGTTTACTCCTTTCCACCACAAAAGCAATTTGGCACGGATACAATACGGGCAAGTTTGCCAGGTATAGATTTCTACATTTGCTTTAATGGATTCTGGATGGCGACCTAAGAGAGAGTTAAGAAAGTTTACCATTGTTCGTCATTTAACAGTTTTTTATGTATGTTATCACCAGTGAACAGTGACCAGCGATCGGTGACCAGTTACCAGTTAATAATTTTACGCTTTGGATTTAAAAAAATTTAAGTGGAACGGATGAATTGGCTTCAATATTATTGCCTAGGAAAAGCTTTCAACGAACTAGGATTTTCCCTAATATAAGTATTAATACTTAAAATAACTTGGGGATGTTACTATTTAAAAATTACCACTAACCACTAACTACTAACCACTAACTCCACCTTAGACGCAAAACTTAACATAGACGGAAGTTGATACTATTTTCCACAAGTATCCGCCGTTTGGTAGACTTGAAAACTGAAATAGATTTCACAGAACAACGTAATACCAAGCAATTGAGAGGGCAGAGTTTGTGGAAAATACACTTGGGTTAGAAATTATTGAGGTTGTTGAGCAAGCCGCCATTGCTTCCTCCCGTTGGATGGGCAAAGGTGAGAAGAACACTGCTGACCAAGTGGCTGTGGAAGCTATGCGGGAACGGATGAATAAAATTTATATGCGCGGTCGCATCGTGATTGGCGAAGGCGAACGCGATGAAGCTCCTATGCTTTACATTGGGGAAGAAGTTGGTATCTGTACCCGTTCAGATGCCAAAGATTATTGCAACCCCGATGAATTAATTGAAATTGACATTGCTGTTGACCCCTGTGAAGGTACTAACCTGGTTGCTTACGGTCAGAACGGCTCAATGGCAGTGTTAGCAATTTCTGAGAAAGGCGGTTTATTTGCTGCTCCTGACTTTTACATGAAGAAGTTAGCAGCACCACCTCAAGCTCGCGGTCATGTTGATATTAACAAGTCTGCCACTCAGAACCTCAAAATCTTATCCGAGTGCTTAGACCGTTCTGTAGATGAATTAGTAGTCGTCGTTATGGATCGTCCCCGCCACAAGGAACTCATTCAAGAAATCCGTCAAGCAGGGGCTAGAGTCAGGCTAATTAGCGATGGTGACGTTTCTGCTGCCATTTCCTGCGCTTTTGCTGGTACTAACATTCATGCTCTCATGGGTATTGGTGCTGCGCCTGAAGGCGTTATTTCCGCAGCGGCTTTACGTTGTTTGGGTGGGCATTTCCAAGGACAACTGATTTACGATCCAGAAGTCGTAAAAACTGGTTTGATTGGAGAGAGCAAAGAAGGTAACATCGCACGACTCAATGAAATGGGCATCACAGACCCAGATCGAGTTTACAACGCTGATGAATTGGCTTCCGGTCAAACTGTCCTGTTTGCTGCTTGCGGTATTACCCCAGGAACCCTTATGGATGGTGTTCGCTTCTTCCACGGCGGCGCTAGGACTCAAAGCTTGGTTATTTCCAGCCAGTCCCGCACTGCCCGGTTTGTCGATACAATCCATTTGTTTGATGAGCCAAAAACTCTGCAATTGAGATAGTTATTAGCTAATGGCTAATGGCTAATGGCTAATGGCTAATGGCTAATGAAAATAAACAATTAGCTATTAGCTATTAGCTATTAGCTATTAACGAATAATAAACACCACATAAGAAATGACAACTATGCATATAGCGGTAGTGGGGTTAAGCCACAAAACAGCCCCTGTTGAAGTGCGGGAAAAGTTGAGTATTCCAGAACCACAAATTGAAAGCGCAACAAATCAGCTGCTCAGCTATCCCCATATTGAAGAAGTCGCAATACTAAGCACTTGTAATCGTTTGGAAATCTATGTCGTTACCCAAGAAACAGAACAGGGTATTCGTGAGGTGACTCAATTTCTCTCGGAACATAGCAAATTGCTTGTACCTTCTTTACGCCAACATTTGTTTGTCTTGCTGCATCAAGATGCTGTGATGCATTTACTGCGTGTTGCTGCTGGATTGGATAGTCTTGTTCTTGGAGAAGGTCAAATTCTAGCTCAGGTGAAAAATACTCACAAACTGGGACAGCAATATCAGAGTATTAAAACAATTTTGAATCGATTATTCAAACAAGCCCTGACTGCTGGCAAGCGAGTGCGTAGCGAAACTAGTATTGGTACGGGTGCGGTTTCCATTAGTTCGGCTGCTGTTGAACTGGCACAAATGAAGTTGGACAATTTAGCAGCTTGTCAAGTGGCAATTCTTGGTGCTGGTAAAATGTCGCGGTTGCTGGTACAACACTTGCTGTCTAAAGGGAATAACAGAATTTGTATTTTAAATCGCTCTCTCGGACGTGCTGAGGAATTGGCAAAGCAGTTCCCTGAAGAATCTATTAGAACTTGCTTGCTTTCGGAAATGACAACAGTGATTTCTGAATGCGATCTAGTGTTTACAAGTACATCAGCGACGGAACCTATTCTTGACCGTGCTAAGTTAGAAATGGTTTTAGACCCCAATCGCTCTTTGATGCTGATTGATATTTCTGTACCTCGCAATGTCCATGCAAATGTCAATGAAATGACAAACGTACAGGCGTTTAATGTGGATGATTTAAAGGCAGTTGTGGCACAAAACCAAGAAAGTCGCCGCCGAATGGCTCAAGAAGCAGAGGGATTGTTGGAAGAAGAGTCAGAAGCTTTTGATGTTTGGTTGCGATCGCTCGAAACAGTGACAACTATTAGTTGTTTGCGTGATAAAATAGAGACTATTCGCGAACAAGAGTTAGAAAAAGCTTTGTCGAGATTGGGTTCAGAATTTGCTGAGAAACATCAAGAGGTGATCGAAGCTTTAACGCGAGGCATTGTTAATAAAATATTACATGACCCAATGGTACAGTTACGAGCACAACAAGATGTTGAAGCAAGGCGTCGCTGTATGCAAACTTTGCAAATGCTGTTTAATTTAGATGTAGAGGAATCGTTTAGCTGATTGCTAATTGCTAATAGCTAATGGCTAATAGCTAATAGTTGTTGAACAATTAGCCATTAGCCATTAGCCATTAGCATTAATTATGAGCCGTATTTTTAAACCGATTGTTTTTCTGTTGGGATTGTGGCTGTGTTTTGATTTAGTATGCCATTTAACAGCAGAAATTTTGTGGTTTGGTGAGGTGAGATATCTCAGAGAATTTTGGGTGCGTTTGGCAACTCAACTCGGTTTGTGGACGATCGCTTTCTTCTGTTCAATTATTTTTTTACTGGGCAATTTAACCGTAGCGTCTCGTCTAAAATACTCTTATGAAAAACGGGGAAGATCGTGAGAAATGTCTCCCCTCCTCCCTCCATCCCCCCCCCAGTCTCCCCTGCTTTTTTATTGCCACTGTCATCATCTTGAGCGTGGTAGTAGGGTCTATACTGATTTTTTACAGTCAAAGGTTTTAGATGTTTGGCAAATACAGATTAAATTGCCAAGCACTCCCCTGCAATTGTCACCTTGGTTAGAGCAGATAACGCAGCAATTTAGTATCCAGCAATTATCTGTTCCACCCGTACAGTTGGGATTGCTCCTCGTTTTCACAATTGCAATTCTATGGCATAACGAGTTTTGGTTAAGGGCTATTGCTGTACTTATCAGTTTATTGTTAGGGTTCCTTTTATCGGCACAGTGGGATAAGGTTTTACTGTCTTTTCATGTTGTCCGTTTTAACCGTGTCGAACCGTTATTTCATCAAGATATTAGTTTTTACGTATTCTCACTTCCAATTTGGGAATTGTTAGTCTTTTGGCTTTTAGGGCTGTTTCTGTTTAGCTTAGCTTCAGTTGCCTTAACTTACCTGTGTTCGGGAAATAGCCTCAGTGAAGGTGAGTTTTGCGGGTTTTCTGTATCGCAACGACTCCACTTAAATGCTTTAAGTAGCTTGTTTATGTTGGGGATTGCTTTATATTACTGGTTGCAGCGCTACAAGCTTTTGTATTCTACTCGTGGTGTCAACTATGGGGCAAGCTACACTGATGTTAAGGTACTGTTGCCGATTTATACGGGGTTAAGTCTTTTGGCAGCTGCGATCGCAGTCTATTTAATTATGCGAGTTATCGTTTTGTCAAAGACAACAAAAACGCATTTCAAACCGATTCCCTACCCAATTCATCTCATCTACGCATTAGGATTGTATGTCCTTGTGGTAGCAATTTCTGGAGAAATTTTGCCATCAGCTATACAACGGTTGGCAGTTCAACCAAACGAGCTCATCCGCGAACGTCCTTATATAGAGCGTACTATAGCCCTGACGCGAGAAGGATTTAATTTAAACACTATAGAAGCAAGAACTTTCGATCCGCAAGGTCAACTCACAACCAAAGATTTGCAGGAAAACAATCTCACAATTCGCAATATTCGTCTTTGGGATACACGGCCTCTTTTAGAAAGTAACCGCCAGTTGCAACAAATCCGACCTTACTACAAGTTTCCTGGTGCTGATATTGACCGCTACACTCTCAAGCGAGGGACGACAACTGAAAAGCAACAAACGATTATAGCAGCACGGGAACTGGACTACAGCAACGTTCCCCAACAAGCAAAAACTTGGATAAACAGACATCTTATCTATACTCATGGCTATGGTTTTACGCTCAGTCCCGTGAATGTTGTCGGTCCCGGTGGATTACCTTATTACTACGTTAAAGACATTGGAGTTGATGAAACTGGTAACCAAGGTTCGTTACAAGTATCAAGTGAATCAGTTCGAGTCAGTCTTCCCGTCGGAGAACCGCGCATTTATTATGGTGAAATTACTGACACTTATGTAATGACTGGGACAAGAACTCAAGAGTTAGACTATCCCGGTGGAAATGATAATGTGTACAACGTTTACGATGGTCGTGGGGGTATTGGAATCGGTCAGATGTGGCAGCGTTTGTTATTTGCCGAGTATTTGAAAGATTGGCAGATGCTGCTGACAAACAATTTTACCCCCCAAACAAAGCTGTTGTTTCGCCGCAATATCAAAAAACGAGTACAAGCCATTGCTCCTTTTCTACGTTATGACAACGACCCTTATCTAGTTGCTGCTGATGGGGGAGGAACAACTAGCAAAGGCAAAGAAACTTATCTGTACTGGATTCTTGATGCGTATACAATCAGCGATCGCTACCCTTATTCCGATCCTGGGAAAAATCAATTTAATTACATTCGCAATTCCGTCAAAGTTGTCATTGATGCCTACAACGGTTCGGTTAATTTTTTTATCGCTGACCCAACAGATCCAATAATCAACGCTTTCAAAGCCATTTTTCCTGGCTTATTAAAACCGTTAGACGCAATGCCAATTGCCCTTCGCAATCACATCCGCTATCCTGTAGACCTTTTTAATACTCAATCAGAACGATTGCTAACTTATCACATGACCGATCCCCAGGTATTCTACAATCGAGAAGACCTGTGGCAAATTCCCAACGAGATTTACGGTAGCAAACCGCAACAGGTAGAACCTTACTATCTCATTACAGCACTGCCGCAAGCAGAATCAGAAGAATTTATCTTACTACTACCCTTCAAACCCACACAACGCGCAAATTTAATTGCTTGGTTAGCAGCCCGTTCAGATGGAAAGGAATATGGCAAGTTGCTGCTTTACGAATTTCCCAAGCAACAGTTAGTTTACGGAACCGAACAAATTGAAGCTTTGATCAATCAAGACCCCGTGATTTCCCAGCAAATTTCCCTATGGAACCGTCAGGGTTCAAAGGCAATTCAAGGAAATTTATTGGTGATTCCTATTGAGCAATCTTTGCTTTATGTTGAGCCTCTCTATTTAGAGGCAGAACAAAATAGTGTGCCAACGTTTGTGAGGGTGATTGTCGCTTATAACAACCGAATTGTGATGGCAGAAACTTTGGAACAAGCACTTGCTGCTATCTTTAAGCCAGATCGAGCCACAACACCTGCGATTGTGCGTCCTGTAGAGTAACGGTACGGTAGAGGACAGACAAACCAAGTGGTCAAGAATTAGACTGAAGCTTATGTGCCTAATGCAGTCAATATACTTTTTGCAAAAGTCGCTCCCAAAGTAGATAAATGAGGACACCTATTTGACCAATCCAGATAACAGCTTGCTTGTTCGTTTAGAAGTGTTAAAAAGTAAATTTACGCTATTACAACAACAATCTAGCGTCACTAAAGCAAAATCTACAATTCTTATAGAGTAGGCTCATGCGCTTATACTTGAGTCTAAAAATCTAGAATTTAAGTCTGATGAGATTGATACACAAGTGATGAAAAATAGATACTCATTTAACAAGCTGTCAACTTAATTTGTTCTGCCACTCTTCCTGTCATAATTTCCTTGATTAAGTGGTCACCTACAAATAACCTGAAAAAATCTACTCATAACTGGTATATTCAGTAGCTTCTCAGTGCCGGAGGCGAGCCGTATCGGTGAAACCCCCTTTGTAACGTAACAAAAGCTTCAAGCTGTTTCTACACTTGTAGAAATTGCAGTAACTTTTCCCCTTCTACGTCTAGGTTTTTTAGGACTAGCCACAGTCAAGGAATCCAGTAGGAACCGCAACACGGTATCAGGTTGAAACAATCGGGGTCTACGGATAGAATAAATTTTTAACCAGTATGAAATTTTCCCCCATCCTCCCCCAAAGCCTCCATCCTTTGAATCCTCTGGTTCAAAAAATGGAGAAAGCGTTTTTAACCACAAGTGGGGGATATACTCTTTAAAACCCAAAGCCCTACGAGCAATAACCATTGCCGCCGCCGAAGCGCTGTTTAAACCATATTTCGCCATATATTTGACCATTCCAATGACACTGGTCATATATGGACTCACAAATTTGACTTCTATTCCAGATTTTTCGGCTCTGACAACTAAAAAACTCCGAAATTTGTCATATATAAAGCTTGAAAGCATTCTGTTATAGTGTTTTGAACCACTATGACGTAGTTGAGCTTTCTTGAGTGAGAAATCTAAATTTTCGCAGGCGATCGGACATTGATAGATGGATGCTAATTTAACTATTTCACAAACAATATCTCTGAGAGCCGCTTGATTTTGGCCAGTTGTGCCTGTTGGGATGGGAAAACTTAAGATGATCTGCTTACCAGATGTGCGTGCGGGGTTGCCATCGCGTTTTACATAAATAATGTCAATAGTTTCTGCATTTAAATCAATGCCAATACAACCATTTTGTAAGCTACTGATTCTGGGCACATCTTGTACATAAGATGTGTGGCGAGCAAGGATTTGCGCCGTGTAGCTGGGGTACTTGGAACACAAATGCTGTACCACAACAATTGCTGCTGGAAAATTAACGGGCAATGCTGACAAAATTTTGCCGATCGCTTTTAGCCCACCTCTGGAAGCCGCTATTGCGACTGCGTTATAAGCAATATTGGGAAAATGGGAAATAACCTTATGATTTTCTTTGAAAATAGGGCATTGGGCATTGGACATAGAAAAAAATTATTTTTACGCTGGGCTGCGAGATTTTTTTGTAAACAACTGTGTTGGTTAATTCCGCAAGATACCAACTGCTAGCCCGAAGGAGATGAAATGCTTATGTTGACTTGTTTACATATTATTTAATTATATTGTAAATAAGTTTTGTACGCTTGCGTACAAAACTTATTTACAATGATTTTTTCTTTCGCCAGACGACATGGACTGATGCCATGAGCTATCTGATTGATATACCACTGGCTCAAAGAGGTTTCCGATGTCCGTGTCTCAAAACTCTCACAAGCCCGTAAATCGTCTACTGGCTGCCATTCCACCAGAGGAATACCAACGCCTTTTGCCTCACTTAAAACTTGTCTCCCTAGAATACAAACAAATCCTCTACCAACCAAACGAACCTATCCAGGACATTTATTTCCCTAACAATGGCGTTATTTCCCTGCTGACTGTTATGGAAAATGGTGAAGCAATAGAAGTGGCTACGGTTGGTAATGAAGGCATGGTCGGTTTACCCGTATTCCTAGAAGCCGATACAATTCCCGGTCAGGCGTTTAGTCAGATTCCAGGTGAAGCTCTCCAGATGAGAGCAGATGTATTCAAACGCGAAGTGACTTCAGCTAGCCCCCTTTTTAAGCTGCTGCAATCCTATACGCAAGCATTGTTTAATCAAATCGCCCAATCGGCTGCGTGCAATCGCCTGCACTCCATTGAAGAACGATTTTGCCGATGGATGCTAATGACTCAAGACCGAGTTGGGTCAAACGAGTTTCCCCTCACCCACGAGTTTTTAGGGCAAATGCTGGGTGTGCGTCGTGCCAGCGTGAGCGTAGTTGCTGCTACGATTCAGAAGGCAGGGTTCATTAGCTACAGGCGTGGCAAAATGAGTATTCTTGACAGAGAAGGTCTAGAAGACATCACTTGCGAGTGTTATGGCATTGTCAAAGCTGAGTTCGATCGCTTGCTGGGAAACAGTGACCAGTGACCAGTGACGCATCCCCTACTCCCTACTCCCTACTCCCTACTCCCTACTCTCAAGCTAGTTGCTCCAAACGGAGAATTTGTGAACTATCAGCAAGCGCTGGCAGTCGCACTGTAAAGGTTGCTCCCTGACCCACTCCGGGGCTTTCTACTTGAATTGTACCACCATGTAGTTCCACTAGCTGGCGGACAATGGCCAGACCTAGCCCCAACCCATCGTGCGCCCTAGTAGTTGTATCCTCGGCTTGGCGGAAGCGATCGAACACGTAGGGCAAAAAGTCAGGGCTGATACCAATGCCAGTATCGCTCACTTTAATTTGGACTTGGGAATTGAGACTTGTTAACCAAACCTTAACTTCTCCACCAGCAGGCGTAAATTTAACAGCGTTGGAGAGCAAATTCCAAACGATTTGCTTTAAGCGGTCGGGGTCGCCCCAAACCAAACCAACTTTGGGATCGAGATAGGATGAAACTTGAATCTTTTTAGCGTCGGCGGTGGGATGCACTGTATCAATAGCTGCTTCAATCGCTTGTACAAGGTGAGTTGGATGGGGTTGCAAGCGAACCTGACCGCGAATGATGCGTGAAACATCTAACAAATCTTCAATTATTTGGTTCTGGGCTTTGGCATTGCGCTCGATGGTGTCTATTGCTTTATTGGTTTGAACTGAGTCCAACTTACCAGAACGCAGTATTTTCGCCCAACCAAGGATGGCATTCAAGGGCGATCGCAACTCGTGGGAAACAATTGCTAGAAACTCGTCCTTTGTACGGTTTGCCGCTTCGGCTTCAGCACGTGCAATTTGCTCGCGAAGCAGCTGAGCGCGATCTTCTTCTGCGCGTTTGGCAAGAGTAATGTCGCGTTGCACTGAAACCCAGTGAGTGTAACACCCTGTTTCATCCATGAGCGGTACCAGGCTCATCTGTATCCAATATTCCGAGCCGTCCTTGCGATAATTAATTAGTTCGACAACCACAGGCTCAAATTTCTCCAAAGCTGTCCGAACTGTATTCAGCACGGCGCGTTCAGTCTTTGGACCTTGCATAAAGCGTGGGGATTTGCCAAGCACTTCCTGAGGATGGTAGCCACTCATGCGGGTAAAGGCTTCGTTAGCGTACACAATACGCGGACCTGGTTCGTCAAGAGGCTCAGTTTCTGTGATGATAATAGCTTCATTGATGTTAAGAACTACCGACTCCAGTAACCGCAACCGCTCCAGAACCTGTTTGCGTTCGGTGATATCGCGTAGCAACCAGCGCAAGGCGACTAATTCACCTTTCTCATTGCGGATAGCGCTTACCGTCATAGAAGCGTCAAAAGGAACCCTTGTACCCTCTCGCTCGCGTGGCACCAGGCGCACTTCCCACTCTTGCACCCAGTTCACCTGGCACATTTGGTGTAGTCTGCTACGAAAGGTTTTCCGCTCTTCACGGGTGACGAAGTTAACGAGCGGTTTGCCTACCAAAAACTTAGGAGCGATGTTAAGCAACTTGGCAGCAACGTTGTTAGCTTCCTGGATCTTTCCGTGTGCATCAGTAACAAGGTAGCCGTCTGGAGCAAACTCGAATAAATCCAGGTAGCGCTGGCGCTCTGCTTCTACTGTCTGACGAGCAGTTGCTAGCGCCTCATTTTGCGCTCGCAGCTCCTCCTCAGCCACCTTTAATTCCTCAAAGGCGGTGTTAAGTTCCTCAAGAGCTGTAGGCAGCCACACTTGAGCCGACAGCGATGTACCACCAGTATCCTTTTGTAGGGCACTCACGCGATCGTACAAAATCTTTAGTTGCTGGAAAAATTTCTCCTCGTTCACGCCTCATCTCTTCCATTAGTGACGCTCAATTACCAGGTATAGAAATTTTATAAAAACTTCTTCATCAACAGGTTAAGGCTAATTTGAGTTTGCTTCAATCTCACGAATGAAAGAGATTTAAACTATTTGTTTTGTGACACGGGAAATGGGGATAATTCCGAATAATCGGCTTAAATCTTACTTTCTCATTATTTCTCTGGCTCTTTGAATCCGCTTAAACTCAGTATTTGAGAGGCTTGCTCTCTACCGGATAAAAGTTTCAAGTCTTTAGAACCAGATGGATAGTGCCACTAACCCTGATTCGTTCGTTGTTCATTCTCAATAAACATAAAATTTTTGCGAGAAGAATAAGTGCCATTTTGTCAAGTCTTTTGAAAATCTCAGCGTCCAGAATGGATTGTAGGCATGGGTTTCAAGATTGTAAAGAAAGATATGATTCATGCATAGCAATTTATCTAGGGGTTGCACCCCTACCAACCACCAACTCAATGTTAATAAAATTTTAATTTTGTTTATAATAAGATTCGTTTTCTTGCTTGATAATCCAATAAAGCACCTTGAGTTACTATAGTTCTTCCATTTCTTCTACTAGTGGGAATTTCTCCTTTTTGCAACGCAATGTAAAGAGTGGATTGTTCTACCTGTAAGTATTTCGCTGCTTGTACAAGTGAAATGCCTGCCTTAATCATAATCTAAGCTCATGATTCGTATTAGCGATCGATAATTTATGGCGAAATGTAAAGAACTACTTAAGAAAACTAAATATTCTTAGTAATTCGTAACAGAATTAACTTAACTAAAAAATTCTCAAGACAAGCTTTGTGCTGCGTCAAAGGAGAACAGCAGCTTTATTTTGATGAACATCTAATTAGATTTGCGTCTAATAACAGTATAACAGAAGATGAACAGTGAGCAGTTTCAAATTCTGCTGCGCTTTTTGAAGGCGTTGGCAGATGAAAGCCGACTCAAAATTTTGGGTATCCTCGCGAATCAAGAGTGTAGTGTTGAAGAATTGGCGGTCCTTCTACAACTGAAGGAGCCAACAGTGTCACATCATCTTGCAAAACTGAAAGAGCTAAACCTAGTGACAATGCGTCCGGAGGGAAATACTCATTTGTATCAGTTGAACAACCAAGCCCTGGAAAAGATTGGCAAGGAGATTGCTAAGCCGGAGACAATAGCCTCTTTGGTTGAAGATGTGGATACCGAAGCATGGGAAAGCAAAGTTCTTGGTACATATACAGAAGGCGATCGCCTCAAAGAAATTCCCACAAGTCGTAAAAAACGCTTAGTTATTTTGAAGTGGTTGGCAAACAAATTTGAGGTAGGAGTGAATTACTCACAAAACACTATGAATAAAATTCTTCAGCAGTACCATCCTGACTGCGCCACGTTACGCAGGGAATTAGTTGCTCACCAGTTAATGCAAACAGAGAATGAAGTTTACCGACGTTTTGTAGAGGAACAATAAAGTTACCTGTTGTTAACCCTTCCATACTTAGATATGAAAGTAGGCGTAGGTAGGGCTAAAACCCACCATTTAATGTTGGTAGGTATTGCTCGCCCTACTAAATACGGAAGGGTCTTTACGTAGGGCATGAGATTTATTATCAAGCACTATCAACAAAATTTTCATACTAAAAAGACAATGTTTTCTGGGTTACTCTATAAAAATTTACAGATTCTTTGTATAATTCATTAAAAATACACAACAGATTGTCGCGTAAATTGACAAACTTTGGATTAAGAAGTTCCGTAGAAACCACATATCAATGTATTTGCTGCATCAAAAAAATTTAGTTTTTAAGTGCAGCAAAAGGATAAAGTCTTTAAAGGGTGCAGTAGTTCGGTGACCTAAGTTGTACAAAAACAGGATACCAGCAGGTTTTTCTATGCTCAAAAAAATCATACTGCCTACCGTTGTTATATCTGGTACGCTCTTTGCATCATTTTTATTGCTTTTAGCCCTACAAGGGTCAAAACCAGTCAAAATTCAAGTAGAAGGTCAAGAAATTTATTACGGCGAATTGAAGGACTTTGTTTCTCCTGGAGTTGGAGCAGCATTTAGTTTGGGATTGGGACTTGCGGGTGCGTTAATGGTGGGATTGCAACACTCAGTACGTCAGTCTTCTGAGTTGGAGAAAAAGGTGCTCAACCTCGAACATCTGGTAACAGAGAAAGATTCTCAAATTAAAGCCCTTCAACTTTCACCAGCTAATCCAATGTTCTCTAAATTGAGTTGGTTTCTAGATGAAGAAAACCAGACTCCAACAAAAGCGCCGAGTGAAGCGACTACAGTCATGTATGACAGACAGAGTGCATCACCCATTGCTCCTGAAACTAAAGAAGCAGTGACTGCTATACAGGAAAAGACTCAACCATTAGTGATTACTCATTCCACTTATGAGACTCAGCCCATAACACTGAATCAGTTATCAGTGCAAACGGCTATTTCCGCATTTCCTTCAGCTCAATCTGCTTTGGGGTTAACACGCAAAGGTAACAAAGCCTCTGTAAGTTGACTACTCTTTCAAGCAAGGGAGTGTCAATAAGGCTTATGCATACACTGGGTAGAAACAATACCTGAAATTATCTAATTATTTTTCTTTCGACTTGGTTCGCGAGTCGCAATACTCGCGAACCGCTCTTTCATTTCCAAAGCCCATGAAAAGTCAGATACTAAACTTCTCATCAAAGCGGTGTATTTGAAATTCATATTTTTGTTTCTCTGCCAATTGCCAAAGTTTATGAAAAGCCTGAATCTAAAATAAAATATTTTTTACAATTCTATGAGTCTTGAAGGTCTACAGACAATACTTGTCGGTTAAGCCTAAAAAGACAAAAACACGTAGGTTGGGTTTCGTTCCTGATGATGTTGGCGAAAGTGTTACAAAACCATAAACAAAAGTGTTACAACTAAGAGCCACAACGACAGATTGAAGATTTGAACTCGCGTAGTACTTTGATTTACAAAAATGTAGTATATTCGTCAACAGCATCCGTTCCTCAACCCAACGTTTATCAGCATTTGTTGGGTAACGCTTATGCGCTCTACCCCTACTACAATTTACGAGATCCCTTGCAGTATTGGGTCTACAGAAATGTCGTAAAGCTTTCCTTATCAGTTCCTGTGTTTTATTTTTAGCTAATCAACTGTTACGCAGACAATATTGCTTTTATACTATACAGTACTAGCTTTCAAAGAGGGAAATCAAGTAACGCAACAAGTTGTGTCTCAAGACAGGGTTGTGTAGCATAGCCCAACCTTCCAGCCATTTAGCTGCTTATAGATGGCGATCGCATTCTTTGTGTCGGACAGAGTATAGATTTGAAACAGGAATTATTCGATAACCCCTAGTACAGGAATTTGAAGCCAGCAGCAACATTACTATAATCTAAGTTCAGTAAAATAATGATAATTGGTTGTCAACTTTTGAGAAGGTGCTGGTTGAAGTATTCAAATAGCACTTAAACAGCCATTAATTAGTCAATGAACGCTAAATCTTACTAAATATGCATTCACCCCACCAACCCGAACACCTACCAGGTCATACGATACAAGGACGCTATAAAATCATCCGTTTTATAAGTCGAGGAGGATTTGGCGAAACCTATGAAGCAGAAGATATGAAAACACCAGGACTTATTTGCCTGCTCAAATACCTAAAACCCGTGCAGGATATTCCATCGGTATTAGAGGTAGCAAAAAAAAAGTTCGAGCAAGAAGCAGATATTTTGAAACGCTTGGGAAATCACAACCAAATTCCAACACTGTACGATTACTTTGAAGAACAACAAAGGTTTTATTTAGTTGAGGAATATATTGATGGTCAAAATCTCAGTGATGAACTACAGACAAAACTAAAAACTCAGCTTTTTAGCGAAAAAGAAGTTATTGAAATTTTGTATGATGTTTTAAATGTATTGGATTATCTCCATCGAAACAAAGTTATCCACCGTGATATTAAACCAGCAAACTTAATCAGGAGGAAGTGCGATAGTAAAATTGTGCTGGTTGATTTTGGGGCAGTGAAAGAAGCTAGTAGAGTAGTAGTTAATGCTCATGGGGAAACGTTTTTTTCAGCAACAATACCTATTGGTACACCGAGATATATGCCCTGCGAACAAGAAGAAGGAAGACCAGAATATGCAAGTGACATCTATGCTTTAGGTATAACAGGGTTCCAACTTTTAACGGGACACATTCCCACTAGAAATAACAAGGAAATTAACTGGAACGGAGTACAAATTAGCCAATATCTAAAAAAAATTTTAGATAAAATGATGAGCTACGAGCGTAAAAAGCGATACCAATCGGTACGACAAGTTCTAGATGCTCTGGATACTTTAAATGCTTTAAATGCTTTAAATTCTTTGAAGAATTGGTTTTGGCGGATATTTATCAAGTATTTGCCAGTCTTGGCTATCCTTAGTGTCGCTAGCATAGGACTTACCTATTTTATACATACTAGATCGCAAGATCCCTTGGTAAAGGCACGAAACTTTTTCGACCAATGTCTGGAACTAACAGAAAAAAGGGAATATGAGACAGCCAGCAAGGTCTGCGAGCAAGCGTTCACATGGAATCCAAATTTGCCAGAAGCTTTAGTTTACAAAGGTATTGCACTAACCAGTCAGGGACAACTGAAGAACACAAAGGGAGATAGGCAGAGCGCGAATGCACTTTTTGAGAGTGCAATTATAGCTTACGATAGAGCAATAGCAATTAGTCAAACACGCTATGCACTTAGTCCAACACACTATACAGAAGCTTGGGTTGGTCAAGGCAACACCTATGCTTATCTCGGAAACTATGAAGAAAGCGTTAGGTGTTGTTTAACAGCAACTAAAATTGCTCCAGATAATCATAAAGGTTGGCTTTGTTTAGGAACTGCTCAACTAGATTTAAAGAAATACGACAACTCAATCAAAAGCTTTGAAAAAACTATTGAATTAGCTTGTAATTCCCAAGCTTCAAATGATAAAGATTCTGTTAAAGATTGTGTTGTGGCATTTAATAATAAAGGGGACTCATTTTTGAGCAAGTCAAAATTATTAAATTCAAAACAAAACGAAGCTGATGAAGCTATCGATAAAGCTATCAATGCATATGAACAAGCAATACAAAAGTCAATTGACAATAAAATAGATAAAGAGATCTCTCATATTCCTAGGACTAGTATAGGTAATGCTCTTATAAGCAAAAGACCTCCCCAATTTGAAAAAGCCCTGAAAGCATTTGAAGAAGCCCTTCAAGTTAACAAAAACTACGAGCCAGCACAAAAAGGGAAGCAAAATGCGATCGCAAGACTAAAGCAGCAACCTTCAACCCAAGATTAGACCTAAAGCGTTTTTAGAAAATACGAGAATACGAACTGGCAACACATGGGACAACAAGTAAAAGATGGCAAAGCTGACAACTAGAAGTTGGCAAAAATTTAGGCTGTAATGCCTATTATGAGCGTTGATATTCTGAGGTAAATGCGCCCGACTGACAACCAGAATTTGTCTATAAATACCAATGACAACCATAAGTTGTACACAAGACCTGCTAAAAATTACTATGGTACACAACAGAAAATTGACTTTCATATGTTGACAATCAGCACTGACAACGATAAGTTGACAATTTTGCCAACTTATCGTTGTTGTCCCAACACATGGGACAACAAGTAAAAGATGGCAAAATTGACAACTATAAGATGGCAAAAACTAAGCTGTAATGCCCATTCTTACGTCGATCTTCTTTGCTAGATGCGCCCGACTGACAACCAGAATTTGTCAACAAGTACTAATGACAACCATAAGTTGTTCACAAGACCTGCTACAAATTACTGTGGTACACAACAGACAATTGACTTTCATATGTTGACAATCAGCACTGACAACGATAAGGTGACAATTTTGCCAATTTATCGTTGTTGTCCCAACACAGACTAAAGCCAATTACCTACAAGGATAAAAGGTGCCCAGTAAAGAGGATGATTGTACTCATCTTTCTCTATAAGAAATAACTGGGCTTTGCGAAGCGCTTGTGCTCTAGTCATGTGTTCATTAAGGTTAGGGCTAGTTAAATTTTTATAGAATTCCGCCATCAGCATTGCTGTTGCAACATCCGATACAGGCCATAAAGTAGCAATGGTAGTACTTGCCCCAGAACGCATAGCTACCCCAGCGATGCCCAAAGCAGATCTTTCATCTCCTGAAGCTGTCTCGCAGGCACTTAAAACAAGTAGTTCAACGTTTCTGTTCCTAGTTTTACCCTCAGGGTTGAGTAAATTCTGGAAATTATCTATGCTAATGCTGTTATCCCCAGTATCCCCAGTTAGAATAAATGTTTGCTCTCGGTTAGAACTGAAAACACCGTGTGTTGCCAAATGTACCACATTAGGGGAAGATTTCATTTTTGCTTGAAAATTGTTTTTGGTAAATTCCCCCTCGCAAAGTGTTTTCCGATCGCATAGTATTGTAGGCAGCACTCTTACTTTCAACTTTTGAATATTTTCCAATTCTTGCTTGACATTTTCGAGTGCCTTAAATGGGACGCCCTTTACAGTGACTGCTTTACTAACACCTGCTGCTAAAATTTGTATATTTTCTGGTTTAAGTTTTTTTGGCTTTTTCAATTGCTGACCTAAACTCACAACGATGTTATAGTTTTGAATCAGATAACGATCGCCATCGTGAAGAGCAGCTATTGGTATTTTCTGGAAGGGACGATCCAGAACAAATACTAGAGTTTGTTTTTTGTTTAACTGATGCTTTTCCTCTAAAGGTCTTATTAACCAATTATATACGTTTTGAGAAAGGCTCAAAATTTCTTTTTTATTATCATCAAGTTTCTCGTCTCGTTGAGCTCGCTCAAAAGCAGATCGGACTCGATCGGGGGTTTTATTATATATAAGTTCAGCCAAATTTTCTAAAGTTTTCTTAACTGTTTCCTCAGGAAGCTTAGGATGTGAATGATGATAGGATAATTGGTTTTTCCTAAAAAGAAGAATTTCTAAACTATTTTTTAAAATAATTGGATAGATAACTGCTACATCTTCACCTGCATCTTCACCAATCTCTTCAAGTTGTACTAGTTTCTCTAGTGATGGCGAACAGGGTTCTTGAAAGAAGTTGTCTAGCTCTGCTAATTGGAGAGATTCCATGACAAGACGAGCTATCTTCAAGGGATTATTTAAAGATTCTTTTTGTGATTCGCCTTCCGCAGGATTGTATACTCCCGTGATATTCTTCAGCAAAACTAGTTTTTTAAAATCAACTTCACTATCCTTATGTTGCAATAGTAATTCAATGAATTCTCGGTATACAGGTTCTACATTTTGACGGAAGGAGAACTGGTTATCAGCATTAGTTACTAAATCAGCACGGAGCGACTCGAGTATGTTCCACGCTTCAGCGTAAGATGCTAATGCTCCTTTAATATCTCCTGAAGCTCTCAAAATGCGTCCTAACACGTGTCTTTGATGATATAAAATTTGACGGTTATCAATATTAGTATTATCATATAGACCTAGAGCTTGGTCAGTTAATTTTTTTGCTAGAGCAAGATAGTTTTTGTCTTGTTCTGTTAACGTCTCTGCGTCTGATATTTGTGATTCATAGAGCCTAGCAAGATGATTTAAAGCTTCTACCTGTGCTTGCTTGTCTCCCTGTTCTCCCAAACTATTAGCCTGTTGAATCAAACTATGAATTTGTGGAACCGCCTCGGATAACAGTTCAGTAATTTGTTGCAAAAGGTAGTCCTCTCTAAGATTACTCTTGAGACGAATCAGACTATTAGTAAAATTAATATATGCGTAGACTACCTCACGGATTGTCTCACGACTCTGAGGCAAGTTACTCAAACGAGACGGGATTTGGGACAACAAATTATTTACTCTCTTATTCAGTTCCTGTTGTAATTCAGGCCAATCCACTTTACTTCTACTAATTTGTTCAGCCCACCATTCTTTCATGTCTACTAACAGGCTGAGTTGATTCAGTTCTGCCTGAATTTGTGTAATGGGTATCTGAGTATTTGCTGCTTTGTGATAATAGTTGAAGGCTTGTTGATAATGTTTGAAGGCTTGTTTGTACAGTTTTAAATCATTTATATCGCAGTTTTCGTTATTTCTTTGATTAAGCTCTTGCTTTGAATTAATATCAAATATATCACACTTATTACGCAAAGATTTTATAATTTGTTGCTCGTAATTTAATTGATTTCTTTTTTTATTACCTTGGGTACGTTCTATATTCCCTAAGCTCAGCAAAATTGCACCTTTTTCTTGTGGATAGTTTTCCGACGCCTGCAAACTTTTCTCTAAAACTTTTTGAGACAAATTTAGCTTGCCAAGCCGTTGTAATAACTCACCAATAAGACGCAAGCCAATTACCTTATTTGAGGAATATTCTGGTGGCTTTTCTAAAAAATTTAGAAATATCAGAGAAGTTGATTGATTATTAATTAATTTTTCACAAGTTAAATTTAACCCTGTAAAAGTTTTCAGAAGTTGGCTACATGCTTCAGGATAAAGCCCCAGAGATTGCAAAGCTTTTGCTTTGTAAATTAGAGTTCTGTTTTTGCCATCCTCATCTTTTCCATAAGCGTCTGCTGCTTTTTGCCAAACTTCAGCAGCTTCGGCAAAACGTCCGGTTTCATAGTATTTTTTACCCTGCTGTTCTAATATTGAGGCATTGGATGCTTGAGAAAGGAGAAATGAAGTTTGTTTTGATGAAATTTCTGCTACTACAGGAGAAGCAATTAAACTTAAAAGAAACGTTAATGATGCTAAAAATATTGATAGGAATTTTTGCCGTAATTTCCGCAAAAAGATTTGTTTTAGAGTGAGTTGTACTGTATAGAAAAGTATAGACCTTTTTCTTGCCATGTTCTATCCCTCGACTCAATATCAACTAAAGGAATGCCATAATCCAAGCGAGCACTAAATTTCTCACCCATTTGCCACTGCAAACCCAAACCAACAGAAACTAGAGTGTTAGGATTTGGAGCATCTCTACCAGAGCTATTCCAAGCAGTGCCAAAATCAATAAATGGAATTAACTGTAAAACATTTTCTCCATTACCTCTACTGTAAATAGGCAATTGCAAATCTCCGGAAACAAAAATGCCATTATCACGAAATAGAGCATCCTGACGGTAACCTCTGATGCTGAAAATACCACCCAATGTAAACTGCTCTAAAGGTACAAGCGCTCTACTGGCTAGTTGCACATCGGAACGCAATAAAAGTTTAGGAGTTATCCGTGGATTGCTAGTTTCAGAACCAAGCAAACGCAGCCATTGCATCTGTCCTCGCCATACAAAAAAACGGCTATCGGGAGCTTTGTCATTGATTGTGGCATTAAATCCACCTATACCAAAACTAAACTGAGAGCGAGCAACAAAGACTTGTCGAAAACTACTCCGCGTCCACTCTTGAAAGAAACGCAGTGAGGAAATACGGGTGTTTCCTTGTGCATCTGCTCCCACAGAAATGGGAAAGCCTACTCCCAAAACGGAAGTATTACTTTCTCGTCGAGCCACTGTCAAACCAAGTGCCAATTCTTGGGTGAATTCTTGGTTAGCTTTTCTCACGACTGGTTGGCGAAAGGTGATTTCATAGTTAGGAGAGTTTGACTCAATATCCAACTTATCGAATGGTGGCTCAATGATGTTATTCCAGGTGTTGCTATAGCTGAAACTGAGAGTACCATTATGTGGATTCAGGGGTATAGTATAACTCGCATCTATAGCGTTACTACCATCAGTATTGTTGTAAGCTATATACAATTTATCTCCTAGCCCAGTTAAATTAGCTTGTTCTATCTCTACTCCCCGTTTGAAACTTCCGACACTAGGATTTCTGCTATTATCAGCAGAGACGCTGACGCTTAGAGAATCTGCTTCCTTGTATTCAACTTTTAGTAAATTTGTACCAGGATTGGTTCCCCCTGATAGTTCTGCTGATATGCTTTCAATTAAGGGATCTAGTTGTAGCAATTGTAATGCTTCTCTTAAACGTTTGATATTGAGAGGTTTGGTATTGGCTAACTCCAAACGCGATCGCACATAATTATCATTCAGCCTTCTGGAACTTTTCGCTTCTCTTGTAATCCGAATATCTTGCAACCAACCCTCGATAATTTGTACTGTGACAACACAACCTTTGAGAGTCTGTTTTGCTTGGACAAGACAATCTTTTAGGGTTTGTTCTGGAATGTAAGCACCGGAAGTAACATATCCCTCTTTGATGTAAAGCTCGGTGATTTTAGAAGCAGCTTGGAGCAGTTGTGCAAAAGTAATAGATTTGTTGGTGAACTCTCCCAATTGTTTGCGTAAATAATCTTGGCTGAATATTCCTTCTGTGTTGCCAACAAAATCAAACCGTTTAACAGTTAGTTCCCTGGCAAAATCTGGAATTTGTTCGGGTGAGGTAGGTGCAGAGGGTGGAATTGGCAGAAATTCTTGAGGAGACAGAAGCTCGGGAATCTGAGGTTGTGAACGATTGGGAGTCACAGGAGAGGGACTTTGAGCAGGGAGAGGGGACTGCGATCGCGCTGGCAAAGATACGCTACTTATAGTCCATAATCCCAGGCTTACCACCAACGGCTTGCAAAAAAACCACAGGCTATAAGGACGTTTAACGCACATGACAGTTAGCCGCAGGTAAGCGGGAACTTTGTATAAAATTGGATGCATTAGCCGTAAGAAGGACTTCACCTTTGGTATTAACACTTAAACCTGTGGCTGGACGTGGATACTTTATTGAGAGAGTTCGAGCGCGCTTTGTAACTTGCTCATTCCTAAGTGAATTCTCTAATTGCGGTAGTGTCGAATGTTTCTTCACAATTTCACTGCTGAGTGGTTCAGTCGGGCTGGGTGGTAGTCCACCCCGTCCAGTAATCAAAAATTGGTTGCGATTTTTCCCTTGTTCCGATGCACAAGCTTGGGCTACTTGGTTTTCAGCATTGAGGAAGCCATCTGATACGTTGGTTAGTTCTTGGTTCGAGTCAACATCTGGAATATCAATATCTATCAGCCCGTCAAATTGAGTCCCAAGGGCAGAACTAGCAGAGATAGTGCCGGGACGAGCAAAAAGTCCTTGGGTTGCAATTTGTACATTCCCTCCTTGTAAACCAGCATCTGCTCTGATACTGCTACCTTCGATAATGGCAATTGTATCGGCTGTGATTCTAATGTTGCCACCATTCCCATTTGCACCAGCGGTGGTGGATATTTGAGAGGTACCGCGCAGCTGCAAAGAGTCCTGAACCTGTAGCGTAATGTTAGCACCATTACCTTGTACTGTTCGCCCTGTAATTGAGCCGTTCTGTAGTCTGATTGAGCGAGCTTGTGCTTGAAGGTTACCAGATGGGGCTAAACCTCTGGCACTCACCGACGCTTCAGCATTATCTCGTATACTCAATAAGCCAGTGGTAATTTCTAAGTTACCGCCTGCTCCTGTAGCTTGGCTGGGATCGGGAATATTCGGTCTTTCCTCTCCAGACAATGCAAATAAACCACTGGGAAACCGACCATCAGCACTGATACCACTCAATTCGATTCTATCTGAGGCATTTACAATCAAGTTACCTCCCCTACCTCCAGGATTACCGTTTTCACCCCGACCGCGAGTAGATACCGAAATCCTTGCACCATCCCCAATCACCAACCTAGCTGTGTTGACAGTTAACGAGCCACCGTCTTGAGTGCCCTCAGTAGCCGCAAACAAACCGCTACGACTGAAGTTTTGACCATCAGGACTGACGCGAAACCCTATCAGTTCTATTAGGTTGGAAGCGTTAATGCTGAGATCGCCTGAACGCCCGGTTCCAAAACTGGTGGTCGAAATGTCTGCTCCATCAGTCACTCTTAACTGTCTGGTATTAATGGTGATGTCGCCTGAGTCACCTGTACCACGGGAAGTAGCAGCTAAAGTACTGAAAATCTGACCGTTAGATGACGCTCCAGTTATTTCTATCGCATCAGCTTGTACAGTAATATTCCCTCCCTTACCTGAACCTAGGGTAGCAGCTGACACTTGCGCCCCATCTCTGATAATTAACTGTCCGGTTTCAACAATTGTGATATCTCCTCCATTACCCGTAGCTTGACTGGGATTTGGAATATTTGGTCTTTCCTCTCCAGATAAAGCAAACAAGCCACTGGGAAATCGACTATCCACACCGACACCGCCTAGTTCTATCTCTCCAGCACGGATAAATAAACTACCGCCTTGACCCCCTGGTTGAACATTCTGTCCTCTACCACGTGTAGAAACAGACACCCTTGCCCCGTCCTGTACGCGTAACTTAGGTGTATTAATTGTTATATCACCGCCCTTTTCAGTTCCGTCAGTAGCGGCAAACAAACCGCTACGACTGAAGTTTTGACCATCAGGACTAATGCGAGATCCAATCAGTTCTATGAAGCTCGAAGCGCTGACATCAATCTTACCCGAACGTCCAGTTCCAAAAGCGGTAACCGAAATGTCTGCTCCATCAGTTACTCTTAAATGTTTGGTATCAATTGTGATGTTACCAGAGTTACCCGTACCACGGGAGGTGGCAGATAAAGTACTGAGCTGCTGATTAATAGTTGATGCTCCAGTGACATTCAAGATATCAGTCACAACAGTAATATTTCCTGCCTGACCCGTACCTTCAGTCGTAGCTGATACTTGCGCTCCATCTCTAATAATTAACTGCCCAGATTCTATTCTAATGTCTCCTCCATTACCTGTGGCTTGGCTGGGATTCGGAATATCTGGTCTTACCTCTCCAGAAGAAGCAAACAAGCCACTAGAAAATCGACCATCAGCACTGACACCGTTTAGGTCTATCTCCCTTACCTTGACAAACAAATTACCGCCTTGACCCCCTCTTACGCCACCCTGCCCTATACCACGTGTAGAAACAGAAACCCTCGCTCCGTCACGTATTTGCAATTTGGGAGTATCAATTCTTACGTCTCCGCCCTTTCCTGTTCCCTCAGTAGCGGCAAATAAACCACTACGACTGAAGTTCTGACCATCTAAACTAGTGCCAGTACCAATTAGTTCTACTATCTCAGAAGCGTTAACGGTGAGGTTTCCTCCTTGTCCTAAGTTAAAAGTGGTCACCGACACATCGCCACCATCTCTAACAGTTAACCGATTGGTTGTAATATTTATGCTCCCAGAATTTCCACTTCCTCTTGATGTAGCTGCAATTGTGCTGAACTGACCTTTTGCCGATGCACCGCTAATTTCTAGCGTATCAGCTTGCAAATTGATTCTACCAGCGTTCCCTACACTAGAAGTTTGTACGGAAATTGCCGAACCATTTGTCACACTCAAATCTTTGGCTCGAACAAAAATTTCACCACCGTTTTGATTTCCTAACGTATCGGCAATAATGTTCGAGCTATCTGTAAGCGCCACCCGTCCACCTTGTACTTGGATGCTCCCACCACCAGCACCACTGACTGTGGACTGGGACAGTAATTGAATGTTGCCAAAATCATTTATATTGTTATATCCTAATGTCCAACCACTGGCTGTAGGGTTTAAGCTGACCAGATTGTTACTGCCTACACTGCCCAGTTCAATTCGTCCTTGTGCTGCTGTCAGCTGACTACCTTCTAAGGTGATATCCCCACCTACCAAGGCTATGGTTTTCTCAGGCAATGTTTGTAGGTTTGTAGAACGATTGATAATGTTTGCTGGTATGCCTGGAAATTGCAAACCTAAGGGAACAGTGACACTTAGCAGGGACGTGTTTTGAGGATTAATAGCACTGAATTCACTACCATCAGCAAATTTGATGCTACTGGCTGTACTAGCGACAAACGATCCACCAATGTTTAATGCGGCGTCGCGACCAAAAATAATTCCATTAGGATTAAGTAGAAATAAGTTGGCGCTACCGTTGGCTTGGAGCACACCATTAATGTTAGAAACTGACTTACCTGTAACTCTGGTTAGAATGTTTTGAATGTTGAGGGAATTGTTAAAAAAAGCCGTTCCACCAGTAGGGACGGAAAATTCTTGAAAACTGTGGAATAAATGACTTCCAGCAACAGTTCCCCCATCAATAACGTTGATATTCCCTTGAGGTGTGACAACTGAATTGATAGGAAGGGTGTTATCAGGAACTATTTGCGCCACTGTGGAATTTACTGTCATCAACAAGCACAGGGAAGAACTACAAACAAGCCAAAAAGGGAAGTTTTTCGGTATGATTTGATACATATTAGCCGCTAGATGGTGATGACATCAGTAACTTTATAAAAAAATACTACGAAAAATCACTGAGGTCAAATAATCAAGGTAAAATTTAGGATAATTTAGTTTCGTAAAGCTATATGAAATTCCAACAACTATGCTTGCTTGGTTTGACCGGTGGGGCGATCGCACTTACTACAACCCCAACTTTCAGCCAGTCTAGCTCTGATAGTAGTGTTAATTTCCGTTGTAACAGTAATCAAGAGATACCAACTATTGTTATTTATAACAAGGCAAAACCGAAACCAGAACCATTGATTTATTGGAACAGCAAGTATATCGTGTCAAAGGATATCGTCAAAGATTGTGAGAGCGCTGCTCAAACATTACAAAACCACTACAATGCAAGAAAGGAGTTTCTTGCAGCAGTTGATGGTGATTCATTTGCTCCTCAAACGAGAGTTTGCTTAACTGAGCAACCCGACGATTCCTGTGCTTTTAATAGTAGTAAGTTGTTGTTCATCCTCAAACCAGAGGTTCAAGAATCTTTAGACAAAGATTTACCCGAAATTATACATCCCAATCTGGCTCAGTTAGAACCAAAAAAATTAGCAACAGCCCAGTTTAGAGCAGTTAGAAGAATTTATTACCCCAAGATTCAACCAAGAACATTTTGGCAGAAATTATTGGGGATAGTTTGAATATTGATGTTTTACGAGCGAGTGTTTAGCGATCGCAATAACCAATTTGGTCTTGATTCTCGATCCATCCAGTCTCCCCATAAGAAAAATCGTATCTTTCAGGCATAGGGGTTTTGTAAAGGTCAATTTCTATCCAGATTAAATCTCTATTCCGATAAGAACTAACACTGCGATCTGGTTTTAATCTCACCATGACAATTTGTCCGCTTCTAACTGTTGCAATTGGTGTGTAGTTCTTATCGGGTTCAGGATAAACCTCATATTGTACGTTTGCTACTCCTCTGATTCTTCTGCAAGCTATGGCAATAGGTGGCTTTCCGTTACTAGGTTTTTTAGATGAATCGCAAAAATCCAGTACTTTGGTTTGGATATATCCATATTTTTCTGATTCTGGTTCAAAGACTGCAATAAGTTGAAGTCCTTTTCGAGGGGATTCTTGTAGCAAAACTCGACCACCTTTATTAACACTGCCAATTTGCTGTGATGTCGTTGTGCGTTGTGTAAACAGAGGAGTATCTGTTGTTGTAGAACGACACCCAAATTCAGGAGGTGAATCTATTTGTTTGGGGCTAGCTTCGACCTGAGTCAATGAAGTGGAACTCCAAAGGATGGAAACAATGAGAACAATTTTTGAAGCTTTATGAGAAATCATAGCCTGTGAATTTGGTAGTTCCCTCGAAAATTTTTGGATAATTCTAGTTAAATTTTATGACAAGAGCAATGTCATTTGTCATTGGTCAAGTGTCAAGTGTCATTGGTCAAGTGTCAAGTGTCATTGGTCAAGTGTCAAGTGTCATTTGTCAAGTGTCATTTGTCAGGTGGTTAGCACGATTGAACCTGAAAAAAATCACCCTCGAAGGTACTCTTTTCTATCTGTGTTGCTTGTAGGGAACTCTGAAGTCTGTTTTATAAGTCTTAAAAAATCTCCTTCACATAAAAAACCTTCTACTTATGCCTGCTATCATTCCTTACCCTACTCAGCGACCCACTTTACAGTTTGGCGCTTTCGGTCAAATTGTCAAAGAAATGCAGAAAGCTTTAAACCAAAGACTGGTTCAATTGGACACTGTATCAGCTTGTCCGATGTCAGTTTCTACAACAGGCTACTTTGATCGACAAACTCAAAATGCTGTGAAGTATTTGCAGTGCCTTGCTTTTTTAACCGTGGATGGAATTGTCAGAGAAGAAACGTGGAACTACCTGTACAAAGGATCTGATAGCTTACCACAACTTAGTGTTGGCAGTCACGGATCTGTAGTGAAAGCAGTTCAAGAAGCACTCAAAGCAGGCGGCTATTATTATGGAACTGTCGATGGTGTTTTTGAGGCGAAAACTGAGAACGCAGTTCGGGCATTTCAATCAGAGAATTATTTGGTTAGTAATGGCAAGATTGAATCACGAACTTGGCGCGTTTTGAGCAAGCTTGAAGTTCATGCTTGTCGCTGTAACATTAATGCGTTTGGCGGACAGTAGGTTGGGTTGAGGAACGAAACCCAACATTTATCAGCATTTGTTGGGTTTCGTTTATGTGTTCTAGCCCAATCTAGAATTTCCGAGAGCCCTTACAGTATTGAGTTGAGAATGAGCTATGCGAGGGCGAAGTCTCGCTTGGCTTGTATAGAGGCGGAGCCTCTAAAGAAGGCATTCCCAGGCTCCGCCTGGGAACGAATGCAACGAGCTAAGCCGATTTGCCCAAGTAAGCTTCTAAAACTTTTGAATTGTTTTGAATTTCCTCTGGTGTTCCATCAGCAAGATTTTTCCCTTCTGCAAGCACCCAAACCCGATCGCACAAGGACATGATGACATCCATGTTATGCTCGATAATTAGAAATGTCATCCCCGTCTCATTCCAAGAGTTGATGCGAGCGCAAATTTCATCTATCAATCTGGGATTCACTCCAGCTGCTGGTTCATCAAGTAAAATTAACTTGGGATTGGTCATTAGTGCTCTTCCCATTTCTAGAAGCTTGCGTTGTCCGCCGGACAAACCCCCTGCGTATTCCTGTGCTTTGTGTGCCAACCCTACAGATTCTAACAAGACCATGGCTCGTTCTTTGAGTTCTTTTTGTTCTTGAGCGATTTTATGTTGTTGGAATTGCACTTGCCAAAAGTTTTCGCCCGTTTGTTTTTGCCCTGCTAACAGCATATTTTCCAACACGGACAACCGCGACAGTGTTCTGGCTACCTGAAAAGTTCGTACCATACCAGCACAAGCAATTTGATATGGCTGTAAGTGCTGAATGGGTTCTCCATCAAAAATCACCCGTCCTTTATCTGGGCGGATAAAGTTTGAGAGTAAGTTAAATAAAGTTGTTTTGCCAGCACCGTTAGGACCAATTAAGCCAGTGATACCACCAGCTGCTACGTGAATCTCAGCATTATCAACTGCTCGAATACCGCCAAAATTTTTACAAAGCCCGGTGGCTGATAGTAATTGAATTTGAGATGGCTCTTTATTTACCAAGGGTAAGTTCCTCCTTTTTCCCTAAGATACCTTGAGGACGCCAAATCATCAGTACCATCAAAAGTAAACCAATAATCATGATACGAAGCGCACTCAATTGGTCTGAATTGAGGGGAATGATTTTGTCTAAATTGCGGCTACCTTCATAGTAAATAAAGTAAATGACTGCGCCAAGGATTGTACCGAGATTGTTCCCAGAACCGCCGAGAATGACCATAATCCAAGCGTTAAAAGTTTCTTGTGGTTCAAAATTATTGGGGTAAATTGCTGCAATTTGCCATGCAATAAAAGCACCGGAAATTCCTGCGATCGCACCTCCTAACATGAGGGATTGTACTTTATACCAGAAAACGTTTTTTCCCAGTGCTTTGGGAATCTCCTCATCTTCGCGGATCGCTTTTAGGATGCGACCCCAAGGCGATCGCACTAAAATTTCCAACCGCCAGAATACAAAAGCTAAAACTATAAGTGATAGCAGCATTAGACCTGCTTTTGGGTCATAATCATACAATTTAATAACACCAGAAATATAAATTGCTGCTATTAACAGTGCCAAGAAAATTCCGATGATGAGACGCGAGATAAATTCTTGTTTTTTTACTGTTTTGTTATTTGAATTGCGGTGTGTGACTTGGGAAGCGCGAATCCATCGCCATAACTGCCATAAACTGATAACAGCGAGCAGAGTTAACAGTGCAATCATTGCTAGTTTGATAAATATATTTGGTGCAAGAGTTGCTAGAGGGATGGGATAACTTTGTACGCCAAAAGCACCCGATCTCCATTGGTTGCCCACAGGTAAATCTTGGTTATTAACCACCAGTCGAATCAGTTCGCCGACACCGATAGTCACAATTGCCAGGTAATCTTCTCGCAAGCGCAGCGTTGAGAAACCGATGATGAGTCCCAAAATTGCAGCAATAACAGATCCAATCAGCATTGAGAGGATGATGGGGATGCCCATAAGGGTTAACAGTACAGTGGTGTAAGCACCCAGTGTCATAAAGGCGACATGACCAAAGTTAACTAAGCCTGTAAAACCCCACTGTAAGTTCAGTCCCAAACTGAACAAAGCAAAGATTGACGTAGAAATTGTGAGAAAAATTAGGTATTCTGCCATAGGACGTTAGTTGTTAGTTGTTAGTTGTTAGTTGTTAGTGGTTGGTGGTTGGTAGTTGGTGGTGTAGGACAGGCGAAACGCCTGTTATCGTGAGTGGTTGGCAGGTTGTTGTTCGTAAAAAAAGTAACGATTATTACTTTGTAACAATTAACCACTAACCACTAACCACTAACCACCAACCACTAACCAAATTTGTTAAACATTGCCATTGTTATGGGAACACTATAATGGACTGTGGTTGGGGTAAAACGTATGAATTTGCTGCGGATTAGGATACATCATTTAATTGAGCAGTTAGCTGATGAGGATTTGGAGAGTTTTTGGAATTCGGTACACGCAATGCATTGTGACTTTTATATGCTAAAAGCCATACAAGAAGTCAAGCGATCGCAGCAACCTTGGGATACTCTAACCCATGAAGAAGCGTTGCGACTGTTGATTTTTTCATAAAATGTCGTTTGTCATTTGTCCGTAGTCATTTGTCCTTTGTGATTTACCAATGACACTTGACACTTGACCAATGACACTTGACCAATGACACTTGACCAATGACACTTGACCAATGACACTTGACCAATGACAAATGACAAGTGAGTAATGATTTGTGAGAATGGAAGTGCGCTATGCGAGGTCTTTTTTAAAAGATCTTAAGAGTTTAGAACCTGCGGCATACCAGCGGGTCTATGATTTTGTTTTTATTGAATTTGCTAAGAAGGGGCTGCTGCACGGTTTGCCAGAGATGCGCCAGATTGACAGCGAGGGGATTTTTTACCGTTTTACCGTAGATGATTATTTGATAGGTTTAGAGGTTAAAGGGGAAATTGTCAAGTTCCTCAGGGTCATACCTATGCCAGATGTTTAAGCTATAGAGTTGGGCAAACACTTAAAACTGTATAAGAGAGACCGAGGAACGAGAGCACCTTGGCTTAAACTTGTTTGTGAAAATCACTTTACTTGAGATTTCCCTATGGACGCTACGGCACTTTGGCAGCGATACCAGCAATGGTTGTATTTCCATGAAGGATTGGGCTTGTACTTAGATGTTAGCCGGATGCGCTTTGACGATGCCTTTGTCGAGAAGTTACAGCCGAAGTTTGAAAAAGCTTTTGCGGATATGGCGGAACTTGAGAAGGGTGCGATCGCCAATCCAGATGAAGACCGGATGGTTGGGCATTATTGGCTGAGAAATCCGGATTTAGCGCCTTATCCAGAGCTAACCCAAGAAATTGTCGATTCAATCGAGCAAATCGAGGATTTTGCTGATAAAATTCACACAGGTGGAATTCATCCCCCAAAAGCTCCCCGCTTCACCGATATTATCTCCATTGGTATAGGTGGTTCTGCCTTGGGTCCTGAATTCGTTGCAGAAGCCTTAGCCCCAGACTTCCCACCACTGGCAATTCACTTTATCGATAATACCGATCCAGCAGGAATTGACCGCATCTTAACTCAAGTGAGAAATCGCCTAGCTAGTACTTTGGTACTGGTGATTTCCAAATCTGGGGGAACTCCAGAACCCCGCAATGGCATGCTCGAAGTTAAGAAAGCTTACGCCGGACAGAATTTGGACTTTACCCAGTATGCGATCGCCATCACCATGCCAGGGAGTAAGCTAGACGAACAAGCAAAATCGGAAAACTGGTTGGCTAGATTCCCCATGTTCGACTGGGTAGGAGGAAGAACTTCCGAGATGTCAGCAGTAGGGCTTGTACCAGCAGCATTGCAAGGAATAGATATTCAAGCAATGCTAGAGGGGGCAAAAGAAATGGATGATGCCACCCGAATTCCCGATTTGAAAAAGAACCCAGCTGCATTGTTAGCATTGTCTTGGTATGCTGCAGGCAATGGACGCGGAGAAAAAGACATGGTTGTCCTACCTTATAAGGACAGCTTGCTTTTATTCAGTCGCTACTTGCAACAGCTAGTGATGGAATCCTTGGGTAAAGAAAAGGACTTGGAAGGAAATATCGTCCACCAAGGAATAGCCGTTTACGGAAACAAAGGTTCAACCGATCAACACGCTTACGTTCAGCAGCTGCGAGACGGTGTACCAAACTTCTTTGTCACCTTTATTGAAGTTTTGGAAGATCGCAAAGGTGCATCTCCAGAATTAGAACCCGGAATCACAGCAGGCGATTACTTATCCGGTTTCCTCCAAGGAACCCGCCAAGCACTGTATGAAAACCAGAGGGATTCAATTACAGTCACCATTCCCCAAGTCAATTCCCGTACAGTAGGTGCATTGATTGCATTATACGATCGCGCTGTAGGTTATTATGCCAGCCTAGTTGGCATCAACGCCTACCATCAACCAGGGGTAGAAGCTGGTAAAAAAGCAGCCGCTACAATTCTTGAATTGCAAAAACGAGTTGTGGAAGTCCTGCAAAATGAAAAAGCAGCCCTTTCTATAGAAGAAATAGCAGCAAAAGCAGGTGCATCCGAGCAAGTTGAAGCGATTTACAAGATTCTGCGACATTTACACACAAATCAGCGTGGCGTAGTGCTAGAAGGAAACCTTGGACAACCCAGCAGTTTAAAAGTTGCGATCGCCTAAGTTCATCTCAATCCCGAACTCACCTCCCCTTACCTCGTTCCCAGGCTCCGCCTCCGGTTACCTCGTTCCCAGGCGGAGCCTGGGAATGCAGATCTAGAGGCTCCGCCTCCCTCAAGGCATTCCCAGCAAGAAGCACCGGAGCGAGAAACAAAGAATACTGCATCTCCAGCATCATTCACTGACATTAGAAGCATCACATATCACATCTCATGCATCTTTTGTTGTTAAAGTAACATTTTTTTAATGTAGAGCATCTAAGATTGAAGATAAAGCTTCAATCTTAGATGCTCTTTTAGGATATTGATATGAGTAAATACCGGGGGATAGAAATCCGCAAGCTGGAGTCCAGCAAAGGCGGAATGTTGCACTTTTTTACAGCACAAGCCAGTGATGAAACTATGCTGGTACAGATTCCACCAAATACTATAGATGATTTATTTGTTCACAAAACACATACCGACCAACTACTAGTAGTAAAAGGTAAGTTTGTCATTGTAAGCCTACTTAACAAGCAGTATCAGTATCTTCCTTTAAGTGAAGACCATCCTGTTATGGTCATCATTCCACCAGGTGTTTTACATGGAGCAATAAATCTCAGTTCGGAACCCGTTGTTTTGGTGAATGCGTTATTGCGTCACAAGCCACCTGTGGAACGAGATTATATTCCACAAAAGCGACCATTTCCTTACGATTTGGAAGCAGCAAAAGCAGCATTGAAAAACTTAGAGGAGAGAAAACAAGTCAGTAGTTTGGCATAAGTATTCATCAATGTAGAGACAAGCATGGCTAGTCTTTAGAATATTTAATGCTGGGTACAAAAAGAAATAATTAACCGCAGCCTGTAGCAGACGGACGGAGTTCAAGGAAGAGACGCGGAGACTGTGGGACGCTCTGACGCGGAGACATCTCAGATGAGGATTGAACCCCAACCTAGTTGTCAACTTATAGAAATTGGCGGTTTAAACCGCTTGGGGCTGTCGCCCCGGACCGGCGGAGTGCAAACTCTCCGCGTCTGGTGTGTCTCTACGCCCCGCGTCTCTTCGATAAATTTGTATCTCAGCAGACTGGGAAACGCTATAGGTTTGCAAGCATTTAGAGTAGTATTAAAATACTACTCTAAAATGAATTTAACACTATGAATGAACCGACATCACAAAAACCTGCACGTCGTCGAGGAAGATTATTCCCAGAACGGACTTTATCTCCAGAAGAACTTGCTAGAAGAAAAGCTGAACGAGAAGTATTTCATAAACGTTGTCGGGCAATTTTTGAAAGAGTACGTCCGGAACTGATTGATAAATACTATGACTGGTACATAGCTGTTGAACCAGATAGTGGTGATTATTTCATTGATGAAGATAAAGAAGCAGCAAGCCTGAAAGCACGCCAAAAGTACCCAAATGCTGTTCACTGTATGTTTTGCTTAAATGAAATTGGAGCCACTGGCAGAATATGATGCAGGGTAAATTTGGTGACAAAGGAGAGCTATTTTTTGAAATTGAATTAATTACTGCTGATGGATTAAATTTGCCTGTGGATGTTATGTTAGATACTGGCTTCACAGGCTTTATCGCTATTAATAAACAGGATCTAGATGCTCTTGGATGGGGTTTTATTCGTGAGGAAGAAATGCGAACAGCACAAGGCGAAACCCTTTTTGACATTTACTACGGTAAGGTACTGTTAGATGAACAAGAGTATGAAATACCTGTTTTTGTAGGTGAAGTACTGACAGAGGTTTTGTTGGGTTCAGAGTGGTTAAAGATTCTACCTTTAACAGCTAATTATCAAGCAGGAATACTGACTTTGGGCTAAAGAAGGGTTTGAATCAGGTAATGCATCTACTTGTTTGTTCACAGTAGGAGAAATTTGGTTTATGCGATCGCAAGAATGGAAAAAGAATTTACGTTCCTACAAAGCTTGAAATTCAACCTTGTTGTAAATATCTGCTAAGGAAATCTGAAACGGAATTGAAGTAAAGCTTATACTTTCATCTTCTTCGTCATATTCACAAAGCGACCATCTACGTTCCGAACTTATAGATTGATACTATGGTTGGTATATAGCTGTTGAGCCAGATAGCCGAGATTATTTTGTATATGAAGATAAAGAAATTGCTACCAGAAAAGCTCGTCAGCAGCATCTGAACTTTGTTCACTTGATGTTCTGCCTAAATGAAACAGGAGCTACAGGCAGAACGTTGTAGTGTTAATTTGATATTTAGAGAGCCTTTTAGTTTACTATTGGAATAATCAGTTATTATAAATGAATTGAACACTATGAGTGAATCAACATCACAAAAACCTGCACGTCGTCGAGGACGAATATTTCCTGAAATTACTATATCTCCAGAAGAACTTGCCAGACATAAAGCTGAAGGAGAAGCATTTAGTCAACGCTGTTGGGCAATTTTTGAGAGACTCAAGCCAGAAATAATCGATAAATACTATGGCTGGTACATTGCTATCGAACCAGATAGTGGAGATTATTTTATTGATGTAGATAAAGAAGTGGCGCTCCTCAAAGCACGTCACAAGCATCCGAATGCTATTCACCACATTTTTGGTATTAATGAAACAGGAGTTTCTGGCAGAATATGATTCATGGTCAGTTTGGCGTTAAGGGTGAGTTATTTTTTGAGATAGATTTGATTACAGCTAATGGATTAAATCTTCCCGTAGATGCCATCAGAATATGATTCAGGGTCAATTTGGAGACAATGGACAGCTTTGTTCACAGTAGAAGAAATTTTGTGAATGCGATCGCAAGAATGGAAAAAGATTATTATTAGAACGTAGGTTGGGTTGAGGAACGAAACCCAACTATGACTGAAACAACATCGCAAAAACCTGCGCGTCGTAGAGTCAGAATTTTTCCTGAAATCACTATATCACCAGAAGAATTAGCTAAACGTAAAGCAGAAAATGAAGAATTTTATCAACGGTGTTGGATAATTTTCGAGCATTTGGTAGCAAAGGAGAGCTATTTTTTGAAATTGAATTAATTGCTTTTGTAGGTGGGGCTATGCCCTACAACATTAAATAGTGGGGGTTCAATCCCCCTACGTGATGTCCCCGCGTCTGGTGCGTCCCACAGTCTCCGCGTCTCTTCCTTGAAAGAGTTTCCCTTTTGCTTTCTATCAAGCAATTCGTAAACTTCCTGATACAATAAAGGAGGGAATAATTAGAAATCAGAAGTAACTATGACAATCAAGGAACAACTGCTACAGGAAATTGAATCTAGCCCAGATACTATTCTGGCTGAAACTCTAGACTTTTTACGCAGCTTAAAAACAAAAGAAACTGTAACAAAAGCGAAACCAGAAGCCCCAGAATCTGCTGTTCATATCCCAGTAAATTCCACAGGACGCTCACTCTTAGAACATTTGAAAACAATTGGAAAATGGGAAGGTGATGATTTACAAGATTGTCTTCGCTTAGTCATTGCTACCCGTGGTAAAGCAAAATTTGATTACGATAACCCCTTTGAATAATGTACTTGTTGGATACAAATCATTGTAGTGCTGCCATTTTGGGCGATGCGAATCTACTTCGTCGCATTGCAGAAGTAGAAAACAGCTTAATTACAACCTGCGTCATTGTTCAAGGAGAACTGGTAGACATGGCAGAACGTTCTCAATATAAGGAAAGTAACTTAGACTTGATTCACAGGTTTCTTCTGGGTATATACATATACAATATTGATGCCTCCACTGCTACTATTTCTGGTCAGTTAAAAGCAGCTTTATTTAATCAATTTAGACCTAAAGATAAAAGCAAACAAAGAAAAACTAAAATTGTTGATTTAGGTTTTGATGAAAACGACATTTGGATAGCAGCTATTGCGCTGCAAAATAATCTAACTGTTGTTTCTAGAGATAGCGATTTTTTAAGAATTCAACAGGTCAGAATATTTACCCTAGAATCTTGGGTGTGATTTTAATAATATAAGAGTATTTTGCTCTAGCGCGATCGCGTAATAATATACTATTGATTATTATGATAGTAAATTGAGCAATGTATTTCAACACTATGAGCAAATCAAGAGTGCAAAAAGCCATACCTGGTCAAGGAAGATTATTCTAGTCATTGCTACCCGTGGTAAAGCAAAATTTTATTGCGATCGCCCCTTTAAATAATGTACTTATTGAATACCCATAATTGTAGTGTATGTAAATATACGAAGCCAATATATGGAAAAAAGATATCTAGCAATAAAGAACAGGCTCAAACGTCGCCAATTTATTCAGTATGGCTCGTTATTTTTAGGAGGTGGCATTGTATCTGCTTGTACGCATGGAAGTCAAACACCATCAGCAATGTCGGGTAGAGAAACAGAAAATCAAAAACAGTCGAAAAAACTGGATAAAATAACCTTTGGTACAAATTGGCTAGCACAAGCAGAACACGGGGGATTCTATCAAGCGATCGCAACAGGTATCTACAATGATTATGGCTTAGATGTGACAATAAAAATGGGTGGTCCCCAAATTCCTAGCGGTACTCAGTTATTACTGGGGGGCGCAGTCGATTTTTTTATGGGACAAGGAATTGATGCAATTAATGCTATAGCGCAAGGAATCCCTAAAATTACGGTAGCGGCTATTTTTCAAAAAGATCCCCAATGTATAATTGCCCATCCGAATACGGGAGTCAAAACTCTGGCAGATCTCAAAGGTAGACCTATTTATGTTAGTGTCTCAGCTAATGTCACCTACTGGCCTCTCCTCAAAGCTAGGTATGGGTTTACTGATGAGCAAAAGCGTCCTTATAACTTCAATTCAGGTCCTTTTTTAGCTGATAAACAATCAGCCCAACAGGGTTACATAACCTCCGAACCCTTTGCAATTGAAAAACAGGGTGGTTTCAAACCAGTAGTGTTTTTGTTAGCAGATTATGATTACACTGCATATGCGACTACTATTGAAACGAAGAAGGAACTTGTTGACAAAAATCCCGATTTAGTTAAGCGATTTGTAGATGCTTCAATTAAAGGGTGGTATAGTTATCTGCAAAATCCCGAACCGGGCAATCAATTAATCAAAAAAGATAATCCAGAAATGACGGACGAGCAAATCAAATATGGTTTGCAAAAGCTTAAAGAATATGGCGCGATCGTTTCTGGTGATGCAGAGAAATTGGGAATAGGGGCAATGACTGCTGAACGCTGGCAATCTTTTTTTAATAACATGGTGCAAGCTGGTGTCTTTGATACCAGTGTTGATTACAAAGATGCTTTTACACTAAACTTTGTTAATAAAGGCTTAGCTTACTATAAATCATAAACTTAAAATTTAAATTGAGTATGCTAAATGACCCTCCTGCTGTTACTCTCAGTCATGTAAGCAAAATATATGCTAATGGAACAGTTGCTTTACAGAACTTGAATTTAAACATCCAAGAGTCAGAATTTGTCAGTTGTGTGGGTGCTTCTGGATGTGGTAAAAGCACGGTACTGCGTATCATTGCTGGACTTGTCCACCTCAGCTCTGGCAGTATTCATTGGAGTCGCGATCGCAAACAGCAGAAATTGGCGTTTGTCTTTCAGGATGCTGCACTTCTGCCTTGGGCTAATGTCATGGAAAATGTATACTTACCGATGAAGTTAGCGGGAGTGCCAAGAAAAGATGCAATGCCACAGGTTAAGCAAGCAATTGCACGAGTCGGGTTAGAGAAGTTTGAGGATAACTACCCCCGTCAACTATCGGGTGGGATGAAAATGCGGGTTTCTATTGCCAGAGCGCTAGTACAAAAACCCGATATGTTACTCATGGATGAACCATTTGGCTCGCTAGACGAAATTACCCGCACTAAGCTTCATATTGAGTTACTTGATTTATACAATCAATACTGTTGGACAGTAGTTTTTGTTACACACAATATTTATGAAGCTGTATACTTGTCAAATCGCGTACTTGTGATGAGTGCAAAACCCGGATGTGTAGTAGCAGAAATCAAAATAGACGCACCATACCCGCGTAACAACGCATTTCGTAATTCCTTAAAATACAACGAATATTGCCGTGAAGTTGCTAAAGGTTTGAGTGAAGCAATGGGTGAGACAGTTCACAATTAACAAGTAAGAATTAAAATCGTGTTTCAGCGTAAATTGAAGTTGCAAAAATTACTGAATCAACTCATTAATGTTGATGTTTTAGCACCGATAGTAGTAGGTATATGTGTATTAATACTATGGGATACTCTAGTAAGAGTCAGCAATTTACCACCTTATATATTTCCGAGACCGATATTAGTATTCAAGACTCTAATAACAGACTGGAACGAGCTTTTCCCATCATTGCTAATTACACTCCAAATTACTGTAGTTGCGTTTGTCGCTGCGGCTATCTCTGGCTTACTCATCGCAATATTATTTATTCAAAGTAAATGGATTGAAAGAAGTTTATTCCCATACGCAGTCATTTTACAGACAACTCCTATTGTTGCAATCGCTCCCCTCATCATCCTCTGGTTCAAAAATAACACCTTTGCTGCTTTGATTGTGTGTGCTTGGATTGTGGCATTTTTCCCCATTGTTTCCAACACCACAATCGGTCTTAAAAGCGTAGACAAAAACTTACTCAACCTCTTCCAACTTTATAAAGCATCTCCTTGGCAAACATTAATACATCTGCGCCTACCTAGCGCTATGCCCTATTTTTTAGGCAGTTTAAAAATCAGTGGCGGACTATCATTAATAGGTGCAGTTGTAGCAGAATTTGTTGCAGGGACAGGCGGAGCAAAAGCGGGGATAGCTTATCGCATATTAATCTCTAGTTATAATTTACAAATTCCCAAGATGTTTGCAGCATTATTTCTGACAACAGGGTTAGGTATCCTGATATTTATTGGCTTGAGTGCTTTATCTGATTTTATATTAAAAAACTGGCATGAAAGTGTTGTAAAAGATGAAAACTAAAAATACGAAAACACGTAGGTTGGGTTGAGGAGTTTTCAGCAAGAGAAGTTTTGTTAATGAGATCGCAGTGCAACATCTGAAAGTATTAATGACTTATTTCAAACACCTTATAATAATCAGCTATTTTGGTCATCAAAATAAATGGCAGGAGTATTTATTCATGCTAATATTACCAGCCAAAGATTAACAGCAGCACTGCAAGGAAGAGGAATGCTACGGACTTGGTCTGAGACATGGGAGAGCTTATGGATTTTGTTTTGGTCTGGGATAGGAGCATTAGTTAGTTGGCGATTAAAATTACCCAGACAAGCATCAAATTCACTGTTAGTGGAACCTCCACCAATTCCACTATGGGAAAGCTTCATCATCCGCCCTGTATAAACCTCCTAAATGATTTACAAACACCTCTCCCTTGTCTTCCTTGTCTTCCTTGTCTCCCTTGTTTGGATCTCAAATAGGACTGCTATAATGATTTAATTTATCAAAGCTAATTGTATTTTTATTAAAGATTCTTCTGTGTTAGAACTTAGTACTGTAATCTGTGTATAGTAGTTTGGAAAAGCATTTTTACACTTCCACCTGGTGCAAAGGGAGCCTTTAAACTGATTTACAGCTTAATAGTCCTTGAACACCCAAATTTTGCAGATAAATCTCTCACATGAAGTTCTCTCAAGTAAAAAGCATTAAGTACCATGAGACAATGACTACTACAAACACATGGACTAAGGAACTTGTCCAGAATGGTGCCAAAACAGCGGTGTTAGTAGAACTGTACACTTTGCCCTTCTATCTCACTGCACTCAGTTCCATCACAGACACGAATCACAATGCCTACAAGTCTCTTTTAAGTATTTGTATTGAGGAGATTGCTAGTTCATATTCGATTAACTCGATAAGTTTTGGCAACACAACTGTGTAATTAATCAGGAGAGCATCCTCATGGCTAATCAAGATATCGTTAGATTTGGTGATACCTTTTATCTCAAACACGAGAGTAGCAAACAATACCTCGTTAATGTTAATTCCTCACGACGCAACTGGCCGCAGTTGAGCAATACAGGACATGTAGAACTTAAAATAGACGGAGGTGAGGGAGAGGTTACTTCTAACAGTTACATTAAAATCAAAACGACAGAACAGGCAGTGTTCAACAATGATACTTTGGGGGCTTTTGCTGATAGCCATAATTGTTACTATTGGAAAGATGGCTATGATGACGGTAAACAGGGTTGGCGGATTACTAAAGCTTCTGGCAATGCAGGCCCAATTTTTTATGGCGAGCGCGTTCACATCACCAACATCTCCTACCATAATCAAAGATTAGCTCTTGATACAAAGTATCAGGGTTATATAACTACGGTGGAAAATGCTGGGGACTCGTGGATTTTAGAGCCTGCTAAGGCTACTCCATCTAGTGATGTTCAACCTAGTAGCCCTAAATCTTCTGATATATTCAGCTGGTCGGTAGCCTCCGGCGATCCAACTACAACTGGTGTCATTCTTTGGACTCGTGTGAATCCAAAAGATTATGACGATACGACTTCTCTTAAGTATCAGGTGACTAATAAAGATGATTCTGGTTTTAATTCAGTCGTCTTAGAAGACGAGGTAAAAGCCTCGCAGTTTAATTCGGAAAAAGACCATACAGTTCATGTAGACCTCAATGGCAAGCTCAAACCCAATCAATCCTATTTATATCGTTTTATCTACAAGAACGTATATAGTCCAATCGGTCATTGCAAAACTTTGCCAGATGCTAATACAGAACTGAACAAACTTTCTCTGGCAGTTTTAACGTGCAACGATTACAGCACAGGCTACTTTAATGCCTTGTATAAGTTAGCCGAAGAAAATGTGGATTTTGTAATTCACTTGGGTGACTTTATTTACGAGTATCTACAGTATCCACCAGGTTATGGCGATATTGTTCGTACAGACCTTACTATAAAAAATAACAAATACCCACATAAAGATCCAGCCAATTGTGACAGAGCCACTTCACTAGAACATTTCCGGCATATTTATCAGACATATCGTCAAGACCCTGCTCTGCAAAAGGCGATGGAAAATCATACTTGGATCGTTGCTCTCGACGATCACGAAATTGCTGACAATTGCTATTGGAATTACGAAGATAACAAGATGGACGTAAGTGTTGACGATCCACCCCATCCCATTTATGAAAATCTTAAGGATAAGCCCAAAGAAGACGCAAGGGTGGCGATGCTCGATCTCTATAAAAATGCAACTCAAGCTTGGAGAGAATATGTTCCATCTCGAGTCCAAAAACTGAATAAATCCGAAGATCCCCGTTACGATCTCTACAGAAAATTCCAGTTTGGTTCATTGGTTGATTTCTTCTTGACTGATAGCCGTAGCTTTAGGGATAAACCCGAACTGGAAACTAATTCACAAATTTTGAAAAAAGTCAAGGAATATCAGAAATCTTACCCTATTGCTAGAGCGATCGCTAAAGCCCGTAATGATTTGAAGCTGCCTGAGTGGAAGGCAAGTATGCTGGGCCAAAATCAAAAAAACGCGTTGATTGGTGACATCGAAAAGTCAAATGCTTCTTGGAGGGTGTGGGGCAATCAAACCTTCCTCGCTACAGCATTGGCAAATGAGATGATAGGAGAAATTGACGATTGGCATGGGTTTAAGGCGGAACGCTATGAGATATTGCAGCGCGTTAAGGATAGCGAGACCTTAAAGAATACCAAAGAACTTGAGGAATTGAACAAGAAAACCAATAAAACTGAAAAAGATATTCAGAAATTGAAGTTTAAACCAGATCAAATCAGTCGTTTTGTGGTCTTTACGGGAGATATGCACACATCTCTAGTCGCCTATTTAAAGACTGAAACTGAAACATTGCAGAGTGATTTGGCATCTGGGGCTGTGGATAAATTTCAACCAGGGGTTTCAGATGTGGCATCAGGGGCTTCAAAGCTAGCATCAGGGGCTTTAAATTTGCTGTCAGCGGATTTGGGAAGAGCGGCGACAAATGTGGGTGAAGGAGCATTGAATTTGGGTAAAGGAGCATTAAATTTGGGTCTAGGAGCATTAAAGGTAGGAGGAGACGCACTGTCTGGGATAGGGTCAGGAATAATACATCCCATAGAAACAGCACAGAATGCTGTAGAAACAGTAAAAAATAGTTTTAATTATGACTACAGCAAATTAGTTGGTGTGGAATTCATGACTCCGTCGGTGACTTCACCAGGGATCTCAGAAGGTATTCTCAAAAAACTGGAAAGCAAGCTACCTGTAGATATTCCTAAAATCCTGGAAAAATTAGCTCTTTTTACAGACAATAGTGTGCATCAGCAACAGAGTTGGCAGCATAAGTTTGTTACGGGCAGTCCGATCAAGAGTTTAAGCCCACATATTGAACATTATGATTCACGGGTTAATGGATATGCGATCGCGGAATTCACTGCTGATGAATTGAACTGGAAAGTTTACCGGGTTGACAGGACAGACCACGATAAACTTGAAGGACGTAATGTATCTACAGCTCGTGCAAAAAAAGAGCTTGTTCAATCGGTGAAGTACAACCCAAATGGTATTGAATTAACAGATTCTCTTGGGTAAAACAAGTATTTCCTAATTTACAATACCTTTGCCCAAAAAATGGGATTAGTTCCATCCTTGAATAAAGAAAGCAGGGGGAAGTTCAGAATTTCACTCAAGGCGATCGCAACAGGCATCTACAATGATTATGGCTTAGATGTGACATTTTTTAAGGTAGTCTCTCACTTGAGAGCAACCTTTCGTTAGCCCGTCATCCAAATCCGGAATTTGTGTTTTCATAATGAGATCTGCATCTCCCCTACTGGTAATTCGGAGCCTTGAGTATCCATTAGCATCAGTAATTATAACTTGAGGAGGACTTTTAGTGATGAAACGAACTTCAACGTCCTTTAAAGGCGCTAATCGATCGGTCTGTACAATTAGGTCAACATCAATATAATTGGATTGGCAGGCTTCCTCAGAATCCAAGCGGACAAAGCATCACGACCAGAGGGAATTTTACCACCAGCAAGCTTTACTGCCTGTTGCCAAGCAAGACGTTGTTGTTGTTTTACTTTTTTATAAATGTGTATATAACCAATGGTTGCCATTTGGCATTTTATAATGAAATATGGACAATAAATTTTCAGGATGTCAAAAATATGACACACTCTTCACCAGAAAGAATTGTCAGATGCGGGAGAGTATTTCCGGAAATTCAATGGACTCCAGCACAGAAAGCTCAAGAAAAAGCCAGAAGACAGGCATTTTATGAGCGTTGTTGGCTAATTTTTGAGCATTTAAAACCAGAAATACTAGATAAATATTACGGTTGGTATATTGCCATTGAACCTGATAGTGGTGATTATTTTATCGATCGGGATCAAGAGGTAGCCAGTAAAATGGCCAAAGAAAAATATCCTCATGTGATTCATCATATTTTTGGCATTAATGAAACCGGAGTTAGTGGCAGAATATGATTGAGGGGAGATTTGGAGATGAAGGACAAGTTTACTTTGAAATTGATTTAATTGGAGGGGATAACTTCAGCTTTCCTGTAGAAACAATGTTAGATACAGGATTCACTGAATTTTTAGCTATGAACAAACAAGATGTACAAAGTCTTGATTGGTCTTTTTAGCGTCAAAATAAATTAAGAACTGCTCAAGGAGAAACTGAATTTGATGTTTATAGTGGTAGGGTCATAATAGATAGTCAAGAGTGGGAAATTCCTGTATTTGCTGGAGATGAAATTCAGGAAATTTTACTAGGTTCTCGATGGCTGAAATTATTTATCTTAGTCGCTAATTATAGTCAAAATATAGTAAGTTTAGAGTTAATTGAATCAAGAGGTTCTACATAGACATTTGCTACGATTACTGATGCCTTGAGATTAGTTTACTTCTTTAGAGAATCGCTCTCACTTGCACCCTGCCACAAGCCTTACGGCTAAAGATGGGATTTCTTTTAACGATATCGCCTGCAAAGTTCCGTAAAGAATTTGCCTTCCGCAATCGGGCTGCCAAATTTTCGATTTTTTGTAGCTTTGCTTCTCCACTTGTTTGTGGTTCTAAATGATTCAGCAACGTGCTAGCTAAAGCGTGAAAGGGTCTAGCGTTTGGTCGAAAAGAAACTACAAGCCAGTTACCAGCACGACGCAACTTAGGAAGCAGACCTCAAATGTGATTCTAGAAAATCAAGCTACTCTATTTTATTCAGTACTAAACGCAAATTTGATACGCCGAACAGATGATGTACGTTCTGGAGAAACTCAGTGCGTGACGGGATTCCAGACTTTGATAGAGTAACCCCTTTTAAAACAGTTATTCAGTTATTAGTACTTATTGCTCAAAACCAACTGGTAACTGTTCCCTGTTCACTGTTAAATCAATCCGACGATCGCATAGACGATTGAGCAGCCCAAAGTCATGACTGATAACCAAAATGCCTATTCCTACTTGGCTGGCGTAGTCAATAACTGCACGCCAAATCAGTGCTTGAGTGTTTGCATCTAGCATGGCAGTCATCTCATCAGCAATCAAGTAGCGAGTCCTTGGTACTAAAGAGCGAGCAACCGCCACCCGTTGGAGTTCACCACCGCTTAACTCGTGGGGAAAGCGATGGAGCCAGCTTTGATGAATGCTTAGTGCTTGAAGGAGTTCTAGAGATGGAGTCTGCCCTTCAAAGAGGATTTTTTCAATCCGCCAACGAGGATTCATAGCCAATTCAGGATTTTGGAAAATTATTTGTACTGGACAATAACCGCGAGTCGGTAAGGGCTGTCCCTCTACTGTAATACGACCCTCTGTAGGTTGAAGATACCCCGTTAGTAGTTTGCCAAGAGTTGTTTTGCCAAGACCGCTTGACCCACTCAAACCCACGATTTCGCCTTTGGCTATTTCTATGTTAAAGTCTCGCAGAATCCAAGGTTTGTTGATTCCATACCGAAACGATAATTGTTCACCCTTTAGCATGGATACACCTCACTTGAGCATTCTGTATTTGACGAAGTGGCGGACGGGCTATAAGACAATCATCAGTTGCAAGCTCACAGCGATCGCTAAACAAACACCCAGTTGGGAGCCCATCGGGGCTAGGCTGTGCCCCTGGTACTGGGATAAAATCATTTTGCGGGAGACTTCGCCATAAAGCGTAAGTGTAAGGATGATACAAATTACCCTGAGTAAAGTTACGAGGAGCGGTGATTTCTAAGGTAGTTCCCGCATAAAAAACTGCTACCTTGTCGGCAATTTGTAAAGCGGCTTCTAGGTTGTGGGTAATCAAAATGACACCTTTACCAGAGGCAGCTAATTCACGCAAATGGTTGAGCGTTTCTACAATCAGTTCGGGGTTGAGGCTAGAAGTGGGTTCATCAGCAATGACTAAATCAGCCCGTCCAATTGCTGCTGTTGCCACCAAAACTCGCCTTGCCATTCCCCCAGAAATTTGAAATGGGTAACGGTGTTTTACCTGTAAGTCAAGCCCATAGCGGGAGAAAACCTGGTCAACAGCTTGCCTTGCATCTGCTGTAGACAACCCACTTAACTGTGCAGCCCGATACACTTGTGTACCCACTCTCATCAAAGGGTCGAGGTAACTCACAGATTGCGGGATCAAAGCAATTTCCTTGCCACGCAGCGTTGCTTGACGTTGCGGCGTCAGTGGAGAGCCTTTGAACAATATCCTGCCACTAACCTGTGCGTTGTGAGGTAAGATGCCCATTATTGCATGAGCTAGCAAACTCTTTCCAGAACCACTAGAGCCGACTACAGCTACAACTTCACCTGCATTAACCTCCAAATCCAGATCGACGATCGCAGTGAGTTGCTTCTGGGTTAATCCCACGTCATACATTGTGAAGGTAACATTTAGGTTTTGAACTGATAGCATAATTTGTTAGTGGTTGGTTGTTAGTGGTTAGTGGTTAGTTGTTGGTTGTTTTTTCACTAACTACTAGGTTATTCCTTATCTCTGATTTCTCCTTCATCCTTGGCTAGTTTTAGGGTCGAGCAAAGCACGCAAACTTTGTCCTAGAATATCAAAAGTCTGTACTGCAATTAGCAGAGTGACTCCAGGTAGTACTGCTAGCCACCAATAACCGGCTGATAAATAGCGCATTGCTTCTGAGAGTATAATTCCAATTGCAGGCGTTTCTGGGGGAAGACCCAGCCCTAAAAAGGTCAGCCCTGCTTCATGGAGAATTGCATGGGGAAACAACAAGACTAATCCCACCAAAAACTGTGGTACTAGATGAGGAAGCATATGATGGCGAGCAATCCAGAGTGGAGAATGTCCCAGTTTGGCTGAAAGTTGCACGTAGTCAGAGCTTTTTATTTGCAGCACCTCTGCTCGTAGCAATCGAGCTAAACCCATCCAATGAGTGAAAGTGATGGAGATGAATACTCCCGGTACACCACCTCCAACTGCAAAGGCAATCAGAATAATCAATACCAAATGAGGCAAGCTAAAAAACACATCTATTATCCAGGTGATAACAGCGTCTACTTTACCTCCTATTGTGGCAGAGATTGTGCCAATGGCTAAAGCAATAACAGCACTTTGTAGTGCTGTTAGCAGTCCTATTGTTAAACTAAAACTCAACCCGTGCAGGGTACGGGTGAGCAAATCTCTTCCCAGCCAATCCGTACCAAATGGGTGAGCCAAGGAAGGAGGCTGATTTTGCCAGAGCAAGTTAATCTCCAATCCTACTTTATCAGCAATTTGAGTGCCCAGTAGCAGTAGACTCAGAACTATGACACACAGACCAATGAGTATCAGCGTGCGACTTCTACGATTGCCTAAAGCGAGCGATCGCTTAAGTAAGGATTGAGGAAATGATAGTTTCATGAGAGAGTCTTTCCTATACGGATGCGAGGATCGACAATTTGATAAATGATATCAGCTAATAGATTGCCAGTGAAAACAAAGATAGCGCTGAAGAAAACAATGCCCACTAATAAAGGGACATCACTTCTTTGCGCCGCTTCAGTTGTAGCATCTCCCAAGCCGGGATAACCAAAGACTTTTTCAGCCAGTACAGAACCGCCAAACAGTTCGCTAAGAGATGCGAATTGTAGAGATACAGCAGGTAAGGCAATATTGCGTAAACCGTGATGCAGAATAAATCCTAGCTTTGTCTCTCCCTGAGCAAAAGCAAAAAGAGCGTAGTTACTGTTAAGAATTTCAATCAGTTTTTCGCGTGTATGCAATGTCATACTAGAAACCCCGATCGCGCTCAATGCAAGAGCAGGTAAGAGTAAATGATGCAGTCGCTGCCAAATAGTGACATCTTTGAAGAGAACTCCAGGTGGCGAGGCGCAGCAGATAGGAAATATATGTAAATTCACTGAGAATACAACCAGCAATAGTAACGCTATCCAAAAAACGGGAGCTGATGCTAGCGTGTAAGCATAAAGGCGAATTGCCCGATCTATCCCTGACCCTTCTTTCATTCCCGCAAGAATGCCCAGCACGAATCCCAAAATCCCAGAAAATACCCATGCTAGCGCCATCAACCACAAAGATGCAGCGAAGCGATCGCCAATTGTATCAGCCACCGATTGATTATAAGTTATCGAAGTCCCTAAATTTCCTTGCAGTAGCTGTCCCAACCACAGAAAAAAGCGCGTTGTCATTGGCCGATCTAGTCCCCAACGCTCGGCAATTAATTGCCGTTGCTCCTCGCCAACGTGAAAGACATCAGCACCAATGTAAGCATTGATAGGATCGATAGGGGATAAACTCACCAAAACGAATGTGCAAACACAAACCGTTGCTAGTAACAACAGCAGGTGCAGGAATTTTTGGAGAATAAATCGTAGGAAAAATTTCATAATAATTCTTATTGACAAATCCACTGCCATTGAGGAAGATTAGAAAAAATTGACCCTCGATAACGATTTGATTGTTGTTTGTTTTTGCCAATATCCAGGCAGTTACTGACAAAATAAGTCTTGTCGAAGTTGACCATCCACGCAGAAGCTGCATCGCCTTTAGTAGTTACACCCGTTTGCCCGTTCCACTGCACTTGTCTCCAGAATGCATTTGCTTGTTGCTCGGATTGAGATGTCATTGCCGAATCAATGGCTGCATCAACAACTGGATTGGCATAGTAACCAGGGTTTTGAGATTTTCCTCGCGCCTCCGTACTTTTATAATAAAAATGCAACTGCTGTGGTCCGCGATTGCTAGTCATATAGAGAACCACATTGCTCTGCATTCGTCGTTCGATTTCTGCCCAACTTCTCCCTTCGGGAATAATTCTGATACCTACTGGTTTAACCATTTGAGCGACAGCTAGAGCCAATCCCTGGCGATGAGCATCTTGGGCTGCATAAAGAAGCTTAAATTCTGCTTTTAATCCGCCTTTGTCTAAAATTCCATCACTGTTGGTATCTTTCCATCCTGCTTCTGCTAAGATCTGCCTTGCTTTATCGACATCAGCATCACCAATGGCTGCTGTGGGTTCAGACCAAGGCATTCCATCAGCAGGACCCGTCGCCGGAGAACCATTTCCTTCTAAGATAGAGTTGACCAAGACTTTGCGATTGATGGCGTAGTTAACCGCTCGTCGGATTGCCAAATCTGAGGTCACATCATTCCCAATGGGATAGCCCTGAGGAGTCTTTTTCCCAGTGTTAGGAGGATAAGGAAACATCAACCCTGCATGACCAACACTTTTGCTTTGATAGAGCGTCATCCCCTCAATTGGCTTTGGTGCTAAACTGTAGGGAACATCAGCAACGTGTACCTGACCTGCTCTGGCGGCAGCAAATGTAGCATCACCTCGACTGAAGAGAAAGACGACGCGCTCAATCTTGGGCTTCTCGCCGTAATAGTTGGGATTTGCTTCGATTACCACCTGTTCCCCTTCAACCCACTGCACTAATTTGTAAGGTCCCGAACCGATAGGATTGCGAGCATAGTTTGTGTTGTGAGCGTGTTTGGGAACAATACCCAAAGTTGTGAGTTCCTGTGTGAACGTAATTTGAGGTTGCTTGAGATGCAGTTCGACCTCATACTTGTTAGTGGCTATGGCTCGCTCTAAAATCCGTAAATCTCTGTTTCCTGGGCTATCTTTTGTCTTGTTGTAGGTGTAAGCAACATCTTCTGCAGTGAGGGGTTGACCATCTGTAAATTGAGCGTCTTTACGAAGAGTAAATTTCCAGACTTTGCGATCGCGACTGATGGAATAACTCTGTGCCAAATCGTTAACCAGTTCTAATTTTTCATTGCGGCTGAGTAATGTACTTTGAAACAAAAGAGGATTCGAGTAACTCCAACCGAGTGTGGGATCGAAACCTCTTCGGAACCCGTCGTACTTATCCCATCCCAGATCCACGACAATTTGACCGCTAGAACGATTGGCTCGCACTGTTGATGGTTCTTGCAAGACGGCGCTACAGCCAGCCAATCCCATTGACAGTAGGGCAAATAGAGTAGAGATTAACTTTGAGTTTGCTTCCATAGTTGTTCTCGCATCAAAATTGTACGATTACCGAGCCTAAAACTGTAAAGGGAGCCTTAGGTACTATAGAAGAGTTATCTGTATCAAAGTACTTGGCATTGGTGATATTATTGAAATTCAAACCAACTCTAATGTTGTCTGTATTATAAAAAATTGCTGCATCCGTTCTCAGGTAAGAAGGAGCATCGAACTGATTCTCCACCAAGTTAACAGCTACTTCGTCTGCATACGTCAGCCCCAATCCAAATCCCAATCCCTTTAAATTGCCGCTTTGAAGTTTATAAGTCGTCCAGAGGCTAGCACTGTTATACGGGACGCCAGGTAGACGCCTGCCTACGGGAATTCGATTGTCTTTTGTGACTTTAGCATCTGTATAAGCATAAGCAGCAATGATATTCCATCCTGGCAAAATTTCTCCTACAATATCCAATTCAACACCGCGACTTTGTTGTTCGCCCGTTGGGATGTTAAAAGTTCCAGTTGGATCTTCAGGGTCACGTGTCAACACATTCTGTCTAGTAATTTGGTATAGTGCTAAAGTTGCTGAGAGTTGTTCGCCGAAATCCTGTTTGACGCCAAACTCGAACTGCTCTCCAATCTCCGGTTGAAAAGTATCTCCCGTTCGGCTTAACCCTCGAACAGGAAAGAATCCCTGGGCGTAGTTGAAGTAAACGGAAGTGGAATCTGTTGGTTGATAGACGATACCGACGCGAGGAGAGAACTTTGTGTCTGTTTGTTCTCTTCGCACGTCCGGCTCCGGCAGTCGATTTACACTGAAAAGATGAGCAGAGTCAAAACGAATACCAGCCAGCAGTTTCAGGTTAGGAGCCAGCTCGATGAAATCCTGCAAGTAAACGCCCACACTACTGTCACGATTTTCTGAATCGGTAGTTAGGGTATAGTTACCAGGTCTAGCACCGTAGACGGGATTGAAGATATTGAGGGGAGCAAGACGAGCGTCCTCTCTCTCAAAGGGATAAGAGAATTTGCTTAATTGCACGCCAAATAGAAGATTGTGCTTCACTGAACCTGTATTAAATGTGCCAATTAAGTCATTTTGCAGGGTGTACAGTTCGTTCTTCTGAGGTCCTCGTATAGATGTACGATTCAGCGTTCGCCGATCCCGTTGCAGAACTCCACTTATTCGTTCTGCTCCAATATCGATGTCAGAAATGAGTGCAGCAAACCCTTGCCGAATTTTCCAATTGTCACTGAAGCGGTGTTCAAAATTGTAAGAAATCCAATTTGTCACCGTCGTACTTGGTGATAAATCTGGTTCGCTAAAATTCCGGCTTCTGGGTAAATCTAGATACTCTGGCTGTGCTGATATGCTCCCCCCGTACCCCGCAGAGAAGAGTCTGTTGGTTGTTTGATAGTATTCGTACTCTAAGGAGAGTGTTGTTTGCGGACTTATACGCCAAGTAATTGCAGGCGCAATAAAATAATCTCTGTTATAAAGAAAATCGACAAAGCTATTGGAATATTCAAAAGAAGCATTCAGACGGTAAGTCACAGAGCGATCGTTCGTTAAAGGACCGCCAAAATCCAGCGTTGGTCGATATAAATCATAACTACCAACCTGGAACCCAATCTCATAAAACGGATCGTCTAGTGGCTTTTTTGTAATTGTATTTATCACACCACTAAAGGGAATATTTCCGCCGTAAAGTACGGAAGCGGGACCTTTAAGAACCTCTATGCGATCTACATTTGCAAAGCCGTGAGTACTTTCGTCTGGAAGACCATTGCGAAGATTCCTATAACCCCGAGCGAAACCGCGCACTCGGTAGCCAGTTGAAAATGGAAAGCCAACGAATCGCCTGACACCACTCACGTTATCAATGGCGTCTTCCACGCGTGTCAATCCTCTGTCTCGAAGTACCTGTTGCGGTACGACTTGAATGGATAAAGGAAGATCTCGCAACGGTACTTCTATCCTTGTACCAGCTGTCGCTGTAGAACGTCGATATCCGTCTTGCTCACCTGTCACCACCAGTTCAATTGGTTCTTCACCAGAAGCCGATGGTTTAGATGGTGGTGTTTCACTACTTGGCTGAGGCGATTCTTCTTCGTCTCTTTCTATAGGTGGGGAGGGGCTAGGGGTAGGTTTCTGTGCTGAGGACGCAGATGCTATCACCGCTAAGATGAAGCCTTCATCGCTGTCATACAACTCAACTTTTGGTGAATTGGTTTCACCTGTTATTGTTAGCAAGATACTATTAGCATCCTGATTTTTGATTGTTACTTCAGCAATTCCCGCAATTGGCTTTTCCGAACGTAAGAAATTACCACTAGCTAGTTGTAATTGAGCATTGGGGATCAGAGCAGTCAGGGTATTGCCTTCACTTTTGAGTGTTGTTTGCAGCTTGTCAGAGATAGACGTTTCTAAAATCACTTCTAAACCGCTCTGAGTTGGCTTCAGCCTCACCCCTGTCACTTGAATAATCTGACTTGTTGGAGCTTGTTGCTGTGCTATTACCCACTCCTTAACACTCTTGTAAGGATGTTCGATATGTGATAAACGGCGTATCTGTGTGATAGGAACAAAAGATTCTGCTCTATTGTTTGTTTTTGCGATGTTATCTCCTGCCAAAACTTGCCGATTGGCGATCGCTACTATGACTACAGCTAGCCCTAAATTCTTCAGTAGATGCAATTGATTCATCAAGTTCTCACACCACAATTGTTTGAACAAAAAAGAACATCCAACCCCTAAACGGAGTTGGTTGGCGTTAACAGATATAATGCGTGCTCTGTTACTCAATCTATATTTATATCACGCTTGCCCAGAATGAGAATTATTTTACATAACTTTGAAATTCACAGAACAAATAGCAAGCAATCAAAATTTTAGAACGAAATCTAAGACATTACTAACAAATAGTTTTTTTAACTATTCCTAGTTGCAAAAAATATTTCATTATAAGTTAAGCTGTTGTCTATGTCAAAAGACAAGCTGTCAAACTTGATGTTATTTTGAGTATAGCGTCTTTGAGGAGCAATATTGGCTGTTGAGGTTTTCTCTGGCTAGGGTTTTTCTTTACTTGCTATGAGTTTCTAGTCGATCGTACTATCTTGTTTATAAAAAAAAGAAATGAAAATTAAAAAAGTGATAACAATTCTCTATGAAAGATTGCTAAATACAGGAAATCTGTCATACCATCATTAAGGTTGCTAAAAAGCCTTAAATCTCGACCTTGTAATTTTTCTCTGAAAGGAAAATATTATTGCAGGAGCATCATTAACAATAACGGTGAGATAACAAATCGCTGAATTTTTCCAGAATTTGAGATTTTCTAATATCTTTATCACTCGATAGCAAGTTTTCATCATTCTTGTTATGCGTTATTCTGCAAGAAGTTTAAATAGTCAAGGCAATACTTTTTATGAAGGATAACTGATTTCTCTCTAATCTCTAACTTAAACATAGTAGGATGGTACTTTTAGGAGATAAGTTAGTGCAGTGAAGTTGCTCTTTCAACCTTCAGTAGAAACTCGCATTTCTGCTGCTTCATAGGTTAAATTCTCTCAAGCTGAAGACCAACTGTTCTTTGTAACTAGCTACAGTTATATCCCAAGAAATATTTTCAATTCTCTAGCTATCTTTAATATTTCTATTTCCGGTACGTTGTACGCAACAGACTCTTATTAACCATGAGCAAACACCTTTTCGAGCTACCAGTTCAGTTTTCCACGTTGATCGAACTTCTCCATTGGAGAGCGCAAGAGCAGCCTAAGCAGAAAGCCTATTCTTTTTTAATTGATGGCGAGGTAGAAAGAAATCATATTACATACGGTGAACTCGATTGTCAAGCTCGAGCAATTGGTGCTTTGCTTCAAAGTTGTGGAGTCGTCAGTGGAGAGCGTGCCTTGCTGCTCTACCCTGCGGGATTAGAATACATTGCTGCGTTTTTCGGCTGTCTGTATGCAGGGGTGGTTGCTGTACCTGCTTATCCGCCTCGACGCAATCAGCACCATTACAGGCTCCAAGCGATCGCAGCAGATGCACAAGCAACTGTAGCACTCACAACCACGAAGATTTTGGTTGAAATGGAGCGTCAGTCGATCCAGTCTCCAGAACTCAATGATATACAGTGGCTAACCATTGACAGTATTCCGAGCGGTTTAGAAGAAAGCTGGCAGGAGACTGCTGTAAATAAAGATACTTTAGCTTTTCTTCAGTACACGTCGGGTTCCACGGCGACACCAAAGGGCGTGATGGTAAGCCATGGTAATATTCTGCATAACGAACGCATTATCCAACAAGCCATGCAGCACACGGAGAAAACAATCTTCGTGGGTTGGCTCCCCCTTTTTCATGACATGGGTTTAATCGGAAATATGCTTCAGCCCCTGTACTTGGGGATTCCGTGCATTCTCATGTCTCCCGTGGCTTTTCTACAAAAACCCGGACGCTGGCTACAAGCTATTTCCCGATACAAAGCGACGACAAGCGGTGGTCCCAATTTCGCCTACGACCTGTGTGTCAGCAAGATAACTCCCTCTGAGCGAGCGTCTTTCGACCTTAGCAGCTGGGAAGTGGCTTTTAACGGATCTGAGCATATCCGTGCCCAAACCCTCGATCGCTTTGCCACAACCTTTGAGTCTTGTGGGTTTCGCCGCGAAGCTTTTTATTCTTGTTACGGCATGGCAGAAACAACTCTAATTGTTTCTGGTGGCTTCAAGGCGGCTCCACCCGTGATTCTGTCTGTCCAACAAACAGCACTGGCGCAAAATCGGATTGTTCCCGTAACTTCAAAGGAGGTAGGTGCTCAAACGCTCGTGGGTTGCGGTCAACCCCTGCAAGATCTACAGATTGTTATTGCCCATCCCGATACGGCGCTCCGTTGCGCCCCGGATGAAGTGGGTGAGATTTGGGTAGCGGGTCCTAGTGTGACTGGTGGCTACTGGAACCGAACCGAGCAAACCGAGCAAACTTTCCGAGCATACCTAACAGAGAGTCGGGTTTGCGAGAGCGTCTTTAGAGGAGAAAGTCCGTTTTTACGCACTGGAGACCTGGGATTTCTGTGGGAGGGCGAACTATTCGTGACTGGTCGCCTTAAAGACCTAATCGTCATCCGAGGTCGCAATTATTACCCACAAGATATTGAATGGACGATAGAACAAAGCCACCCCGCACTGCAACCTGGTGGTTGTGCGGCGTTTTCAATTGAGGTTGCAGGTGTTGAGCGGTTGGTAGTGGCTGGTGAAGTGAAGCGCAATTACCTCCGGAATCTGGAAGTTGATGAAGTCATTAAAGCCATTCGTCAGGCGGTGGCTGAAGAACACGAGCTACAAGTTTACGGGGTGTTGCTGCTTAAAACTGCAAGCATTCCAAAAACTTCCAGTGGCAAGATTCAACGATATGCCTGTAAAGCTGGCTTTATGAATGGAAGTTTAAATGTTGTAGGAAGCAATGTCTTTGAATCGTATACTCCAGGAAACACAACAACGTTAAAGAGCGAAGTCCTCTTGGCACTGAAACCTGAAGAGCGTTTTCTAAAACTAGCGTCTTATCTCCAGGCGCTCTTGGCTCAGGTTCTTAAGGTAACCCCGCTTCAGTTGGATTTTCAGCAGCCCTTGAGTACTTTAGGTCTTGACTCCTTAATGGCTATTGAACTCAAAAACAACATTGAAACAAATCTGGGTGGGGTTTTATCCATAACCGATTTCTTACAGGGTTCTAGTATCGACCAGCTTGCAAACGAAGTACTTGCCCAGTTAATGGCATCTAGCTTTCCCCAACAAACGGCTCTCGTTCCAACCTCCAAAGCAAATGCTGAAAATTCTCTTTCCTACGGTCAGCAAGCCTTATATTTTCTGCACCAGTTGGCACCAGAAAGCCCAGCATACAATATTGTATGTGCAATCCGCCTTCAGGGAGATTTAGATATTCCGGCATTGGGTCGTGCGTTTCAAAGCTTGGTGAATCGTCATCCAACATTACGAACCACGTTCACCAGTGTCTCAGGGGAACCCGTTCAGCTGATTCACGAACATTTAGAAGTTTGTTTCCAGCACGAAGATGTTTCAACCTGGAACGAGGCATTCTTGAACGATCGCCTAATTGAAGAAGCCCATCGTCCCTTTAATTTAGAGCAGAACCCTTTGTTACGGGTCAGCTTATTCACGCGATACTTCCAAGAGGAGCCGTGCCATGCGCGATCGCCACAAGAACATACTTTACTGCTAGTACTGCATCACATTATCGCTGACTTCTGGTCTGGTGCAGTGTTAATGCACGAGCTGGGAAGACTGTATCAAGCGCATAAGGCTGGTACAACAGCGACTCTTAGTCAAACAGCGCTACAGTACACCGAGTATGTTTGCTGGCAGAAAGCTATGGTGGAAAGCCCAGAAGGTGAAAGGCTTCGGACATACTGGCAGAACCAACTGGCTGGGGAATTGCCAGTGCTGAATCTACCCACTGACCGACCTCGACCACCCATCCAAACCTATTGCGGTGCTTCTATAAGTTGCAAGTTGAGCGCCGCACTGACCCAAAAGCTGAAAAACTTCAGCCGCGATCGCGGAGTTACTCTCTACATGACTTTGCTAGCAGCCTTTCAAGTGCTACTTTACCGCTACACAGGTCAAGAAGATCTGCTGGTGGGATCTCCTACAATCGGTAGAAATCTAGCTGATTTGGCTGAGCTAGTGGGATACTTTGTTAATCCAGTAGTTCTGCGAGCAGTTCTTTCTGGAAACCCAACGTTTGAGGCGTTTCTCGTTCAAGTGCGCTCCACTGTACTCAATGCCTTCAAGCACCAGGATTACCCCTTTGCACGACTCGTTGAGCAATTACAGCCGATGCGAGATCCAAGTCGGTCACCGCTATTTCAAGTGATGTTTGTCTTGCAAAAAACACACCTGCATGGGCAAGAAAGTTTGGCAGCCTTAGCCCTAGGGGAAACAGGGGTAAGAATAAAACTAGGGGAGCTTGAATTGGAGTCCCTAGGCTTGGAACAGCGGATTGCTCAGTTCGATCTCACCCTAATGACGGCTGAGGTAAAGGGAGCGCTATCTGCTTCTTGGCAATACAATACAGACTTGTTCGATGCTGCTACCATTGCCCGAATGGCAGATTGTTTTCAAACTTTATTAGAAGGTATTGTCGCCGCTCCACAGCAGCGTGTTTGTGCTTTGTCACTCCTGACTGAGTCTGAGCAGCACCAGCTACTGCGGGTGTGGAATGCTACTTTAGCAGATTATAATATAGATTCCTGTCTTCATCAATTGTTTGAGACTCAAGTAGAGCGGACACCGGATGCAGTGGCGGTGGTGTTTGAAGAAAAACAAATGACTTATCAGGAACTCAATCAGCGAGCCAATCAGTTGGCGCACCATCTGCAAGTTTTGGGAGTGAAGCCGGAAGTCTTGGTTGGCGTCTACCTAGAGCGCTCTTTAGATATGGTGGTAAGTATCTTGGGAATTCTCAAAGCAGGTGGGGCTTACGTCCCTCTAGATCCCACCTATCCTAAGGAACGCTTGGCTTTTATGCAGGAGGATGCCCAGGTTTCGGTGCTGTTGACTCACGAGAAGTTTGTTGAGGAATTGCCCGAGCACAAAGTACCTGTAGTTTGCGTGGACAAAGACGGTGAGGTTTACGCCCTGGAAAACGCGGACAACCCGGTCAGCCCGGTAACGACTAACAATTTGGCTTATGTCATCTACACCTCTGGCTCGACCGGCAAGCCTAAGGGGGTCATGAACACCCACAGAGGAATCTGTAATCGTTTGCTTTGGATGCAAAATACCTACCAATTAACAACGGTAGATGGGGTGTTGCAAAAAACACCTTTTAGCTTTGACGTCTCGATTTGGGAATTCTTTTGGCCACTGATAACTGGAGCGCGTTTGGTGGTTGCTCGCCCAGGAGGTCATCAAGATAGTAACTACCTCGTTAAGCTCGTGCAAGAGCAACAAGTCACAACAGTCCATTTTGTCCCCTCCATGCTGCAACTGTTTTTAGAGGAATCGGATGTTGAGACGTGTAACAGTCTAAGGCAGGTTATGTGTAGTGGAGAAGCACTACCTTTCCAACTGCAAGAGCGCTTTTTTGCACGTTTGAATGCACAATTGCATAATCTTTACGGACCGACGGAAGCTGCTGTTGATGTCACTTTTTGGGCTTGCGAGCAACAGAGTCGCAAACGCACTGTCCCCATTGGTCGCCCCATTGCCAACACGCAGATTTATGTGCTAGATGCTCACTTACAGCCAGTTCCCATTGGCGTCCAAGGAGAACTGCATATCGGTGGCGCAGGTCTAGCACGCGGTTATCTCAACCAACCAGAACTCACGGCTCTGAAATTCATTCCCAATCCTTTTAGTAACGAACTGGGAGCACGCTTGTATAAAACGGGTGACTTGGCACGCTACCAACCGGATGGCACCATTGAGTATCTTGGGCGAGGAGACCACCAAATCAAGCTTCGAGGTTACCGCATTGAAATGTTGGAGATTGAAGCCGTTTTGAGTCAACACCCAGCCGTGCGGGAAGTCGTTCTGCTTGTGCAAGAAACTAATTATAATGAAGAACGCCGAGAGTTCACTCTGCTTACCAAACAGACGAATGGCATCACTAGTTTGCGGCGCTTTTTAAAAGGGGAATTGACTGAATTTGAGGTGAAGCCTGCTCTCCAGCGACTTGTTGCTTATTGCGTCACCTATCAGCCAGTACCCACCACTTCGGAATTGCGCCGCTTTCTCGGAGAAAAACTGCCTGAATACATGATTCCTGCGGCTTTTATAATGGTAGATGCACTTCCGTTGACACCAAATGGAAAGATAGATCGGCTCGCGCTACCAGATCCCAGTAAAGCCAGACCTGAACTGGAAAAAGCATTTGTAGCTCCTAGTAATAAAATAGAAAAAATATTAGCAGAAGTTTGGAGCCAAGTGCTTGGTATTGACCAGGTAGGGATTCACGACAACTTTTTTGAGTTGGGAGGGGATTCTATCCGTAGCATCCAAGTGGTAGCCAGAGCCACTGCAAGAGGTTTAGTCTTCTCGCTTCAGCAAATTTTCCAGCATCAAACGATTCACAAACTGGCTCTTGAACTGACTTTTGCTGAACTCAGTTCATTCTCAATTGGGAAAACAGAGGCGTTCAGCTTAATATCTGAAGTTGAGCGGCAAAAACTACCCAGTGATATAGAAGATGCCTATCCCTTAAGCAGAGTCCAGACTGGTATAATCTTCCACAGCCAGTACAGCCCTAACTCATTGATGTATCATGACGTCTTTCAATACCATCTACGCGTCCGTTTCGACGTTGAGTTATTGCAAAGGGCTGTGCAGCAGCTTGTCAATCGCCACCCTATCTTACGTACCTCGTTTGATTTGATCCACTTCACCGAACCTCTGCAACTAGTCCATAAGACGGTTTGTATCCCTTTGCAGGTGGAGGATTTGCGCTCTTTATTACCAAATCAACAAAATGTTGCGATCGCAACCTGGATAGAAGCTGAAAAAAACCAGCGTTTCGACTTAACCAGCCCGCCACTTATCCGCTTTTTCGTTCATCGCCTCACGGATGACACCTTTTATTTAACTTTGAGCTGCCACAACTCTATTCTTGATGGATGGAGCAAAGCTTCTTTGCTCACAGAATTGCTGCCCTGTTATTGTGCTTTTCTGAAGGCAGAAGTCTATTCCATAGAATCACCGCCGACAATTTCATACCGAGATTTTGTTGCCTTAGAACGCACGATACTTGAGTCTCCAGAACATAAGGCTTATTGGACTCAAAAATTAAAGGGTTCTATCACGACGAAACTGCCGAGATGGTCTTCTTCTCGATCTGTAACAGACCAGTCCGAAATTGGAGTTCTAGATGTCCCCATTTCCCCGGATGTTTCCAATGGACTCAAGAAACTAGCACGTAGAGCAGAAGTTCCACTTAAAAACGTTTTGCTTGCTGCACACCTTAAAGTCATGAGTTTGCTTAGCAGTGAAGCGGATGTCCTGACGGGTCTTGAGTCTAATAGTCGGCTAGAGGAGGCTGATGGAGAAAAGACACTGGGAACCCATACTAACACTGTGCCTCTTCGCCTAAAGTTGACGGTCGGAACTTGGATCGACTTAGTGCAACAGGTTTTTGCAGCTGAACAAGAACTGTTACCCTTCCGGCGCTATCCCTACTCTGATTTGCAAAAGCTTGGTGGACGTCAGCCCCGACAGCCCCTTGTTGAGACTGTTTTTAATTATACTCATTTTCATGTTTATCAGAACCTTAAAGATTTGAAAGATGTGGAAATTTTAGGGGGACAGGGTTTTGGAGAAAGCAATTTCACCCTTAGAGTAGAGTTCAATCGAAACCATGTTTCAGATCGCATACAACTCGACTTAGAGTGCAAATTAGCGGACATAAACAGCGAACAATTAGAGGCTATTGGTAGCTATTACATCGAAACTTTGACTGCAATGGCGGCAAAACCTTTTGAACACCATGAAGATAAATGTCTTCTCCCAGTTTCGGAACAAAATCGGTTACTAGTCGATTGGAATGACACCGCAACTGAATATCCGGAAGACTTGTGTATCCACCAACAGTTTGAGCTGCAGGTACAACGAACCCCCGATGCGATTGCTGTGGTTTTTGAAGATGAGCAACTGAGCTATCAAGAGCTGAATTGTCGAGCCAATGCACTTGCACATTACTTACGGCGTATCGGAGTTGGTCCCGATGTGTCGGTGGCTCTTTGTGTGGAGCGCTCTTTAGAGATGGTTGTAGGAATTCTTGGAGTCCTCAAGGCAGGTGGAGTTTACGTTCCTATAGATCCAGCTTATCCAAAGGCTCACCTCGCTTTTGTGCTGGAGGATGCTCGGGCACCAGTTCTGCTAACTCAGGCACGGTTGGTCACTGAACTCTCTACTCATGGAACTCGGATCGTATGCTTGGACTCAGAGCGTGCTATTCCAGCACAAGAAAGCTCAGACAACCCCATTTGTAACACTGCTACAAAAAATCTTGCTTACGTAATTTACACCTCAGGCTCTACGGGTCAACCCAAGGGAGTGCAGGTTACCCACCAGAACTTAGTCCACTCCACTAATGCTCGGATAACTTATTATTTAGAGTCTGTTATTAATTTCTTATTAATTCCCTCGTTCGCCTTTGATAGTTCAGTTGGTACCATCTTCTGGACACTTTGTCAAGGAGGAACTCTAGTGCTGCTTAAGGAGGGTTTGCAAAAAGACATTTGGCAGATAGCAAAACTAATCAAGAAACATCAGGTTTCACACTGGTTAAGCGTTCCTTCTCTTTATGCGGCTCTTTTAGCACACATAGAACCTATTGAGCTTACTTCTTTACGCACCGTTATTGTTGCTGGAGAATCTTGTTCACCTGAGTTAGTTAAACGTCACCAGGATCTGTTACAGCATACATCTTTATTCAATGAATATGGTCCAACAGAAGGAACAGTCTGGAGCAGTGTATATAATTGTCAAAACCATAATTTGAAGAATACTGTTCCTATCGGTCGCCCAATCGCCAACACCCAAATATATTTGCTGAATTCTTATGGACAACCAGTACCAATAGGAGTTCTCGGCGAACTGCATATTGGTGGTCCTGGTGTGGTTAGAGCGTATTTCAACCGCCCTGAACTAACTGCTGAAAAGTTTATTCCCAATCCGTTTAGTAAAGAACCAAGCGAACGCTTATATAAAACAGGAGATTTAGCACGTTACACGAGCGATGGCAACATTGAGTTTATCGGGCGCATCGACCATCAAGTCAAGCTCAGGGGGTACCGCATCGAACTGACGGCGATTGAAACAATGTTGCACCAAAACCCAATTATTAAAGAAGCTGTTGTTTCGATCCGGCAGGATAAGTCGGACAGCCAACGCTTAATTGCCTATGTAGTGCCAAAAGGCAAGCCTGTTCCTAAAACTGAGGAATTGCGAAGCTTTTTGAGGCAAAAGCTACCGGAGTACATGGTACCTACTGCTTTTGTGATTTTAAATGCCTTGCCATTAATGCCAAACGGTAAAGTCGATCGCCAAAACCTCCCAGCCCCTGAGAGGACACAGTCTAAGGATGAAACAATGGCTCAAATTTTAAAAAGGCTAGAGGAGCTTTCAGAAGAAGAAGTCAGAGCAATGCTTTCTAAAAAGAAGCCAACAGTTAATTAAAACTTATGACTATTGTTGAGAACAAAGGAAACGAAAAATGAGCGACGATCTATTAAAACGTTTTGCTCAGCTTTCTCCAGAAAAGCGTGAACTTCTGGAAATGCTGATGAAGGAAGAAGCGACAGAACAACAAGCACCTGTTGTAGCACCCCGCACACCTGTTGAAGAGACACTGGCGAATATCTGGGCTCAAGTACTTGGGCTAAAGCAGGTAGGTATACACGATCACTTTATAGAATTGGGAGGAGATTCAATTCAAAGTATTAAAATCACTGCCAAAGCTATTAAAGCAGGTATCCAATTGAGTATCAATGATATCTTTGATTATCCAACAATTGCGGAGTTGGCAACAGTTGTGGATACAACTTTGTTTCGTGAGGGAGAACGCGATCCACAGCCGGAAGAGGTTCCTGTGATACCTATCCAATCAACTGATTCAGAAAGTTTCACACCAACAAACTTCCCAGAAGCCGAGTTGAGTCAGGAATAACTCAGTAAGCTTTTCAAAAAACGTATTTAAAAGCATGCCCAAGCAAGAAGGAGCTTCAGCTATGGAAGCTGAAAATACTATAGACTATCTACAGCCATTTAAGTACTTCCCTTTAGTTATACAACCAAAGGGGCAAAATTTCGATCTGGTTACGTGGACTCAAAGTAATATAGAATTCATAGAGAAACAAATCTTAAAGCACGGAGCAATTCTCTTCCGAAATTTTGATGTTAACGACCTATTGGTATTTGAAAAGTTTATGCGAGTGATTTCTCCAGAACTACTGGAATACCGAGAACGCTCAACACCTCGAACAGAACTTGAAAGCAATATTTATACCTCAACTGAATATCCTGCTCGCGAACATATCGCCTTACATAATGAATTTTCATATGCTTACACTTGGCCAATGAAAATTTGTTTTCACTGTGTTAAGTCAGCTACTCAGGGAGGTGAAACTCCTATCGCTGATTGTCGGAAGGTTTTTCAAGCAATTAACCCAAAAATTAGAGAACGATTTATACAACAAAAGGTCATGTACGTCCGAAACTACGGTAGTGGTATAGACCTTTCCTGGCAAGAAGCATTTCAGACAAAAGACAAGTCACTCGTTGAGGAGTATTGCCATAAAGCTCCAATGGAATTTGAGTGGAAAGATGACAATCGTTTGAGAACTCGTCAAGTGCGTCCAAGTGTTGCAAGGCATCCAAAGACACAAGAAATGGTTTGGTTTAATCAAGCTCACTTATTTCATATATCAAACTTGGAATTAGAAGTGCGTGAAGCGCTGTTAGAACTGTTTAAAGAGGAGGATCTCCCACGTAATACTTATTATGGTGACGGCTTTCCCATAGAAACCTCTGTATTAGATGAAATTCGTGAGGCTTATCAGCAAGCATCTATGAGTTTCCCTTGGCAGGAAGGAGATGTGTTATTGCTTGACAATATGTTAGTGGCACATGGACGAAAGCCATTTGTGGGGACACGAAAGATTGTGGTGGCTATGGGAGAAGCTTTTACGCAAGAAGATTGTGAGTCGTAAGTCACTAAAATAATGAAAAGAATGAAAAAACAAGAACTAACTGGTTTTGGCAACCTTGATGATACAGCAAACCCGGACTGCTTTGTGTTTTACCTAGACGCGATCGGCGCGCTGAAATCTGTGCAGGCTTACAAAGAAAAGACATTTACTTGTTTAGAGATAAAAGAAGGTCATCACATTCTTGACGTAGGCTGTGGAACGGGTGATGACGTGCGAAGGCTAGGACAAAAAGTGGGAAACACTGGTTATGTTGTGGGAGTAGACAACAGTGAGACAATGGTTACAGAAGCCCAAAGAAGAAGCGAAGGGTTAGGTTTGCCAGTTAAATACCGCGTATGCGACGCTCACAGTCTTGAGTTTCCCGATAATACATTTGATTGTTGTCGTGCTGACCGAACCTTCCAGCATTTGAAAAATCCTCGCAAAGCTTTAGCTGAAATAGTGCGCGTAGTCCGTTCAGGAGCGCGAATTGTCATCTCTGAGCCTGATTGGGAAACTCTGGTAATAGATGCTAGCGATCGCACCTTAACCCGTAAGATATTAAACTTTCATTGTGATAGTTCTTGTAACGGCTGGATTGGACGGCAATTACCTGCTCTATTCAAGGAAACTGGGTTGAAGGACATCGGTGTCGATACCAATACTTTGATGCTAACCGATTGTACCTCAGCAGATAAACACTTGGGAGTCCTTAGTGCCGCTATAAGAGCGCAACAAGTAGGTGTAATCTCAACAAACGAGACTGCCAACTGGATAAGTCATTTAGAGCAAGCAAGTCAGGCTGGTCGTTTCTTTTGCGCCATTACAGGCTTTTCCACCTTTGGTTGTAAGCCTTAACAGGGCATGGTTTAAATAATTGTTACTAAGCGTAGCTTTTACTGGTGCAAAATTAGTAAATAAGTGAGTCAAGCAAATGCCAAATGATACCCTCTACATCGGAACGATTCCTAAGAGGACAGAGACCAGCCCCTGCCAGCTCTCCTTTGCTCAAGCTAGGCTGTGGTTTCTCAGCCAGTTAGAACCTAACAGTCCTTTTTACAACGCACAAACTGCCCTGCGCTTGAAGGGCTCGCTCAACATAACTGCACTGGCACAGAGCTTTAATGAAATTGTGCGGCGACACGAAGTCTTACGAACAACCTTTGTAACCATCAATGGGCAAGCAGCCCAGGTAATTGCTCCCACTTTAAACCTGCCGTTGCCTGTAGTGAACTTACAGGATTTGTCTGAGCTAGAGCGCGAAGCCGAAGTCCTACGACTGGCTACTGAGGAAGAACAGCGTTCTTTCAATTTGGCTGAAGGTCCATTGTTGCAAACGACTTTGCTACAGTTAGGCCAAACAGAATACGTACTATTGTTCACAATACACCATATAGTTTCCGACGGCTGGTCGGTCGAGGTTCTCATCCGGGAGATAGTAACGCTGTACAAAGCCTTCTGTAGTGGAAAGCCCTCACCGTTGTCGGATCTCCCTATCCAGTATGCCGATTTTGCCATTTGGCAGCGTCAATGGCTACAGGGAGTTTTGGCAGCGCAGTTAGCGTATTGGCAGCAGCAACTGAGTGGCTCCCCTTCTGTGCTACAGTTGCCCACTGACTGTCCTCGTCCTGCAATTCAGAGCTTCCGTGGGGCGGCTCAATCTCTATCGCTACCCATTCACCTCACGCAGGCGCTCAAGGCACTGAGTCGTCAGGAGAGGGTGACTTTGTTCATGACCTTGCTGGCAGCATTTAAGACGTTGCTCTACCGTTACACTAATCAGGATGACATTCTTGTAGGCGCACCAATTGCCAACCGCAACCAGGCGGAGATTGAAGGGCTGATTGGCTTTTTTGTCAATACCCTAGTATTGCGTACTTACCTTGGTGACAATCCCAGTTTTCGGGAACTACTGGGTAGAGTTCGGAAAGTGGCTCTGGAAGCTTATGCTCATCAAGACCTGCCGTTTGAGTTGCTGGTAGAAGCATTGCAGCCAGAGCGAGACTTAAGCCGTAATCCGCTCTTTCAGGTGATGTTTAATATGCTCAACTTTGCGGAAGTACAAATTGAACTACCGGGGTTGACAGTAGAGCCTCTCTCCTCATCTGAAGAATTTGCGTCAAAATTTGATTTAAGTCTATATGCTTCACAAAAAAATGAAACAATTCAACTAAAACTGGTTTATAACAGTAGACTATTTGAACAAGCTCAAATAGTTGAAATGTTGGGGCATTTTTCTACGTTGCTAGAGAGCATCATTGCCAATCCAGAACAACCCATAGCTACACTACCGCTTTTAACTGAAGCAGAACGTTACCAACGGTCAACCCGATGCAACCTCATCCGTCTCACCCAACCCTTTGTCGAATTTAACTTTGAGGAAATTGAGCTATCGATTTGTGCTCGTTTTGAACAGCAGGTCAAGAAATACCCGAAAAACATTGCTGTCAAAACAAAGAAGTATGAGTGGACTTATGAAGAATTGAATTCAGCAGCAAATCAAGTAGCGCAAACCGTCTTCAGCATCACCGGAAATGGTAGTGAAAGGGTAGCATTGTTATTTGAACATGATGCGCCAGGAATAGCAGCTATTCTCGGAATCTTGAAGGCTGGTAAAACTTATGTGCCGTTAGATCCCTCTTATCCTCAGGAAAGATTAGCATATATACTAGCAGATTCACAGGCGAGTGTGATTCTTACCAACAACGTGAATCTGGCTTTAGCTCAAGCATTAAATCAAGATACTCTCTATCTCATTAATATTGACGAAGTCGTTGTCAATGCGTCCGGTGATACAAATTTGGCAATGGCGGATACAGTTGCCTATATTCTCTATACTTCTGGTTCTACAGGACAGCCAAAAGGTGTTTTCCAAAACCATCGGAACGTCCTACATCACATCAGAACTTATGTGAATAATCTCCATATCAGTTCACAAGATAAACTCACACTCTTTTCTTCCTATAGCTTTGATGCGGCGGTTATGGATATTTTTGGCGCTTTGTTAAGCGGAGCGACACTGTATCCAATCAATATCAAAGAAGAAGGAATGGTTAACTTATCTGAATGGTTAATCCAGCAAGGAATTACAATTTACCATTCCACTCCCAGTGTTTATCGATATTTTGTCAACACTCTGACCCTAAAAGATAAATTTCCCAAACTGCGTTTAGTTGTCCTTGGCGGAGAAGAGGTTTTTAAACAAGATATTGAACTGTACAAAAAATATTTTGACTCCGAGTGTATTTTGGTCAACGGACTCGGACCGACAGAATCAACTCTCAGCTTGCAGTATTTCTTAAATCAGCAGACAGAAATCACGCGGAATTTAGTTCCTGTTGGCTACCCAGTTAATGACACCGAAATTTTATTGCTCAATCAAGCAGGGGAACAAGTTGCAGTTTATGGGATTGGGGAAATAGCGATCGCTTGCCCTTATTTGGCACTGGGCTATTGGCGAAAGCCAGAAATGACACAGGCGGTATTCCTCAACGATTCGCAACGGTCGAATCGGCGGATATACTGCTCCGGAGATTTGGGCCGTTTACTGCCAGATGGTAGCATCGAATTTGTTGGCAGAAAAGATTTTCAGGTCAAGATTAGAGGCTATAGAATCGAACTGAGCGAAATCCAGACACAGCTTCTAGAAATTCCAGAGGTGAAGGAGGCGGTCGTTGTGGCACGAGGTGAGGTTGCGGGCGATAAGCGTTTAGTCGCTTACGTTGTACCAAATCAGGAGTCAATACCAACAATTAGCGAACTGCGCCACTTTCTCAAGCAAAAACTGCCCGAATACATGGTGCCTAGTGCCTTTGTGTTCTTAGACGCTTTGCCAGTAACACCCAATGGCAAGGTAGACCAGCGCTTATTGCCTGCACCCCAATTACGAACAGAACTAACACAAACCTTTGTAAGCCCTCAAACTCTCATCCAAGAGATGTTAGCTCTCATCTGGGCAGATGTCCTGAGAGTTGAACAACTGGGCATTTATGACAACTTTTTTGAATTGGGTGGACATTCCTTACTAGCAACCCAAATCATCTCACAAATACGAGCCACCTTTGCAGTCGAATTACCATTACGTAGCTTGTTTGAAGAACCGACTGTTGCCGGACTAGCTGAGTGCATTGAGACAGATCTCAAGCTCGAGCAAGCTATGTTAACTCCGCCGGTGTTAACCATTGCACGGCGGGATGGGGATCTGCCACTGTCCTTTGCCCAGCAGCGATTGTGGTTCCTTGAGCAATTAGAGCCTGGTAGTGCTGTTTACAACATCCCTGTTGCTGTGCAGCTGAGCGGGCAGATCGACCAAGCTGCCCTAGAACGCAGCCTCAATGCAATCATCAGCCGCCACGAAGCCCTACGCACTAACTTCATAACAGTAGAGGAACAACCGATTGCTGTCATCGCTGAAACCCGGAGCCTGATGTTGCCAGTCATGGACTTGCGAACTTTACCAGAAAGTGAAAAAGAATTCTCAGCCCAGCGATTAGCAACCCAAGAAGCAGTGCGTCCTTTCGATCTAGCTACCGATCTGTTAGTACGAGCAAAATTGCTACAGCTTGCAGAGGCAGAACACGTCTTACTGCTAACGATGCACCACATTGTATCCGATGGTTGGTCAATGGGCGTACTGGTGCGGGAGCTAGCAACACTCTACTCAACCTTCTGCACTGGTCATTCCTCAACGCTACCTGAACTGCCCATTCAGTACGCGGACTTTGCTGTTTGGCAGCGTCAATGGCTGCAGGGAGAGGTGCTAAAGTCTCAACTCGCTTACTGGAAGCAACAACTCGACGGCGCACCAACTTTCTTGGAACTGCCCGGTGACCGACCAAGACCTGCTGTTCAAACCTTCCGGGGGGCGCATCAATCTTTAGTACTTTCCAAAGAACTCAGCAAAGCGATCGCCAGCCTGAGTCAGCGTGAAGGAGTCACCTTGTTCATGACGCTGTTGGCGGTATTTGGAACGTTGCTTTATCGCTACACTGGGCAATCAGACATCCTAGTGGGCACGCCCATTGCTAACCGCAATCACTCCCAAATCGAAGGGTTAATAGGGTTTTTCGTGAATACCTTAGTGTTGCGTACTAATATGTCAGGCAATCCCAGTTTTCGGGAATTACTGAGTCGAGTCCGGGAAGTGGCTCTGGGCGCTTATGCTCATCAAGACTTGCCGTTTGAGTTGCTGGTAGAAGAATTGCAGCCAACGCGAGACTTAAGCCGTAACCCGCTCTTTCAAGTGATGTTTAATCTGCTTAACTTTGCAGAAGAACGAATCGAACTACCGGGGTTGACGGTAAAGAATCTCTCCGCGCCAGAAGAACTGGCATCAAAGTTTGACTTAACTCTGTATGCTGTAAAACAGAATGAAATAATTCATCTGAAACTCGTTTACAACACCGATCTCTTTGAACAAGCTCAAATAGTTGAGATGTTGGGGCATTTTTCTACGTTGCTAGAGAACATCATTGCCAATCCAGAACAGTCTATAACGACATTGCCACTCTTAACTGAAGCAGAACGTTATCAACGCTCTACCCGATGCAACCTCATCCGTCTCACCCAACCCTTTATCGAATTTAACTTTGAGGAAATTGAGCTATCGATTTGTGCTCGTTTTGAACAGCAGGTCAAGAAATACCCGAAAAACATTGCTGTCAAAACAAAGAAGTATGAGTGGACTTATGAGGAATTGAATGCAGCAGCAAATCAAGTAGCGCAAACCGTCTTGAGCATCACCGGAAGTGGTATTGAAAGGGTGGCATTGTTGTTTGAACATGATGCGCCTGCAATAGCTGCTATTCTCGGAATCTTGAAGGCTGGCAAAACTTATGTGCCGTTAGATCCCTCTTATCCTCAGGAAAGACTGGCGTATATGCTGGCAGATTCACAGGCGAGTATTATTCTTACCAACAACGTGAATCTAACTTTAGCTCAAGCATTAAATCAAGATACTTTCTATCTCATTAATATTGACGAAGTCGTTGTCAATGCGTCCGGTGATACAAATTTGGCAATGGCGGATACAGTTGCCTATATTCTCTATACTTCTGGTTCTACAGGACAGCCAAAAGGTGTTTTCCAAAACCATCGGAACGTCCTACATCACATCAGAACTTATGTGAATAATCTCCATATCAGTTCACAAGATAAACTCACACTCTTTTCTTCCTATAGCTTTGATGCGGCGGTTATGGATATTTTTGGCGCTTTGTTAAGCGGAGCGACACTGTATCCAATCAATATCAAAGAAGAAGGAATGGTTAACTTATCTGAATGGTTAATCCAGCAAGGAATTACAATTTACCATTCCACTCCCAGTGTTTATCGATATTTTGTCAACACTCTGACCCTAAAAGATAAATTTCCCAAACTGCGTTTAGTTGTCCTTGGCGGAGAAGAGGTTTTTAAACAAGATATTGAACTGTACAAAAAATATTTTGACTCCGAGTGTATTTTGGTCAACGGACTCGGACCGACAGAATCAACTCTCAGCTTGCAGTATTTCTTAAATCAGCAGACAGAAATCACGCGGAATTTAGTTCCTGTTGGCTACCCAGTTAATGACACCGAAATTTTATTGCTCAATCAAGCAGGGGAACAAGTTGCAGTTTATGGGATTGGGGAAATAGCGATCGCTTGCCCTTATTTGGCACTGGGCTATTGGCAAAAGCCAGAAATGACACAGGCGGTATTCCTCAACGATCCGCAACGGTCGAATCGGCGGATATACTGCTCCGGAGATTTGGGTCGTTTACTACCAGATGGTAGCATCGAATTTGTCGGCAGAAAAGATTTTCAGGTCAAGATTAGAGGCTATAGAATCGAACTGAGCGAAATCCAGACACGGCTTCTAGAAATTCCAGGGGTGAAGGAGGCGGTCGTTGTGGCACGAGGTGAGGTTGCGGGCGATAAGCGTTTAGTCGCTTACGTTGTACCAAATCAGGAGTCAATACCAACAATTAGCGAACTGCGCCACTTTCTCAAGCAAAAACTGCCCGAATACATGGTACCTAGTGCCTTTGTGTTCTTAGACGCTTTGCCAGTGACACCCAATGGCAAGGTAGACCAGCGCTTATTGCCTGCACCGGATATATCCCAGAGAAGTCTAGAAGTTAACTGTGTTCCACGCACCCCTACGGAAAAGAGTTTAGCTGCTATTTGGGCTAAAGGACTGGGACTGGAGCAAGTGGGCATTTATGACAATTTCTTTGAACTAGGGGGACATTCTTTACTGGCGATTCAAGTCATAGCTCAGTTGCGATCGACCTTTTGTGTTGAGTTGCCCCTGCGCTGTTTGTTTGAATTCCCAACTGTCGCCGAGCTAGCCGAGCACATTGAAAAAAACCAACAGGGAGATGAAGCATCTGTCGTTCCTTTACCAGTTATCGTACCCGCCCCAGAACAGCGCTACTACCCCTTCCCCCTGACTGACATCCAACAAGCTTACTGGGTAGGTCGTTCTGAAGCTTTCGAGCTAGGCAATGTTGCTACCCACAGCTACTTTGAGATAGAAAGCCATGATTTAAATCTGGAACGGCTCAACCTCGTCTGGCAGAAATTAATTGAGCGTCACGATATGTTGCGGGCGGTGGTGTTACCAGATGGTCAGCAGCAGATTCTCTCACTTGTGCCTCCTTATCAGATAGAAGTTCTTGACCTGCGCGGACAGGATGATGAAGCCGTCAATGCCAAACTTTCGTCGATTCGCCAACAGATGTCTCATCAGGTATTACCTACAGACAAGTGGCCCCTGTTTGAGATCCGAGCAACTCGTTTAGACGAGCAGCGCCTCCGATTGCATATTAGCTTTGATGCTCTGTTGGCTGATGCCTGGAGTAAGCGTTGTCTTGTCAAAGAATGGGTTCAACTTTACCAGAATCTCGATCTATCATTGCCGCCACTGGAACTGTCATTCCGGGACTATGTCCTGACAGAGCAACGGCTGCAAGCAACAGAGTTGTACCAGCGATCGCAGGACTACTGGTTCAGCCGTCTAGACACGCTACCACCTGCTCCAGAGTTGCCCCTAGTGAAGCATCCCGGTTCCCTGAAACAACCTCAGTTTCAACGTCGCAGTGGACATCTAGACCGAGAACTCTGGCAGCAATTGCAGCAACGAAGCACCAAAGCAAATCTGACCGCCTCTGGAATATTGCTCGCGGCTTTTGCTGAAATTTTAACCGTATGGAGCAAGAATCCCCAGTTTACCATTAATCTTACCCTGTTCAATCGTCTGCCGCTCCACCCCCAAGTGAATGACATCGTTGGGGACTTCACCTCCCTAACTCTTTTGGCTATAGACAACTCAGCATCTGAGGCATTTACTACCCGTGCTCGACGAATACAGCAGCAAATGTGGCAGGATTTAGACCACCGCTATTTCAGTGGAGTACGCGTGCTACGAGAACTGGTTTGCAGACAAGGAGGTACTCAAAGAGCGCTTATGCCAGTCGTCTTTACCAGCACTTTGGGCTTGAGTACAGTTAGTGAGGCGGCGGGGGTGAATCGATTTGGCGATGTAGTCTACGGCATTAGCCAAACTCCCCAAGTTTGGCTGGATCATCAAGTCACCGAGCAAGACGGGGGACTAGTATTCAATTGGGATGCGGTAGAAGACCTCTTTCCTGAGGGTCTGCTCGACGATATGTTTGATGCCTACAACCGTTTCCTAAAGCAACTAGCCACGGAGGAATCGGTCTGGTTAGAGCCAACTAGGCAATTAGTGCCTCCCAATCAGCTAAACCAGCGCTCTGCTATCAATACCAAAGCCGCACCAATTTCTCAGCAGATGTTGCACACGCTGTTTGCAGCACAAATAGAAGTGCGAGCTAATGAGTGTGCTCTGATTTCACCGAATCGAACATTGACTTACCTAGAGTTATCCGCACTAGTGAATCAAGTAGGTCGCAGATTGCGGCAGTTGGGAGCAACTCCCAATCAGTTGGTAGCTGTTGTGATGGAGAAGGGTTGGGAACAAGTCGTTGCCGTACTGGGAGTATTGATGTCAGGCGCTGCGTATTTGCCTATTGACCCAGAACTGCCGACTCAGCGCCGATGGCATCTGTTAAAACAAGGGGAAGTCAAATTAGTTCTTACTTTAGTTAAATTAAAAGAAAACCTGGAATGGCCATCAAACATTCAGCTGTTATGTTTAAATAACAAGGAGTTAGTAACTGTAGACAACAGTCCCTTGGAGTCAGTGCAGAGTCCAGAGGATTTAGCCTACGTCATCTACACCTCCGGCTCCACAGGTCTGCCCAAGGGGGTAACGATCGATCATCGAGGTGCAGTTAATACCATCCTTGACATCAACCAGCGCTTTGACGTTGGCCCACAAGACCGGGTGTTGGCGCTGTCGGCTTTGAGCTTTGACCTGTCGGTTTACGACATTTTTGGTACTTTGGCGGCTGGAGGAACTATAGTTGTGCCGGAGATGGAAGGGACAAAAGACCCAGCTCGCTGGGCAGAGTTAATGGCACAACACCAAGTCACTCTTTGGAACTCAGTACCAGCTTTTATGCAGATGCTGGTCGAATATGTGGTATCGTCCCCGGAAAAAGTACCTCCATCGTTACGTTTGGCCCTGCTGAGTGGTGATTGGTTGCCGGTGAGTTTACCAGACCAAATGAAAGCACTGTGGCCAACCATTCAAGTGGTGAGCTTGGGAGGTGCCACCGAAGCTTCTATCTGGTCTATCCTCTACCCCATTGAGACTGTTGACCCTGCCTGGAAGAGCATTCCTTACGGCAAGCCTTTAAGGAACCAGCGCTTTTATGTGCTTAATGAGGCGCTAAATCCCTGCCCTGTATGGGTTCCTGGTGAACTCTACATTGGAGGAGTCGGACTAGCCAAGGGCTACTGGCAAAACCAGGACAAAACCCGCGTTAGCTTCCTGACTCATCCTAGAACGAAGGAGCGTTTGTACCGTACAGGGGATCTTGGTCGCTATCTTCCTGATGGCAATATCGAGTTTCTGGGTCGGGAGGACTTCCAAGTTAAGCTCCAGGGTCACCGCATTGAACTAGGGGAAATCGAGTCAGTTTTAGCACAGCACCCAGCAGTACGCTCAGCAGTGGTTGTTGCTGTAGGTAAGTCGGCAAACAACAGACGCTTGGTGGCTTACCTGGTTTGTGACCAAGATTTGGCATCCAACAAAGTTGCAGAGGGCGATGTCCCATTCCAGCAATTGGACGGAGTTCTAATTGACCGCTACCAGCGTTTGGAGTTCAAGCTTAAAAAACCTGGGCTGCGAGCAGATCTAAGCAACCAACCTTTCACCCAACTTATCAAACCCAAGCTTGATGAGAGCCTGCGAGAAACCTATACCCAGCGGCGCAGCCATCGGAGATTTGTACAAGAGCCAATTGGTTTTGAGCAGTTCAGTCAGTTTCTGAGCTGTCTAGTGCAACTCAAATTGGACAGTGCAGTGTTACCAAAGTACCGTTATGGCTCTGCTAGCGGACTATACCCGGTTCAGATCTACCTTTACATCAAGCCCGAGCGGGTAGAAGGGCTTGCTGGCGGGACATATTATTACCATCCGCAGCAGCACCGATTAATATTACTATCAGCCGGGGCTAAAATCAACGGCAATATCCATGGGTTGACCAATCGCACCACCTTTGATGAATCAGCATTTTCTCTTTTCCTCATCGCACAACTTAACGCCATTACTCCCATGTACGGTAACAAAGCAAGAGACTTTTGTCTGATTGAGGCTGGATTGATTAGCCAACTTCTTGAGACCTCGGCTCCTAATTATAAAATTGGGTTATGCCAGATTGGAGGCTTTGATTTCGAGCGGGTGCGCCATCTATTTGCCCTTGATGAGAGCCACGAGTATCTTTACAGCCTCCTTGGTGGTCGAGCACAGGAGACAAAAAATAAGATGTTCCTTGAAAATCCATCCCCAGTCTTGTCCTCTGAGAAGTTGCAATACAGCCAATCCCAAGGAAGCAGCAATCTTAGCGCAGAACTCAAAATTTATCTGAAAGAAAAGCTGCCCGAATACATGGTACCTTCGGCATTTGTGCTGCTAGATGCTTTACCGTTGACTCATAACGGCAAGGTAGACCGCAAAGCCCTGCCTGAGCCGGAGGAAATTGTAGTCCAATCGGAGGTAGTGTATGTAGAACCGCAAAACGAGGTCGAGCGGATTATCGCTGCTGTCTGGCAAGAGGTGTTGCAGATTGACAAGGTGGGTGTTCACGACAACTTCTTTGACTTAGGCGGAAATTCGGTACACATAGTTAGAATTCACAGGAAGTTACAGGAAATTTTTCACAACAAGATTGCCGTTGTGAAGTTGTTTGAATACCCCACTATCAGATCTCTGGTCTCAGTATTGTCTAGTGGTTTGCCACATTAATTTTGAGGGGTGAAACGATTTTTCCTCTCTCGTTCCTAGCCAGAGGCTAGGAATGCAGACTGCAAGGCGGAGCCTGGGAACGAGGTGGTACAAAGGTGAAAAAATAAAGGTTGACAAAAAAGATGTAGTATGAATAACTCTATTGTTGAGACAACTTTTGAGAAATGTTTTGAAGCAGGAGCACCTGGGTCGTATGCAGGAAAAAGTGGTCACCAGGAAACATTTGTAATGAGAAGGAAGCGATCGTCTGGTCACGCCATGCCTCAAGGCGATCGCGGGTTATCTTATCCTGTAAGCCACCGAAGACCGAGATGGGAAAGTCAAAGGGAGGCTCATTTGAGTAAACATAGCTTCCGTAGACTGCCAAATCTGCCCGCAGGATCGGGAGCATCAACTGCATCAGTTCGGTATACTCCATTACCTCCTTAGGTATGCCGTTAAGTCTGCACAGTTCTTCTATAAACTCTAATTCTGGCAGATTATGGATGAGAGAGGAAGGCTTATGGGTTTGAGGAGCGCCACTACCAGAAACGAATAGGTGAACTGGGCTTACATCATACTGTTTGCGTAGTTGACGGGCAACTTCAAAGCATACTAATGCACCCATGCTGTGACCAAAGAAGGCGAATTGTCTATCAAGGTGTGGAAGTAGAACTTGAGTAATTGCTTGGACGAGGGGAGTAAACTGGGTAAAAGGAGCCTCCTTAATCCGACTTTCTCTTCCAGGAAACTGAAGGGAACAGACCTCAACAGTCATTGGAAGGCTTTCTGACCAATCATAGAAAATTGAGGCTCCACGACCAGCATAGGGAAAGCAGAATAGACGCAAGCTCGCTCTTTGATTCGGTTTGGGGTACACAACCCAGGAGTCAGTAGTCCTAAACATATAAAGTTACATTGTAGTAGTGAATAAATTGACAGGCGTCATGGCTTAAACAACAACCTGATTCTACAACTCAAAGATAACAGCACAGGAAGTATGCGTATAAAAATTGTGGCATTGGATTCAATTGGCGGCACCCGAGCTTACGTCGCCCTTGGGCTAGGATTGCAACAGGCTGGTCATTCAGTACAAATAGCTACCTTTCCTTTCTTACAAGAGTTGGTTAGCAGCTGGGGATTGGACTTTGCACCTGTAGAGTGTAATAACTTGAAAAAGAGAAGTCCAACACCTTTCGGCAACAACCCCTTTCGTTTGATCCGCAATATTGGCAATTTGCTGCGACCACTCAACGAGAGTCTGCTACCTGTACTCTGGCAACTTTGTCAAGATGCAGACGCAATTGTTTTTAACCAAAATACGTTTGTATGCTATAACATTGCTGAAAAATTAGGCATACCTTGCTACGCCGCCTGTGCCCAACCCCACCACCAAACCCATGTTTTTCCTTATTTTCATTTTCCTCACATACACCCACCAACTGTTCCGCGTAAGATAGGCATCTACAACTGGCTGACCTACTCCTTGTTCGATCAACTCCTCTGGCAATCTGTTCGGCAACCGATTAACCAGTGGCGACAGGAAACTTTAAACTTGCCTCCTCTTCCCTCTTTGTCAGGTGTGTTGGGGCGAATGCAGCAACAAAAAATACCATGTCTTTACAGCTGTAGTCCTTCTTTTCTCCCTAAACCTTATGACTGGCCTGGCTGGGTGTACGTCACTGGCTACTGGTTTCTTAGACGTCCGTCGAACTGGCAGCCGCCCAGCGACTTGATACAATTTCTGGCTGCTGGACCACCGCCAATTTACATTGAAACCTGGCATGAGAAAATCGGAGTAGAGACAGTTCGGAAAGTCCTATCACAGACAAAGCAACGAGCTATTGTGCGAACCGTAAGAGGTGGTCTTCGGGATGCCCATTTTCCAGAGGATGAGGTATTTACTATCAAATCCGTGCCCCACGATTGGCTTTTTCCGCAAATGGCAGCGGTAATGCATCAAGGTGGTCATGGTACAACGTTAAATGGTATACGTGCTGGCGTTCCTACAGTTACCATCCCCTACAACGGGGACCAGTTTCTCTGGGCGCGTAGAGTAGCCCAGTTAGGTTTAGGTCCATCGCCGATTGTGCAAGAACAGCCTTCAGTAGAGAAAATGGTTGCTGCTATTAGAACTGCCATCAACGACACAACAATGAAAGAGCGTGCTGCGGCAATAGGCAAACGCATTCAAGCAGAGGACGGAGTAGCAAAGGCAGTCGAAGCCTTTCACAGACATTTACCATCCAGCTGGCAACAACACAATGTCTAAACTAATTCTGTCCACTAAGGTCTTATAGTAAATGCAAGTATTTATTCCGATCTGGTTTGGTCAACTTGTTTCGCAGATCGGCTCCGGTCTCACTAGATTCGCGCTAGGTGTCTGGGTATACCAAGTTACTGGGACAGTCACCCAATTCGCACTGATTTCTGTGTTCGGTATGCTGCCGGGCATTTTGATATCACCTTTGGCTGGTGCAGTTGTGGATCGCTGGGATCGACGCTGGGCTATGCTTCTTGGGGATGCAGGGGGAGGACTGAGTGCATTGACTATTGCGCTGTTGCTCATTGCCAATCGGCTTGAAGTCTGGCACATTTACCTTGCTGTAGCGCTAAGATCGATTTTCAGTGCTTTCCAGTGGCCAGCTTTTTCCGCGACCACTACGCTGCTTGTTCCCAAGCGACACCTTAGTCGCGCCAGCGGTATGGTGGAGATGGCAGAGGCGACTTCACGGCTGATCTCACCAATACTAGCAGGTGCGCTAGTTGTAACTATTCAGATTCAGGGCGTGATTCTGCTCGATTGCGTTACATTTCTTTTTGCCCTCATTACGCGGCTGCTCGTCCGATTCCCCAAACCGCAAATTACCTTAGAAAATAAAGTACAGAAGAACTCGCTGTTGCACGAAATCATTTATGGTTGGACATACATCACTGCTCGACCTGCACTATTCGGATTGTTAATGTTTTACGCAGTCCGCAATTTCTTCATAGGAGTTGTCAGCGTGCTAGTTACACCGCTGGTGCTGGCCTTCGCTTCGACTACTGTGCTCGGCAGCGTGCTGTCCATTGGTGGGGGCGGTATGCTGGTTGGCAGTCTGGCGATAAGCACCTGGGGTGGTCCAAATAACCGCATCTATGGTGTGTTCGGTTTCACGCTGTTAGGCGGGCTGTGCATACTACTTGCTGGGCTTATGCCCTCAGTTCCTGTCTTCTTTGCTGCTATCTTTATTTACTTCTTCGGCTTGGCAGTTATCAACGGCTGCGATCGGGCGATTTGGCAAAGTAAAGTTGCTCCTGCTGTGCAGGGACGAGTGTTTGCCGTGCGGCGTATGCTCTCCTGGGCATCTCTACCGCTCGCCTATCTTATTGCTGGACCGTTAGCCGATCGAGTCTTCGAGCCATTGCTTGCTGTCGGAGGACCACTGGCTGCAAGCATTGGACGGATTATCGGTGTAGGGCGAGGACATGGCATTGCCTTATTATTTGTTGTGATGGGAATGCTCACTATGCTAACAACAATTGCGGGCTATCTATACCCACCTCTACGGCTGCTAGAGGCGCAACTGCCGGATGCGTAAACGATACTATTTTGAAGTCACAATCAAACCGGAAACACTTACCTTCGGAGCTAGCGAATATAAATGCCATCTTCAAGCTGGAATGGCTGCTACAGCCGATCTTCTTTCCAAAGAAGAAACAGTACTGCAATATCTGTTGAGAAAAGCAAGGTTAATCACAGATTTGTGAGCAGTTAAACTATTGGTAAGTCTCGAAGGAAATAAAAGCGATCGCTTTTCCAATCACTGCCTTTTATTCGTCCTAAATACCCTGTTAATGGTGAGGAAAGTTCAAGCAAAATTTCGTGCATTTCTTCACGACTTATACTTTGAGGTGGGTTGGAGTAACCATAAGCTCCAAAGAGAGTTGCAACCTCAACATTGTTATCACCCGTGTTTTCTTGGTGTTTTTTGACAAGTTGTACGAGATGCGATCGCAATTTAATGGTTTTATATACTAGTTGAATATATTTTTCTACTTCATCATCAGCAGAACCGGGTTTGAGATATTCTTTAAGCTTAAATAAATCTACCGAACCACGGTAATTACTTTGCAACTTTACTAATTGTTCTAAAGTTTTTGGATTAATAATTGCCATACCTTGTATTGTTGCTGCATCTTTTAATTGAGTAGTAGGTTCTCCGGAACCGATGATTAATTTAGCTGATTGCTTAAATAGTTCTTGACTTTTTAAACGTAGGGTTCCCAAATTGAGTAATTGTACTGCAGTAGGATTGGGGATTTTTTTACCTGCTTTACATTCTCCAACAAGAGGATAGGGTTTTGAACAAAAGACATCTACACCTCCAGCACCGCCTTTATGAAAATAATCTACTGTAAATCCCAAGAATTCCAAGCTTTTACGGACTATGTTTTCAAAGTCTGTCCCTGCTTGATAGTTGCTTTTGCCTTCATCCTGCTCTATGCTGCGATCGCCTAGTGCTGCAATATTGTTTATCCAAGTTAAATCTGGGTTCTTTTGCAAAGTATTGTCTTCACTAGCCCAGCCTAATAATACTTTGACTTCTTTGTCTAACTGTTGAGTAGCTGGGTTAGTTATAGTAAGGGCGGCTAATGCAGCCTGCAATTCCTCTAATTCAGGATGTTGCGGTGGTTGAAGTTTCTCTAGTTGTTGTTTGCGAAGGGCAAAGATGCGATCGCTCAATACAGGATTGGCTTCAGATATAATGAGAGAATTAGGTAAAGGTGCAAATTGGCGACCTTGAAATTGCCCTAAAATTTCACGTGGTTCAAGTAACTGGTAAACGCGCAAATAAGCCAAAAAAATATGAGGTCGTTGTCCCAGCGCTTGCTGTAATGCTTCTTTTGTCCAAACCGTTAATTGTGACAAAGCCTCAAATGATTCAGGAAGATGCATTTTGCAACCTTCGCATTTAGCCCAAGCTTTAATCACAACTTTTTCAGACTCTAAATTAATAAAAACTTTTTGGGCAGTTGGTAAAAAACCTGCTCGGTAGTATTGCTCAGGAGATAATAAGTTAATCGAAACATTAACTGGATATAGAGCGAATTGCTGCCCCGGATTGATAAAATTCCGAGGCATTGCAGCAATCATTTGCCCTTCAATTAATGCTTCAACATCAAGAACAGGTAAACACAGAGCCGTTTGAAGCAAAATGGATTGACTCATGGTTAGTTCAACAACTCACTCAGATCCTCTAAGTTTTCTGCGTCCTCAGTACTAGAAGGGTTGAGGAAGTCGTTTAATAGTTCCTCTCCCTCAATAGTCTCTATATCTATTTGACCTGAAGGAGCACTTAAAATTTCTAGTAGTAAAGAATTTTCTCGAGTTATTGGTTGGGATAAGCTCAGGAGTTGCTCATCGTCAAGTTGATAATATTTACGCTTTTGATAAACAAAATAGATGTCAATGAGTTGTCTGATTTCCTCCTCTCTTAAATCTACCCATTCTCCTCCTAAATTTGATATAAAGTGTTCTAGCAACTTGTAAGATTCTCCTTTCGTTTTCAGTTTTTTAGACTTAGATCGAAGCAAGCAACCACGAGTTATGTCAAACTTTTGATATTCAGTTAATCGATTTAATCCTGATAGTAGAGATTTTGATGGTTGAAGTACGGCTATTCCGATTCTGACATCTTTATCTTGTTCTTTAGCAAGAATTTTGAAATTGATATAGCCATTATTAGGCGCTTTTGGATATACTTCAACAACATCTTCAATTTTTATTCCATTTAACTTTTCACCAGTGAAAGTCTCTCCCTCAAATTTTTCTCCTTTTAAGGTCTGAAAACTAAAGAGTAATACATTAGCGATTAATGAATTATCCTCTAGGAAATTTACACGTTCAACTGCCATTTCCCTTTGCAATGCAAGCTTAAATCGCTCATATGGGTCTTCTGGTAATCTCTCCTCAGAAACCTTAAAGTTCTCTGCACACCATTTCAAAGCTTCCCTTACGGTCAGTTTATTTTTACCATATTTTCTCAATTCCTCTTCTTCAAATGGGTAAAAAGGATTGGGAGGTGTTAAATTTTTGACATCGTAAAACTCTTTGAGCCACAAGGTGACTAATTCAACCATAGAATCGCCACTAAGAGATTTTAAATCTATGGGTTTGCGTTGAGTATATTTTGAAATTCTGTCTGGTATGCCAGCAGTCATCAAATCAACCTTATTAGTCCATGTATCAGGCATCATAACTGTAAGAATGACCACCCCTCGACCAAGTTCTGAGTGTTCGAGAGTATCATGTAGACGCTTAACTAAATCAGCAATTACTTGTGGAGTTGTAAACCCATCAGCATTACAGTTGTTTTCTACATCTATTTCGTCAAAACAAATAACGATAGGGTTATAATAACTCACTAAATTCAATATTTGCTGAACAGATTTTAGGGCTTCAGCTTCTCTATCTTGATTGGTTTTACTGGGATTTGGTAATCCCAAAGCGTCGGCATGAGAGTTTGCTAGCTCATTCCCAGATAGCCATTTGATGGCAAAAGATGCTTGAGTTTCTGAAAGCGTCCATAAAATTGCCCGGACAATATAAGGATCTGCATTGGGTTTTATTCTAAGTACCTCTTTGGTCAGCCTATCCATTAAATTTTTGTTCCTAGCTGACCAAGTAGCGCATACTTTGTCAAAACGTTCAAGCAGATGCTTGGCAGAAAGATTAGGAGCATCAGCATTAATAGCTTTGAAACCTTCATTTGCCATTGCTGCTGCCACTTGCTGCCACTGCATTACCCCTTGGCTACCAGTGTTGCTGAGACTATCTGCCAAAGTTTGTTGAAATTGGTATTTAACCAAATTTAAATCTGTATAATTATTTACGCCTGCATAAACGAATAAAGCACTTCCATTGGCTTTCAGTTGATGGCGAATGCGACTCAGAATATGAGTTTTACCCACTCCCTGTGCAGCAGTTATGGCTATTGATGTCACCTTGTCTTGACTAGATTGACTAGTACGCAACAATTCAATAGCTTGAAAAACTGCATCAGAAGCGTGAGCATTCAAAGTAGGTAAATCGGGGAACCCTTTTCCCCAGACATCCTGTTCTTTGACTATACCAACATTAAGAAATGGATTGTGACTTTGGATAGCGATGTTGATTGTTTCTATTGGCGAAATAGCAGAACTGTCCATATTGTTTCAGTCTGAGGTAAGGAACTACATAAGGATTTAGAACAAATTAGGAATTTAAAAGCTTAGCGTAGTAACGCAATCCACCACCGGGGACGATGATTGAGTCCTCACGTTTATCCGGAGTAATATCTCGCATTTCTCCTGCCATAAGCTGCAAAATGTCCTTTTCCTGCATTTCCAGCAACCATTCGTTAAAATCAGAACGGCTAATGCGATCGCCAATCTCTCGTCTTATCCGATAAATTGGCACTAAATGATTCAAGTTATAGTCACGGTTAAGCTGCTCGTAAACTTTTAGCGTTACTAGCTTAAACTCGTCGTAAGATGCGATCGCTTTACCAACATTAGGGTTTGCACTTTTCACCCCATTAGTCAATGCAGCTTGAAAACTAACCACACTGTTTGTCTGACTTATCCACTTCAGTAGTGCATTCGCTGTCCAAGTTCCGACAATAGTACCTTCAAATTTGAAATTCGGGCTTTTTAGACCTTCACCCAAAACCTCTAAACCTTTGGGAGATACTAGAGAAAAGCCTGTTTTCGAGATAGCGATCGCACCCTGTTGTTGCAATTCGTTAAAAACACCCTGATAGTCTGCTACTTTCTTGGTTTTTGATACAATACGCTTAGTGAGTTCGCCTTTCTTCACTTCTTGCTTTGCTCCACCTAAATCCCACAATGCGAGAAGGAGACGAGTAGTTGCTTGAGTTTCCATAAGTTGTAAGCTTTGTGACTGTCAATCAATGATTATCTTCGCCAGAACCAGTATAGTTTTGACTCTAAGCTTTTCACTGTTGGGGAAATACTGAAAAATCTCAAGTAGTTTCTTACCTATTACCTGAAGTTACTTACGTAGAGTTCTGTATATTTCCTGTGGACGAAAACAGCTTCTTTCAAAGGCAAGATGGATCTCTTAAGAAATTACATCATCATTGCACTCATACTGTTTACCTGTGCTGTTGTAGACGGAGCGGCAATTGTTCTTACACTATGCCATTGGAAGCAGCAGGAATTCAATACTGTTGTTGCAACAGCAGGGCATTTAGCAAATGCAGGACAATTGAAAAAACACTATGAACATAAATTTCTCAGGGCGCAAACTTACTTCTTTTCCAGTTGCTGTTTTCCTTTCGGCATTACTAACAGTCCCAGTTCTTAGTAGCTGCGGTGGTGGAAGCCCTCAAACTAGTGCGCCACCCATTGATGATACCGTTAACGGTAGAAATGTGAATTATCCAGGTCAAGCAAATCCACCACAAGAAGCAAGAAGGGGATTATCAACAGGACAGAAAGTAGCGATTCTGGCTGGTGCAGCTGCTCTTTACTACCTCTACAACCAGCGCAAGAATGCACAGGGAACAGGACCCCAAGGCAAATACTATATATCTAAAAACGGGCGTGTTTACTACCGTGATGCTCAAGGTCGCGCTCATTGGGTAACACCTCCATCTGAAGGAATTCGAGTTCCGGCGTCTGAAGCCGAACGGTATCGGGATTTTCAAGGCTACAACGGACGCAATACGGGTCGCACTTTAACTGACGTAGTTCCACAGGAAGTTTATTAAGGGATTTTCAATCAGTAGATTCTTCATCATCAACCATAGAAATGAAAAGGAGATAGGTCATCATGGTAGACGACTTTTTAAAAAGAGCAAAGGATTTGTTTGTTGGATCGGATGAAGATAACCGTCAGGTACGTCCTGCTAATGAAGACCCATACGGCGATCCAGCTGACCAAGAATATTATGGAAATAATCCAGTAAATCAAGACCCTTACGGTGACCAATACGGGCAATATGGCAACGCTATCCCAGCAAGTCAAGACCCATACGGCGACCCAGCTGATGTTTACGGGCAGTATGGTAATGCTATCCCAGCAAGCCAAGACCCTTACGGCGATCCAGCTGACCAAGAGTATTACGGCAGCCCTATCCCAGCAAGTCAAGACCCATATGGCGACCCAGCTGATGTTTACGGGCAGTATGGTAATGTGATTCCCGCAAGTCAAGACCCATATGGCGACCCAGCTGACCAAGAGTATTATGACGATCGAAGGAATCAGAACTACCGTTAATTCTCGATATACCGGTCTTTAATGACTGCGTAAAAATATCTAGAGCATCGGTACAATAATACCAAAAACCTAGAGACTAGCCATGCTAGTCTCTACACATAGAAGGTCTTCTAGTTGGGGTGTAAACGATTGCCAAGTTTAAATTGTTAAGAAATGTAAATATTTTAAAAATTCTGCGTAAACCCATAAGATATCAACGATAAATCATGGTTGACAACGATTAAATTCAATTTCCTTTCATGTATCAGAAAATACTATCCAGAAAAAGTATGCGCTTATTACTGATTATGAGCACTTGCTTAGCGCTACTTCTGGGATGGAATGTACTTGTTATGGCTCTTACCCCGACAGACGCACAAGTACAACTTGTACAAACAGTGAAAAATTCCAATCAACAAAATGCAAACAACTCAGAAGAACTCGCAAGAAATCAAAAATTATGGAACACACAAGGAGTTCTCAACTACAGCTACACGCTTACCAAGAGTTGTTTTTGTCCACCTGATGCTAGAGGACCTGTTGTCATAGAGGTAAGTAATGGGAATACCACTTCTGTGACTTCTGTAAGTACTGGTCAGTCCGTCAATCGGGAATTTTTTGATAAGTACGATACGATTCCCAAACTCTTTGATGCGATCGCAGATGCAATTGCACGTCGTGCAGATAGCCTTAAGGTGAAATATGACCCCGCTTTTGGCTACCCAACTCAAATTAATATAGATTACAGCTACCAGATGGCTGATGAGGAATTGTTTCTTACAATTGAAAATTTTGCCTCCAAGTCCACAAATTCCAGTAGAGCCAATGTCTTTGAACTTAGTGGGGCTTCTGTTGAGGTAAGTTACTCTGACACAAGTGTTCTAGGAGGTCCGCGATTAAACTATCGTGACAATAATATCAATCGTACCTTCATCGGAGAGGAAATTCGCGTTCAGGAGACCGAGCTCGGTCAGTTAATTACAGTCACTTTGGAAGCAATCCCCGATTTACGAACAGTTACGTTTACCTTAATCCTACCATTGGTCAAGCCGAGTACTGCGTCTGAAAGGGTTCGCATTCAAGTCCCTGGTATTACAACCACGACTCAGACCACTATTGCAGGTCCTGGGCCTGGTGCAGAGAAAACCTATACGACAATCAATCTCAAAGGAACTGCTCAATTCATTGTCTCATAGCTGATGTTGCTACTTCCGAAGCGTCAGAAGATGACTTATCGGAGTAGGCGGTGTCACCTCGTTCCCAGGCGGAGCCTGGGAATGCCTTACGGGAGGCTCCGCCTCCTCTGCTCTAGCATAGAGTGCGAGGCGGAGCCTCGCTATGTGCGTTCCCAGGCGGAGCCTCGCTATGTGCGTTCCCAGGCGGAGCCTCGCTATGTGCGTTCCCAGGCGGAGCCTGGGAACGAGAAAGGAAAAATAGCACTACAAGTGGAAGTCCAGTCATTCGCTACAAACATCCCAAACAAACGATGAGAAGATAGCATTTGTGCAGATACAATTCAAGAACAACTATACTGATTATTTGTTGATATATACCCAAAGTAGGGTAATAAAATGAGAATTTTAATTGTGGAAGACGACGATCGCATTGCCAAGCCTGTTGCAGAAGATTTAAAACATCAGTATTACGTAGTAGATGTCGCCTGTGATGGAATAGAGGGTTGGGAATACGCGCAATCTACTCAATATGACCTTATTTTATTAGATTTGATGTTACCTAAATTAGATGGAATTAGCTTATGTAAGCGTTTACGTGCTGCCAAATCCAATTCTCTTATCTTGATGATGACAGCACGAGATACAACTACAGATAAAGTGATTGGGTTGGATGCAGGGGCTGATGATTATTTAGTTAAGCCATTTGAATTAGAAGAATTAGCAGCACGAATCCGCGCTTTATTTCGTAGAATTCCCGAAACTCGTCAACCAATATTAGTTCATGGAAATCTACAACTCGATCCCAGTAACTGTACTGCGACTTATCTAGATAACTTACTCTCACTAACACCTAAAGAATATATGATATTAGAATGTTTTATGAGAAATACCAGTCAAGTTTTAACTCGTTCGGTGATTTTAAACAAGTTGTGGAATTTCGACAAATTTTCAGGAGAAGATACAGTGAAGACTCACATAAAGAATTTGCGAAAAAAGTTGAAAGATGCGGGAGGTTCTGAAAGCTTGATTGAAACAGTATATGGTATTGGATATCGTTTATCTGACGTAAAAAAAAGGTAATGTGAATTAGCGAGCGAGGTTTCAATAGCAGTCTGATAAGTATTTATGTTTAGAGAAATAAGATATCGTTTATTGTTATCTTACATGGGAGTTTTTGCCTTAATTCTGGGATGTTTTGCCTTAGCAGTTCGTGTTGTTTTTACTCGAAGTTTAAATCAAGAATTCACAGAAAAACTGATTGATTTAGGAGAGGGCGCTGCTGCTAATGCACGATTTGAAAATGGTCATGTAAAAATAGAAAATGAATTTCCTATCCTCAACATTATCGCTCGAAAACAAGCATTACAGTGGTTCGATCCACAAGGTCATTTAATCGATCAACAGGGAGATGATGTTCTCAATTTACCTATTGTTGAGCATAAAACCATAAACATTCAAACAGATAAAAAAAATATTCAAGCAGTGACTTTACCCATTATTGGAAGTGATGATGGAAAACTAATTGGGTATGTAAGAGCAAGCCAGTCTCTCAATGATTTTTATGCAACTTTACATAAATTAGATTGGGGATTAAGTGGAGGAATTCTTATTGCAATGGTTTTAAGCGGTGTTGGGGGAATTTTGTTAACTCGTCAGGCAATGCAACCAATTGAAGATAGTTTTCAACGACTCAAACAATTTACTGCTGATGCTTCTCATGAACTCCGCAGTCCTTTAATGGCAATTAAAAGTAATGCAACGGTAGCACTTAAATATCCAGAAGGGATGCGAGAAGCAGATGTTGATAAATTTCAAGCAATTGTTAGTGCTACTCAACAAATGTCCAGTCTCACAGAAGATTTACTATTTTTAGCACGGACTGACAAAATTCCAAATCAAAAAAGGGAGCTAGTGAATTTAGCGGAAATTTTAGAGAACTTAGTACTGCAATATAAACCTGAAGCCGAGACTAAACAAATTCATTTACAATGTGCAATAGGTAATCATTTATACTTGTTAGGTGATGGCATACAACTGATGCGATTGTTTACCAATTTAGTTGCAAATGCACTGCATTACACGCCTAATGGAGGAAAAATAGAGATTAGAGCTAACCTTACAGGTTCTCATATCTTGGTAAAAGTGCAGGATACAGGTGTAGGAATTGCACCTGAGAACCTTGAAAAAATTTTCGAGCGGTTTTGGCGAGCTGATAGTTCCCGCTCGTATCATTCCGGTGGCTCTGGATTGGGATTATCTATTGTCCGAGCAATTGTCGAAAATCATGGAGGTTCAATTGCTGTTACAAGTCAGCTAGGTGTTGGTAGCTGTTTTACAGTTCGCCTTCCGGCTAGTGGAGTTTATACCAATTTAATATGAAGCTGCACATTATTTTTACCCCTCCTAACCTCCCCGATGCATTCTACGGTGTACACACAAGTCGAAATTACCCCACCCTAGCCCTCCCCGATGGATTGGGGAGGGAACAAGAAATCTAGTTTCCCCCTTTATAAGGGGGATTAAGGGGGGTAAGGAGAGATGCCACAGATGAAGATTTTTTATTTTCATTTGAATAAAAAAAGTTGGGTTTAATCAAGAGAAGAAACCCAACCTAAATAACATGTGGGACGAGAAGTTCTCTATAATAGAGAAACTTCTCTAGCAAGAGGAGAATCAACCGAGGTCATGAAACCAAGCTATTTTTTACTTCATTAGAAAAAATTGATATAATTACTAAATTTACTTCTTGATAGGAGTGGTTGGTTTTGCTACTACATTATTATCTGATGCTCCTTTGGTAGTTGTTTGTTTGAGATTTGTCGGCTTGCGAGATTGGATATGACTTGCAGGTTTTTTAGAGTTTTGTTGAGATGTCTTTTTCTTTAGGGACTGTTGTGTATTTTTATGAACAGCATTGACTGCTGTACTTGTTTTGTCGTTTTTTGAGGTTGGGGTTTGAGCTTGAGCAGCAAAAGCACCTTGTGACATTACGTTAAGACTCAAAAGACTCATTAAACCTAGAACCAAAACATTTCTAGTTGTACTTTTCATGGTTCTCAAAACTTCTCCGTCATCTGGGTTTGTTGTCTTGATATGCTTAATGTAGAAGGTAAAAGTGAAGAAATCGGAAAGATTGAATGGCAAATCCCAAATTTTTTATATCCCTCGTTTTGGTTGCTATTTGACACTCCACTCAAAATCTTCCCAAGTTCTTGACAAATTTTGTATATCTTGGGGCTTTTACCCAAACAGTCATCACCATGAGCACTTCAATCAAAACTCTTCTCACAGCTTCATTGTTGGTTGGTTTAGGCATAGGTGAGTTATTAAGAACGAATGATGCAAGCAAGCCTCCACAACCTGTTGCCATTATGCCCCAACACGATCGTAGTTTCTTAACTGCTCAAAATAGAGCTAGCACATCCTATCTCAACGAGGTTGCAGAAAAACCATATTCATTCAGAAAAACCAAACTTGAACCCAACAACTCCCCTCTGCCTGTTTCTTTAAGGAAGGTAAGTAAATACAGTGAAATAATATACACTATTGTTAAAGCAAAAGATTGGGAAAACGCTACAGATAATATCTTTTTGTTAGAAGATGCAGCACAGGGTTTGAATACCGAAATCAACGGTGAAAAATTACTGCTCCCAACGCTAAATACCAAAATTGCGTCCCTGAAAGCTACTATTACGGATAAAAATCACTTAGCGGCAATGCATCATGCCAATCAAATAACTCTGATTGCTGGTGCGATCGCTACACACTTTCAGCAAAAAGTTCCCATTGAGGTAACACAACTCAACTACTACGCTCACGAGTTAGAAATTTGGGCACCGACAGGGAACAAAGCTTGGTTGCATAAAACTGCCAATCATATGCGTCGTACTTGGTACACAGTACGTCCTGCGATTTTAGTTCGTGGAGGAATTGCTCAAACACACAAGTTCGATGGGTTGATAAACCGTCTTGAGATAGCTTCTTCAGCTACGGAGTACAGTCATCTAGCTCCTCCTTTGCTTCAAGAGACGGACAAGCTTGAGAATATGTTTCTCACAACCAAGTACGCAAATCCCTCTGCACCAGTGCTGTAAAAATACCTAACAAAGTTGACAAACCTTATCAAATATTTCATCTTAATTGGCCTTTCTGATACACCCAAGCATAGACGACCGAACTGGCGGCTACTATATTGATTGGGTATCTAGTAGCAATTAGCTAGACTACAGCGCACACCAACTGGGAATCAGCACAGTTCCCTTGGCATCAGGCAACGGCAACCACGCCACACAACCCGATGCCAAACCAGGGTGTTTTAGTACCACAGGCTTTTTAAACTTGCCGACTAGATATTTTAAGGCGATGTTTCTAGCGGCGTTATCCCCAGAGTCATAAATTTTCCCCTCTGGAGTCTTGACCAACTTTCCTAAACCTCTCTCGCTCCACAAATATAAGTTTAAACTTCCGACTTGAGAACCACGTAGGCATTTCCCACCCAGAAACGCATCAGTGATTGAAGTGTAAGCAGGGTTAATGCGTGTTGTATAAATCGAATAACGTGCCAGCGCTTTGTGTTCAGTTCGTTTTTGAATTTTCTTTGCTATCCAGTTTGAACGCTTGATATTACTCCGATGTGAGTATTTACCTTTGAGAGCTTTTAAACTTTTTAAGTTTTCAAAAACGATTAACTGACACTGATATTTTAGAGCGAACTCTACAAGAGTATTTGAGATTTTTTCAATCAAATCTTTCTCAAGATTTTTGATTCGCTCCCACAAAGTCGCACACATTCGCTTTGGCGGTGAATTCCCTAACTCTGTATGCGTATTCGTGAGCTTTTTAGCTTTGGCAATTAGTCCTAGGTAGCGCTTCCTAAGATGAGATAAGCGATTGTTTCCTTGAAGGCGAAGAGTGGTTATTTCTTCAACAACGCCCGTATCTTCGTACCCTTCTAGCACCTTGGCAACGACGATTGGGTCGGATAAATTTAAATCGATGCTGAGAACTCGGAGTTTGCCATAAGCTTGAATCTGCTCATCTAATTTCCCCTGACTTGGAGTGAGTTTTTGAATCACCCAACATATGTTAAGTTTCCCATTTGATATCATCAGTGACATTGTACTTTTTTGATACCCCGATGGTAATTCTCGACACTTGTAGAGGAATTTTTCTTTCACCCAACTTGATCCAGTCCACAGCTTTACAACTATAGAGTCGCCTGTATCTTGCCCAAACATCGAAGAGTAAAACTGTGTCGGGAAGTTAGTTGATGTCGGTAATGTTGGCGGTTTTCCTGCTTTCTTTTTGAGTCGAGTTTTTTTCTTGAGTGTTTTAGCTTGATTTGCTCTCTCAATGCGTTGTTGCCAACGTTTTAAATTACTATCATGAGATTTAACAATGCCGAACGCTTTTTTGATGGCAGCACGTCTGAAATCTTTGGGAACATCTTTAAAAGGTATCGGATGTGGCACCTCAGCCCGTTTTTTATTTGTAATAGTTAGAGATTCATAGACTTGGTATAAATCTGATACGGATACACTCAGGCATTTTTCTACATCTACTCCCATCACCTTCACATAAAACATCACAACTGAATTAAATAGCTTTTGTGTTGCCTCTACATAACCAGGGTGTTTTGTTTCAATTACACCGACCATGGCTTCATTAATCAAGAAATGTCCCTTCTGTTTTCTGAGTGCCACGCTATTATCACCTCCTGTGTTCATACTGCTTTGACTGTATAAATTTGATTTTTTCTCATGAATCTATCTCATTTTACACCGATTAGCAAAGAAAACATAATAGATATTTACAATTCCACGATCATCTCCAATATTTTACTACCTCAACTCAGTCATGCTTTTGTTTTACATTTAAGATTTATCACTGTACGTTCGCTCATTTTTGAAGGGTGAGAGGAATTAATGTCTGACTGGGTAAGGTTTCAATACGATTGTGAATCTACTAAAACCCAATTCGTGTATTACATGGAATCACCTAATTTCCTTCCTTCCATGTAATACACGGTAAGGATTGGTTGTAAATATACCTATAGTGTAAGACACAAGTTACATTCTATTCTTCACCAATTTCACGTTAAACTTACGGTGTAATACACCGAATCAGAGTCATGTTGAAGCGGGACATTCAAGGCAAGTTTGCACTTCATGACGATGACTATCGTCAAGTGCGCTCAGTCAGATTAACTGATGAAACCTGGAAGGCTTTGGGGATTGCTGCTGAGTGCTTGGGTATGAGTAGAGCGGATTACTTGGAAAAGGTAATTAAGGGTAATGTCAATCCAAGTAATACACGGGAGAAAGAACCGATAGATCAAGCCAAAGCTACTGTTGTTGAACTTGCGACTACGCCACGGCAGGAAGCAACACTCTTAACTTTACGTGACCAAGTTTTACGACAATTAAAATTAGGTAAGCAAGCTCCTAGCTATAAAGCAGCACTGAAAGCCCTCAATTATTTTATTGCGGCACTCTCAAGCTAGTATACGTAACAATCCGTATTTGCCAACATGATTAGCGCAGAAAAAATAATGGAAATAACTTCTCTTGCGTATTGACGATATTCCTGTGATAGTGGAGTGGCTCAAACAGATGGATCTAGCCAAATGTATTGACCAAAAACTGAGTGAACCACAGGTCAATCACAAAGGGCTGAGTTACGGTCAATTGGGTGTATTGTTATTAACATACATCATTACCCAGTCAGACCATCGGTTGAGTGCCGTGGAACCTTGGGTGCAAACACATCGAAGGATTTTAGAGTTAACTACAGGGTGGTCAATAGGAGAAAAAGATACTACTGATGACCGATTGGCAAGGGATGTCGTTGAGCTAGGGAAGCAGTCACACGCAAGAGTGGAAATTGAGATAAAGCTAGGACGGCATCTAATTCGTGCCTACGAATTGCCAACTGTTGTAGCACGAGCGGATACAAGTAGTTTTAGTGTGAATCATACTCCAGGAGATTCAGTTGAAGAAAACCTACTGCGTTATGGCTATTCCAAAGACTTTCGCCCAGACTTGTTACAGTATCGTCAATTATTAGCAACCCTCGACCCAATGGGAATGCCATTGGTTAGCGCTACCCTTGAAGGGAATGGAGCCGATGACCCATTATATTTTCCCACTTGGGAAAAAATGGTGAAAGTGATTGGGCATAAAAAGTTCGTCTTTATTGCCGATTGCAAAGCAGGTTCGATTGCAACTCGCGCTCAAATTGCAGCAAATGGAGGTATTTACTGCTTCCCTGTTCCCATGAGTGGACAACACCCTCAATATCTTCAGCAATGGGTACTAGATCCACCTACAGAAAATGTGGAGATTCGTTTACCAAGGGCACGATGAAGAAGAACCTGCAGCGTCCAAGGGTTTTGAAGTGGAGTTAGGTAAGTTTTGGTTCAACGAAGAAACTAACAAGTGGGTACGTTGGCATGAACGCTATTTGGTAGTTTATTCTGCTAGCCTTGCAGCATCTGCTATCCGTGGTCAACAGCAACGCATCAATAATGCTCAAACGGCTCTCAATAAATTAGCAGCCAAACCAGGAGCAGATCCACAAGCACTAGCGCATAAAGTAGAAAACATACTTGAGCGCTATCGTGTCAAAGATTTTTTCCAGACCAGAATTACAGAACAAATCATTCAACAAACTCGTTATATCGGACGAGGACGACCATCCAAAAATTCTCCAACTGAAGAAGTAACCAGTATTTGTCTTCAACTTCATATCCAACAAGTTGATGACGCGATAAAAGAGGCAGAAACGTTGGCAGGGTCCCCGAACCCTAATTTTGCCACTTTCAGCAATCTTTCCAAGTTCTTTACAATTGCTTCTTATTGTTAGAGACGCAAATTTACAAGATGAAGAACTGTAAAACCCAGACATTTTTAGCTTATGAAAACTTCAAAGCATAATTTTCAAGATCGCTTGAAATCGAACATTGGCTCTACCGCAAATAACCATGTGAATGGACGTAACAGGAAAAAACCGATGACTTACCTGGGTTTAGCATTGGTTGTAGCCGGAACAGCAATTACAGTTACAGGTATGCACCCACTGCAAGCACCACAAGCGGCACTAGCAGTGACTCAAAATCCACCAGATAACTTAGCAACCGCTCGATCTTCTAACTTTATTACAGAAGTTGTCGATCGCGTTGGTCCTGCGGTAGTACGGATTGATTCAACTCACACAGTCAAGCATCCCACATCTGATATTTTTAACGATCCCTTCTTTCGGGAATTTTTTGGTTCTGAAGTCCCCTCTCCACCATCCAAAGAAATTGTTCAAGGAGTTGGTTCTGGTTTCATCTTGAATTCTAATGGTGAAGTTTTAACCAACGCTCATGTGGTTAATGGCGCAGATACAGTCACAGTCACCTTGAAGGATGGGCGTAGTTTTAAAGGTCAGGTGATGGGAGCCGATCCTGTTACGGATGTTGCTGTTGTTAAAATTAAATCTAATAACTTACCTACAATCCCTTTAGGGAACTCCGAGCAACTCAAACCAGGAGAATGGGCTATAGCTATTGGCAACCCTTTGGGTTTGGATAATACGGTCACGGAAGGTATAATTAGTGCTACGGGTCGCTCTAGTTCTCAAGTAGGAGTTCCGAGCGAGCGAGTTAACTTTATTCAAACTGATGCAGCAATTAATCCCGGTAATTCAGGCGGACCCTTGCTCAATTCCCAAGGACAAGCCATCGGTATAAACACGGCTATTATTCAAAATGCTCAAGGTTTGGGCTTTGCAATCCCAATCAATACTGCCAAACATATTGCCAATCAATTAATCGCTAAAGGTAAAGTCGAACACGCTTATTTGGGTGTTCAAATGGTTACGTTAACACCAGAGTTAAAACAACAAATTAACAACAATCCTAATGCTCCTCTGAGTGTTGACGAATCTCAAGGTGTTTTAGTCGTTAAAGTTGTTCCTGAATCTCCTGCAGCCAAAGGCGGAATTCGTGCAGGTGATGTAATTGTGAAGGTAAATAATGAATCTATAAATAAAGCGGACAAGCTGCAACAAACTGTAGAAGAGACATCTATTGGTAGCAATCTACAATTAGAAATTCGGCGTAACGGTCAAACTCTCAATCTTGGTATCAAACCAGGTGCGTTACCCAATACTCAGCAAGAAGGATAGATTGAGTCATAGCAATTAGGTGTGTATGCTCTAAACATTAAGTTTGGATAATTTAGCATAAATTTCTTCAATAAAGGTTTACTTAAGCATGTCTATCTCAACATCACAACCAAGTTCTACTCACCACGCCACACAAAATTCATTTTCTCACAAAACCGATATAGTAGGCACTTTTCTTCGAGAGATAGGACGCATTCCTTTACTCACCTACGAACAAGAAATTAATTTAAGCAAGCAGGTTCAGCTTTTGATAGCTTTGCAGTCCGTGAAAAAAGAACTGACTGTTCAATTAAAACGAGAACCGACACTTTCAGAGTGGGCTATTTCAGCTCGGGTGAGTGAGTCAGGGCTGCTAGAATGTCTTAGTGAAGGACAACAAGCTAAGGAGAAAATCATTCAGGCTAATCTGAGATTTGTGGTAGCGATCGCTAAAAAGTATCAAAGGCGCAATTTAGATTTTCTTGACTTAGTTCAAGAAGGAACTTTGGGTTTAGAAAGAGGAATTGAGAAATTCGATCCAACCCGTGGGTATAAACTTTCCACGTATATTTACTGGTGGATTCGTCAGGGAATTACAAGAGCGATCGCAGATAAAGGACGCACAGTCCGATTGCCTATTCACATAACCGAGAAACTCAACAAAATCAAGCGTGTTCAGAGCGAGTTATTTCAAAAACTAGGTCGCATTCCTACCTTCACTGAAATTGCCTTAGCATTGAATTTACCACCAAACCAAATTCGTGACTATTTACTCTCTGCACGTCAACCAATTTCTCTAGATTTACCAATTGGAGAGGAACAAAATACAGAATTCCAGGAGCTACTAGAGTATAAAGGACCTTCCCCAGAAAACTATGCGGCTCAAGAATCTCTTCGCCAAGACTTGCAAAAGTTATTATCAAAACTGACTCCCCAACAACGAGAAATATTAACCTTACGTTTTGGTTTAGCAGATGGGCATGAATTTTCTCTAGAGCAGATTTGCCGACGAATGGGCATTAGTCGAGAACGAGTACGACAGATAGAAAAACAAGCTTTGAAGCGGTTACAACTACAAGGCGATCTGGTGCGCGGCTATTTAGCTAGTTAATAGGCTATAGCAATCTTATTTGAGATCCAAACAAGGGAGACAAGGAGGACAAGGAAGACAAGGAGGACAAGGAGGACAAGGAAGAGGTGTTTGTAAATCATTTAGGACTGCTATGTATAATTCTCGAAAGAATTCAAAACGATCCACACAAAATATTCCCAAGTTCTTTACAATTCCTTCCTATTTTTGAAGATGCTGAAGAACAAGAAGCTACAAAACCGCAAAGCTTAAAGATTTTTCGTGGTTTTGTTAGGAGGAACCATACACTTTTTTCAAGGAAATATATGAACAAAAAACTTGTACTGAATTTGCTTTCTAGTTCTACAATTTTTACATCACTCATGTCTACGCTAGCAGTCATTAATCCTGCCCATGCTGCTACTACAACTCAGCGATTACTCCACACTAACGATGGTCGTACTTGTATCAGTCATCCACATGGTAGCACCTCTTTTGTCTGCATTAAAGCTTCACAGAGCCAGCAAGCATCTGCTACCAATTCATCAACCGTTACTGTGGGAATATCAGACTCGAATGTAGCTATGTTGGACTTTACTGAAGAGGAAAGCAACTCTGCCATTCAATTATTTGGTTGTGACTGTCCGTATTGTATAAATTCTCTACGTCAGCTACGTGGTACTGGAAACTTAGTGTACTAGTAGTTTAACGTTCTGCGGCTAATCGTATTGCCTTGTATATCAGTTCATCAAGTTTTACAACTTTTAAGAAAGGAAAAAAAAGCAATGGATGGTAGTTTAATCCTATTCAACATTCTCAATCCGCCAGTTTTATTCTTCTTTATGGGAATGTTGGCGGTTTTGTTGAAATCTGACTTAGAAATCCCTCAACCCTTACCCAAATTATTTTCTCTTTATTTACTTTTGGCGATTGGGTTTAAAGGGGGACATGAACTTGCAGACAGTGGAATTAACTTGCAAATATCACTCACTCTCATAGCCTCTATTGTCATGGCTTCAATCGTCCCAGTATATACCTTCTTTATCCTGAGACTCAAGCTTGACTACTATAATGCAGCTGCGATCGCAGCCACTTATGGTTCTATCAGTGCAGTCACTTTTATTACTGCTAGCTCGTTTCTTGAAAAATTGCACATTTCTTACGGAGGGCATATGGTTGCAGCATTAGCCCTTATGGAATCCCCGGCGATTATTGTTGGCTTAATTCTCGTGAGAGCCTTTGCCCATAAAACACAAGGTGAAGAAGAATTCTCTTGGGGTAAAGTTCTGCACGAGGCTTTTTTAAATGGATCTGTTTTTCTACTCGTTGGTAGTTTGATAGTGGGATTGCTCACGGGGGACAAAGGTTGGGAAAAGCTACAACCGTTCACTCAAGGAATTTTCTATGGTGCGCTGACATTCTTTTTACTTGACATGGGATTAGTTGCTGCTAGAAGAATTAAAGAATTGAGCAAAACAGGCTCTTTCTTGATAGGATTTTCCGTCAGATTGAAAATTTAGAAACTTATCCCGTGATTCGTTCTAAATTACACGCAGGTCAGTTATCTCTTCATGCTTGGGTTTATGAAATAGAAACAGGACAAATAGTTGCTTACGATGCTGATAATCGTAAGTTTGTTCCTCTGAGTTCCGATCCATTTCCCGTTCCCGATCCTTTGGCTTGTTTGCAAGCTAGGTAATCTTCCAGAGAATTTATATTTTTTTGAGTAGGTAGACAAATAGAGTAAAGCTTAATCCAAACCTTGTTAGAATTTTATCTTCTATTTGAAACTTAAATAAAATTTAATCTACCTACTTTCATCATTATTTTATTTACAGATATTTTTGTGGGATTCCATTCACCACATGGATGGGAAGTCATTCTAGAAAGCATGGCAAGTCATTTAGGTATTCCTGCAGATAGAAATATTATTTTCCTTTTCATTGCAACATTTCCTGTAATTCTGGATACTATCTTCAAGTATTGGGTTTTCCGCTATCTGAATCAGATATCACCTTCAGCAGTGGCAACACTCAAAAATATGAATGAGTAAAGAAGCAATTGCGGCTAAAACCTAATAACTCTCTCTTCTCTTACCTCTGCGTACTCTGCGGCTGGGCGGTTAAAAAGCATACTTTTGAACTGCAGAGGCGCTGAGAGCGCAGAGAGTGAAGATGAGGAATTGCCGCCTGAATCAAAAAACTTCTGGGACCCTAAGTATGTCACATTTAGAAAAGTATAAAAAATTTCTACAACTCAAAAATTACTCCTTGGGGTACTGGTAAGAATGCGGATTTCTTTACAATTTCCTTGAAGTTGTGATTAATTAAGCATTCTTCAAGGAGGCTTTACAGTGCAAACCCTAAATTATATTAACCGACCTATCTTAAAACGAGGTTCTACTGGTTTAGCAGTGGAAGAGTTACAAGAACTTCTGAAGAAAAGAGTTCCTATTCTTGATTGTATCGATTACTTAGATGTTAACGGTATCTTTTGCAAAACGACTGAAGTTGCTGTCAAAGTTTTCCAGTTTCGCGTTTTTCTAGACGATGATGGTATTGTCGGTTTAAAAACGTGGCAGGCTCTTGACCTGGGTGAACGCCTAAACTTACCACTATTGCGTTACGGTAGCTATAGTAAGGATGTTGCTATGGTTCAAAATGTTCTTAAATTTAGTCCCATCGTTCAAGATTACATGGGTTTTAACGGTTATTACTTCGGGGCTACTGATGGCAAATTTGGTGTAAAAACCGAACAAGCCGTAAAAGCATTCCAAGAAGAAAAAGAATTATTGGTAGATGGAACGATTGGTGCTAACACGTGGAAACAGATGATGCATTTAGCAGGTATTATTAGCAACCTTTATCTGTAAATATGATAGGCTCGAAGTGATAAATCTTGCTGATTATCTTTATCTTAAAAGAGTCTTATATTACAAACAGAATTTTACGTAGCGCTCTAAAATTTCTCTGTAGTAATGTTTGCTAGTTGAACACAAGAATTTGGAATTTACAGATCCTGAAAAAATATATGACTACAAACAATCCCATCCGGAAAAATCCTCTCCCACTACCAGCAACTCTAGCACGTCGCAACAAGCCTGATGTCGATTTAGGTGCGATCGCTAGAAGTGCATCAGTGCAGACAAATTTACTTGCTAAGATTACCAGACCGCGATACGTATAAATTCTGTAAAGACGCGCCATGACGCATCTCTACATTTTGGCATTTTGTGAGTAAGGTGAACCTTTATCGGTTGGCAGCACTATGTTGTTGATTTTGTATAGATTTCCAAGTAGATTGAGTAACTTCTAACATACCCCATTGAGGTAGGTGTTGTTGATAAATTGCTAGCAATCCCTTCGCTGTGTGTTCAATGGCCCAGTCTTGTTGTAATTCACAAGCAACACTCAGCCAGTTTGTTACTTTCACACCGTGCTGTGTTAGGTTGGCGATCGAGGAGTGCAAAACGATGTTAGAATAGTTACCTGATGCATCAATCACCAAACGCACGTCATAACCCTCACTCGCCATTGATTTGGCTGGGATGCCAATACAAAAATCTGCAGTAATACCAGCCGCAATCACCTTTTTGCGACCTGTGGCTTCGATCGCTCCCCGAATCCGTTCATCATGCCAGGAATTAATCTTAGTGCGGTAAATGGGTTGTACATCTGGGAAGAGTTCTTGAATTTCTGGGATAATTGGACCTAAAGGACCAGCCGGACCCATTGCTGCTGCTGTAAGAACAACGGGAATATTGTGTAGCTTGAGTACCTTAGCAAGAGCGATCGAGTTATTGCGTAGATGAATAGGGTCAATGTCTCCTGTAAAAAGCATTAGCCCTGCTTGGTGGTCGATGAGCAAAGCACAGGCATTATTGCTATCCAACATCTCATAAGTCATGCCACGTCTCCCGTTAATGTAATTTTCTTTTCTATAGTCCAACTATTGCTGACTTAGCTTTTACGACTGGGCAAGTCGCGTTGTGCCAGTCAGTTTGACTGTTAGGTGAAAGTTATTGACTACTCCCACAAATAGTAGCGATCGCGGCTTACTTTGTCTTTCTCAAATCTTGCTAAAATTTCTCCTATCTTGCTATCTGGCGCATTTACCAATAAAATCCCCCTAGGGATAGATTTATTACCATCCCCAAAACATAACTTAGAGTAATTGTCGGTAGACAAAGGGTGCCATGCCCATACGTTTGCGGAAAAATGTTGTTAGTTGTTGTTGATTGGTAAACCCCAAGCGATTGCTAATCTCGGCGATCGATAACTCCTGCTTTGCAAGTAATTGCTTTGCTATTTCAAGGCGACGTTGAGAGACATACTGCCAGGGTGTAAGCCCGGTAGATTGCTTGAATAAGCGGGAGAAGTGATACTTACTCATCCCAATTTGGCTTGCCATTGCCTGCAATGAGATATCGTCTGTCAAGTGTTCGTTAATATATTCAATAATTTGTTGTAATTTAGTTTTGGGAAGCCCGTTGTTGTGTTTCCAAGTTGTTGGTTTTTGAGTTGAATACCGTTGTAGTAGATGAACTGCTAGCAAGTTGGCTGCTGATTCAACGTAAAGGCGATTTCGTATTTCATGAGAAGCAAGTTCTAACAGTAACGCCAGCCCAAGACTGTGAATTAGAGGGTCGGATATTTGATGTAGAGGCACAAGTTCAATGCTGTCTTTACTAGTCGATTCTTCAGCAATGCGAGTCATCAATGCAGGTTTGAGGGCGACAAGAGCATACTCAGCTTCTCCATGTATCCACACCCTATGATGAACTTGAGCCGGAAGCAGAAAAGCTTCACCACAGTTCATATAGGAACAATGAAATTTGCCATCTAGCTTCCGCTCTACTTTCAGTTTGTCGCACTTAGTTATAACTACCAAAATGTGCTGCTTGTGAAAGTGTTCGGGAGTTTCGTGAGTTGGTTGGGAATGATGCTCAATATTAATCTCATTCCACCCTTTTCCGTAGCTAGAGAGGATGGCTTGATGAGGAAGAATTTTTGAAAGTGAATTTTCAACGGTCGAGTCAATAGCTAAAGGTTTGTCCTTTGACATTGCTTCTTTTACTCCATATAACCGTTGGGTATCTAAATTTATGTGCTGCATCAATATGATACCCAGTTAGTCAACTTTCTAAGTATCCCATAGATTGAAAGTATTTATTTTTTACACTTCACAAAGCCTGTAACGGGGACGTAGATTATTTTAACTTTGCTTGGCTACCGCTATTTATTGAGTCGATACATTCTGTACGTCCGATCCATCCTCTTTTGTCAAGTTCATTTTTGACAAATTTTAATGCGTTTGCCCTATATGTTACCCTCAAAGTTATTAGTGGTTCTAGTACATGGAGAAATGACACTTGCAGTTGGTTTTAGTCCAGACCCTCTATTTCCATTAGTCGATAGCTATAAAACTACTATGACTAACAATGGAGATTCTGCGGATATTTACTTTCCTGTCATGACAAATTCAAATATCAACCAGCACAAATCTCCTATCGCTTTGTTTTTACCAGGCTCTCGCGTTGACACATCGCAATATTCTCGTTTTGCTGGTATTGTAGCTAGTTATGGATTTACAGTAGTTGTTCCTGAACGTATTCGTTCTTTACCAGCTTTCGGATTTACTGGATTGCTACCAGAAGCATCACAAATTAACGATGTCCTAGCTTTTATGGTAGCAGAAAATTCCCATCAAGATTCACCTATTGTTGGCACTATTGATACAGAGAAATTGGTATTAGTAGGGCACTCTTTTGGCGGTGCAGTCGGTCTTGCTGCTATCGATAATTCGTGTATTTATCCACTTTGTGAGGGTCAATTTCAACGTCCCAAACAGCTACAAGCAGCTGCTTTCTTTGGTACTAGTACATCTGTAGGAGCGGGGCGGTTTATACCTATTAGAAATCAAGGTATTCCAATAGCTTTAGTAGTAGGAAGCCAAGATGGGTTAATAAGTCCACAAGTAACACAAACAGATTACGATTTGATCCAAGAACCTCCCAAAGCATTAATTACCGTTGATGGTGTCAATCATTATGGCATTACCGATAACAACAATCCCCTTGGGGCTAGACCAGACCCAAATACCCCGACTTTGTCACAGGATAAAGCGATTGAAACCATAGGTCGTTGGAGTGCTCTGTTTTTGCGGGCTTATACACTTGGCGATCTGGGCGCTTTGGATTACGTAAATAATACAGGCGATCGACTTGATGACAATGTTACCGTGAAGCGTCAAGTCAAAAATTTAACGGGAGCATGAAAGCTCCTCGTCTTTAGACCAAACAAAGTTCTATCGCGGTCATTCCTGAAACTCAAAATAGAGGGGTTACAGGCTGATGTAGCGCGAGTTCTCATTCAGTACTCACTACGAGCCAAAAAACGAGTACTTTTCTATAAAAGTAGTTTATACAATGATGTTAATTGATAAGCAATCCTGTTATGCAAGTTCTATGCAACTAGATATGTCTCAAGCGATACTGGTAGAGTAAAGCCAACTTATGCAACTTGCGCGAAACCATTGATTTTTCTACGATTTCACAAAGCCCGTGATGGGGATTGAACTCATGACCTCACCCTTACCAAGGGTGTGCTCTACCACTGAGCTACACGGGCAAATTTTACTTGGAGGTTAAGAGTTAGGAGATCGGAGTTTTGTTTATTGCTCATCCCTCTTAACTCTCTCGAAGGTGGGCCGGGCTAGATTCGAACTAGCGTAGGCGTAAGCCAGCGGATTTACAGTCCGCCTCCATTAACCACTCGGACACCGACCCTTGTGACCCACGATTACTAATGTTAGCACAAGCTTTTGGAAATGCAAGGGGGTTTGGAAAAAATTTTTGTTGGGTGTTAGTTGTTGGTTGTTAGTGGTTAATTGTTGGTGGTTGGTGGTTGGTGGTTGGTGGTTGTTTGTTGGTTGTTAGTAGGAAAACTACTAACCACTAACTACTAACCACTATCCACTAACCACTAACCACTATCCACTAACCACTAACCACTATCCATTAACCAACCAATTCCCCAGTCTCTTGCAGGGAGTGCAAGCGATGGTAAATTCCTTGACGATGCAGGAGTTCGTGGTGGTTTCCGACTTCCACAATTTTGCCTTTGTCCAAAACTACAATCTTATCTGCTTCCCGTACTGTACTCAGTCGGTGGGCAATAATGATTGTGGTGCGGGTTCCTAAAATTGAGCGCATCGCTAACTGAATCGATCGCTCTGACTCATAGTCCAAGCTGGAGGTGGCTTCGTCAAACACCAGCACGTCTGGTTCTACTATCAACGCTCTCGCAATCCCCACACGCTGTCTCTGTCCACCTGAGAGTCTCACGCCTCTCTCGCCTACAACTGTGTAATATCCTTTGGGAAGTTGCTGTACAACTTCATCCAATCTGGCTATTTTGCAGGCTTCTTCAACTTGCTCAAAACTCGCATTGGGATTTCCATAAATTAGGTTATCCAATAAGGTTCCGTTGAAAATATCTACTTCTTGGTGAACGATCGCCAGTCTCCGCCTATAGTTACCTACATTCAGAGTGCGTATATCTTCACCGTCAATGAGAATCTTACCTTCTTGAGGTTCAAAATACCGCAGTAACAATTTCACTAATGTCGATTTACCAGAACCAGAACGCCCTACCAATGCGACTGTTTGATATGGCTCAATCAAGAGATTGATGTCTTGTAAAACTGGGCGATCGCGATTGTAAGCAAAGTTGACATGGCAAAACTCCAGTTTCCCGGTAAATCTATAGGGATTGTCTGCAACATTTTGCTCTTCTAACAAACCCTCTGAATCAACTCCAGAAGGTTCTTTCAGAAAATCATGAAACCGTATCATCGACGTATAGCGGCGAGCAAAAATCTCCGCTAGGGTGCAGATAGGTTCCAACTCAGCGTATGCCATGCTAGACAGCGTGAGTGTCATGACAAAGTGACCGAGACTAATTCTCCCATTAATTGTCGCGGCTAAAGTCAAACCCAAGAGTGTAAATACACAAAATTGAATGACACTTCTTTGCCAAGTTTGCAGTCTGACATAACCCTTGTGAATGCGGTATTCAACGAGTTTTAATTCGCGTGATAACCGTACATTTTGCCGCTTTAACTCCTGTGCTTCAGTTGCAAAAGCTTTAACTGTTTTGATATTGCTGATAATCTCTGAAGTACGGCTTTCTGTATCTTCCATGTACTTATCTAAGAGGTTATCGTGCCAAATCAACCTCTGTATTTCCTTCAGGCTGAACCCTAAGATAAAGATAAAAGAAATCAGATACAGAAGTGCGATTCGCCACTCAACAAACCAGATAAACACAAAGATAGCCAACACCCTAAACAGCTTGGGAAGTAACTGTCCGGAAATTTCAGGGTAAGTCCAAGTGTGGTTGGCAATTCCTCTTGCTACTCGTCCGGCAATACGTCCGGGGTTGTTTTCGTCATAAAATTCTAAAGGTAAGGTAAGAATCTTTTCTATGGCTGTTTGGCTCTGAGCTTGACGCGCCCTTAAAGCAATGTCCCAGTGAAACCAATTGCTCAACCAAGGCTGCGTTGGTGCTCTCACCACTGTGGCGAGAAAAATTAAACCCAGTAATGCTCCTAACTCTAAAGGTTTGCTTACTGGGTAATCGATCAGGTTTGATAGATTGGCGATCGCGTCTTGAAGTGTTTTATCTAGTGGTTGGTTGGACAAAACGTTTAAAATCTGCCCTATAGCGTAAGGTACCACCAGATCGATGACCTCATACATACTGGTGGCGGCGATACTAAAAGCGCCAACTCCCCAGTAGGGACGAAAGTAGTTGAGAAGATCTCTAAAATTAGCCATTATGCACCTACTCTTAGAGCGCGAACCCGTAACCGAAGTTTAATACTACATACATACTACATAAGAGTCAATGGTTAGCTATGTAAATCTTTCTTAGGGAGTAGGAAATTTTGGATTTTGGATTTTGGATTTTGGATTTTGGATGAGTTATTCTACCTTGTCCCCCTTGTCTCCCTTGTCTCCCTTGTCTCCCTTGTCCCCCTTGTCCCCAGTCCCCAGTCATCAAAAAATTCCAGACGATAGCGATAAAGTGCAACCGGTCGAGAACCAGCACGGAAGTAATTTGGATCTTGCGGTGACAGGTAAACAGCAGTGACTTGATCTGCTTCTATCGCAGGACTCACAGGGTTGTGTCCATCTAATTTCTGATATGCAGTGGTGGATTCAACAATGTTGAAATAAGGACGCCCACCACCTTTAAATATTTGTTGAAATACTTCCGTTCCAATGAATTTACCATCACTTGTTGTTTCTGTGGCGCGTCCACTGATTATGGAAACAAGCTGGCGTTCGCCACGTAAAAAGGTGATTTGACGATTGGGAGTCTTTGGATCTACTTTGACAGATAACACGGCATCATTCAGATAAGCCCGTGCCAAATTTAAACCGTTGAAAGCTCTATCCGCTATGACTGCTACTGACTTGCTATTGATTACGGGAAGGGCTTTGAGCGCTGTTACAGGCACTTTTGACTTGACAAATCGCACTTTGAAACTTATGGGTTTATTGAGGTACTGACGATTGCTTTCAAATCCGGGTGTAACGATGTCTGGTGCTAAAGGTGCAGCCAAATCGGAAAGCGTGCTTTTCACCTCCCAATCACCCTCCATCCATTCTGGGTAAACTAAATCACCTACAGCTGGTTGTACTGATGTTAGTTTTTCCCAACCCTCGAAATTTGCCAATCTTTGAGACAATTCTCCAGCTTCTGCTTCTCCACCCCAGAAAAGACATAACAGAACTAAGCAACAAGCCCAAATGATTCTCATAAAAGTATTTTTGAGTATTGTAAAGACTTAAATCCCCAATTTCTTAGAGAATACAGAGTCGAGAATGAAGGATCTGACCCCCCACCTCGTTCCCAGGTATAACCACCGGATTGAGAGAGTACCAATGAGGGGGTCTGTCTCTCCATTGACTAGCTGTATCCGCAGGAGTTGTCGGGGATTTTGTTTTTTACAATTGTGACTACTATGTGTTAAATTATTTTAATTTTATTTGAGTGATAACTCATTTAATAAATACTTAGGTTACTTTTTTATCATGAAATTTAACCAAAGCATAAAAAAACTAAATACAAACATCTGTTTCTTAGTCATGGGATTGACGCATAGCTCTCTTTCTATGGTGTACACATAAATCGATAGCACGGGGACAGACAGTGCTTACCAATAAAGGACGGTGGGCAGTGACTACTGCGACCCGCAGGAAGTTTTTAGATATAAAATATACTTCTTTTTTTATAAGTTTAAGTAAAATCACTAATTTATATGCAGCTGAAAATTTTCTATCAGTAATATTACTCTTTTTAAAGTTAAAGATGGGTATCTATCCTTCTAATCAGGATGTTTAACAAGCCGAAGTATCGATCGGGGTGCAAGTTTATATAAATTAATCATCGAAAGAGTACTTGCACTAATGAGTCTATCTAGTTCTTTTACGGATTTTTCCTTAGCTGAATTGTTCCAACTGATTGACCAAGGACGGAAATCTGGTTGTTTAACAGTTTGTACCTTACCAGATTTACAATCTCCTAAGTCTAAATCTCAGTATTTCTACATCTGGTTTAGACAAGGTAAAGTAGTAGCTGCTGCCCATCACCTGCACGGTCAGGAGTTAATTTCTAAAATGGTCAAGCGAGGTTGGGCAAATTTGAAAGTTATAGAAAAAGTTTGTACTGATACTCCTACAGCTATACCTCTTGGGTTACTGTTGAAAACTGAAAGCCTGTTGACTACCGAGCAACTCAACCTGCTCTTCGCAAATCAATTACAACAAGTTCGCGAACTTTTTGAAATTCAACAAGGTGTATTTAAACTTGATAGCAAAGCTGCTTTGCCTTTAGAAGAAATGACTGGCTTAAGCCTGAGAGCAACGGAAGTGGCTCTTATGGCTTTAAGAGCATTAAAAAACTGGAAAGCACTAGTAGATATCCTCCCAAATCCCAGTTCGGCTGTCAAAAGTATTTCTCACGCTAAACCCCATATTCGCTTGCACGCTTGTGAGTGGCAAGTGTGGGAATTTGCTAACGGTATTGTTTCTTTGGATGCGATCGCAACGCAGATCAATCAACCTCTTGCTTTAGTCCAACAAGCTACTTTCCGGTTGATGCTTGCGGGCTTGGTGGAAGAAGTTCCCAAAATGACATCAACATCAGATTTAAATGATGACTCTCTGAATTGGGACTTAATTGACGATGCTGAATTAAAACGCCAAAAATCGAAGGAATCGGAAACGCTCAAATTCACTACTTCGTTTTTGCAAAATCTAGTTGGTTTCTTAAAGAGTAAGGCTTGATCAAACCACTCGGAATTTGTAATAATTATAACTTGAATTACGAATTACGAATTACGAATTACGAATTATACTCATGCCTTTGGGCAAAATTCTCAATCTACTGTTAGTAGCACTTGAAAGAATATCAGCCAAGCCTGCAAAAGTAACAGACGAATTGCAAACCACGGAAGAGTTGCCCTCAACCACTACTGTGGAAAATACAGAACTCAGTGCAGCTACTGTCTCAGATTTACAATCCTTTACGGAAGATGCTCGAGCCCCTCAATCAGAAATATTTGAGGAAAAAAACGCGACCGCAATTTCAATGCTTCAAGATGAGTTACACAAGTTTGTCTCTGGTAGCGCTGAAGTTGAAGGTGTAATTATCATTACCCCTGATGGCATGGCGTTAGCTTCTGTGTTATCACCAGGTATGGATGAAGAGCTTACTGCTGCTATGTCAGCATCCATGCTTTCATTGGGGGAACATATTGGACGCGAACTTGCCCGTGGTGCTATCGATCGCGTTGTCGTGGAAGGAGAGAGAGGTTACGGGGTCTTGGTGAACTGCTCTCAAGAGGTTATTTTGTTAGTTCTTGCTAGTCCTTCTGCTAAGCAAGGCATCCTGTTTCTGGAAATTAAACAAGCTATTGCCAAAATAGCTCCTTTATTGAAGTAAAGCAGGCAATCCGATGAAAAAATTTCACCTCGATCGTGAACATCCCTCTTTCCTAACCCCTAACCCCTAACCCCTATTCCCTAAGTGTAAAGGAATGTAACAAAAATCCGTACAATGTAAAAATTTTGCTAATTTTTAGTGGCTGCTTGACCACAAGAGTTGAAAATTGTGTTTTTGTTGATACTTAGGAGAACTCATAATGACTCTCAATCCACATGGGTTTATGTTGACGCTAGAAAAGCGTGCTGGTTTTACAGATGAAGATAAAGCTTTGCTCAAAGCAAACGCAGAATGGGGAGTCAAAGTTGCCCCAGAAATGACCGATCACTTTTACGCATACCTCGGACGCGATGAAGAAATGAATGCGATTTTACACACTGGAGAGGAGCGCATTCATCGCCTTCATGAAACTTTTATACAATGGTTTCAAGAGATGTTTACGGGTATCGATGATTGGGGACCTGCCTATGCAGACCGACGCTGGAAAATTGGTCTAGTTCACGTTCGCATCGGAATTGGACCTCAGCATGTTGTGCCGGCAATGGCAACAGTGATACACGAAGTAGGCAAGCAGCTACAAGTGGAAGGTCAAAGCGAAGCTCTTAAAGATGCTCTCAGTCGTATCTGTATGATTGACTTGGCTTTTATTGAACAAGCTTATGTGGAAGTTTCTTCAGCAGCTGTTCTGCAAGAAACTGGTTGGACAGAAGGTTTATTTAGGCGCTTAATTGCGACTGGCGCACGTTCTATGTAAAACTGTTTCGCGGAGCTATGGCAGGGTAAGCAAGATTACGAAAGCGAAAAGCCCCAACAGGGTGCATTTGCCAATGTAGCTTCTGGTAACCTAGAAACACTTATGAGCGGATTATGCAGAAAAATTTCACAACGTAGTTATTAAGAGAATTTAAAAAAGCTAGTCTTTAAGTTTGAAAAGTTACTAACTACTGTTGTAAGATCCCAAAGATAGCAATAAAGCTATTTCAGGGTGTGAAATCTGTCATGCAATTTTTATCTCGGTTGCATCAGTTGAAACAAAGAAACTGTTGTCACATTACCTGAAGAGGACAGAACCGTAATGTATCTCATAAAGTTATCTCTGCTCATAAAATCAAAGTTACTAAGTAAGTTCATTATTATATTTACTTGGCTTGAGATTACCTACAACATTTTCCAAGTGCTTGGGTGTGGCTCCAATAGCTATAACCCTATGGAGGTATAAATGGCTATCCTACGCATAGTAGTCACAGGAGGCGTAGGCGCAGGAAAAACGAGTTTGATTCGTACAATCAGTGAAATAGAAGTCGTAGATACCGATAAGAAAGCGACAGATGAAGTAGGACAATTCAAAGAAAAAACTACAGTTGCTTTAGATTTTGGGAGACTCACTATTGCATCGAATCAATCGCTACACCTATATGGCACACCCGGTCAATTGCGATTTAACTTCATGTGGGAAATTCTGATTGCCAAAGCGCATGCTTACATTCTGCTAATAGATGCTCATCGTCCAGAGCACATACGATTTGGACGGCGGATACTTAACTTTGTCAACCAACAAGTGCAACTCCCGCATATTATTGGTCTGACACACACAGATTGCCCGGATGCATGGGATGCAGAAGATGTGGCTCTTGCTCTGGGATTGGTAGATGAACGGACTCGACCGCCTATCATCTCTGTCAATGCCACCAGTAAACCTTCCGTAGCACAAGCTTTGATTGCTCTTGTTCAACAGATAAGCAACTTCTACCCAGATTCTAACCCGTAGCGCATTTTGTCAAGCGATCGAAGTGCATACCTTTAACAACATCAATACAACACCCTTTTGGAGAAGTAAAGCCATGATTAATGTTTCAATGTTGCAAGATGAATTACAAAATTTTGTCTCTGGCAGTGCTGAAGTTCAGGGTGCAATCCTTGCTAGCCCTGACGGCTTAGCCTTAGCTTCTGTACTAACAGTAGGAATGGATGAAGAGCGTACTGCTGCTATGTCAGCCTCTATGCTATCACTGGGAGAACGTATCGGACGCGAACTGGCTCGCGGTAGTGTTGACCGGATTGTGGTAGAAGGTGAGAAAGGTTACGGTATCTTAGTAGGCTGCGGTCAAGAAGCTGTTTTATTAGTTCTCGCTAGTGCTGCTGCCAAGCAAGGTGTTTTGTTTTTAGAAGTCAAGCGGATTGTGGCTAAGATTACGCCTTTGTTGGCATAATTCAGCCACCGAGTTACAAGAGCCCCAACTTTTTTGAGGATACAGAGTCGCAAATGGGGGCGACACCCCTCACTTGTTCCCACCTCGTTCCCAGGCGGAGCCTGGGAATGCCTAAGTGGAGGCTCCGCCTCCCGTCTTACACCAGCTAGCTCTGCCGCAGCCCAGCAGTATGCATTCTGTGCCAGAATCACCGGAACAGGAGAGAAAGTTGGTGTAGCGGACTCAAATCTCAGATGGTGCAGGTTCCCAAACTTCGCCATACTTTTCTCGTAGAGTCTGCCAAGCCTCTACCTGACCGGGTTCATATTCTCCTGGCTTACCCCACTGCAAAAATAAACTTAAGGCTGGTTCCTGTTTTTCATCCAGAAAACGGATGGCATAAGTGGTAAAGTTACCTCTTTTTGCCTCTCCTGTTTCAAATTTTACTTGAGTAATTTTATCCATATTCAAGTGAAATTCAAAACCTTCGGTATGCATATTGGCGTATTTCCCTTTAGGTAATTCTGCATAAAACAGCTTTTCTATCTTGCCCCGTGCTTCTAAGACAGCAGCACTACTGGTGACAATCAGACGCAGTGTACTCAAAGTCTCACAAGCTTCTAAAAATTCCTTTAATGTGGCTGTCATAGTATTGGTTAGTGGTTGGTTGTTAGTGGTTAGTGGTTAATTAATAGCGACTAACTACTAACCACTAACCACTAACTATTATCTAATGATTATTTTCATGACGCTCGTAGGCGGCGACAATTTCCTGAACGAGCGGATGGCGCACCACGTCTTTTTGAGAGAATTTGCAAAAAGCAATGCCTTTTACATGTTCTAGAATACGTGTTGCTAGTGTTAAGCCAGATTGCTGGTTCGGGGGGAGATCCGTTTGTGTTATATCGCCTGTAACAACCATACGAGAATTGAAACCCAAACGAGTCAAAACCATTTTCATTTGAGATGGTGTTGTGTTTTGGGCTTCATCCACTATGACAAAAGCGTTGTTGAGTGTACGTCCCCGCATATAAGCTAGGGGAGCAACTTCAATAACACCTCTTTCCATTAAAGATGGAACTTTTTCTGGATCGATAAATTCATTTATAGCATCGTAAAGCGGGCGCAAATAAGGATTGACTTTTTGCTGCAAATCCCCTGGTAAAAAACCAAGTCTTTCACCTGCTTCTACAGCAGGACGAGTTAAGATGAGTTTTTCAAATTGATTGGCTAGGAGTGCTTGTACAGCAACAACAACTGCTAGAAATGTCTTACCAGTTCCGGCAGGACCCGTACAAAAGATGAGGTCGCGCTCCTTAAGTGCTTGAATATACTGCCGTTGTCGCAAAGTCTTGGCTCGTACTTCTTCGCCTTTACGCGTCCTAGCAACAACATTTCGCTGCAAGTCTAGCAATTCATTCTCTCGATGGGTATCGAGGGCATGACGGGCTGTTGATATATCTGTACTAGTAATATGATTACCCTGACTCCAAAGGTCTTCAAGCGATCGCACTAATCGACTCGCCAAGTCAATTTGCTTTTCTGTTCCAGAAATATAAAGTTCTTGCCCTCGCAGTACCAGGGATGCGCCTGTTTCTTTGGCAAGTGTTTTGAGATTGTTTTCTGCTTCTCCTGCAAGTGCGATCGCACTTGGTATATTCGGTAGTTGAATTGTTAAGTTATTAGTCATTAGTCATCAATAGAGAGAAAGTAGAGACGCGAACAACCGCTTCTCTACTTCGTTGAGGTTTGAATAACAACAGCTTTCAAACCTTAATTTTGACATCCATCAGTTATCGATCGCTCTGTAATACCCAGTAACTAATGGTCGTTTAGATCCCCGACTTCTTGGAGAAGTCGGGGATTTTGCAGCCCGGTCACCAGTCACTGGTCAAGTGGTCACTGCTTACTAACTTAGTAGCGACCACCTTTACGTGCAACTTCTGCTTTGCGCTTCCGGCGCAAGCTTGGTTTTTCGTATCTTTCACGACGCTTGACTTCAGATAAGATCCCGGCTTTTTGAATTTTCTTTTTAAAACGCCTTAATGCTGAGTCAATGGACTCATTTTCACCCAAACGGACTTCAGCCACTCCCTAGTTTCACCTCCTTAGAGAGATTATCAGACCCTTGTATAACCCCCACCTACGGTTAGCGGTATTGTGCAAGATCCGTGATGGAAGATAATTACCTTCTCAATTCAAGAGAAGAATTTTTACAGCAATACGTGTTTTGCATTTATGACAAAAACACGGAGAATACGTCATACGATGAAGCATAAAGGATGAAGGGTAAGGGATAAAGCATAAAGGATGAATTTTGTGACTTTCACTTCATAATTCATACTTCATACTTCATAATTCATACTTCATACTTCATACTTCATACTTTTCTTGACTTCCTCGCGCTTTACCTTAACCTATCGGAAGCGGGTTTTTACAATAGGTCTGGGTCCGTTTCCGCGTCTTTCTCTAGGTTTTGGCGGTGGCAATCGCTCTTCACCTTCATCTTCAAAAGACAAACCCTCTCGTCCGCCGGCGGTACTGCCGTAGATATCAAGGTAGACTGATTGTCCAGCTGCTTGAGCGGCTGCGGCAATCACCGTGCGAATTGCTTGAATATTTCGTCCACCCCGACCAAACACTTTTCCTTTATCTGTGCCATCAAAGGCAATGCGAATCCAAGCGCGCTTGTGCGTTTGAGTCAGTTCACAATCGACGCTTAAAGATTCGGGAGAATCCAAAAATGGTTGCATGAGAAACCGTACCAGCCCAACGTAGTCTGGACTGGTCACTAGGGATTTCTGTGCAATCTTGTTATGATGTAGCTTTTGCACTGACCTGTTCAAAGACATTGGCTTTTTGCAGGATGCGACGCACTGTATCTGTTGGTTGAGCACCTTGTTGTAGCCGCTTGACGATGCCGGGAACGTCCAATCTGACTTCATCTGTTCTGGGGTTATAGAATCCCAGTTCTTCTAGGGGACGACCATCGCGGCGAGCGAGGCTTTGAATTGCGATTATGCGGTAACTCGCTTCCCGCTTTTTACCGTATCGCTTCAAGCGCAGTTTAATCATGGTTTAGAAATCGTTCTCCTGTTTCTAGCAATCATCTAAAAGTCTCCGCAAGTGTGGAAACCGTGCGTCTTTAGACCACGGAGGAAACACGACACGGCAGAATTTATTCTGCGTCACCCATACCGCCTTGGAGGTACTTAATTCCGTGTAGTGTTGCAATCTACTTTCGTTCGGGCAGTTACGAACTGAAATTTTTCCCTCTGTACGCATACGGTTTTGCTCTAATGAGCCTCCCTTGCGGGGTAATGTGAGCCTTGACAATGTTATTGGTCGGTACTTTCCAAGAGACACTGACTTTAAACCCTTACGTCTGGTTAATCTCTCGGTTTCAGAGTCGCGGAACTGGCATCACGCATTCCGGAGTGAGAACTTGAACTCTTACCAATAACATAGTGCGCGAAGCACCTAGTCGGGTAAGCAGGGCTTCAATCAGTGCAAGACGGGCTGAAGCCTCCGGTCTTTAGCCGGAGGTTGCTTACTTTGTAGTTTATTCGTAGGCAAGAGGTATTGTACAGACCTCAACTGTAGGCACAAGGGTCTCCCAAAGATAGGGTGCTGAACGTTTCTTGCTAAAAAGCTAATATTAGCACAAAATGGGTGCTAATTGCTAATTGCTAATGTCAATCTTCCATTAACCATTAGCCATTAACCATTAGCCATTAACCATTAAAGTGTTCCAAACCCTTTCTTCTTTTTGTCCTTTTTTGGTTTCTTTTTGGGGCTAGCAGCACCAGTGTAACCGCGCCAACCAGGGGCTGCTGGGCGGTTACCTGCTGCATAGGGCTCGCCCATACCACCACCACCAAACATTCCTGGCATTCCTCCAGGGAATCGTCCTTGTCCCATCTGCTGCATGAGATTACGCATTTTCTGGAAGTCACCAACTAACTTACTCACATCGGTGTCTTTATAACCAGAACCTTTAGCAATGCGCTTGCGACGACTGGGAGAACTGGCTAACAAATCGGGATCGCGACGCTCTTCTGCTGTCATGGAATTGATCATCGCTTCGCAACGCTTGAGCTGGGTTTCTCCCTGGCGGAGTTGGTCGTCGGAAATCTTGTTCATCCCAGGGATGAGTTTGAGAAAACCTCCCAGAGAACCCATATTTTTCAACAGGCGCATCTGCTTGAGAAAGTCGGTAAAATCAAACTTTGCTGACAGGATTTTCTCCTGCATCTTCTCAGCATCAGCAAGGTCAATTTCTTCTTGTGCTTTTTCTACTAAGGTGAGGACATCACCCATACCCAAGATGCGCGAAGCCATGCGATCGGGATAGAACGGTTGGAGGGCTTCCACTTTTTCCCCAACACCTACAAACTTAATTGGTGAACCGGAAATTTGCCGCACCGAGAGCGCTGCCCCGCCACGGCTATCACCATCCATCTTGGTTAAAATGGCACCAGTAATACCAATTTGCTGATGGAATGTACGGGTAAGATTTGCTGCTTCTTGTCCGGTCATGGCGTCCACAACCAACAGCGTTTCATGGGGCTGAACAACCTGTTTAATTCGGGCTAATTCTGCCATCATGTCTTCATCAATTTGCAAGCGACCGGCAGTATCAATAATCACTGTGTCAACACCTTCTGCCTTGGCGCGTTCTACGCCCTGTCGCGCAATTTCTACCGGATCGGCATCAGTTCCAAGTTCAAAGACGGGTACTTCAATTTGTTTACCTAATGTTACCAACTGGTCAATAGCAGCCGGACGGTAGATATCTGTTGCTACCATTAAGCAACTGCGCTCTAATTTCCGTAAATGTAACGCTAGCTTCGCGGTGGCAGTTGTTTTACCAGTACCCTGCAAACCTGCCATCAGAACAATTGTTGGAGCGCGATCGGCTTGGGCTAGAGGTACGTTTTCTTCTCCCATCACTTGTACTAGCTCATCATGAACAATTTTGATGAACTGTTGATCGGGTCGCACCCCAGCTATTACCTCAGCCCCCTGCGCCTTGGTTTCAACTTCGGTAATAAAATCTTTAACTACCTGGAGATTGACATCCGCTTCCAACAGGGCGCGACGTACTTCCTTCAAAGCCTCTTGGATGTTAGATTGGGTGATTTTGTCCTGACCCCGGAGTTTCTTCCAGGCAGCTTCTAAACGGTCAGCTAGTGCTTCAAACATAATCAGTAGCTTAGGTAGTTATCCAGCAAAGTTTTAAGGCAATATATATTCAGCTTAGTTGTTTTTTACTCGGACTGTAGCAATGCGGGCATACACTCCTAAGGAAGTATAGAGAAATGCCTTTCTCAAAAGTATTACAGCAAATTTCAACTTGGTGAGGTACGAAAATTACCCCCCTCTGTCCCCCCGATGCTTTGGGGGGATGAAAGGGGGTGTACCTCATGAGACTGAGAAAGGCTACAGTTTATACTTATATATTAAACTTATGAGAACTTTTGACCATTAAAATGAATTTTTAGCAAAAAAATAATAATATACGCCAAAATTCCATGGTTCGAGTTGCATCCCACTCATTTTAAGCCCTAAAATGAGTGAGGAGGTTAGGGAAGAGTAAAAATACATTTACTTATTGCTCTAAAAAAGTTCGTTGAAAGTGTTTGCTGGAGAAATAAATTCAATAATATAGTTACACATCATTGTAGTAAGATAGAACATTTAAGTATATCTACCAAGGTAGCAAATTAACCGGGTTAACAAAGATTGGAAAAAGTTCGCGATCGCTCGGCTCTGATTAGAGAATTTCAGGTCGCTGATAAATCTTACTGAATCAATAGGAAACAAGTTGCTCCTATTGTGACAGAAAAGTGCGATCGCACTTGAGCGCAAAACATGATGAAAGGCTGCAAAAAGAAACCAGAGTTTATTATTCTACGATATTTAGTTAATTTTTTCTATAAATTAAAAAAGGTGAGGGGAATTGAGCATGGCTAATACCAATCGAGAACAGGCTAGTTCAGATAGAAAAGCTAAAGCTGGAACGAGCGTGTTAATCAAGCAATTGATTTTATTTGGTTTTGGTTCTACAGTCATGCTAGTACTTACGCAAGGACATCCTTCAACATTTGTTGTGAGTGTATATTTATGCTTGTGTGTTTTATTTTTGATTAAGAGCAAGCAAAAGAAAGTTCCCCAAGCCTCTCAAGGAGTTTTGACAGTATGTCAAACTCAAGATTCGTATAATAAAGAGAGTACAGAACCAGAACTCGACAGCCAATTTAATTCTCTTCAAGAGATTTTAGCTTTAAAATCTCAAAGTCAAGAAGTGGCTCCTGTTAATTTAATTCTCGCTAGCTTAAGTAATACTCAACTACCAGGTATTGACCTTGGTCGTGCTTACCTAAGCGGATCTAGCCTAAATGATGCCAATCTCAGTCAAGCCAACTTGTGTAATAGCAATCTCAGCGATGCTCAATTAAATGGTGCAAATCTCAGTGGTGCTAACTTTCAGAAAGCAAACCTCAGCAGTGTTCAGCTAGTCAATGCTAATCTCAGCAATGCTAACTTAAAGGAAGCTAATCTCAGCAACGCCAACCTCAGCAATGCTAACTTAAAGGAAGCAAATCTCAGTCACGCTAACCTCAGCAATGCTGGCTTGAAGGAAGCCAATCTCAGTCACGCTAACCTTACGGGTGTCTACTTTTGGAGTGGAAATCTTAGCAATGCCAAACTGTTGGGTGTAAACCTTAGTAAGGCTTATATGAGCAGTACCAAGCTGAGGGGTGCAAACCTTCAAGGGGCAATTCTTCGGGATACCAATCTCAGTGAAGCTAAACTTAAGGAATCTATCCTTATTGGTTCGGATTTAAGGAACTCTAACCTCAGTAGTGCGAATTTGAAGAATGCCGACTTGAGGGACGCAAATTTAGAAGGGGCAAATTTAGAAGGGGCAAATTTAGAAGGGGCAAACCTTAGGGGAGCAAATTTACACGGTGCTAAACTAAGTTGTATCAAAATTAATCGCGCAACACAGTTGGAACCAGAATGGCGTATTCGTTGGGGACTTGAGGCACAAGAGAGCGATCGCGAGATAGACTTGAGCTGGAACGGTTCTCAAGGTACTAACCTGCAAAGCGCCGATTTTTAAGGAATTTCCAAGAAATAAATTCTCTATCTTGTGGTACGAGTTTCCCCGCCCGTACTGTACAAGTGGCGGGCTGTGAGCACCGCACCACAAGAAATATTGGGAGACTTTTTTATTTGGAAGTCCCTAAGCAGTGACCAGCAATTGCCGAGCGCTTTTTCTTATTGCTCTGTTTGTTTTATCTTCTCTATCAAGAGTGCTTCTACCTCGCTCTTGGGGTCAGTAAGCTCAAAAGGATAGGGTTGATATGGTGCATTGGGATCGCGGCGGCTCATCAGCACTTCCAATGCTGCCCGAAAAGCTTCCTCATTATTCCTATGCTGTGAAATATACTGTTTAAGTTCAGCATTGGTCATTTGTTCCAAGTTGTGTATCATAGCACGAAATCCCAATTTCCATCTTCTTGTATTATGATTGCAAGCTCATCAATTGTTCCAGCTTGAATATAGAGAGTTTTTAACTTCCGATCGTAGCGAAAAACCTGAATTGGCTGGTACAAATTGGAAAGTAATTGACAAAGAAAGATTGCCGTGTTTGATTGTTTTTGTGTTGGCAACTGAACACTCCTCCATTTTCACCAAATGTAGCGTAACAGAAGTTAATGGTCACTAAGTAAGTCGTTGACAATAATAGTTATCGTTTTCTAGTTGTGGTGCATGCGCTAAAGCGGTACTACGAGCCAAATACAGAGATGTTATTTTTCGTTACGTAGTTTAGTTTTTTCTTGCCGACTGACTTAGTCACCGCTCGCTGTATTATTTGCCAAAATATTAAAGGAACAGAGTTTTGAATTCAAAATGTCTCTAAAACAAAAAACAAGAGTAGGTAGTATTTTGTCTTGCGATTGGCCGATCGCACAACTACCCGGACTAAGCCAAGAAGAACAATCTCAACTGGAGAATTGCGGTATTACCACCACAGCCGCACTGGTCAAACACGGAAAGACTCTAGCAACTAAGTTAGCGCTAGCAAACAAATTACAAATTCACGTTCAGTATATTCATAAATGGGTGGCTTTAGCCGATTTAGCCCGCATTCCCAGTGTGGGGACACAATACTGCGGGTTATTACTACATGCTGGTGTAATCTCAGCAACACAGTTAGCTGCTACTCCCGTTCACAAACTGCACAAACAAATCTTACGCCTTGTGGTGGCAACGGTACAAAGTCGGGATTTGTGCCCTTCTGTCGAGCAAGTTCAACAGTGGAGTTATCAAGCAAAAGTGCTAATTGCTAATTGCTAATTGCTAATTGCTAATTGCACTATTAGCCGTTAGCCATTAGCCATTAGCCATTAGCCATTAGCCATTAGCCATTAGCAAATCTAGTCCCTAGCTAACACTCCATTGAGAAAAATATCTGCTAGCCCTTCTGCCATTTCCTGCATCTCTTTTGGAGAGGCGTTCGGTTCCATAAGGGTATTGTTGGAAAAGCCCGCAACGGCAAACATCCCTAAGAAAACTTTAGCAACGAGGTTGGCATCCATTTTCCGATAGACTCCTTTATCCATTGCTGTTTGAAAGAACGCCTCTGCAACGTCTGTCATTTTTGTGATGACTTCTAGTTGAATGCGATCGCGCAAATCGGGATGGAATTGCGCCTCCATGAAACAAACGCGCATGAGATCGGCATTTTTCTGCATATTCCACATCCGGCGACGCATAACTTGAGCAACCGCTTTATAGCTGCCCATTTCACTCAATTCTGTCAGCAAGTCTGTGAGAATTTCCACCCATCCTTGAGTCGCTACCTCAACTAAAATCGCTTTTTTATTGGAAAAATGACGGAATAGAGTCCCTTCTGCAACACCAGCCGCTTGTGCCAAGTCGCGGGTAGTTGTACCGTCGAATCCTTGAGAGGCAAACAAACGCCTAGCCGCTTGTAGAATGCGATCGCGTGTTTGCGCTTCTGAGGGTGGGGGAGAATTAAAAACTCGCATAACAGTTATGGTGATATATCCGGAACAGGATTTGTAGCATTATTGTCTAACGTTAAGTAGAACAACTAGAGAAAGCTTAATACAAGATTAAGAAGACTGTTGGCAAAGCCATCTATATTTTGATGTAATAGATCTCTAATTTTATTGTTGCTTATGAACAGGCTGAGTTGCTTATACCAAAGGGAAGTAAAAAGATATTTTGCCACATTGATGGCGGTAGTCCTTCTTTGGTGGGGTTTGCTACCTGGAGTTGCTGTCGCAAGAACACAAACCCCAAAAACTGCTCAAACTTCGATTCAACCATATTTAAATCGTGTTATTAAGCAGTTAACAGAGTTTCGCCTCAACAATGGCATGAAGTTCATTGTGTTAGAACGCCATCAAGCTCCTGTAGTTTCTTTTTTAACATATGCGGATGTAGGTGGAGTAGATGAGCCTAATGGAAAAACAGGTGTAGCGCATTTTCTAGAACATTTGGCATTTAAAGGGACAACACTTGTTGGTACGGAAAACTACAAAGTAGAAAAACCATTACTAGATAGCTTGGATCAAATAGCAGCACAAATCAAAACGGCAAAAGCTGCTGGCAAACAGGATGAAGTTGCTAGGTTACAAGCTGAATTTGAGAAAGTAGAGGCGCAGGCTGCTAAGATTGTCAAACAGAACGAACTGGGGCGAATTGTAGAACAAGCAGGAGGTGTGGGCTTAAACGCCAATACATCCACAGAAGCAACCCGTTATTTTTACAGCTTTCCTGCTAACAAATTAGAACTGTGGATGTCGCTGGAATCAGAAAGATTTCTCGACCCCGTTCTTCGTCGCGAGTTTTTTAAAGAAAAAGATGTCATCCTAGAAGAAAGACGGCTGCGGGTGGAAAATTCTCCGATTGGAAAGATGATTGAAAAGTTTGTTGATGCTGCTTTCAAAGTCCATCCCTATAGACGTCCTGTCATTGGTTATGACGAAGATATCCGCAATTTATCCACGGAGGACGTGCAGAAGTTTTTTGAGACACATTATGTCCCCAGTAACTTGACAATTGCTGTTGTTGGTGATGTCAATCCCACTGAAGTCAAAAGACTGGCACAAATTTACTTTGGACGCTTTAAAGCCAAACCAAAATTTATTACCAAAATTCCCGTAGAACCAAAGCAGACAGAAACACGAGAGGTGACTTTAGAATTCCCGTCACAACCTTGGTACTTAGAAGGTTACCACCGTCCGGCAATGACTCATCCCGACCAAGCTGTTTATGAGATTATAGGTAGTCTGCTGAGTGACGGGCGTACCTCAAGGCTATACAAATCCTTGGTAGAAAAACAACGATTGGCACTAGCCGCACAGGGCTTTAGTGGATTTCCGGGAGATAAATATCCTAATTTGATGTTATTTTATACTCTAACGGCTCCAGGTCATACCGTTGATGAAGTGGCAGTGGCTTTGCGAAAGGAAATAGATAGGTTGAAAACGGAACCTGTGTCAGCAGCTGAGTTGGATCGGGTGAAAACACAAGCTAGGGCAGGTTTGTTGCGTACATTGGATTCTAATATGGGAATGGCGCAGCAGTTACTGGAGTATGAAGTGAAAACTGGTTCTTGGCGGAATTTGTTTAAGCAATTAGACGCAATTGAAGCTGTAACAACTGCTGATATTCAGCGAGTGGCAAAAGCAACATTTTCACCAGACAATCGTACTATCGGCAAGCTATTGCCGAAACAGGGGTAACAGTAATTCGTAATTCGTAATTAAGAGGCGTCAGATATGGTCTGGGTTTCGAAAAAAATAAAGAGGTACGTTCAGAAAAGATTGAAGGTGAAAAGGTTGTTGAACTCGTTACTGGTTTGTTTTGCCCTTGTTCCATTGCTGTGTTTTGGAATGCTGAATCTTACAGAAGCGGCTCCGGCAGCAAAGCATTATACGGAATTACAATTTCCACGGCTCCCTGAGGTAAAATTGCCCAAGTACGAACGGTATGTGCTCAATAACGGTATGGTCGTGTATTTGATGGAAAATCACGAATTACCGTTGGTGAGCGGTTCGGCATTGGTACGTACAGGCGATCGCTTTGAGCCAGCTCTTAAAGTTGGTTTGGCTCAGATAACGGGTACAGTCATGAGATCTGGGGGAACTTTGAAGCATTCTCCAGATGCGCTTAACCAATTGTTAGAACAACGAGCAGCTTCTGTAGAAACTAGTATTGGCGAATCTTCTGGAACTGCTGGCTTTGAAGCGCTAAGTGAGGATGTAGAAACAGTTTTTGGGCTGTTTGCAGAAGTGCTGCGGGAACCAGCATTTCCTCAGGACAAGTTGGAATTGGCAAAAACCCAAGTACGGGGTGCTATTTCCCGTCGCAATGACGATCCGGATGATATTGCCAATCGGGAATTTCAAAAATTAATCTACGGTTCGGAAAGCCCCTATGGTCGCACGGTGGAGTATTCAACTTTAAGTAATATCTCCCGTGAGGATTTGGTTAAGTTTTATCAGCAGTCTTTTTACCCCAATAATATTATCTTGGGAGTTGTGGGGGATTTTGACTCGAAAAAAATGCGATCGCTCATTCAAGCAAAGTTGGGTGATTGGAAAGCTAACCCCAACATGACCAAACCTAAGTTACCTCTGGTATCGCAAGCGAAAAAAGGTGGCGTCTTTTTTGTCAACCAGCCCCAGTTGACTCAAAGTAATATTTTGATCGGACATTTGGGAGGGCTTTTGAACAATCCCGATTATCCAGCCTTGGACGTGTTGAACGGGGTATTAACGGGGTTCGGTGGGCGCTTGTTTAATGAAGTGCGTTCCCGTCAGGGTTTGGCTTATTCGGTGTATGGTTCTTGGAGTCCCCGCTATGACTACCCAGGATTGTTTATTGCAGGCGGACAAACCCGTTCTAATGCTACGGTACAGTTTGTGAAAGCCGTTCAAGCAGAAATCAAGCGTTTGCAAGCAGAACCAGTAACACCGCAAGAATTAGCTTTTGCGAAAGAGTCCACTCTTAATTCTTTTGTCTTCAATTTTGAAGACCCCAGTCAAACACTATCACGCCTCATGCGGTATGAATATTACGGATATCCGTCTGATTTTCTCTTCCGCTACCAAAAAGCAGTGGCTGCAACCACAGCAGCTGATGTACTGCGGGTTGCCAAGCAGTACCTGAAGCCTGAGAATTTAGTCACTTTAGTCGTTGGTAGCCAAACAGCTATCAAGCCACCTTTGACGCAGCTATCAGCAGAGGTAACACCAATAGATGTTACTATTCCCGGTTCGCCACGACCTCGAGCAGCTGTCAATTAATACCAAGATCGGGATTCAATACTGCAAGGGCTCTCGGAAATTGTAGGTTGGGTTTCGTTCCTCAACCCAACCTACGTGTTTTTGTATTTTTAGGCTTAACCGACAAGTATTGGATCGGGATTGACAACACTTCTATTAGGAAAATCAGCATCCCACAACCAAGGATTTCTCCAACCAAAGGAACGTGGCGCTCTTTCTCTGATGGTAGGGGTAAGGTTAAGCAGCTTCTTCTGAAGATGCCTCTGATTTAAAACGCTTTCTGGTTCTTCTAGGCGGAATATCTTCAGGTTGCCTCATTTGTAGTAAATCACCCACATCCTTGCCGAAGTAGTTGCACAGGACTTCTATGGTAGTTACATCGACCCGACTGAACTTGTTTGTGAATAAACGGTTGATGGTTGTGATATCCAGTCCTGTGTCTCTTGAGAGCTGTCTTTGGGACAACTGCGGGTCTTTTTCTGCCATCAACACAGCTAGGCGACAGTACATCTTTTTCATGCTTCCTATCGTACTGATGGACACAACTTAGCACAATTTTGGTAGAAAAACCAATAAATACAGAATTTATGTAAATAAATTATGCTTAATTATTGTAATCGTATGCTTTAAACCGTACAATAAGAAAAAAAAGAGCCAATAAAATTTGCCAAAAAACAAAGGCGATCGCCCTGACACCAGTCAAAATGCGATTGCCTTCTATAAAAACCACAAAAATATATCATTACCTATGATGATGCCACAACTTCAAGCCCTTGCGCCAAACGAACAAATTATTGCTCAACGAGAACTCGACCAAGACGTTGAAGCACAAGCCAACGCCATAGCCCCAGAAACTCCTGGTGATTCCTTTGATGGACTCGATCGCGCCAGCCAAAACATCCTGACCCACGCCATGATGCTTGCCCAACAAAAAGAGCACTTATCCAAAAGAGAGTATAAAAAGCTTCTTAAGCAGTACGGTTGGAAAAATGAAGACCGGAAGTATTTGAGGGTGGCTCTTGTATTCAAGCACTTTGCCGCTCGAGATTTAGCCAAAATCGAGCCAAGCACTCTCTTCCGTTTGGCAAATAACCCCAAGAAGTACCAAAGCATTATTGACCAATTGCTCGCTGCACCAGAAATTAATCAACAAACAGTTCGGGATCTTATTGCCAAGCAACGACAACCCAGAGAACCAGAACCAGAACAAGAACAACCGAGTATCTGGCGGCGGACAAAGAATGGAGCACGGTATTGTCAAATTCCACCCATTCACGAGACGGACGATCTCACCGGAACAACTTTGCAAAAGATGATGGATGAGGAAGGGTTGACAGCACAGCGCATTATTGCCGAGGCAGTAGCATTGCGGCAGGCGTACAAGGAAGGGCGGTTGGTGTTGGTGGAAGGTACCGAGCCACCGAGTGAAGAAGAAATTTGGGTTGAGGATTTTAACGCGGACACTGAGGTGGTTGAAGAAATCACGGAAGGTGAATGGACTTTCGAGCCTGCACCGGAAAAAGATGATTGGACCGTCGAGAGCATAGAGTATGATGACTTAGCTCAACCCGAACAGGTCATGTCAAACGTTGAGCAATCGCCCCTAGAAGAATTGATTGAGACGTTTCAAGTAGCTACGACTTGGGAAGAAATAAGAGTTGCTTTGGTCGATCGCGAGGACTACAAGCAACAGGCATGGGAGGCACTGACACCTGTTGAGAAGAAGCGCTTAAGAGCGTTAATGCCGATTGAAGTGAGAAAATTAAAAGAAGCGAAGAAAGCTGGTTTAATTGTTGACTTTCAAGAACTCAGAGACGGAGTTTACCAGGTGCGGCGAATGGGAAATGTACTGGGTGAAGTTGTGAGTGCATCGAGGTTGGATGCTTTTTTAGCACAGTTGAGAGGTGATGGGCAAAGCTTTGCTTGAAATTTTTGTAGTATTGCCAGTACAAAGGCGATCGCCTTAAGTAAGCCAGGACGATGTTTAGAAACAATCATCCATTTGGGTAAGCGGCTAAACAAACTTTGGTTCTGCCACCCATATTGAGGATTGGGCTTCGATCCACGCAATAAACTGGCTATATATTGTTCTAGCAGCAGTAGATGGCGTTCGTTGTATGCCCACAATACGTGATGGCGATATTTTGTCTGTAACCACAGTGGTAGCCTAAAGTAAGGATCGAGCATGGGATCTGCATGCCAATCGTATCTAAAGCCAGGAGCAGCCAACTCTTTACTCAATCCACATCCTCTACAGACAAGACGCCGTGCTTGAAAGTACGTTAGAACGGACGTACTGTTAGAACAAGCAGAATTAATATATGCTAGCGGGTAGGGGGTAGGGAGTAGGGGGGTGAGGGGAAATTTTTTAAGATCTACAACCAACAACTA
>NZ_WJFC01000011.1 GCF_009725235.1 Scytonema sp. UIC 10036
TGTTTGAAAAGTCATGATTGATGTATCAAATATTTTTTACCCCACCCTAACCCTCCCCTTATAAAGGGGAGGGAACTCAATTTCTCTTATTTCCCCCCTTTATAAGGGGGGACTAAGGGGGGTAATCATGTGATTAAAATAACAGCTAACCACTTTTCAAACATCCTCTTACAAGGCATAGAGCAGCTATGCTGAAGGCACTTATGGAAGAAAAAAGCTTAAATCAAATGCAATTTAAAAAGCTAACTCTAGATAGAAGTACCAAGCAGGAGCAATCTTTACCATTTGACCAGTGTCTCTTATATTTCTTATGTATTCTTCATCTTCCGCTCGACGCAAAGAAATTCTCCGTGGTATTTTAGCAGTGTCTACCATCATCGTTGGTATCACCCATTTTCTAAAACCAGACCAATACGCCCGGATTGTACCACCAATATTTCCGCCTTTGGCATCCGTTTACATTAGCGGTTTTTTTGAAATTCTTGGCGGTATTGGCTTAATGATTCCATCTGTGAGTGTAGCTGCAGCATGGGGACTCATTGCTCTATTTATTGGCGTATTTCCTGCTAATATCTATATGACTTTGCACAACATTAAGATTGAAGGAATTCCTCACAATCAATTACTTTATTTGGTAAGATTACCCTTTCAGGCAGTGCTAATTGCCTGGGCATACTGGTACACCCACAACCCACAAACACAACTAGGGGCATCGGAAAGTCGATAAGAATTTTTGTAGGTTGGGTTGAGGAACGAAACCCAACATTTATCAGCAAACGAAACCCAACATTTATCAGCAAACGAAACCCAACATTTATCAGCAAACGAAACCCAACATTTATCAGCATTTGTTGGGTTTCGTACACGGGTTTACCCAACCTACTATTTCCCAAAACCTACGTAGTATTGCAGTCGATCCTATTCTTTCAGCAGATGTCGATAAGTATTTGCTATAGTGTACTGATGATATGTTAAAAAAAATTAATAAATAAACAAAAAATGTTAAAAGTATCGAAAAATACATCAATTTCTAAAAAAACGCCAAAAGTATAAAAAAATATATCAGTTAATTTTAAAAACAATAAAGTTTATTATTTTTCTTGGAACCGGTTCCAGATTTAAGAAACCAAAAAACGGAGAAGAGAAGAAATGGAAGACAATCTGGAACAGTTTGCTTCTGAGGAAAGCAATACTTTGCTACTGATGACTTCGTGATCGGTGGTGCTGGTGGCTTCGGTGGTGCTGGTGGCTTCGGTGGTGCTGTGGCTTCGGTGGGGAAGCACCCCTTGCTAGTGGCGACTTCGGTGGCTTCGACGGCGCTGTGGCTTCGGTGTGGAAGCAACCCTTGCTAGGGGCGCCTTCAGGGTTTCGGTGGTGGAAGCAACCCCTTTGCCAGGGCGACTTCGGTGGCTCGGCGGTGCTGGTGCTTCGGCGGTGCTGGTGGCTTGGCGGTGGAAGCAACCCCTTTGCTAGTGACGACTTCGGTGGCTTCGGTAGCGCTGGTGGCTTTGGTGGTGGAAGCAAAACCCCTTTGCTAGTGGTGGTTTCGGTGGCTTCGGTGGCTCGGTGGTGCAGCAGCTTAAGGGAACTTCCAATTAAAAAATTATCCCATCGTAGGGGCGCAAGGCATTGCGCCCTACACGTTTTTTTTGGTTTGGAATAATTTATTTTTGTGTTCCTAAGGGACTTTCAAATAAATAAGTTTCTAAATAATTTTTTGTGGAATGATCTGTCTGTCCATTTAGGATCGACAGTCTCTTTTAGTTTGAGGATTCATTCTGTCACATTGCAATTTAGCGACGCAACAAGATACTCAATGGGGTTATTGCCTATGTGGTGACGTTTAAACTTTGTCAAAGCTGAATCAGTTGGAGCTAAAAATCTTTACGTCGGATGCGAACTATCACCTTGTTTTCTGGTCTTCTCAGTCAAAACTCATTGCTAATTTCTCCATATTTCTTCCTTCTTGTAAGGATAAAACTCTCAGTAGGTTTTAACTGGGAATTAGGCGTCGTGTTTGATGAACTAAACTTTGTCTAAGCTCAATCGTTAACAAAATGAGAAAATCGCTAATCAGTTAGAAAACATCTCGGTTTTCACGCTCAGTCAATTCTGATATACGAAACATAAAGGGATAACACGATTATGGATGATCCGACATTGGAACACAACTCCTCATCGGAAAAAGATTTTTCATGTTGCCATACTGAGTTATTCTCATGGAACTTCCTTATCCATTTTTGTTCTGTATAGTCAAACGGTTCAAGAAGATCCGGATCTTCTTTAACAGTTTGACTCGGTTGGAGAGTAAAAATGGATTAGGAAGTTAGATGAGAATAAGTCAGTATCAGCAACATAAAAAAGCGTGTTAATAATAAACTGTGCACTCCAATAATGGGATCACCCATAATAGAATCAACAGATTTATGTTTAAGTATATCACAATCGACTGAGCGAGAAAACCGAGATATTTTCTAACTCATTACCAACTTTTGATTTTGGTAACATCGATTCTTTCACATTGTTTAGTTCATCAAACACGAGGCGATACTTCCCAGTTACAATCTTTTGATAGTATGCCATCATTATAAGAATGAAAAAATATGGAGAAATTATCAATGAGTGTCAACTGCAAGAACCAGAAAACAAGGTGATAGTTCGCATCTGACGTACTGATTTTTAGCTCCAACTGATTCATCAATGACAAAGGGGTTAAGCGTCACATACATAGGCAATAACCCCATTGAGTATCTTGTGGCGTCGCTAGATCGCAATGTGACAGAATGAATCCTCAAACTAAAAGAGACTGTCGATCCTAAATGGACAGACAGATCATTCCACAAAAAATTATTTAGGAACTTGTTTATTTGTAAGTCTAGCTTAGGAACACAAAAATAAATTATTCGAAACCAAATAGGGACGTGTAGGGCGCAATGCCTTGCGCCCCTACGATGGGATAATTTTTTAATTGGTGTGAGTTTCGGTTAAGCTGCTGCACCACCGAGCCACCGAAGCCAGCGAAACCACCATATAGCAAAAAGGGTTTTGCCTCCACCACCAAAGCCACCAGCGCTACCGAAGCCACCGAAGTCGTCACTAGCAAAGGGGTTGCTTCCACCGCCAAGCCACCAGCACCGCCGAAGCACCAGCACCGCCGAGCCACCGAAGTCGCCCTGGCAAAGGGGTTGCTTCCACCACCGAAACCCTGAAGCTCGCCCCTAGCAAGGGTTGCTTCCACACCGAAGCCACAGCGCCGTCGAAGCCACCGAAGTCGCCACTAGCAAGGGGTGCGTCCCCACCGAAGCCACAGCACCACCGAAGCCACCAGCACCACCGAAGCCACCAGCACCACCGATCACGAAGTCATCAGTAGCAAAGTATTGCTTTCCTCAGAAGCAAACTGTTCCAATTGTCTCTTTCTTCTCTTCTCCGTTTTTGGTTTCTTCATCTGGAACCGGTTCAAGAAAATAATAAACTTATGTTTTTAAAATTAACTGATATATTTTTTTAACCTTTTGGCGTTTTTAGAAATTGATGTATTTTTCGATACTTTTAACATTTTTGTTTTTTATTAATTTTTTTACATTCATCAGTACACTATAGCAATACTTTCGACATCTCTGAAAGAAATAGGATCGACTGCATCTACGTAGGTTTTGGGAAATAGTAGTTGGGTAACCCGTGTACGAACCAACAAATCTGATAAAATGTTGGTTTCCGTTTGCTGATAAATGTTGGGTTTTCGTTTGCTGATAAATGTGGGTTCGTTTGCTGATAATGTTGGTTTCGTTTGCGAAAATGTTGGGTTCGTTCTCAACCCAACCTACAAATTCCTTATCGACTTCCGATGCCCCTGTTGTGTGGGGTGTGGGTGTAACCAGTATGCCCAGGCAATTAGCACTCCTGAAAGGAATCTTACCAATAATAATTGATTGTGAGGAATTCCTTCAATCTTAATGTTGTGCAAAGTCATATAGATATTAGCAGAAATACGCCAATAAATAGAGCAATGAGTCCCCATGCTGCAGCTACACTCACAGATGAATCCTTAAGCAATACGCAAGATTTCAAAAAAACCGCTAATGTAAAGGGATGCAAAAGGCGGAAATATTGGGTACAATCCGGCGTATTGGTCTGGTTTTAGAAAATGGTGATACAACGCTGATGGTAGACACGCTAAACTACCACGGAGAATTTCTTTGCGTCGAGCGGAAGATGAAGAATACATAAGAAATATAAGAGACACTGGTCAAATGGTAAAGATTGCTCCTGCTTGGTACTTCTATCTAGAGTTAGCTTTTTAAATTGCTTTGATTTAAGCTTTTTTCTTCCATAAGTGCCTTCAGCATAGCTGCTCTATGCTTGTAAGAGGTGTTGAAAGTGTTAGTGTATTTTAATCACATGATACCCCCTTGTCCCCCTTATAAAGGGGGGATAAGAGAATTGAGTTCCCTCCCCTTTATAAGGAGGGTTAGGGTGGGGTAAAAAATATTTGATACATCAATCATGACTTTTCAAACATCCTCTAAGGAGCGCTGTTTAAAAAAAAGCTTGATTTTATGGCAAAAACACTCACATTTAACTCATATAAAATCTCAGTTTTAACACCAAGAATCGATAAATAAATCATACATAATCTACCGATTAACTTTGTAGCTAGATGATACCTTTTAATTGGAAATTATAATTTTTAAAAACATAATATTAAGAAAATCTTATTATTCAGCTATCCCATGAAATTAGCTTGGATAGAATATGGGCGCACGTCGAAGAGAGAATTTAGAAAAATGGGATATTCGACATCTTGGATTGGCAACACTTTCAGTGGGAATCGTAAGTGGGTGCAAATCAATATAGAAGCAATGTATGTTGCACCTGATGGAACTGTTTACACGAATAGTATCTGGGACGAAGGAGCAAAAGAGGCGGGTATATATAAAAATGGAGATGTTGCAGGACTTGCTGCTGATTTACACGGTTGGGAACGTTTGGGTGGCTTAGCGGTAACAGCTAATTCGCGCTACTTGTATGTGGGAATGTCACAAGGTGCGGGTTCGGGGAAACCGGGTGAGGATTATCCACCAAAAGGAACCATTTGGTACTGCATCCGACGTTATAATTTATCCGGTCAGCAAGCGCCTTTTTCTGGTGGGCGTGGTTGGGATAAGAGTATGGTTATTGTGAATACGAGTAGCCCCGTGACTGGATTAGCTGCTACTGATAATGAGGTGTATGTGAGCGATCGCGCCAGTAACAGAATTGTTGTCTATGACGCTAACTCCATGAACCAACTGCGGAGTTTCTCTTTTTCACGTCCCGGACACATAGCCATTGACCGACAGAAGAATCTTTGGATTGTCCAACAAAAAGAGAACTCTTCATCTGCTGCTATTTTGCGGTATTCTCCCCAAGGACAGCAGTTATCGGAAAAAATTACCAATGTTGCACAACCAACTGCGATCGCACTCGACAATCAAGGTAGATTGTTAGTGGCAGACAACGGACCGCGCCAACAAATATTGATTTATAACATCACGGGTTCTCCCTCCCAAGTTGGAACATTTGGCACGGAAAGAGGCGTGTATTCAGGAACCCCCGGTCAGATAGGAGATTTAAAACTTTACGGTATTACTGGAGTAGGTACCGACGCACAAGGCAACATTTATGTTGCAAACAATGGTTTTAACAACGCAGGTGCGGACTTGAGGAAATTTTCTCCCAACGGTGCTTTGCAATGGAGATTGTTAGGGCTGTGCTTTATAGATACAGCAGATGCCGATCCTAGTTCTGACGGTCGCGACGTGTTCACAAAAGAAGAACATTACGTCATGAACTATGACAAACCTAACGGTCAGCAGTGGACTTACGCAGACTACACGGTTAATGCTATTAAATACCCGCAAGATCCCAGACTCCATACTTCACCGACTGCAGTTTTCTTCCGGAGAGTTCAAGGCAGACCGTTGATGTACTTGACAAATATGTACAACAGTTGGATGCAAATATACCGTTTTGCACAAAACTCCGAAGGTTGGACGGCGATACCAAGTGGAATGTTTGTAGGCACTCCAGCAGATCCTAACAAGCCTTTTTTCACCCAAGGGAATTGGCCTCCAAACCAACCCAAAACAGGTGAGTGGATTTGGCGGGATGCTAACGGTAATGGTGCTTTTGACCCTGGTGAATATGATACTAACAGAGACGATCTATACATCGGTGGTTGGTGGGTAGATAGTCGAGGTGATGTGTGGAAAAATTTACGGACTGCTAATGGTATCCGGCATTATCCTCTACAAGGTTTTGATGGGAGTGGCAATCCTATCTATACTTATGCATCCATGAAGAAAATAGCTACACCAAACTTCTTCACCGACCTGCGTAGAGTAGAATATTTTCCAGAGACAGATACAATGTATTTGACAGGGTTTACAAAAGAAAACCCCGCACCATACGATGATGCCAAAGTCGTTGGTTCTGAATTAGTGCGTTTTGATAATTGGAGTAAAGGAAATAGAAACCCTGCGTGGAGAACTAAGTTACCTGCAGATAAACGTCCTGAAGAAAAACAGACTGTTTACCCAGCAGCAATCAGTGTTGCAGGTGATTATGTATTTGTAGCAACAGTAAAAACAAGGCAAGTCTATGTCTATAAAACATCAAATGGTTCACAAGCAGATATCATGACACCCGATCCTAATATTGAACCAGAAGCAGGTTGGGTAGATATTCCCTATGGTGTCCGGGCTTACCGTCGTTCCAACGGAGAGTACTTGGTCTTTCTTGAAGAAGACCACCACGGTAAGGTTTTATTCTTCCGTTGGAGACCGTAACAATTGAACAAGGTGGGCTTTAGCCCACCCTTTTTACAAGTCATTTAGAAACCACCACTGAAGGTATCCCCACCCCCACCACTACCAAAGGAGGGATTAGAGGGGTTAACACCACCTGCAAAGATATTCCAGAAGTTATCTCCAGCAAAGGGGTTACCGTTATAAGGTAAATCTTGGATGTTAGAAGAACTACCCATTGTAAAGGGGTTTTCACCACTAAAAGAACCACCAACATTGCCAAATATATCTTCTGGTCCATTTACGCCTTCTATGTCAAGCAAGCGATCGAAGGGACCAAGATTAACTTCATCCATGTTGTTTATCCTCTTTTATGTTATGAACTAGTTGCTATACATTGAAGGTAACTTTGATATTTAACTTTGACCTACCAAAATCATTTTGATTATTTGACCTTTTTTTAGAAGAAGCAATTATGGATTCTCAGTAATTCTCTCTTTCTTTGCTTTGCTTCCTCTACGTATAAGTCTAATTCATTAAAACTGCCATAATTCTAATAAAACTTCTCGTGGAATTATCAAATACAAGTAGGGTGGGCAATGTCCACCCTATCATGCTTTTGGGAGAGAATGCCTACCCTACTCAAACTTTTGATGCTGATTTATCCTACTAAATGCTTAAACCAAGCGTCTTCACTAAATTAGTAAAACAACATATAAAAGTCTTTCTTTTGATAGAAGAACATATTTTTTTTTAGATTAATAGTGACAGAATATTATGTTTCAAAAAATGTGGGATGGGCAATGTCCAACCTACAAAAGTTGGTAATTTTCAATTGTAAGGGAATCACAGCCACTAACCCAAAATTAATTTCCTAGCAATTCTTCATCTGTAATAAATCTACTCTGACAAAATACGTCTAATGTCAGTGGTATGGATGAAAGCCAATCTTGAAGATAGAGGAAAACGGTCTGTATCAAAATAATGTACTGCGTTCGCAAAGCGCAAGCTGTACCCAGCTTATCGCCAAAACGGTTGCGACAAATACACAATCACTTGTAAAACACTGCTGCATAGTTCATAAGATCGGTAACCTATAACTTATCAAGAATGAGGCTTCATGGAACCAACACAACTGAGTCAAGAACTGCGTGAAGGAAACAATCCCCATATGACCCGCCGCCGATGGATTATTGGTTTATCTGCACTTGGGGGTTCAATGGGACAAATTGTTACACTTTACCAAACAGGGATAGTTAAACATTTACCCGATCCACCAGTTCCAGTGTTTGATGCAGACCGAGTGGACGCATCTAACTATGCCTACAGCCGATTCAATTCACCTGACGGTCCAATCATGGTGCTTAATTATGCCCTTACAGGTTGGCTAGCTGCTGCAGGTGGTCTAGATCGCGCACGGAAAAACCCACTGCTACCAATTGCAATGGGCGTTAAGATCCTTTTAGATACAGTTGTCTCTGCTGAATTAGCTCGTGAAGAGTGGGCAGAAAACAAAGCATTTTGTGAGTATTGCCAAGTAGCAACTGTTGCCTCGATCGCTTCCTTGGTACTTGCTGCACCAGAAGTCCTTGCGGCTACTCGTGTTCTGCTAAGTCGTCGGGACAGTAAAAAAGCTGAAGCACAGAGCAATACATAATAACCAATACCTTTGATTGCTAGAATATACTTCTACAGAGACGTTACGTTTAACGTCTCTATATTTATTGGGATGGAAGTGTTTTTATTCATTTCCATCTGCACGTCCAATCAAAGTTTCTCTTATATGCCTCCTCGCAAACGTGTAATAAAACATTGACCACCCTGTAGCAAAATTTGAAAAATAGCATTATTAATAATTTCGTACTCAGAGGAGTGGGTATCAGCAAACCTAAGAATAATATTCGTATCCAAAAAATAGCTTGTCATACACCGCGATCGCCATAAATATTCTCACGCAGACTGGCTTCAGCAGGTAAGCTTACACTACTTTTGGGGAATCGAACCACCCATTGACGAAATTGCTCGGCTTTTTCTGTTGGTGTCAATTTTTTTTTGGTCGCTGTCTCTACCTGTCTGGTGTGGAGTCTGGATTGAAAAAGTTCCTGGTCTATTATTTTTTAGATACCGTCGTCTCTGCCGAGTTAGCTCGTGAAGAGTGGGCGGAAAATAAAGCATTTTGTGAGTATTGCCAAGTTGCAACTGTTTGCTCGATCGCTTCCTTGGTACTTGCAGCGCCAGAAGTACTTGCTGCTACTCGTGTTCTGCTAAGTCGTCGGGACAGTAAAAAAGCTGAAGCACAAAGCAATACGTAGTAACCAATACCTTTGATTGCTACAATAAACATCTACAGAGACGTTATGTTTAACGTCTCTATGTTTATTTGGGTGGAAGTGTTTGTACAATCATCTCCATCTGCACTTCCAATGAAAGTTTGTCTAATATGCCTCCTCGCAAACGAAACAAATCTGAAAATGACAATCCCAATACTCACGAGTCTCCACCTAAAGAAGCATCGGACGGTTCTTCAATAGTAACCGCTGATGAACGCGGATGCACGCAGATAGATACTACTAGCACCGAGCTGCTACAGGATGGGGTGGAAAATTCCAAATCCATCGATCCATCTCTAAACTTGTTAGTACAGCAAATTGAAAAACAAAACTCTAATCTATCTGTTATAGTAGCGCGTCAATTTTGCTACAAATTAGTACAGACGCTGGTGGAGGTGATGATTAGCGAACCTCGTAAATTTAATGTTTTGGAAGAATTTATTCTCCGTGCAAGCATTGAATTTACACCTCCACCCACATTGCAAGAATTGGCAAGTGTTTTGGGGTTGGATCTTGTATTTGTGAAAAGTACTGCTGAAAATTTACAAAGATTTAAGAGTTTGAAGATTTTAGAAACAGGTGCGATTAAGATTACACCACAAGGGCAGGAATTTTACAAACAGGGAAATGTCTCTCTACCGCCTCAAGCGAAACAGATTTATGCGATCGCCGATCCTTTTGCAGAAAATCTGACTTTTCAGTTTGAAGCTTTACCATTGGGATTAGTCGATTTACCCGATCTAGCAGAGTTAGTTAAGATTGAGGATCATCTTCCCCCTCTCAACAGTTTGGCCATTAGCGATATTCAACAACTAATTCAAGCAGCAGGGTTAGGGCTTCACGTACCTGAAGAAGGAAAAATTGTGACTAATTTTCAGATGATTGGCAAGCCTCAGGTATGCTGGAAGACGATTTCCATCTTTATTTTACGTGATGTTATGGAGAAAAAACATATCATTCAGGTTAGGAGAGATAAGCAAGTCTTAGAAAAAGCATCAAATTGGCTGATAGAACTAGAAGCGCAACAAAAATTTGATTTGAAGAATTTGGGTATTACAATATCACCAGAAAACACTCCTGTGACTCCTTCAACATTAAAAGCTAAACGTCAAAGGTCAACAACAAAGAAAAGCCAAAAATGAATTTAATTTTTAATTTTATGTCCTTTACTGTACTTTCCGCACATATACCGTTACCCAATTGGGGTAACCAAACGTCAGTACTGGGTAGCTTTCCATATTGATGTAGTCACCTGGACTGATTTGCCCGTCGCCATCGACATCAATGTGAACATTAACCTGAAAACTTCTACTTAGAGAATAAAATCGCAGCCAGCAGATTTAAATCGTATGACAGGAGATCCAGTACCATTACCGAAAAAGACACCCACAGAAATTCCAATTCCCCACTTTTGAAAAGCAAGCATTCCGATCCACAAATCGGACGTAGTTGGGATACTGTGCAGCGTTAGTAGTTGTGCGTTCAACAAACTGCATGGGAGTTCGTTCTTCCCAATGTTTAATTGCATCTCTGACTCGTTGCTGCGCGGGAAGATTGGAATCGATTTCATAGGGAATGAGTGCGTTAGGCCAGCGAAATTGATTGCCTGTAATTCCAACACCCAATTCACCCTTGGCGATATTCTCTACTAATTCTTCCATCTCCTTAATAGAGCCAAGGGAGATATCGCCCTCAAAAATTGCTTCTCCATTAATTGCAGAATACTTAACTTCCTTCAAGTCAAAAGTATTTCCTTGAATGAATCCTGTTTTTGGTTCTTCTTCCGTAGAGCGGAACCAAACGGAAATATCAGCTTCTTCAGAAACAGAAAGAGCAGAACCTTCAGGTACATTGTTAACTGTCATGTTCGATAGATATCCTTGTTTGTATTCAAAAATTTGACTTTGTATCAAGTTCTGTGAGGTTTTCTTTAACTTGATAAAGACATCTGTCCCACTAAAGAAATTCAGGGATTCAAATTCTAGCCAATACCAAAAAGCTACAACGCACTTCAGATAATTTGCTCTGCACGGGGTAAAATTGAGCTAGTTGCCATCACGAATTGCGTACACGAGGAAGTCTTGAATCTTGCAGTTGAGAGTTTTGAGATGCACCTTACTTATACTAATTCATTAAAACCTATTAATGACTCAGTTTAAGACGGTGAATATACTGACTTAGTACTGACTTATGACTAACTTTCGAGTAAAATAAATAAGTAATTTTACTTGCTCTACCTATGTTGCGGATGTCGCGATCGCTCAAAGTTCGTCCAGAATGTCTTGAGATAGTGAGATTGCCTTTGAGGCGCAAGGGATTTTCCAGCCAAAAAAGTCTTGCTCACAATATGGGATTAGCGCTGGCGACTCTAAGTAAATTTTTCACGGGTAAGCCTGTAGATTCAGGAAATTTTCGAGAAATATGTCTCAAACTAGCTCTCGATTGGCAAGCGATCGCTGATTGAAAAAAAAAGGTGGTATGGAGTCCAGATGGAAAAATTCTTGCCAGTGGTAGTACTGACCACACAGTCAGGCTTTGGGATGGTTGTGACGGTAAATGCGTCAACACATTGCAAGACCATACTAATATGGTATTTTCAGTTTCTTGGAGCCCAGATGGCAGAATCCTGGCTAGTGGCTCTCGTGACCAAACGGTAAAGCTGTGGGACACTCGTGACGGTAAGTGCCTTAATACATTACAGGGACATACGAATATAGTATATGTAGTAGTGTTTAGTACAGATGGACAGACTCTCGCCAGTGCTGGAGCTGATGAAATGATTAAACTATGGAATGTTCAGACAGGCGAGTGTTTGAAAACTTTCAAAGGTTGCGGACCTTATGAGGGAATGAATATTCTAGGGATTACAGGATTGACGGAGGAACAAAAATCCACTCTGAAGGCTTTGGGATCTGTGGAAATTGCTCCACAATGAGTATTATTAAGATATATGAAAAAGCTCAATGGTGCGAGAACCTTTTACAAGTACCTGGACCACCAGCCTTTGTGTTTTGCTTTGTAGTTAGCGAACCAATTACAGATAGGATATAGGATAACGAGCATGATTATCCACAGACCGTAAATCTTTGGTAAATCATATCCATACTCTGTTGGCATCAGACTAGAAAATATGTAGGGCAGAATAATTGCTTTCCATCCATAATGAGGGAAGGCAAGTATAATAGCAGCGATATGAACTAACCAAAGGTGGATAATATAAAAAAATAGAGGAACTTTACCGAAGAGAACAAGGGGTTTGAGAATTCTCAATCTGTAGTTTTCAAACAAATGAAATATCAGGATTGCTAGACCAAGGGTCATCAATAAAAAGAGCAATGAAGGCGGATATTTATGGCAGTTGATGAATGATAGCAGAGTGCGGGAAAAGCTGAACTGGAATGACCAAGGGTTGGGGTCACCATAAATATTAATTGCCCGTAGGATAATAAAAGCAAGAATTAGACATAGACCCAGACGTCTTAGCAACTGGTTGCGTTGAGATTTTTCCAGATCGAATACTCTTCCAAATGCATAACCTATTGCCATCACTCCAATCCAAGGAATGAGGGGATAAAGGATGAAAAAGCTGATTCCTGGAAAGGGTGTGAACATTTTTTGTTCGTGAAGCACCGCCCAAAGCCAACTCCATGTTCCTAATTGTTCAGCATTGAAATTATCAAACAAATTGTGTCCTACTATAAGCAGGATTCCGAGTGCAGCGATCGCACGAGTCGGAAGATAAATGAGTGCTGCCAAGATAACCATAGACCAACCAATCGCCCATAAGACCCCCGCGCCGAAAAAAGTTAGGTCGAAAGTCCATGCAAGTTTAATGACTGTCAACTCCAGAAACACCAACCATAATCCACGCATGACAAGAAAGTAGGAAAGTTTTTGCTTGTTTTCGTGGCGTTGGAAAGAAAGATAGGCAGCAATACCAGCCAGGAAAATAAAAGAGGGAGCGCATAAATGAGTTACCCATCTAGTCAAAAATAGAGGGATGTTTGATTGGGTAATATCTAAAGAATTAAAGCGAACATTGGTAAAAAAGCCTCGCACGTGGTCTAGGGTCATTAACGCCATGACAAGTCCACGCCATAAATCTATCGAAATTAGGCGTTTACTTTTAGATTGTTCATGGTTCTCAAGGTCAGGAAAAAATCCCATTGATTTAGGCTCTAGCTTGCATTTGTTTGGTGAGAGTGATGATTTCATCAAAACAAAAGTTATTGACCATATGAGTTAAAGCATTAGCTAAATAAGCATAGGGTTGAGGTATTTGTTCAATCAGCTTCAGAATTAACTTACCATTGACTTTAGTAGCATTATCGTGTAGTTGTTCTACCCAAGTATGAGGCATCATCGCTAAAGTCTTAATCAGTTCCTCGTGCGAGAAAACTGGTTCTGAGGATGAATCTAGCAATAGATTTTCACAGGGGCATGGCGTAGATTGCAGATCGTAAACCACTCCCAAATGTTCAGCCATTTTTTCAAAGATGATTTCCGATCGAAATGGCTTACGCACAAAATCATCACAACCAGCCGATAAAGCCACTATACGATCTTCTTCAAAAGCACTTCCAGTCAATGCAATCACTATGGGTGCTGGGTTGCCATTCGCTTTAATTTGTCTGGTTGCTTCATATCCATCCATCATTGGCATACGCATATCCATCCAAATCAAATGGGGTGACCAACTTTGCCCTAGGGCGATCGCTTCTTGCCCGTTCATGGCTTCCCGCACTTCAAAACCGATTGGTTTGAGCAGCTTAATCAAAATCTGACGAATTTCCAAGTTGTCTTCTGCCACCAAAATCTTATACTTGGGCTGTCCGGCTTGCAAACCAATAACCTGCTGACTCGGTTTTGTGACTGGTATCTCATCCGTTTCAACCACACTAGTTGTTTGGATATCAAACTTAAAAATGGTTCCAATTCCTAATTGACTTTCAACAGCAATCTCTCCCCCCATAAGACGCACAAACTGACGGCTAATGGGTAAGCCAAGCCCAGTTCCCTCTTGAGAATTTTGACCGGTTTTGGTTTGAACAAATGCCTCAAATAAAGTCTCAAGTTCTTTAGGAGCAATACCGGGTCCGGTATCTTCCACTTCAAATAATAATCGTGGAGGAAGTATATTGCTACCTTCATTAACCCACTTGACTCGCAGTATGATTTTACCTGTTTGGGTAAACTTAATAGCATTGCCTAACAAATTCATTAAAACCTGGCGCAGCTTGCTTTCATCTGTATAAATGTATTGAGGGATGTTAGTTGTCTGTTCAAAGATAAGCTCTATCCTTTTCAACTCAGCTTTAAACTGGAACATCTGTTGCAGAGAGTTCAGAAGATTGTCTAGGTTGAAACTACTTTCATTGAGTGTTGTCTTTCCTGCCTCAATCTTAGACATTTCCAACACATCATTGATTAAAGTGAGCAGATGTTCTCCACTGCGTGCGATCGCATCCAAATATTCTTGCTGCTGCGAATTGAGGTAACCACTGCTTGCCATCAATTGAGTGAAACCCAAAATAATATTAAGAGGAGTTCTCAGTTCATGGCTCATGTTCGCTAAAAACTGACTTTTAGCACGGTTTGCCACATCTGCTGCTTCTTTTGCTTCTTTAAGCGCTTCTTCGATTTGTTTTTTGACAGTAATATTACGCAGCACCAGAATAGCAGCTCTATCGCTGCCACACAGTTCAACACAATTGCCAGATATTTCCAAAACTAATTTTTCTCCAAATTGTTGAAACTCGTATTCTGTGGTTTTTAGTTGACCTTGTATCACCCTCATGACTGGGTGTATCTCTAAAGTATCCTCTGTATTCGAGTGTGTTAAAGGCAATAAATCGATTAAACAGGTTCCTAAAACTACAATACGCGGTTTATTAATGAGGTTTTCAAAAGCAGTATTGCACCATTGTATTCTGCCATCTTTATCTGTCCAGATGAGCGCATCATCAATGACACCCAGCGCTATCTCGATCTTTCCCAAAGTTAACCGTAATTGGTTAATCATCAGGGCAAAATTATTTTTCATGAAGGTTCCTTCTCGCGTCTTATTATTTTTTCTTATAAAGGACGAATTGTAGCTGCAAAAAACCAATTATCCCCTTGTTTTTCTGCCATAATTGTATGTTCGCTCTCAATTTCTAAACCATCTTTTGTCACTGCTTTTAGTAAAAGAGGGTGATTGAGAATTTTAGACTTTCCGGTCATAATGAAGCGAGAAAAACTAAGACGATGGGCATCATGAAAGCTGTAGGGAATCACAATTTCCAAATGTTCACCCATAATTTCATCCAAATTCCATCCAAAAACAGATGTAAAACAATCGTTTACATAGCTAATAATCCCCTGTTCATCAGTGATGATAACTGGAAATTGAGTTTCTAGCTTCATTTCATCAATTGTGTTCATAAACCAACTTTTCAATTTTTCTAGATGCTTATCGGCAATTGTTTTATTCCTAAAATTCCCATGAAAATCCACTGCTACAAGAAGTCATTTCCATAGCAAATGAAGTACCAGTTCATGAAGCATTAGTTTTACTAAAGGAGGAGAAATGGCTCCACTATCCGCACAAGCTATTGGAAATTTTTTGCCCTACCCAAGTAAGAAAAGAGAACACAAAACGACCAACATCCAGGTCACGCCCGAACATCCTGGTAGGTTCTCAGGCTTCTTAGTTAAGAGGAAAGAGAATTACAAGAATCTCAACTGCACCATACTAGTAATATCTCTACCTACCAATTGACCTGACTGCTGACTTGAACATAGGGGAACTGGTTAGCAGGTTAGGGAAAAACCCAATGCCCAATGATGCCAGTTGCTTTAACGGGAGAACTCACCGCAACCACTGGCTCCCCAATGTCTATTTTTATTCGTTTTGGTGTACACGGTTTGTGATGGCTACTTTATAACTCAGTTAACTTGTTACTAAAGCCTTACTAACCGTACCAAATATTACACCTTTTTTCAAGAGCTAGCACAGTCTTTTGAGGCTGTATATTAATTTATATTATTTTAATAATTGAAAATCATTATATATATGTATATTAAGGTACATAGCTATCTAATAAGAATTAATCATAATTTCATAAAATATGGTATATTTCGATTCGGTTACTCATAGTTTTACAAAGCTAATTAAGTCACCCTACAAGGTGTGGTTTATCAATATGAAAATTAGTTCAAGGAAGAAAAATATATCTTCATTATATTGCAATTGACTCAACCAAAATATGGACTGCACCCAGTTGCCAAAGGCAGATATCCTTCTCGTTGACGACAATATAGATAATCTACGCCTTTTATCAGCAATGCTCACCAAGCAGGGCTATGAAGTTCGGAGTGTGACAAATGGCTCTACAGCATTAATGGGCGTACAAGCTCAACCGCCGGATTTGATTCTGCTTGACATCAATATGCCGGGAATCAACGGCTATGAAGTTTGCCGTCAGTTAAAAGCTAATAACCAAACCAATGAAATACCAGTCATTTTTATTAGCGCTTTGAATGAGACTTTTGATAAGGTAAAAGCTTTCTCAGTGGGAGGTGTGGATTACATTACTAAGCCATTTCAGCTTGAGGAAGTCTATGCCAGAATTGAAAATCAACTTACACTCCGCCGATTGCAAGCACAACTTCAAACTCAAAATTTTCTTTTACAGCAAACAGAGGCAGAACTGCTCAAGGCGTTAGAGCAGGAGCAAAAACTTAACAAGCAGATTGAGGAAATGGCAACCCTTGAAGAACGGAATCGAATTGCTCGTGATATTCACGACTCTTTGGGGCATTCCTTAGTAGCGCTGAATATTCAACTAGAAGCTGCTCTAGCTCTATGGCAGGAAGACCCAAACAAAGCACATAAACTGTTGTTGGGGGCAAAGCAATTGGGTTCAAATGCATTGAAAGCAGTGCGCCAATCTGTCGCTGAAATCAGATCCGAACCGTTACAAGGGCAGTTACTACAGGAGGCGATCGCTAACCTTGTTGAAGAATTTCACCAGACAACAGGGGTGGTGCCAACATACCAAATTGAATTGCCATCAACTTTACCCCAAGCGATGAATTCAGTTATTTATCGAATTTTACAGGAGGGACTGACTAATATTTGTAAGCATGCTAAGGCGAGCGAGGTACACATTCAAATCCAAACAACAAGAAGTGACTTATGTGTGACGCTTCAGGATAACGGTAACGGCTTTCAACTCTCTGAAAATAGAACGGGATTTGGTCTCCAAGGGATGCGAGAACGTGCTATTGCTATGGGGGGTCAATTAGAAATTTTCAGTCAACCGGGCGCGGGATGTCAGATTAAAGTTAGGTTTCCGAGGTTAGCAGAATGATCCGAGTGTTGTTAGTAGAAGACCAAGAGATTATCCGTCAAGGTCTAAAAACCTTGTTAGAAATTAATTCAGATTTACAGGTTGTGGGAGAAGCGGAAAATGGTCAAAGAGCAATACAGCAAATGGAACGTCTTTATGGTGGGGATTTACAGCCAGATATTGTGCTGATGGATATTCGCATGCCCGTGATGGATGGTGTAGCAGCAACTCAACAAATATCCCAGCAGTTCCCAGAAACAAAAATTTTGATACTGACAACCTTTGATGATTCGCACTACGTTGCAGAAGCGCTGCGTTTTGGAGCTAAGGGATATATTTTGAAGGATACGCCCGCTCAAGAACTCACAGCAACAATTCGTTGGATTGACAAAGGCTATACTCACCTTGGACCCGGACTCCTAGAAAAAATGATAACCCTGGTTCAATCGCCTTCAAAACCAAAGGAGCCACCACCAGGGTTATCAGAATTAACAATTAGAGAAAGAGAAGTTTTGCAATTGATTGCCAATGGCTTGAGCAATCGAGAAATTTCTCAAACTCTCCACCTCTCAGAAGGTACTGTACGAAACCATATTACGAATATCCTGGGTCGATTGAATTTACGCGATCGCACTCAAGCGGCGTTGTTTGCAAATTCTTGTTTGCCCTGGTTGGAAAACTCCGAGAAGTATAGCAAGTAGTTCAAAATAACTAGTTACCACTTAATTATAGGCAAGAGCAGATTCGCGCTTGTCCAACCAAGATAGGAAAGAATTAGCCAAAATTGCGGCTTGAGTACGATCGCGCAAACAGAGTCGATTCAGAAGATTCGTAATATGATTTCTAACCGTCCCTTCTGAAAGGTAAAGCTTTTGGGCAATTTCTCGATTGCTCAAAGATTTAGGGCTAGCTTTAGCAACTTTAAGTAAATTCCTTACAGGTAAACCAGTAGATTATCAAAATTTCCAGGAAATATGCCTCAAACTGGGACTTGATTGGTTGGCGATCGCGGACTTAGGAGAGACAGCCCCGGAAGCGCAGGTTTCTGCAAAATCCGAACCCAAAAGCGTCACAGCCCGCTTGGATTGGGGAGAAGCGAGCGATGTCTCCGTATTTTACGGACGCACAGTAGAACTTCAAACTTTACAAAAATGGATTGTGCACGATCGTTGCCGTTTGGTAGCCGTGTTGGGAATGGGAGGAATAGGCAAAACAACACTGGTAGCACGGGTTACCACAAATCTTCAGGCGAATTTTGACTATATTATATGGCGAAGCCTCCGCAATGCTCCACCTTTAAACAATCTCCTAGCGGATCTCGTGCCTTTTGTCTCAGATCAGCAAGAAACCAAAGCAGAAATTAACCGACTCATCTACTACCTGCGCTCCTCACGTTGTCTGCTCATTTTGGATAATTGGGAAACAATTTTTCAAGGAGGCGATTATGTTGGACAGTATCTTCCGGGTTACGAAGGATATGGTGAACTACTGAGGGTAATCAGTGAAGCAACTCATCAAAGTTGTTTGATACTAACGAGCCGTGAAAAACCAGCTGAAATTGCTGCCTTTGAAGGAGTAGAGCTAGAGGTGCGAACCCTAACATTACAGGGATCGCAGGAGATAGGACAAGCCCTAGTTCAAGCAAAAGGACTCTCAGGAACTCAAGCGCAAAAACAAGAGTTGTGCGATCGCTACAGCAACACTCCCCTAGCAGTTTTAGAAGGAGACACAGATCAAATATGGTCGGTTGCTTTCAGTCCGGATGGACAAAGCCTTGCTAGTACTAGCGTCGATTGTACTGTTAGATTGTGGGACATCCATACAGGTAAGACTAGAAAAATTTTACGCGGACATACTCATTGGGTACTCTGTGCTGATTTTAGCGATCGAGAAGCAATTTTGGTGAGTGGAAGTGCAGATGCAACTATTAAGCTTTGGGATGTCAACACAGGAGAGTGTGTCAAGACTCTGATAGCCGAGCGTGCTTATGAAGGAATGAATATTACGGGAGTGACAGGAATAACAGCAGCTCAGAAGCTGACGTTAAAAGCTTTGGGAGCAGTTGAGGAGGAATAGGTTTGAAGAAAGGTGCGGCAAATTAGTGAAATTTATATACAAACAAATGTTTTCCCCTGCTGCAATTTTGTTAAATAGTCGTATATGCACAAATGAATCCAAAGCACAAGTTGACCGACAGCAAAGTCGTTGGGTGGGTATGGCCAGTTAGAAAGAATATTGAATGCTTCAGAGATAGCTAAATCAATTGCCATCTGTTGCGCCATATAGCGATCGCAACCCAAACGCTTTTCTGACCAAAACTCGGGAAGTACCCCAAGGAGTTTCAAGTCAATCATAGGAAGCCCATCAGTCCAAGTCCAGTTCGCAATGGGGAGAAGCATGAGATCGATCCACCCATGCAGCCAACAGTCTTGCAATTTTAGCTTTCTTTCTTCAACCGTCACTAACCGACGGTTAAAGCACATGAAGGAATTTTCTGGTGAAGAATCTGTTGTTGAAACAGGGCTAGATTGTCCTCCCTCAGCAGTCAGCCAGTAGGTCTTGCCATTTTCCTGAAACTGAGACAGAAAGATGAAGACGTGGCTGGGGTCATTTTTTAGTGCCTCGCAATCTTGAGTCACCCAGACGATGTCACCCATCTTTGGGCAAGCATTTGGTTGCGCTAAATTCCACCCAATCAGTGCGCTCTTTAATGTTCCATCAACTTTTGTGTACCCAGTTTGTACTTGAGGATGGGGCTTGTACGCGGTGTCAGAAGTAAACTTAGTAATATTCTTTGTGATGGAGCAGACAATCTGCTTGTCCTCCTCTTCAGTGTGTTCATTGTTACACGTAGCATCCGTGCCGTTGACCGTACAGCCATCACGGTAACCGAGAGACCAAAGCAGCCAACTGGCAGTAAATTTGCACGTGCTGCCATCTGATGGCATCCAGACATTGTTAGTCATTTGCTGAAACTTTTCTTTGCCACAGGATTGGGGGTAGTATACATCCTCAGTCGATTTGTAGGGATAGTCACAAGGAAGGTGGCAAATGAGAAGAAACAAGGCAAGTCGGCGAAGTACATCTTCAGTTGAGTAAGCCATGGTAATTGGTTTTGGTATTGCAACAAAAGATGTGGAGAGTCAAGTTGCTTTGCTCCAATTCGTAGTATGCGCTTCCCGAACGTAGTTCGTAATTCGTACTTATTTCCTCATGCTGAAATAGGAGGTTTGTAGTGAGGATGTTTCGCATTTTTTCATGACTTTTTGCTAGATCTGCTTTGTTTTGCACAGCAAGCCCTTAACTTTGATAACTTTAAGATATTTGTAAAACTTTAAGAAAGCATCTAAGAAATGTCACGATGAGAGCATGACATTTGTCATGTGATTGGTTTCACGCACTCAACAAACGTTAACTCCAAAAAAAATAATCCCCAGCCTTAAGAAAGGAAAAAAGCGCAAAAGCGTCAAGAGCTAAAAGTCTTTGACGCAACCACACCTAAGAATTTTAGCTTTGTTGGGTTGAGCACGAGCGTTACCCAACAAATGCTCTAGATGTTGGGTTTCGTTCCTCAAACGCCAGTCCCCTACAGAGGGAAACCCTCCTATGGCGCATTCGCGCCACGCTTCGCTATCAGGGCTGGCTCCCCAACCTACGTGTTTTGGAATTTATGTCTCAGCCCTTGTAGTATTGGGAGCCTTTCTTGGTGTCTTTGCGTGAGTTGCGATCGCACAAGAAGGTTAGTTAGCTGTGAGAGAAGTAGCTAAAGTACTCAGTGCTTTCCACGTTTTGTGTCCAATTATACCATTAGAAATGAGTTGTTGACTTTCTTGAAACGCCCGCACAGCTGCTTCTGTTTTTTCTCTGAAAAAACCATCAATGGCACCATCTTGATAAAATCCACCTCTAAAAAGAACTTCCTGAACAATTGCGACCTGTTGACCATAACTGTTACGATGTAAAACGGGTTTATTAACTGGGGTGTTTGCACGCAGGGATTGCCAAGTCAAAGGACCAGCAATACCATCCTGTTTGAGAAGGAATTGGTATTGGACAATTTTAACCGCTGCTTGAGTTTTGATACCAAAAAAACTGTCCACTGTGAGGCAATCGCCATTAGGAATTCTGCAATTCAATAGTTCTTGCAATTCTTTCACTTTTGGACCATTAGCACCAATTCTGAGAATGGGGTCGATTGCTGTTGTAGCTACCTGCATAGTGAATGCCTCGTGGATGACATAATCACTCATTCATCCTTTTTGGTTGTATAAACGGATAATATTAAGCATTTTCTGGAAGAATATTTAGTTTTTTACGGGCTACTTATCCAGATGCAACCTTGATATCACAGCAATTGGTAAGGTACTTTCGTACCAGTTATGAGGTAGATTTGCATCTTCCCCAGCATTTTTAACAATCGTCATGATTCTCTTCATATCTTCTACCCGATGGCGGTAACAGCCATTAGAGCCATTTCCAGCCATTAAGTTCCCTTCACGTCCGTGGAATCCTATATTTACAGGATTACCATTTTTATCTTTCTCACCTTCAGGAGAATAAAAATTCCCATAAGCAGGCTTAAAAGCAGGGCTGCGATCGGGCTTAATATAATCTAGTGTATAAATCCCCGATTTGATATGCCATTCATAATAACGCGAGCCTACAGCCTTAAATTTCTCCTGATGAATCTGACCATTTTTACTTTTATAGATGAGAGTGGTTGTAACATCTTGTGAAGTTTTTCCAATTTCAAAAACAAACATTACAGGAGATTTTATTTTTTTCTCAGGATTGTAGCCAAAGGTATTAAGACAAGCTTCAGTGGTTTTTTTATCCCCCTGTTGAGGTAGCTGATTGAGCAATCCATTTAAACATTGATTGTTCTCTTTCGTTATACTTGGATCGTAATAAACACTTTTCGTAGCCTTAAACTTCTCAAAATTATAAGCATATATATGTGCTGCATTTGATTTTTGAGGTTGAAATATAATATTGATGAGGGAATACTTTACAAGTATAATTGCTACAAAACAAGCAATTTTTAAGATTTTTTTCAGCATAAATGAGGTATTAATGTAAAAACTTACATAACTTTGTAACTAAATACCAACCTACTTGAAATTCTGACAAATAACAAATGAGAAATGCTAATAATTAAAATGCTTTTTCCATCCCTGTTCTAAAGGTAAAGATAAACTGTTGTGCTTGTGAGTAGGGATTGGTGTAAGCAAGCGATTGTTGCTTTCAAAAATTTTATAAGCTGCAATTGTACATATGGTTTGTGAGTCTAACAGTTTTTCACTGCTCTCTTCAACTGCAATAGGGGTTGAAGGATGTCTTCCGATTTGAAAAAGCATCATTTTGCGTTCTCCTCCTTCGTAATCAGTCAATTGAGATTGCCAAGGCTTTCTGGATTCATTTCGCCATTTTGGAATGCTATTTGTGGAAGCACTGAGTCGAATTGGAGTTTCTAAAACCGTTCCGTCATTCAAAAAATTTCTGGAGATGGGATTTTGCAACAAGCAGCCGTTTTGACGGGTAAACGTTACAAGCCCAGGGGTTACTTCACGCTTGACAACTCTTACAGAAGATTCGTTATGCTGTAGCGCTTTTATATTCCTTGAAGGAGACATTGCTACTTGTGCAATAGCTTGAGCATAAGGTACGCTAGCTAAAAGAGTCGCGATCGCAAAACGAAAAAACAGTTTCATAATTAACCTCGTTAGAAGATAGATTGGTTATTTTTTGAATAAAAGACATGATGGTTTGTAGAAATATTCGTTTGAAACATTTCTACTCTGTTAGAGTTTTGCCGTTATAAAGGCGTATGATTTAGGTGATTAGCAACTTAAAATTTTTTCTTGATGAGGTGCAACTGCAACTCTCTATATACCTGTCGTCTGATATGCGAAATATGCGTTCAGCCAGTTCTGTTTGTGTGAAACTTGCTATAGTAAATCAGACATATTTCACCTCACTGAGTAAGGTTTTGAACCTACAAAACATAAGTTTTCATCCTTACATTATTAAATAGATGCAAGTGAAATCAGCTTATGCACTTAAATCTAAAAAACGGAACTAGGATTTACGCACTGTACAAATTGACCATCATATGGATCGACGAATCACAGTCGTTTCAAATGTTGTAGGGGCGCTTTGCCTTGCGTCCTTACAATGGGTGATGTTGGTTCTAATTCCTTGGATAATAGACCAGTTTTGTGGCTCCAATGACTTGAGTTTTAAGAGCCTTTAAAAATAAATGGGACGGGCTAAGAGCACCATCCCACAAGAAAAATATAGATGAAAAAGTTGGATATTTTTTAATTTAGAAGTCCATCACCAATCGCTACTGCAGCTACTACCGCCACTATCACTACTGGAGCTACTGCTGCCAGTATCAATACTGCAGCTACTATCGTTGTCATTCCACCAACTTCCGCCACTATTGTCGCCACTCCACTCACTTGTGCTACTATTATCGCCGCTCCACCCAATACTAACGACATCACTCCTTTTTCTGTTTTTATCATTACGGACTCTCCACTTAGAAACGATCGCTCTTAAAATGAGTAGTGCGATAATTAATTTCATTGTCCTATAAAAAAAATAAAGTAGTGAAGTGCTTGGTGATGTGGTGCTTGAAGAACCATTGATAGCTGTATTGCTAACATCACAAAGTGGGTCAATATTTGGAACATTATTTCTGCCGTAACAATCAATATCTTGATTTAAAATGCCAGTGGAATTGACAGTTAAGTTATTAGCATTTACAAAAGTTTCAAAACCATCAGTTGAATCCTTAATTTGTTGATTCACCACTTGAGCACTGGCAACATCTGCAAACAAAATAGTAGTTGCTGATAAACTTAATAAGCCGATGGTAGCAATTTTTTTAGCAAACATAACTGACCCCTAATTATTTAAGTAATAATTTTGACAACTTTATCAATAAAAATCAAAAACCCATGAGTTACCTCTAGATCCCCGACTTCTTGGAGCAAGAAGTCGGGGATCTAGCAGCTTTTAAAACCGCACTAGGCGCAGAGAACACGGGGAAAGAGTTCATGATGCCTACTTACAATTCTTGTTACAAGAGCCTTCAGTACGACTGATAACTGCACCTGTAAAAGTATTGATAACTTCATCAAAGCATTTTCCATTTTTCATCTGCATCAAGTAGACGCTCGGTCTGTCGAACTCACGTTAAAATGAATTGCGAGCCAAAAAAGAAATGACCCTCTTGTCAGCACCCCGTACTAAAGTAACGGGGCTTCGTGCCTCGAAATTTTAGTTAGCTGACCAGCTTAAGTCTTAACTGACTGCGTTATTGGCAAGAGTTAAAGTCTCACCTACAGATGCGAAGCCAGTTTGTAGTTCTGAAATTGGATGGTTAAACAGGTTTACAAGGGGTAAGCCAGTGCTGTCCGAAAAGTACCGACCAATAACCTTGGCAAGGCTAACATTACTCCTGAAAGGGAAGGCTCTACGGAGCAAAACCATTATGCGTACAGGGTAAACGGTTTGAGATGGTAACTGTCCCATTGAAAGTACAGCACAAAAGTACACCGAACTTAGTCACCCCAAGGCGGTAATGGTTCACAATATAAAGCCGTCCTAGAAGTTATGTCTTATTAATATGGCATTGTGGGGTTCTCGGTTTTGTCATCGCCATTCACATTGTGAACGTTTGGGACGAAAGAAGCACAGTTAGCGATCGCTCTGGTGTAAGCTTCTTGACGAGAGACTGCACCGGAGTTGAGTCGTTGCTCGAAAGTTTGTTGGTTGTTGACAACACTCATCGCCACAAGAAATGCGCTTTCCATCTTATTTTGAACAGCATCCCGACTTTCGATAGTATCCATGCCAGTGCTAGAAATATCCAACGCAAAACCCAAACCACCACCACCAATGCGCTTTGGCTTGAGAGCGAAACCTTGGCGGTAGTTCACCGATGCGCCACAAGCCGAACGATATTGGAACGAGAAAGCTTCACCGCCAGTTCCGGGTGCTTGCGAACCAAACTGAATGTGGTTGTGTCGCGCACCTTCCACCTTGACACGTGTGCTGGGGGAAACATTGGGGGCGACAGTTGTAGCACCAGTAGTTACAGATTGTTGGTTCTTTTGGTCACCAACCGAAGAGCTAGAACTGTTATTGACATGACCGACTGTGGCCGAACCACCTTGAGCATTGTTCTCATTGGTATTGTGGCTGTTACCACTGTCGCGGATTGTGGCTTTGGCATCAGAGCTACTGTTGGATTCACTACTGCTGTTTGAATCAGAGTTGGCTGTGGTGGGAGTAATCACAGTTGTGTTTGTGCCACCGTTTTCTACCTGTTGGCTGATACTGGGAATATTGGTAGTTGATGAATCGGTTTCGCGCTTGGGTTCGGGCTCGTCTGTTGGTGAAGAGGTGCGGTGTGAATCATAAATTGCCGTGTTGCGAGCATCGCAACGTGGGTCAATCTGTGGAACATCATTTCTTGCTTCACAATCAATGGCTTGATTTAAAATTCCTGTAGGATTTTCCGTGTAGTTCGCTGCATCTACAAATGTCTCCGGGCCATTAGCCACACCCTTTATCTGTTGATTCACCACTTGAGCTGAGGCAACATTTGCAAATAAAATCGCAGTGGTTGATAAACTTAATAAACTGATGGTAGCAATTTTTTTAGCAAACATAACTGACTCCTAATGATTTAAGTAATAACTTTGACGACTTGATAAATAAAAATCAAAAACAAGTGAGAGAGCGTTGTCTGGGTGTTGATCGCACCAGTAGATGAGTGAGGTGACTATCAGTGAACATCTTTGTTATCCCACCCGCGACTCTCTATATATTTCTGCTCTTGGATTCAAGGTTTTATTCACTCTCCGGAAAATTTTTTGAGAGAATGGTATGAAGAGTAGCTCAACATCAATGGGACGGGCTATAAGCACCGTCCCAGTCGAAAAATTCTAGCGGTTCTCAGTTAAATGAAGTACAGATTCATCTGCGTTCATCTGCGGTTCTTTTTTAAGGTATTGATTAAGTTGATAACCTAAAGATATCTGTAAAACTTTCAGAAAGTATCGAATAAATGTGACAATGAGAGTATGACATTTGCCATTCACAAGGGATTTAGTTGCAACCAACAGCAGTGCAAGTGCGAGGCTTTTTCCTGAAACTGAGACAGAAAGATGAATACGTGGCTGGCATTGGCTACCTGTGAGTACCAATACCATCACATAAATGGCGGTTATTTTTGGCATTGGTATTGTACTTCAGATACCCGCGCACCCAATCACAACCACGTGATAGTAAGTCATCGAAATTCAGCTTCAACAAACGTGCTGTATTGTCAGCACTTGCAGTGACAATGGTTTTACCATCTGGGCTGAACGCTACGTCTGTGATAGTTTCTTTATAACCAGTCAGGGTATTGACGAGTTCTCCCTGTAGATTCCACAGACGCAATGTATTGTCCTTGCTACTAGTAGCAAGGGTTTGACCATCCGGGCTGAACCTGAGTGCCCAGACAGGTTTGCTATGACCGATGAGGGTATAAAGTTCCTGTCCTTGCAGATTCCACAAGCGTACTGTACTATCATCACTACCAGTAGCAATAATTTTACCATCCGGGCTGAAAGCGGCATTATTGACCGCATCGGTATGACCGGTGAGGGTATAAAGTTCCTGTCCTTGCAGATTCCACAACTTCACTTCCGTGTCGTTACGACTGACAGTAGCAATGGTCTTGCCATCTGGGCTGAACGTTACTTTGTTGACAAACCTTCTATGGCCCTTAAGGACATGGAGTTGCTGTCCTTGCAAATTCCACAAACGTGCTGTATTGTCAGCACTAGCAGTGGCAATGGTCTTGCCATCCGGGCTGAACTCTAGGTCATAAACATAACCTTCATGACCTGTAAGAGTATGGAGTTGCTGTCCTTGCAAATTCCACAAGCTTACTGTGTTATCATAACTAGCTGTCGCAATGGTTTTGCCATCGGGACTAAATGCTAAGTTTGTGATATATGCCTTATGACCCATGAGGATATTAAGGAGCTTTCCTTCCAGATTCCACAAATGCACCATCTCGCCCTCACCACCTGCAGCAAAGATCTTGCCATCTGGGCTGAACACTACCCTATTGACGGAACCAGTGTACTCAGTAAGGGTATGAAGTTGCTGTCCTTGCAGATTCCACAAGCGTACTGTGCGGTCACGACTGGCAGTAGCAATAGTCTTGCCATCCGGGCTGAACTCTACGTCTAGGATAGCATCGCTATGACCTTTAAGGAAATCCAATTGCTGTCTTTGCAGATTCCACAAGCGTACTGTGCGGTCATGACTGGCAGTGGCAAGAGTTTTGCCATCTTGGCTGAACGCTATGTCTAGGATAGCATTGCTATGACCTTTAAGGACATCGAATTGCTGTCCTTGCAGATTCCACAAACGTACTGTATTGTCATAACTAGCAGTAGCAATAGTCTTGCCATCCGGGCTGAACGCTACTTGTATAACAGCGCTATGACCCTTAAGGACATAGAGTTGCTGTCCTTGCAGATTCCACAAATGTACTTTATCATAACTGGTCGTAGCAATGGTCTGGCTATCCGGGCTGAACGCCACGTGCTGAACAGAATCGCTATGACCCTTAAGGACATGGAGTTGCTGTCCTTGCAGATTCCACAAGCGTACTGTGCGATCGTAACTAGTAGTGGCAATAGTCTTGCCATCTGGGCTGAACGCCACGTGCTCAATAGAATCGCTATGACCCTTAAGGACATGAAGTTGCTGTCCTTGAAGATTCCACAAGCGTATTGTGTAGTCACTATTAGCAATGGCAATGGTCTTACCATCTGGGCTGAACGCTACGCGTTCTGTACTATAACTGCGATCGTTGACGGTTAGTCTTTGAATTTCCTGTCCTTGAAGATTCCACAAGCGTACTGTCTGGTCATTACTAGCAGTGGCAATAGTCTGACCATCTGGGCTAAACTCCACTGCCCTCAAAAATCTCTCATGACCGCTGAGGATACCGATCGCTTGTCCCTGCAAATTCCACAAGCGTACTGTGTAGTCATCACTACCAGTGGCAAGAGTTTTACCATCTGGGCTGAACACTATTTTTGTAACAGATCTGCCATGACCCCTAAGGGTATGGAGTTGCTGTCCTTGCAGATTCCACAAACGCACTGTGTAGTCATTACTAGCAGTGCCAATGGTCTTACCATCTGGGCTAAACACTACTTTTGTAATAGAACCGTTATGACCTTTTAAGCGATTATACTCTTTTACTCCATAAACTGTCTGTTGCAATGCAGCCACTACTTGCATTGGAATATCAGCTCGCCCTTTTAGTGGTACTGCTGCTCGTAAACTTACTATCAATGCTTCAAGCTTTTGATCTCGCTCAAAAATTTGTTTTGAATATTGGCTGAGAGCTTTACTGTGATCTAATTGAGCGGTTTCTACTTGCCACTGTTGCCTAAGTGCGAACCCAGCGAAACTTACAGCACCTATAAAACCAGCAGCTAGACCTAAGACGATCCGCAGTCTTCTGCGTTGTTTTTCCTTTTGCTCGCTCTCCCGCAATCTTAAACTAGCTATGATAAAGTCTTGCTCTTCTTCTGTCAGATCGTCTAAACGTTTTTGCAACCAATCTTCTGCTACAGCTAGCGGTACGCCCCGCAATAATGCAGCAGGGTCGCGATCGCTATTTTTCCATTCGTGTATTGCTAGTTTTAGCCGTTCTTGCCAAAGGCGAAACTGACGGTTAGCGTTTATCCACTCTCGCAAAGTTCCCCATTCGCGAATCAGCGCTTCATGAACTACCTCCACCGTGTCTTCACCAGACTTATCATTATGTCCTGTCACGACTAAACGTGCTTCAGGACCGGCTAAACGAATAACCAGTCCCCAATTCTCTTCCCCAACTTCTGTGCGGGTAGCTAAGCGCCTAGTATCCTCTGTTCCCTCTCCAGGGCGAACTGATGGCAGAAAAATGCGTTGTACTTGTATCTTCTCGACATCACTAAGTTTGTTATAAACCTCTTGAGCGTGTTTAACCAAAGCTTGTTTCACACCCCCGATTTCGTCATATGCTTTATGAGTCAATACATAATTTTGCTGTTTCTTCCATAATTCAGCGAGCGCAAATTCTAATAAGGGTAAAGAACCTGGTTCTTGGCCGACATCATCTAATATTCGTTCTGTTAAATGTTCTTCTAACTGCACTTTCAACTTTTGAGCGGGCATCTCAATGGTTGCTTTGAGTTCGTCCCGACTCATCGAACTCAGTAACTGAGGCGTAAACTCTTGCAATGCATGACAAAACGGAGGGTAGGATAAAACATCATCGTAAAAGTCAGCTCTGAGAGTAAGAACTAACGTTAGACTTTTTTGATAAATAGCTTCTAGTAAAATATCAACAAAGCGCTCCTGTTGTTTTTTATCCTGGCAAAGAGTATAAAGTTCCTCAAATTGGTCTGCTATTAACAATAGACGTTTATTGGAACTTTCCAAAATGCCAGACACTATCTGCTGCAAACTTATTTCACCATTTTTTAGCCTTTCTGCCAATTTCACTGCCTTGACTACTCGCTCGAGATTACCAAGCTCTGGTTCTAGCTGACGCACCAAAGCAGAAGCTAGCTCATCAAATGGTTGTTTACCAGGACGAAAAGATTCAATTAACCAAGTGCCTTCTGTTCGCAAGCGTGGAATCAATCCCGCAAAAACGACGGAGGATTTCCCGCTACCGCTAGAACCCACTACAGTTATTAAGGGATCTTTATGAGTGGTTTGGAATAAATTCTCAACAAATTTCTCTCTTCCATAAAAGAATTCTGCATCTTTCTCACCAAAAGCAAACAATCCTTGATAGGGGTTGGGAGGAATAAAGTTAGATTGAGTTTGAGTGATGTGGTTTTTTTTCTTAAATACTGGAGTGGAGTATTCATTTAAGCTAATAAGCTGAGATGAGCCTAACTTAAAAGCAGACTCTACATCTTTCCCAGCTGCAAGAGTATCGTAGAATGCGACGGTAAAATTGATAGCGCTTCTATCCCCAATTGCTTGGTTCATGCCAATGACATAATTAATGTGCTGACTAATGGCTTCTGCCTGCGCCTCTGAGTAGCAAGCGTTCAACACTACACACTCTACACCGTTTGTAGCAAATATCTCAAACATACCTGCTAATGCATCTGCCTTAACAAACGCTGGCTGCCCCATTTCATCTTCTAGGACAAGACCTTCTTGCCCTGCTCCATGCCCGCTGAAATGAACTATTTGAGGTTGATAATCCAAAATAGCTCGGTAAAAGTCTCGCGATCGCACTGCCCATTTTTGCTCTAGCTTAAACTGCTCGCGCTGGTTAGAGCGTCGCAATCCTTCATCAATTTCCCGCACCTCTTCATCCAGTCGTAACCTGGAGGTATTTGTGGGATTGGCAGCTAGAATCAGAATTGTTTTGACATATAGGCTATTATTCATGAGATATTGGAAAAAGAATGATTATTTACGATTTTACACAGCAAACAAAATATGAGATTGCCAGAAAGTTAGCAAGAGAAATCTTATACAGCATTTTTTAGGTAGAATGAAGTACATTGGTAAGAACGTGGCGGTCTTATACCCTTACAATAAGGAGTACCTCATTTGGTTGCAAACAATTAATTAAAGCAAGATGAAAGTTGTCCGCTTTGGTGTTACCAACAACACTCTTGCACTGGCAATTTACTTATGGGAGCGTGGTTGGTCACAAGCTCACAACGTTCATCCAGAAGCAATCTTACAAGGAATAGTGAGAAATAACAGCACCGCCCTTTATGTTCTTGACTTCATGACTTTAAGATATCAGTACAAACTTTGAGCTTGCATCTTAGAAATGTCATTATCTGGACATTACATTTGTCATAATATCAATGTCGTTCTGTTTGGAGCGCAATTGCAACTCTCTATATATCTCTGCTCGCGTCTTCACAGTTTTATTCACTCTCCGGAAAATTTTTTCGAGAATGGGATGAAGAGTGCCGCAAAAGAAAAAGGGGACGGGCTACGAGCACCATCCCACCAGAAACATTCCAGAGAAAAAGTTGGAGATTGATTGATTTGGTATTAGTTACAACCAACAGCAGTGCAAGTGCGGGGTTTATCAACGTCAGTTGTAGGTGTTGTTGGTTGCTCGTAAACTGTGGGAGGGTCGCTATTTGGGACAAAAGAAGCACAGTTAGCGATCGCTCTAGTGTAAGCTTCTTGACGAGAGACTGCACCGGAGTTGAGTCGTTGCTCGAAAGTTTGTTGGTTGTTGACAACGCTCATAGCTACAAGAAATGCGCTTTCCATCTTATTTTGAACAGCATCCCGACTTTCGATAGTATCCATGCCAGTGCTAGAAACATCCAACGCAAAACCCAAACCACCACCACCAATGCGCTTTGGCTTGAGAGCAAAACCTTGGCGGTAGTTCACCGATGCGCCACAAGCCGAACTGTATTGGAATGAGAAAGCTTCACCGCCAGTTCCGGGTGCTTGCGAACCAAACTGAATGTGGTTGTGTCGCGCACCTTCCACCTTGACACGTGTGCTGGGGGAAACATTGGGGGCGACAGTTGTAGCACCAGTAGTTACAGATTGTTGGTTCTTTTGGTCACCAACCGAAGAGCTAGAACTGTTATTGACATGACCGACTGTGGCCGAACCACCTTGAGCATTGTTCTCATTGGTATTGTGGCTGTTACCACTGTCGCGGATTGTGGCTTTGGCATCAGAGCTACTGTTGGATTCACTACTGCTGTTTGAATCAGAGTTGGCTGTGGTGGGAGTAATCACAGTTGTGTTTGTGCCACCGTTTTCTACCTGTTGGCTGATACTGGGAATATTGGTAGTTGATGAATCGGTTTCGCGCTTGGGTTCGGGCTCGTCTGTTGGTGAAGAGGTGCGGTGTGAATCATAAATTGCCGTGTTGCGAGCATCGCAACGTGGGTCAATCTGTGGAACATCATTTCTTGCTTCACAATCAATGGCTTGATTTAAAATTCCTGTAGGATTTTCCGTGTAGTTCGCTGCATCTACAAATGTCTCCGGGCCATTAGCCACACCCTTTATCTGTTGATTCACCACTTGAGCTGAGGCAACATTTGCAAATAAAATCGCAGTGGTTGATAAACTTAATAAACTGATGGTAGCAATTTTTTTAGCAAACATAACTGACTCCTAATGATTTAAGTAATAACTTTGACGACTTGATAAATAAAAATCAAAAACAAGTGAGAGAGCGTTGTCTGGGTGTTGATCGCACCAGTAGATGAGTGAGGTGACTATCAGTGAACATCTTTGTTATCCCACCCGCGACTCTCTATATATTTCTGCTCTTGGATTCAAGGTTTTATTCACTCTCCGGAAAATTTTTTAGAGAATGGTTTTGAGTGGATGTTTTCAAGTTTTCAGTTGGGTTTAATACGTTCAAGATTTCCGGAACCGCACCCTTCAGGCGGATGCACGCAGATGAACTTGTTCTTTATCTGGATGCCAGCCGCTATAAAACTCTCATAAATGATTTAGGATTGCTATATCTTTGCTAAATGAAAAACCCGGTTTTTCTGAAAAACCGGGTTGGGCTAGCTGTTTAACAAGAAGAACTCAGGAGTCAGGAGCCAGAATTCAGAATTGAATTCTGTGCGACTGGTGGATGAGTAAAGGGGTTTAAATCCCCACCGTCTACACGGTGTCTACAATTGGTTGGGGTCTGAATCCCCATCCAATTGATTCTGAATTCTGAATTCTGTCTTCTGACTTCTTCTTCAACTTCTAGTAATTTTTATCCCTTGATAGTACACCTATCTGCGTTCATATGTGGTTTCTAAACTCTTTGATTGATTGCTATCTTAAAAGCGCAAACTAAGGGTATGGTGTCAAAAATAGTTCAGCTTCAGCTTGCCTTCGTGCCAAAAGCCCTTGCTCAACATTTGTTCCAGGGTTGCGATACTTGATAAAAGTTTCGTGGATTTTGGACCAATCACGATTGTTTAAAACTGTAGTGATTGAATTGAAGTTAGGAGCACCATAGAATTTACTTCCCAAGTTGTAGCCAAAGCTGAGTAATGCTCCTTGTTGGTTAGGGTTGAGTTCGCTCCAACAAGGTATTTTTGCTAGATCGGGTAAGTAATCTCTCTCCAACTGAAGAATCAAAAGCTCATCAGCTTCTTGTTGGGAAATGCTCTCTCTAAGATGCCACTCACTACCATCACGTTTCTTAGTCGATCCCCAACCAATTGTGATAGGTTCTCGCTTGGTTAAAGGATCGGGATATGCATTGAGAAAACAACCTTCAAAGCGTTTAATTAACTCAACGCCAGAAATAGGTAAGCTTGTAGGAATTAAGGCTATGGTATTGGGAACTTCCTTAGCTTCAATGAGCTTTTCTGCAAATGCTGCATTTAAAAGTTCGGGTAGGTTAAAGGCTTGAGCAAATTTTACTATTGCCTGTTTAGTGATTGGTCCATAAGCGCCGTCGGCAACTCCAGAAAGTAATTTTAGCTCTCTCAGGCGAATTTGAATTTGTTGTGCTAACTCGCGATCTTGTCCTAAATAATCAAACTCGAAGGATTCGTTAAGCTTGACAATATCTTGAAGTTTCATATTGCTTTCCTCTTAATAAATTTAATAAGTGTAACCAACGAGAAGTTTAACTTCTTTGTGCTGTTGGCATTTGTCTGCGAAAACTTTTTCAAAATCAGCAAACTCACCATCTGAGAGGACGATACAACCCATACTTCCTGGCACATTGGCATCGCGGTGAATCAGCAGATCGCTGCGAGTCCCGCCATCCTTTGTTTTTACTTCAAAAGGTGTAATTGGATACCCGTTGCCTTCTACTCCCTTGACGTGTTTCAAGTCTACAGGGTTGACTGCCACAGAATAAAAAGCTAATGGTTGAGACAACTCATAAGTAGGCGGTAATGCTCCGCCACGTACATTCCAATCTTTGACGCCTTGCTTATCTGCGGTGCTGCTTGTCGCCACCCATCTGCCGACAATTCCTTGTGCTTCATCAATCAGGAATAGTCTTCCTCTGTTTAACTGAGATGTTTCGTCTAGTGGCATGGTGAAAAATAACAGCATCTTCTTATTTCTCCTTTTGAATTAATATGAAAATTGACTTTGTGATTGTTGTTCAGTCTTTTTGCTGTTTGTGGTTCGTCAGTTGTTGTTTTGAAGATATCAGTCCCAACTGTCTGCCGCGAATGTGGCTTATCTGCGATCGCCTGCGCCTTTTGTATCCGTACCGCCTGTACGGGGTGGCTTTGGCATGGATCTGCTACTAGTGGTGCTGCTATCAAACCACCGCAGTGTACTTCTGTGAATTTTGGCGATGAGAGATAACTTTTTTTGCTTGGATTGTTGTAATTGTTCTGGTTCTAGAGTGGCTGCTAATCTTTGAGAAAACATGGTAGACTCCTAATAGTGACCGAAAAAATTGATTAATGAAGTGAGAGTTGTTGTCCCTTGAGTTTCTTGTTTGTCCAGCACAACTGCAACTCTCTAAATATTTCTGCTCTTGGATTCAAGGTTTTATTCAAAGCGCGGAAAAATTTTTGGAAACTCGAAATGCCATGGCTGTGAGCTACTGATATATGGCTGAGGGGAATGGATAGAATTTTCTGTGGTTTAGTAGGTGTAACCAACCAGAAGTTTAACTTCTTTGTGCTGTTGGCATTTTTCTGCGAAAACTTTTTCAAAATCAGCGAACTCACCATCTGAGAGGACGATACAACCCATACTTCCTGGCACATTGGCATCGCGGTGAATCAGCAAATCGCTGCGAGTCCCGCCATCCTTTGTTTTCACCTCAAAAGGTGTAATCGGATACCCGTTGCCTTCTACTCCCTTGACGTGTTTCAAGTCTACAGGGTTGACTGCCACAGAATAAAAAGCTAATGGTTGAGACAACTCATAAGTAGGCGGTAATGCTCCGCCACGTACATTCCAATCTTTGACGCCTTGCTTATCTGCGGTGCTGCTTGTCGCCACCCATCTGCCGACAATTCCTTGTGCTTCATCAATCAGGAATAGTCTTCCTCTGTTTAACTGAGATGTTTCGTCTAGTGGCATGGTGAAAAATAACAGCATCTTCTTATTTCTCCTTTTGAATTAATATGAAAATTGACTTTGTGATTGTTGTTCAGTCTTTTTGCTGTTTGTGGTTCGTCAGTTGTTGTTTTGAAGATATCAGTCCCAACTGTCTGCCGCGAATGTGGCTTATCTGCGATCGCCTGCGCCTTTTGTATCCGTACCGCCTGTACGGGGTGGCTTTGGCATGGATCTGCTACTAGTGGTGCTGCTATCAAACCACCGCAGTGTACTTCTGTGAATTTTGGCGATGAGAGATAACTTTTTTTGCTTGGATTGTTGTAATTGTTCTGGTTCTAGAGTGGCTGCTAATCTTTGAGAAAACATGGTAGACTCCTAATAGTGACCGAAAAAATTGATTAATGAAGTGAGAGTTGTTGTCCCTTGAGTTTCTTGTTTGTCCAGCACAACTGCAACTCTCTAAATATATCTGCTCTTGGATTCAAGGTTTTATTCAAAGCGCGGAAAAATTTTTGGAAACTCGAAATGCCATCTTTGTCAGCTACGTGTAATGGGATATCCGTTGGCTTCTACTCCCTTGACGTATTTCAAGTCTACAGGGTTGTTAATTAGGGACTTCCAAAACTTGCATCTTTGCTTTGCGACGAGTGCGGCTTTGCGTGAGGTTTAAATAATAATGATTCAACAGAACATAACATTATCTGCGATCGCCTGCGCCTTTTGTATCCGTACCGCCTGTACGGGGTGGCTTTGGCATGGATCTGCTACTAGTGGTGCTGCTATCAAACCACCGCAGTGTACTTCTGTGAATTTTGGCGATGAGAGATAACTTTTTTTGCTTGGATTGTTGTAATTGTTCTGGTTCTAGAGTGGCTGCTAATCTTTGAGAAAACATGGTAGACTCCTAATAGTGACCGAAAAAATTGATTAATGAAGTGAGAGTTGTTGTCCCTTGAGTTTCTTGTTTGTCCAGCACAACTGCAACTCTCTAAATATTTCTGCTCTTGGATTCAAGGTTTTATTCAAAGCGCGGAAAAATTTTTGGAAACTCGAAATGCCATGGCTGTGAGCTACTGATATATGGCTGAGGGGAATGGATAGAATTTTCTGTGGTTTAGTAGGTGTAACCAACCAGAAGTTTAACTTCTTTGTGCTGTTGGCATTTTTCTGCGAAAACTTTTTCAAAATCAGCGAACTCACCATCTGAGAGGACGATACAACCCATACTTCCTGGCACATTGGCATCGCGGTGAATCAGCAAATCGCTGCGAGTCCCGCCATCCTTTGTTTTCACCTCAAAAGGTGTAATCGGATACCCGTTGCCTTCTACTCCCTTGACGTGTTTCAAGTCTACAGGGTTGACTGCCACAGAATAAAAAGCTAATGGTTGAGACAACTCATAAGTAGGCGGTAATGCTCCGCCACGTACATTCCAATCTTTGACGCCTTGCTTATCTGCGGTGCTGCTTGTCGCCACCCATCTGCCGACAATTCCTTGCGCTTCATCAATCAAAAATAGTCTTCCTCTATTTAACTGAGATGTTTCGTCTAGTGGCATGGTGAAAAATAACAGCATCTTCTTATTTCTCCTTTTAAATTCAAATGAAAATTGACTTTGTTGTTCAGTCTTCTGTTTGTAGTTCGTCCGTTGTTGTTTTGAAGATATCAGTACCAACTGTGTGCGTGCATCTTAGAAATGTCATTATGCGGGCATTACATTTGTCATGAGATCGCTGTTTTTTGCTGATTCACGGGACTCGATATCGCCTCAGTCCCTCTTTACACCTTCAATGGGGCTGATCTACAATCAGCCAGAGGCTGACCGGCGATACTGCCCTATCGCCTGCATATGCTTGTATCTCATTTAGTTGCAGCCAACAGCAGTGCAAGTGCGGGGTTTATCAACGTCAGTTGTAGGTGTTGTCGGTTGCTCGTAAACTGTGGGCGGATCGCTATTTGGGACGAAAGAAGCACAGTTAGCGATCGCTCTGGTGTAAGCTTCTTGACGAGAGACTGCACCGGAGTTGAGGCGTTGCTCGAAAGTTTGTTGGTTGTTGACAACGCTCATCGCTACAAGAAATGCGCTTTCCATCTTATTTTGAACAGCATCCCGACTTTCGATAGTATCCATGCCAGTGCTAGAAACATCCAACGCAAAACCCAAACCACCACCACCAATGCGCTTTGGCTTGAGAGCAAAACCTTGGCGGTAGTTCACCGATGCGCCACAAGCCGAACTGTATTGGAATGAGAAAGCTTCACCGCCAGTTCCGGGTGCTTGCGAACCAAACTGAATGTGGTTGTGTCGCGCACCTTCCACCTTGACACGTGTGCTGGGGGAAACATTGGGGGCGACAGTTGTAGCACCAGTAGTTACAGATTGTTGGTTCTTTTGGTCACCAACCGAAGAGCTAGAACTGTTATTGACATGACCGACTGTGGCCGAACCACCTTGAGCATTGTTCTCATTGGTATTGTGGCTGTTACCACTGTCGCGGATTGTGGCTTTGGCATCAGAGCTACTGTTGGATTCACTACTGCTGTTTGAATCAGAGTTGGCTGTGGTGGGAGTAATCACAGTTGTGTTTGTGCCACCGTTTTCTACCTGTTGGCTGATACTGGGAATATTGGTAGTTGATGAATCGGTTTCGCGCTTGGGTTCGGGCTCGTCTGTTGGTGAAGAGGTGCGGTGTGAATCATAAATTGCCGTGTTGCGAGCATCGCAACGTGGGTCAATCTGTGGAACATCATTTCTGGCTTCACAATCAATGGCTTGATTTAAAATTCCTGTAGGATTTTCCGTGTAGTTCGCTGCATCCACAAATGTCTCCGGGCCATTAGCCACACCCTTAATCTGTTGATTCACCACTTGAGCATTCGCCGCATTTGCAAATAAGATCGCAGTTGCTGATACACTTAATAATCCGATGGTAGCAATTTTTTTAGCAAACATAACTGACTCCTAATATTTTAGTAATAAGTTGGCAAAATTCAGCAATAAAAATCAAAGAAATAGTGAGTGAGAGTCGGTGTTTATCACACAAGTAGATTGGACATATAACTCTGAATTGAAATCTTTGTTATTAGCGCACCCGCGACTCTCTATATATTTCTGCGCCTATCCGACAGGTTTTATTCAACTTCAGGAAAATTTTTTAGAGAATGGTTTTGAGTGAATGTTATCAAGTTTTCAGATGGGTTTACAGCAAGATTTCCGGAACCGCACCCTTCACGCGGATACACGCAGATGAACTTGTTCTTTATCTAGATGCCAGCCGCTATAAAAGTGTCACGAATGATTAAGCAGTTTTATATCTCTACTATATGAAAAACCCGGTTTTTCAGAAAAACCGGGTTGGGCTAGCTGTTTAACTTCTAGTAATTTTTATCACTTGATATTACATATATTTGCGTTTATATGGCAGTCTTAAATGATTTACAAGCACCTCTTCCTTGTCTTCCTTGTCCTCCTTATCTTCCTTGTCTCCCTTGTTTAGATCTCAAATAGAATTGCTATATGCGGTTTCTAAAATCTTTGATAGATTGCTATCTTAAAAGCGCAAACTAAGTTTCAAGTCTACAGGGTTGTTAATTAGTGATTACAAAACTTGCATCTTTGCTTTGCGACGATTGCGCCTTTGCGTGAGGTTTAAATAATAATTATTCAACCGGACATAACATTATCTGCGATCGCCTGCGCCTTTTGTATCCGTACCGCCTGTACGGGGTGGCTTTGGCATAGATCTGTTGCTAGTGGTGCTGATATCAAACCACCACAGTGTACTTCTGTGAATTTTCGCGATGAGAGATAACTTTTTTTGCTTGGGTGGTTGTGATTGTTCTAGTTTTAGAGTTGCTGCTAATCTTTGAGAAAACATGGTATACTCCTAACAGTGACTGAAAAAAATTGATTTTTGAGTAAAAGTTGTTCCCGCTTAAGTTTCTTCTTTAAGCAGCACAACTGCAACTCTCTAAATATTTGTGCTCTTGGATTCAAGGTTTTATTCAAATCCAGAAAAATTTTTTTTATTTTTCGGATGTACCTCATCTTGCATTGAACTTTCCCTCTTTCCCAAAGTCTCAAACCTAAGGAGTGTAAGAGTGTTAAATTGAAGTTCTATTAAGTAAATACACGGTAAATCGTAAGTTTTCGTAATGGCAGTTCAATCTTTACATTTCTTTTAAACAGTCAGATTTTGTGTAGGTTGGGTTGAGGAACGAAACCCAACTTCTTGAGGCGTTTGTTGGGTAACTATTGTTTTGCTCTAAATGCGGCGGTCATTAAACTTGTGCTGGTAACAACCAAAGCCACAGATGAAGGAACAAACGGAATCCAAACAGCTCCTATAAGTAGAAAGTTGAAGCACACACCACCTAATATAATGAGTGCAACACTGTTACCAATTATCAAGTGTAATAGCAACTGACAGCGCCAAGCTAACAAACCACCTACCAAAGCCCAAGCCAAAATCCACAGTGCATCACCCCATAGCGACCAAACCGATAACAGGGGACGGCCATCTTCCACTGCACTCAGAATTTGACTGACCATCTGTGCGTGAATGAGTACTCCAGGTATATCTTGAGAAAATCCCTTACCACCAGTAAAAGGAGTAAAATGACGGTCTCTACCCTCTGTATCTGCACCAATTAAGACAATCCGATTTTTAATGATTTCAGGATGAACACGACCTTTTAAAATATCTGTAATAGTCATTGACTCAGCAAGTTCTATGGGGAGTCGATAATTCAGTAATATCTGATATCCACCAGCATGAAACTTTTGATAGCCCCCACTATGAGGTAATAAACGCTTGAAAACAACAGAGCCAATTTGCCATTGGTTTTGCTTGGTCAGTTTGATAGAATATTTTTTCGCTTCTAAGTACCGAGTTGCAAGTTGAAAAGACAAGCTATAAGGTGTTGGACAAGTATTTTGGGCTTTTAAATCCATTGATAATAATTGACGGCGCAGGATGAATTCATTTGGTACGTCATTGAAGCCCAAGCTTTCTTGAGGTAAGTTGGCGGGAGGCGGTCCAAACCCTCGATCGTTTTCATCTGGTCTTTTACAGATGGCAATTAGGCTCGCGCTTTCTTTAAAAATTTTGAGTAATTGTTCTTGTCCCTTACCCTGTGGTAAATCCCGATAAAGGTCGATGCCAATAGCAATGGGTTTATGAGCTTCTATTTTTTTGAGAATTTTTGCTAAGGTTTCGTCATGCAGTGGATCTTGATTGAGTTGCTGAAAATCCTCTTCAGTGGCTTTGACAATTAATAAACGTTCGTCTAACCCCTCCTCTGGTCGCCATTGCAACATTTGGTCAAAAGCTTTTAATTCTGTGGGTTGAAACATTCCCAGCGATCGCACACCAACAACACAAGCCGTCACTGCTAAACTTGTGAGAGCGACAGCATATAATTTTAATCTGTGACGCCGTTCTGAAATCCAGTCTTTAGACTTTTCCTGCCAATCTTTCCAAGTTGGTGGTGCTTCTGGAGAATTTTGATAAATCACTGGTAACCAAGTTGCACAAGGAAATTCATCTTCCAATCCCTCTAATTTTCCTCGTGCTTCTTTAACAGCAGAATATAAAGACTCCCCGCGATAAAACGCTTCTAAAAAGTATTTTAAAAATGTCTGTGCTACTTTATCCGGTACAGGTTGACGCATCACAATCATTTGCGGAATACATAAATCCACCAAAGACCTTGCCAAACCCAAACCGTCACAAGAATTAAAAATTGCTAATTTTAACCCATTTTCAACAGCTTTTTTTAAAGATTGTTTTAACTCGGCAATTGTTAAAGTATCTGTTTGATTAATATGAATCCACCCGCTTTCGCCATCTAGTTGACTGGAACTATGTCCGGCAAAAAAGAGAATATCCCACCCTTTATCATCCCACAATTTTTCTGTTAACTCTTGACGCTGTGGCTCGGATAAAAATAAAATTTCCGCATCAGGAAGTTGCTGTTTCAACAAAGCTGCATCTGCTTGAGTGTTAATACCTGTACTGTTTCCTAAAATAGCTAAAATTCTTACCCTAGACTTAGTAGGTCTTTTTCCAACACACTCATAAAATGGAGAAATAACAGCAACTTCAGCCTTGGGGTAAGATTCAAATAAATTCCACAAGTGCCAAGGAAAACGCTGTAATCGCACGTCCATTGTTTGAATCAGAACCCGCATTTCATCCTCGGATGAAACTTTTTGGATAAATTTCTCTCTGATTAATCGGAGTGCATCTGAGTTCAACCAAATATTGAGACTATTCCGCAAGATATTAGCTGCGTGGTTGCAATCTTTAAGAAAAGAACCACGGGTTGCTTTTCCCTTATTTTTAGATGACAACCGATATAACATTTCCAAATTGCAATAAGCAGAGTTCCAAATCTCATAGTGTTTGATGATATCGGGGTTAGGTGGTAACTTACCCCGGATTTCCACTGAAGGATTTTTTCCCTCCTCACCTATTTGCAACCTAATGGGAAACCCACTTTCAAAGTCTCCTTCTCCCAACTCAAAAACAACTAACTTTCTCACTGTCTTGGCGTCGCTCCTTACAGGTTTTCTTCTTAATTAGATAATAAAGTTTTCTGTAGTACTGATATCACCAAGTGCGACTCGAATGCTAAATTTCTCACCGGGATGACCACCAATTTGCAACTGAAGAAAATCGTCGTCAGATAAAGCTTGAGTTTCCTCAAAAATAGCTCCAGACTCATCAAGTATCATGAGTTGCAAACCGGGTGGAAGGGCTGTTTGTGCCGCAGCCGGGATAACTTGCACGTGGATATCAATTTCTTGTTCTTCTGATACAGATGTAAATTCAGTACTTGATGCCAGCGAGACTGCAAGGATAATGGAATAATTTCCTTGTGGGGTCTGTAGCTCGATTGTTTTGCCACCACGCGAACTGGTATTTTGTCGGAATTGTCGGAAGCCAAAAGCTAAATTGGTTTGCTGTGTACTTACCAAAGAATCCAGAGTTTGCCAACCAGTTTCAAAAGCGTTCCGCAACCATTGGTTGAGATTTGTGAGTTGTGCAGTAGCACTAACAGATGGAGATACTTTTTCACGCAGTTGATTTAAAGATCTCAGTAAATTTCTGAGTGGTTGAAATTGATGCAACGGGATTTCTTCTGCTTCCACCGTTGGGATAAAACCTAAAATTGCAGCCTCTTCCAGAGTTTCATCCATCTGTACCGCAGTATAACCAATGCGATCGCCCCAGACATCGACAGGAACATGACAGGTTTGCTCGTGCGGTGTCACCGGACGGCATTCCAAACGGCCCAATCCTGTAACAATTAGATCGGCAACATCACTGCACAAGCAAACAAACGCATTGCGGCTGTAACTTGCTGCAATATCTGTAGGAATATCCATCATTTGTAAGTAGTTGTCAACGACTGACACCGCCAAAGTATTCAACAACACTTGTTCCGCCTTTTCCGGAGTTGGTTGACGTGCTGCCAATTGACGAGCGGTATTGCGTGCTTCTTCAGTAATGGGTAACACAATAGTGCGATCGTATATTTCATGTGTTATTCCAGCCATAGTTATTCACTTTCCTTTTACTTTACAAATATCCTTGTTCTTCCCCAAATTTAAGGAGGCGTGGGAGGCACTGCCTTTGATAAAAGGTACTTAAGGTGGGTAACGGAACCTTGAATTCTGCTGCTATTTCTTTCCAACTCGTCTCTGGAGGTAAACGCCGTAGAATAATAGCTTGACAAGTGATTTCTGGGTGACCTTTGATATGAATACTCCTCAACTCACCTGTTAAATCTGTTTCTGCCCACTCCCGTGTCACTTCCAACATGGAAGGAACATCAACTGGTGCGGCTACAGTTTCCAAAGGGTCAATTTCTTCACCCTTGTCGGAAATTTGCACCGACACAAATCGCTGTGCTGTTTTCTGACCTTGGGTGTAAAACTTTCGTAGTTCTAGCTTGAGGTAAGCATTCAGCCAAGTCACAACAGTACTGCGTTCCGAATCGAATTTTTCTCCAGTTGTTGCTTCGCAGAGATTGCGGCAGAAGTAAAGCCAAGTTCGTTGCAAAGCATCCTGATAGAAGGGCGAGTTCTCTTTCCACAGTTTTCTTTGCACAAGTTTAACAATTTCCGTCAAACCCTCTTGGCGCTCAAGGCTACCCTGGGGATGCTGACAGGTTTGTTGAACTAGCCGAACAATTTTTTGATTACCGTTATCCATAACACCCTGGCTGGCTGACAAGATTGGCTTTAAATTAGCACAACTACAATACCAACTCTATACCCCTCTATCCCCATCCTCTGGGACTCTTTTAACTTTCTTGCTTGCGGCAAAGATAGTTATTGTAATCAGTTTCAATTTGATGCCTACTTATACCTCCCTCGTGTGTGCGTTAATGGACTAACTGTCCTGTTAACTCATGGAGCGAGTTTTGAGGTTTTATTCAAATTTCCTAAATTTTTTTCTGACTTCTATATTGGCAGCACTCTAGCTAGTGGTCCACCACATTAATTTTGATGGGCAGTCACCTCGATCCGGTGGCTCCGCCTGGGAAGGAGAGTCGGGGATCGACCCATCAGAATTTATGCGATGAACCACTAGTTTTTCTTGACAAGCCTTAAATTTTATGGTATTGATTGGGTCAAATATAGACAGAGAAACTCAAAAACAGATATTGAGCAGATTGGGACAAATAGTCATTGATTCGGGGCAATTCAAAGACTTAATATCTGGACAATTTTTATCTTCATTGACCTACAATGTCAATGAAGATTTAATGCTTTTGAACACTTATTCTCCGTACATAAAGTTAGATTCACAGAGTAAAGATGCTTTATTTACGGGATTGAGACATCGGATAGAATATGATTTTGGAGGCAATCTTCAGCTTTCATATATTTCCTCCTTTCACATTGCCAAAAAATATTAATTACAGCAGTTTTCAATTTCATCAAAAAACCCGCAGGTGGCAGGTAAAAACCAAAGGATTTATAACGGACAAACTGTTAAATTTTTCTAATGCTTACCTCTATCAAGGGCATTGGGCATTGGGCATTGTTTAGACTATTGTTAACTTACGATTTGTAGGAGAAATAGTGTGAGTTACAGTAGTAGACCGTGTAACTTGCTTTTTTTTGACGATATCGCACACTGCTTCCAAGGCTGACTCAATAGAACCTTGCAGCCAAGCAGGGAATCTGGAACAATGTTCGCCAGCAAAGAACAGGTTGTTTTGCGGTCTTTGTGCTGCTAAGTAATTGGATTCGCTGTCATCCCAATGAATTGTGCATCCACCAGCACTCCACTTGTAGTTACCCCAAGCAATGGATGCTTTGTCCACAATTATTCCAGGTGTGTTCAGTTCAGGGTGAATCTTGCTGACAGTATTTTGGACATAGTCAAAACGTTTAAGTTCGCACATTTTGCCCATGCGATCGGCATCGTCACCAATGGTGTAGCTGGCTAATATGACGCTTCCACATTCGGGATTAAACTTGACAGAGGGATAGTATGTTTGACGTACACCTTCTCCACTGAAAGAAGCACCACCTTTAATGCCTTCTTGTTGCCAGAAAGCTTCACGAGTGTGAAATGCTACCTTAGTACCGGGACAATAAACAGTGTTGTGGATGGAGTCCAACTTTTGCTCGTCAAAACCACTCAATTCCATTTTCCGGAGTATAGAGAAGGGAATGGTGCATAAGACATAATCGCAGTTCTTGGTGTGCAATTGACCGTTTTGTTTCCAGGTAATTTGGGTGTAGTCTTTTTCCACACGGAGTGCTACCACTTCAGCATTGCACTTAATATCTGTTTTAATTGACGCTGCCAAGCGTTGGATAAGTTGATCCATTCCACCTTGAAGTTGTAACAAGTCGTGGCTGGTTTCAATCATAATGTCGCCGAGGAAAATGTCTAACCCTTGGGAGCACTTGGCACGGAAGCTAGGATTTTGAGTTAGGAAGGAGTGCAGATCGATAGTTTCACCGTCTTCACTGAAGTAAGGTTCTAAATCTAAACGCTCTAATTCATCCATTAAGTGAGATTGCAAATCGCGTTCAAAATCAGCACGCAGATTACCTGGTGCGATGGTATTAATAATAGTTTTGAGCCAAGCGGCAAACAAGCGAGTTTTTTCGCTGTAACGAGTGTCAGTCAACAGCCCACCTTCTGTTTGTTGCAGCACGCGGGGTGCATCTTTCATGCGGATGACTTCCCCATCAATATTCATTTTGGCGTTGCTTTCTTCAAACACGGTCATAAACTTGCACAATTTGTCGTTGAGTCCCATTTCTTGCACGTAATGCAGTGTCAGAGAGTGGTTGCTAGGAATACGCATTGCACCAAGTTCGGCATACGGTGCATCGGGTTCGTTACCAAAGCGATGCGTCCACACCCGTCCACCGATGCGGGGACTACCTTCTAATATTTCAACAGTATGTCCCAAACGTTCGAGTTCGTATGCTGCTACCAAACCTGCAATTCCTGCCCCTAAGATTGTAATGTGCTTCTTCTCAGATTGGTCGTTGATAAGTTGGCATTGTTCAAGAATCATGTTAACGTCCATTTGTTTATCCCCTTTTGGTCAGTTGTTTTTGTTGTTTGTCTCTGATTTAGACATCAATTTACCAAGCACGATTACGTAAACATTGAATCATTTTGTATAAAATAAATACTATTTATTACGGATACTGACGATTTCTGACTTTTTCTGACGGCTGGCGCATGGATACTCAATACTTGTCGGGTTTTGCCTAAAAATACGAAAACACGTAGGTTGGGGACCAACGGACAAACTAGCAGATGTGATTGAGTTTTATGAAAATGGCTTGGGATTGAAAAAGCTGTACTCCTTTACAGAGCATGATGGATACGACGGAGTCATGTTTGGATTGCCTGAAGCTCAATATCACCTGGAATTTACAACTCACCAAAGTGGAAGTCCTTGTCTTGCTCCAACAAAAGATAATTTACTGGTACTATATATACCTGAAAAAGAAAAAATCACCCAAATCAAAAACCGTCTTGCCGATTTGGGATATCCCGAAGTAGAGCCAGAAAACCCATATTGGAAAGGTAAAAGTGTAACCATTGAAGATCCTGATGGGTGGCGTATAGTGCTTTTTCATGGGAAGTTTGAAAGCTAGCCACCAAGGTAGCTTTTTATAGCAATCGTTACCCACATACGCAACAATCAATTCAACTAGAAGGAATTCCGGAACATCTGACTCCCGTGGTGAAGAAAAAGCAATAGCGATCGCACTTAGCAGTAATTACCTAACGGCAGGTAGTATATTTTCTATACCTGCTTCTGGGCGTTGTTGTATCCGATTGTTTCTCCTCTGGAATTCGATTATATACGGTTCGCTAAACTGTTTAATTTCTCTTGCTTCTCCAAGCCTGTACTCAATGTCTGCATTCAACAGGCGCACTTGTTGGTTAAGGCGTAGCTTTAATCGAACTTCGGGTTCTGGCTTTTGTTCGCTTGAGATATTTAATCTATAAATTTGTGACTCTTGTTGTTGTGCTAGGGTGGTTGCAGGGGTGAAAATTAAAACCCAAGCTAATAATAATGCTGAGATCTTCATAACATATCACTCTCCTGTAGGAGCTTTCTCCAATTCTTCTTACATAATTGACTTTTTTAAGCTATTTACTCATCCTATATCTTGTCTCTCTGTTTATATTATATACCCACTCTCAACATACCTGTTAAGTATTTCTCTACTCAGTTTAGATACAGTTCTCATTAATGGGGATTGTACGATGGCTGTAAACTCAAATGAACTCTAAATGTCGAAGTCCCTACTTTATGTACTGCTCAATGGGTTGAAATTGTCAGGAGATGGTAGGAGTGGGCTACAAATGTCCCAATGTCTCACTCTGGATGGAAAAGCCATCAGTTAAAGTTAAGTTTTGAAATTATACATTAACGACAAAAAAATCAAAGTTAAGTCTATCTTGACTTTTTAAAGTCCTTAACTTTTCTGTATCGACCGTTAGTCATTACAAGCTTATAAAGAGAAGAGTAAACAGTAAATCCTCAAGAAGGACAAAATAATGCAAGTTGTAACTGAAAACTCTTTTCGTCGTATTAATCAAGGTTAAACACTGTCTGAACCAGCCTTAGTATCTTTTAGCGGACAGCTTTATATGGCTGTGCATGGTATTGATGATGGCTTGTATATTGCTACTTCAGCTAATATATCAAATTGGAGTGAATTTACACGTATCAATCAAGATTCAAGCCCAAACGCTCCTGCTTTAGCTGCTTTCGATGGACAGTTACAAATGGTTGTGCGAGGTACAGATAACCATCTGTATGTAGCTTGCTCAAGCAATGGAGTGAATTGGACTGAATTTACAAGATTTAATTCCAATTTTATTACGACTTCCAGACCTGCGTTAGCAGTACTTCAGGGAAATCTTTACCTAGCAGTACGAGGGAACGATCGCCGCTTGTATTACTCCAATGGATTGAGTGATGGAACTTTAAGAGAAGTAAATGCTACTTTTGTTAGTCCTTCTGCTCCTGCATTAGCAGGTTTTGAATCCCAGTCGGTTGAACCAACTGCTGCACTTTACATTGGTGTACGAGGAACTGATAACGGCTTATATCTAGGACTCATTGGCGTTTAAAGATTTGAATACTTCTTTAAAGAAGTCGGGCATTTATTCGATCTGATAGCTTGTAAATCTATATTATGCGATCGCAGCATGGGAAACTACAGAAAGCTCTCAACGTCAGTTAGCTCAATGATTTAACGTCAGCTTATCAGAGGCAAATGATTATTTTCAATCCTACCGTTACGGCTATTAGCTACGCTCTCAGTAGTACTGCTACAATTGGCTTTAGTACTCAAAGTCCATTCAGTTTAAGCGTGAGTCAAGGGAACAAGAATTTTATTGCCCAAGCAACCCGCGTGACCCCAAACAACAAGTGCAGTCCTGGTAGACCGCGAGACAAGGGCACCTGGCCATTTGCTTGTAACAGTATTTGGAATGTACCCATTGGCTCAAACGCAAAATACGTCGATGCTTATATCGGTTCAAAAGGCGCTGGAGTTGACACCGATTGGTTTGTAGTGACGAAAAAGACTGACCCATTGCAAAATGTCTATATGGTAGGTGGTTGGGACAAGAATCGCTGCACCGGCACTGTACCTCAGGAGCAGGCGCAGTGGCATCCCAAAGCGGGAGAGAAATTGAGGGTTCCTCACGATTTAATCATTCCAGATGCAAGACCGGGTTTCACTCCAAACAACTCCTCAGCATTTTTGAAACCAGATGGCAAAACTTTAGTGTCGTTTAACGTGACGACTCGATGCAAAAAGGGTGGTCCTCTTTACGGCTACTGGTTTGGAGAGCAAGACATTTATGGAGATGGTCTTGGTGGCGGGCATGGTGGCTCGGCAATGTCCAGCATTGGTGGTAGCATTCGTAAAGGCGAGTTGCTAGGCAAAAATCCTATTCGTCACGCACTCAAGCTAGTGATTTGGAGCAAGTGGTTGCACTACAATCGCTCATCACCGACTCCCGGTTATCGCTGGCCAGCCCGTGCTGCTGATAACTACGCACCCGAGCGATACAAAGGTTCTAACCCAGCGCTAGTCATGGGTTCTTTGCTAGCTGTTCCACCTAAGGTCTCAGCAAAAAGCTTGGGACTAACCACCAAAGCAGGCAAAAAGATTTTCCAGGCAATGCAAGACTACGGTGCTTACGTCGTTGACGATTCAGGCTGGGACTTCAACTACATCTGCTTGGAAAGGGCAGCTGAGGAAGAATATGAAAAAGTCATGGGGCGTCACTTCAATGACGATAAAAACCTCCAAGCTGACCTTACAAAGATGATTAGTGCCTTAAAAGTTGTGGACAACAACAAACCTAATAACATTGGTGGAGGTGGTACACCCCGCCAACCGTTAGCACCACCCATTGGAAATTAGATAGGTAGACAGTCTAGCGGGTCGTATGTGAACATAATCGAGCTTGTTAAGCCAACTGTGAACCTTCAACAAATAAATCTAAACTCCAGGCCCATAACTTCACGGTAACTTACAATTGCAGGTAACAGACTGTGGTTGTCAAGAGCGTTTCCCGAAAACTTCTTTAATCGCAAGTGGATTGAGATTAAACACCTTACCACTTGTAAACAATTGATATCCCACCGAAAAGGAACCCGTAGCTAACAGAAAGGAAAAAAGAGTCATCGGCACAATAAAGATACCTCCACTAGCGATCGCGATCGCGACTCCTATTGCTATCAATACCCATCCCAGCCTCCGGTTTGAACCTCCGTAAGTTAAGGTTAAGACTCCAAAAATACTAAGTCCAATCAGTGGAGTGTTGTATATAAAACCAGCAGAACCAATAACAAGACTTGAACTTAAAAAGCCAAGCCCAACCAGCATCAGAACAAAACCTATAAGCTGAGTGATAATAGTTACTTGAATTTCTGCGTCTTTATTTGTATTAATAACAGTAGCTGGTAAAGGATGAGGTGGAACTCCAGCGTTACTGGAATTTCCTACTGAGTTGTTAGGAGTTGGAACAGTAGTTTGCTTGTACTGAAAGATAAAGGTAACTTTATTTCCTTGCCCCAGACTGATCCTATCTCCCAAGTTAAGAGGGTAGAAGTTTTGTGGCTGTAACCTGACATTATTGAGGTATGTACCATTAGAACTCCCCATATCTACCAGTTGGTAATCGCTGCCCTGTACCCAAATTTGAACATGAACTCTCGATACAACATCAGCATCTGGTAAACCTGAAACATCAATATTCGGTACAGTCTGACCACCAGGCTTACCGATGTGAACCACAGAAAGATTTGGCGGGAGTGGAAAAGCAGTATCTGTTTGAACGTGAAGCAGTTCTGGTAAATGCGATGCAGTTTGCATAAGTTCTGTAAGTAAAAAACCTTTTCCAAGTTCCTCTGTAGAAAGATAAAAAGAGAATAGTAATCTCCCGGAAAACAACTTAAATTTTTCAACAAGCACTTCCTGTTGGAAAAGCCCCAAGGCTCAAAGCCAGGATTATATAAACAAACCTCCAGCTCACCTATCGCTCACCTCTCGTTCCCAGGCGGAGCCTGGGAATGCCTTAAAAGAGGCTCCGCCTCCAGTACTCAGTAGCCACGCGAGGAAGCAGCCCACCAGTGTGCATTCCCAACATCAATCAGCCTTTAGACAAGCGATTTCAAGTTATTTCCCCATGCGATCGCGATCGACAAACCGAGTCTCAGGGCTAAACCACCACAATTGTCTTGCTGTGGATTCACCTTGATAGCAGTGTGGTTCATCTCCACCGGGTTTGGCATAAGCAGAAGTGCCTTGACAAATATTGCCACTATAGGCTCTATCGTAAGGACAGATACAATTTGGATTCTCTTTAGTACTGCGTTGAGTAGCAAATTTTGGCAGACGAATTCGACGAGGTTCTGCAACAGTGCTATTCACTCTAGTGTCTTGAGCATAGATTGAGGGAAAGATTGGAGCGGAAGTAGATGTTTGTGCTTGTGTAGGTATAACAGCCTTAAGGTAAGAAAATGATAATCCAATTAAGGAAAAAAACAAAGCTGTGGTTAGTAAAGTTCTTTTCATGTCAAGAGTACTATTCGAGATGATTGATATGTTGAATTTTTGGAATTTATTAATAACAGAGTGAGCAATAACAAACTTCAAAATTAGTTATTTACCAACGAAGTCTTTGTTTAGTATCTTTATGCCAGTAAACTGTTAAAATTTGAGGATTAGGAATTCCATTTAGACAAACAACTCGTAGACCGCGTAAGGCATCAGTAAACTGAGAGTAAAATGTATTATGCAAGCTTTTGTCATTGAGAGTAAAAAGTATAGCACCGTGGCGAAATTGCTTTTTCCCATATAACAAAGTGATTTTAATCATTGCCTCATTAATCGATCTTTGCTGCAGGCGGCGCTGCAAGTGACTATCATATTGATGTCGGCTAGCGACTTCTAAGGTACCAACTTTATACTTGTTTTCATCAGCCTCGAATATCAGCGTGAGCCGTTTTTTAGTGTCCATATTGCTTGTTGCATGACTTGATGATTCGAGAATATCCAAGCTGCAATGACCAGTCCAGAGCAGATTCGGTCAGACAAATTAGATACAAGTGAACCAAACTGACCTTTTCATTTAGACTTTAGTGCGAATAAACTATTGAATACCATATACCGAAATAAAGGTAAATAATGATGCAAGTAGAACCAAGTACCGTTCAAGTAAGTCAATCTGGACTGCAAAAACTCAGAGAAGCAAGGGATTCTCAGTGTAGAGATAAAGGCGGAGATTATTTAGAACGCTTGACTAATGAGCGCCTTGCTGGAAAAGCTCACGTATCAGAGAGCACGGTTAAGCGATTTTGCAAAGGAGAGAGAGTCAGGCGCGAAATTGCAAAGGCAATTACCGAAGTTTTAGGTTTGCAATTGTCAGATGTGATTGCTGACGATCTGGATTCTGCCTTTTATGTAGAGCGTCCCCCGATTGAATCTGACTGTTGCAATGCGATTTTGCAACCAGGAGCGCTCATCCGTATTAAAGCACCCGAACTAACGGGCAAAACTTTATTATTGAACAGGATTCTGGAGCACGCAGACAAGCAGAACTATGAAACTGTAACAGTAGATTTTGCGCTATGCGATCGTGAGGTATTTCGCAATATACGCACATTCTCACAGAGGTTTTGTGCGCTTGTTAGTAAAGAGTTGGACTTGCCTAATAAGCTAGCAGATTTTTGGGATGATATTTATGGCTGTAATGATAACATCACAGCTTATTTCGAGGAATATTTACTGGCAGAACGTACTACCCCTGTAGTACTTGCATTAGATAAACTTGATAGGGTCTTTGAGGAACCTGCTATAGCCGAGGATTTTTGTTGCTTGTTACGAGGATGGAATGATTTGGCAAAGCGAAGTCGTTCCAGGGGTGTTAATTGGAAGCAACTCCGGTTGATACTGGTACACTCTACAGAAGTTTATAGCTCACTGGATATCAATCGCTCCCCTCTTGCTAACGTTGGCTTCATCTTTCCTTTACCGGAGTTCACAACTACGCAAGTGCAGAATTTGGCAAAACTTTATCAACTGGATTGGGTAGGAACCCAAGAAGTTGAACAACTGATGGCTATGGTAGGAGGACATCCCTATTTAGTAAGCCAAGCTTTTGATTACCTGAAACGTCAAAAAGTTAATCTCTTGGAATTTTTGCAAATAGCACCTACAGAAGCAGGTCCATTCAGTAGCCATCTTCGAGACCAGTTGTTGCATCTGAAACAAAATTCAGAATTAGTAACAGCTTTGAGTGCAGTAGTAAACACGAGCAAACCTGTAAGGCTAGAATCCACTCAAGCCTTTAAATTACAGAGTATGGGGCTAGTACAATTGCAAGGCAATGATTGTACTTCCAAATGTAATTTATATACTCAATACTTTTTGGAGCGGCTTCCAAAAAGCTAAGAAAAAATTGCTTTATCAGTAATTTAGCACAGCTTTAAATTCCGTTGAAAAATCTTTTACAAATATGATTTCTGAATATTTCTTTTCTGCAACTTTGCCAGAAGATGCCTCTACCTATGTTACTAGGCAGGCAGATAGCGAACTTTTTGAGGCACTAAAAGCTGGAAAGTTTTCTTATGTGTTGAACTCCCGACAGACGGGAAAATCTAGCTTGCGAGTTCAAGTGATGCGTCGCCTAGAAAAAGAAGGATTTAAATGTGCTGCCATTGATCTTTCCATAGGTGGTAGCCAACAGGTAACTTCTGAGCAATGGTATGCTGGTATACTCCGCAGTCTGAAGGTGGAGCTTGAGTTGAATATCAATTTAGTAAGCTGGTGGCGAGAACGCGAATGGCTCTCTCCATTGGAGCGATTTAGAGAATTTATTGAATCGATACTTTTGGTGCAGAAGACTGAAAACATAGCGATCTTTATTGATGAAATTGATAGCGTTCTCAGCTTAGATTTTCCCAGTGATGATTTTTTTGCATTTATCCGTGCTTGTTATAATCAGCGAGTTGACAATGCCGAATACAAACGCCTCACCTTTTGTCTGCTAGGGGTAGCAACACCATCAGATTTGATTGCTGATAAACAGCGAACACCATTTAACATTGGACAAGCAATTGAGTTGAAGGGCTTTACGCTAGAAGAAGCTAAACCGTATTTAATTCAAGGATTAACACATAAGGTAGAAAATCCCGAATGGGTTTTAACACAAGTACTTGAGTGGACGCTAGGACAACCATTTCTGACACAAAAATTATGCTATTTTGTTGTTACAAAAGCAGAAAGTAGAAAGCCTAATATTGAGGGACTAGTTCGTAAGTACATTATTGATAATTGGGAATCTCAGGATAATCCTCAGCATTTGAAGACAATCCGCGATCGCATTTTGAGTAACGAGCAACGTGCTGTAAAAATGCTAGGAATTTATCAAAAAATTTTGCTACAAGGACATATTACAGCTGATAACAGTCCTGAACAAACACAACTGCTTTTATCGGGATTAATCGTTAAACAGCATGGTAAGCTAAAAGTTTATAATCGTATTTATGAATCTGTTTTTAATGATATTTGGCTGCAAGAGGCACTAGCAGATTTGCGACCTTATAGTGACATGATAACAGCTTGGTTAAATTCTTCTTGCCAAGATGAATCACGGTTATTGCGAGGACAGGCATTGCAAGAAGCAAAAGCTTGGGCATTTGGTAAAAGTTTGAGCGAGCAAGATTATAATTTTTTCTCAGCTTCTGAAGCATTGGAAAAGCGAGAAATACAAATAGCTTTTAAGGAAAAAGAAGAAGAAGCTCAGATATTAGCTCAAGCTAATCAGACTTTGACTGACGCTCAGGACAAAGCTAAGCAAACAATTCAGATTGCGATCATTATACTAACAGGAACTATATTTGTTGCAGTAACAGCACTGTTAGCGGCATTCAATTCTGAAAGGGTGCTCCAAGAAAATCGTGCTGTTAGCAGAATACAAAGGGAAGCAGCTCGTGCCAGGGACCAGTTTTCGTGGTCGTCTAAACGCGAGAACACAGAAGCTCTACTGTCAGCTATGCGTGCTGGGCAAAGCTTGCAAGCATTGGTTAAAGACAGCCGCTCTCTCCAGGAATATCCAACAACCACTCCTCTATTGGTTTTGCAGGACACACTATCTGGTATCAACCAAATGCACCAGTTCAACATTGTCCATGATATAAGTTTTAGTGCTAATGGGCAGCGCCTAGCGACCGCACATAGAGACGGCACAGCGAAAATCTGGGATTTGTCAGGTAAGCAGTTGGCTGTATTGAAAGGTCATCAGGGCGGAGTCTATAGTGTAAATTTTAGCTCAGATGGGCAGCGTATAACTACAGTAGGAGGAGACAACACAGCACGAGTTTGGGATGTGTCAGGAAAGCAATTGTTTAAAATTAATTGGAAGCAGTACAGTAATGATATCGATCGGGTCAAGTTTAGCCCAGATGGGCAGCGCCTCATAGGCATTGAAGACGACAAAATCGTTCGAGTCTGGAACCTCCAGGGAAAGCAATTGGCTCAATGGAAAGTAGAACCGAACGGAATCTATAACCTAAGCTTTAGCCCAAATGGGCAACTACTTACCATCTTAGGACAAGATGACAATACAATTAGACTTTGGGATTTGTCAGGAAAGCAGTTAGCTCAATGGACATTGGGGCTAGGCGCTGCCTCAAGAGTTGATTTTAGCTCCAATGGGCAGCGACTTATTACATTTGATACTTGGCGAGACACGATTGCAGTTTGGGATCTATCTGGAAACCTAATAGCTCAAGGGAAAGTAGAGCTAAGTGGTTCTGACCCCAATTTTACTCCGGATGGGCAGAGCTATGCTACGGTCTCTGCAGACGGCGACATGGTTCAACTCTTGGATTTGTCAGGAAAGCTATTGGCTGAAATTAAAGGTCAACCTTATGAATTTAGAACAGTAACTTTTAGCCCGGATGGAAAACTGCTTGCTACAGGTGGTACTAAGGGTGCTGTGAGCATCTGGGATTTATCAGGAAAGCGGGTAGCTGAAATTATTAAAGATAAGCCGCAACCCTTTGATAGCGTTTTATTTAAAACCTCTACAACTGGGTTCAACGGCTTTAGCTGGAAAGGACAGCTCATTGCTACTGTAGAAAATGATACTACAGTTATGCTTTGGAACTCTTCAGGACAGCTGTTAACTAAATTTAGGAGCGATCGAGGCAAGATTAACCAAGTAAGCTTAAGTTCTGATGGGCTACACCTTGCTACTGTAGCAACAGTCAAAGGGTCTATCAATTTGACTGTAGAGGGCATAGACTCACCTGTCGCAGAGAGTAAAACACCAGACAGTGAAAGTGTAGTACAGATCTGGAATCTCTCAGGAAAACTTCTAGCTCAATTTAAAGGTCATCAAGGTAATGTCTTGAGTGTAAGGTTCAGTCCGAATGGGCAGCGAATTGCTACAAAAGGAGAAGATGGCACAGCACGAGTCTGGGATTTATCAGGACACCAACTGGCAGAGATCGAGCTTGAAGGCAAGGTCAACGACGTAAGTTTTAGTTCGGATGAGCGACACCTTATTACTGTCACAAAGGAAGGCAAAGTTCGACTCTGGGAATTGTCAGGAAAACAGTTAGCTGAATGGAAAGTCGCTCAAGACCACATTAACTACGTGAGTTTCAGCACCTATGGGCAACGCTTAGCCACAGCAAAAGATGATGGAACAGTCCGCATCTGGGATTTATCAGGACGGAAACTTGCTGAACTAAAAGGCGATCGAGGCAACATTACAAACGTACAATTTAGTCTTGATGGACAGAGGATTGCTACTTTAGAATCTGATGAAGCTAGTATCTGGGACTTATCAGGGCGACAGATAGGTATATTTTCAAACTTTAGAGGTTTTAGCCCTGATGGGCAGTACGTTGCCACTCAAGAATCCGATACTGTCAAACTACAGCGTATCAGAGGGTTAGATGATTTACTGGCTGAGGGTTGCGACTTGCTTCAAGATTACTTTGTCACTCATCCCAAAGCGTTAGAAGAACTTTACGTATGCCAAAAGAAGTAAGGATTTTCTATACACTCTTTGTAGTTTATAAAAAATCCTTGTTTAATCGTCATCCTCTACAAATAAAGATTCTAAATCTCTGTAAGCACTGACTACACGTAAAATTTCAATTCCGCTATCTCTAACTCGGTAAAGAATGATGTAACCATTTAAAGGTACACCCCTTAAATAATCCTTAATATCAGCATAGCTGCGTCCTATGTTAGGGAAGTTCGCAAGATTTCTGCATTTTTTATTAAACTCATTAACAAAATGCTCTCCAGCATCAATACTACGACTCGTAAAATAATCAATAATTTCCTCTAAATCTTGATTTGCTTTTGGAGAGATAATATGTTGTTTCATCCTTGGTTCTCTCTAGCTTTACGCAGTTTCTCCCGCAGTCGCTCAACTACAACTTCCCCGTCAATGCCTTCACCTCTATCTAACTGTTCAGCAGCCACTTCTACTTTTTGACGAGTTTCTTCAACCCAATTTTGATAGCCTTTTTCCCACTCTCCTAATAGTTTCAGTGCTTTACTAATAACTGCTTCCGGATTTTTATATTTCCCTCTGGCAATTTGTATTTGAATAAATTGCTCTTCTTCTGGCTTGAGTTGGATGTTCATAACTTTTCTTTGTTCTAAATTCGCTCTTGTGCCTATATTATGACGTTTTTGCTCTCGCTTCCTTAATAGCTTATCCTAATGGAAGGAGTGACCATATAATCTTTGCCATTCTGCGCTTTTCTCTTTTTCTAATTCTTCCATTGTTTTGATAAAATCTTCCCTACCTTCCCAATCTGTTTCAAAAAAATCTTTGAGTTTCCGCACTCTTTTTTCATCACCGTTCGAGTGAGCTTGATGAATTTCAAGCATGACTTCTGTTCCATCAGGAAGATTGATATCTTGTAAGAGTTCAATGGTTTGACCGCGTTTTATTCCTCTAACTTTCATTGACTAAGCTCCTTCTATAATCGCTCATTATTGTTCATCTAGCATAAAAGGTAAGCATCTCACTTGCCTTTTCTACTTAGATTAGTTCGCGATGATACTACGCGCTCCTTGATTCTGCTACCAGCAAGCCGGACATATCTAACAATCGCTCACTCCAAGTTGCTGCGGTTGTAACGACAACAGTAACCTCACTGGGTGCGGAAGCGATAATCTCCCATCGCTCCCGCCAATCTTCAAGTAATTGTTTCAGCTGTGTTAATTCAACTATGTCATTTTCTCGTTGTAATAAGGACACATATAACAAACTTTCATCCAAAATTACTGGGACAACTTCTCGAAAGGAATCTTCAATAAGGCACCAAGCTTTTATACGTGCTAAACAAGCTGCGAGTTCACCCAATTCTCGAGTATAGGTTAGTTTCAAAAATCCTGCTTCGATTGCAATCCAGTTGGGCATTAAGTTCCTCCTAACAACCTCGTGGTGATTTCTGTAATTTTAGCTCTTAGCTCTGGGGATTGTACTTCCGTGGTACGGTTGTTTTGACTTTCCTAGTCTACTGAAGTACGAATTTATCCGCGTCCATCCGCTACTGGCTGCGGTTAATTCAATATCCTGTACCTCACTAAAGTGGGAATTGCTATAATGTTTGTTCATCAATTTCATGCAGTTTAACTGCTTTTGTTTGATTAACTTTGCCGACAAAAGTGGCTAACAAAAAAAGAATATCACAGGGTATTTGGATCGATTCCGCGTTGCTGTAATTTAGTTAAAAGCTCTTGAAGTTGTTCTTCTGGTGTAGGGTATCGATTACCATTTTGGTCATACCAGTATAACCATTCCCGTGTAAGTCCCTGATAGGTTCCTTGTTCGCGTCCAATACCTAATCCCACTTCAGGCATCCAGACTATATCCTCTGGTTGCAAAACATATTTCCCCTCGACTAAACGATAAACTTCTAAACGTTTGCGCTTGCGGCGTAAGCGTGTTGGAGCATAAATTGCATAGTATAAAATTCCCAATTGGGCATAATCTGTTTTTTTCTGTTCGTATTCTCCGTTATATGTTTTAGAAACCACTTCTAAAGCCAAAATGGGAACAATTCCATCTTCCTCCCAAAGCACATAGCTCGGTCTGCCATTTTCACCAACAAAACGTTCTACTCCCAAGCTAAGAAAGCCGTCAGGAACAATCGCAGAATAAGTCGAATCGTAGTAAATTCCCATATTTATACCAAAAAACCAGTCATCGCGCTCTTGCCAACATAGAGACAAAATAGCGAGTAACAAATTGGGAATTAAAATTTGGAGTTCGTTATCCACAGGAGTGTCATCAGAATCTGGTAATTCTGCAGATGTTGGTAGACAGTCTAACGGGTTGTATTTGAACATAATCGAGCTTGGTAAGTCAACTGTGAACCGTCAGCAAATAAATCTAGACTCATTTGCCTATAACTTCACGGTAACTCAAATTGCACTTAAGAGACTTTGGCTGTCAAGATCGTTTCCCAAATACTTCTTTAATCGCAAGGGGATTGAGATTAAACACCTTACCACTTGTCAACAATTGATATCCAACCGAAAAGCAACCCCTAGCTAACAGGAAGGAAAAAAGAGTCATTGGTATAATAATGATACCTCCAAAGCGCGATCCCGTCTGATGGTAAGCTAGCTGTTTCAACTTCAAAGAATATTCTAAAAGTTTGGGATTTAGAAGTGGGGAAGCAACTTAAAACACTGTCGGGGCATACTGACTGTGTAACAGCCGTAACTATAGTACTTTTCCTAAGGCTCGAAGGGGTTCAAAGCCGGATTAACGAGATTGGGTAAGGAAATGATGCGATCGCTCTTTATACGTTTAAGGGCAAACCTATGCCCGACGTTCGAGCCTTTCAGCGATCCACACCTTAATGATGCTTTGCCGGGTAACGCCAAGCCGCCGTGCTTCATGGTCAAGAGCTTCAATCATCCATACGGGGAAATCGACATTGACCCGTTTTTGCTCATGACCGGGACGCCGCGCTTGGGACGTGTCCAAGAACTCGGTCACGTCCTCTCCCGCATCGAACCGTTGGTCAAATTCATCTGCCTTCATACAGTGCCACCTCTTCTTTTCGTGCTCGCCTTACGGAGATGATTCGCACCCGCCCTTCTCGGTAGGTGATGACTAAAGTAGGATACCTGCCGCAGTAATCGATATCAAGAAGCAAATGATAGCTACAGTTCCAAAAACCTTTGCCAAATCTGGAATTGTGCCTCGATTTGATTGAAAGAGTGTGCCGATGATTGCGATAGTTCCTGTCTCAATCGTAACAAGCCACTTTGCCCAATCGCTAATAAGTTTTAACGCTTCAAAGGATCTAGATTCGTCACGCATATTAAGCATCTCCTTGAAAGTTTAGAGAATTGGCTGAGAAAGGGCTACGCTAGATTGCAGTAGCAGGACGGGAAACACGTTAACTAATATAGCAATACTAGCACGTATTTTTACTTATAACTAAGTAGATAATTGTAGCACTCATAGGAAGTACGATCCCGTAGTTACAGTGAGTTTTCAAACTCCAACTAAAAAGGAAAGCAATTTTTTTGGAAAAAAAATGACAAAGGTTTGCGAGAGTACCAGCGATGCAGCTCCTTAAATGGGTTTCCCTCGTGTTCGTAATATACCTGCTTGTTTAATGTTTGCACAAGCATCATTTTCTCGATAAAGACAGGGGACTGTTTGGGGGTTGGTTGAGTATTTATGGTATGATAATAAGTAATACTATTAATGTTATTATAACTCCAGATAATTTCCACCCGTTTAAAATCCTGTAGCTAAAACTAAAATCACTCATGTCTAACTCAGTGCAAAAGCGGCGAGTTTCGATTACCGTTGACTCGCACTTACTAGATGAAGTTGACAAACTGACAGATAACCGCTCTGCTGCTTTTGAAGAAGCACTGCGTCTTTGGTATGCTAAACAAATTGAAGACAAATTGCGAAGATTTTACCAATCTCGCACTCAAGCTGATATTGAATTTGAGGAAGAATGGACAACTGACACCCAAGATGGAGCGATCGCCAGTTGGGATGAATAGAAATGAACACTACAGGTAACTTCCCACGTCAACGCGAGATTTATTTATGTAGAGCTTTGCGGCAATCGGGCGACACTAAAAAACGTCCTGTGGTCGTTGTTTCCTTGGATATTCGTAACGAATATAGTTCAACCGTTTTAGTTGTTCCATTTTCCTCTGATACTCAAAGCGCCGTCGATCATCCCAACCGTGTTTTGATTCCGGCTGGTGAGGGTGGATTAGAACTAGCTTCTGTTGCTATGTGTGAAGTTATTACCAATGTGGAAAAACGCTATCTAGAAAGAGGTCCTTATGGTCAAATTAGTTCTGAATCTCTAGCTCGAATTCAACGGGCAATTCAGGCAGCAATTGGTGTGTTTTAAAATGCTACAACGACAAGAAATAAGATTGGCGATCGCATCTGTGCTCTAGGTTGAACTTCACAGAAGGCGTTCTTCTTCTCTTTCTTCTGGAGAGATAACAGGAGTTCCTAGTTCGGATGTGGGTGTAAACTCTGGTGTATCTGGTTCCGATTGGTTGAGAGGTCGATTGTCAAATTCTGTTTGAATATTCCAAGTTGGTTTTGAGGCTGGGGCGTAACGTAACAGCTTTTTCTGTACCGCTTCTGGAACTTCAAATATTCGCACATTAGGCGCTAAGTTGTACCAAAGTTGCTCAAATCTCACAACTTCTTCATTGACTCTGTCGAGTTCTCGTCCACCTTCCCAAGAACAATAAACGTGGAAAGATTCTACATTTCTTTCCCAACCGCCAATAGATTCATTATTGGAACCGTTAAAAGCTAGGCGATCGCCACTATTATCAGTAAAAATTACCACTTTTTCATGAAATATATGCTGTGGATCTAGTTGTTCTTCGCTGACTTCTGGAGTCCTATTTTCTTTTAAGGGAATAGCAATTTTAATATCTAAATATTGATTTTGAATCAACCAGCTTATAATTTCAAAATGTTTGAGTTGAACTAAGTTTTCCGGTGGTGTTAATTCAGCATCAAGACGAGTTAATAAAGCATCTCTCAGTGCATATCCTTGTTGAATAGCTTGTAAATCTTCAGCAGTAAACTGACATCCCATAATTAACCGCATTCGCCCTTGATTGTGCAGCATTGCACCCAAACCACGAGCGACTTTACTCAGAATAGCACTGCTGAAAAAGCCAGATTTGCGATCGTATTGAACGGCGGACTCTAGCGCTGGTATATAGAAGTCAGCAATGGTATTGTGAGTATTGCTAGAATAGCTAATTTTCCAAGGATGTTCGCGAAGTTTTTTCAATGACTATAGCCAGTTTTCTAATTGTAAGTTAGGTATATTTTCAAAATCTTTAATATTGTTGGTGACGAGAATATCTTGACGGGAACGAGCAACAGACGCAATTAATGCATCAATTTCTCCTGTTGGTTTACCAATCTGTCTCAATTCACTCTGAATTTTGCCAAATTCTATAGCAGCATTCAAATCAAATGGCTCAACAGGTAATAACTCGGACAGTTCTACAAGACTTTTTCGGTTTTTTTCAATCTGTTGAGAACAGTAAATTCCCTTATAAAGCTCTGAAAGGACGATTGTAGAGAGATAGCATTGACTGAAAAAGCGATTGAATGTGGAGACCACTTTTGGATTCTCATTCAGCAGTGCAATGCATATATTAGTATCTAGCAAGTACATTAGCTATTATCCTGAGTATCAATTGAGTCTATGACTCTTCCTCTATAAGCGTGACGTTCTTTGTCTATTTCAGCAAAAATGTCTATTAACTCAGGCTGATCTTTCCAAACTCCAAATAATTTATTGAGTCTTACTAATCTCTCCTCGTCTGTCAAGGTTTTTTGAGTTTCACTATGTTCAATAGGAGGTTCTAAATCAATAGCAATTTCTACTCCATCTGGGATATTCTCAACTATTTCTAAAAGTTCAATAATTTGACCCCGTTTGATTCCTTTAACTTTCATTGACTAAGCTCCTTCTGTAATGGATAGTTATTATTTATCAAGTCTACCTTAAGAATCGACAACTGACACCCAAGATTCAGCAATTTTGTGTATAAGGAGTCCAGTCAGCACCCCGTAAATTACGTCGCTCCTTCTGTTAATGGTTGACGGTTGACTGGAATTTTTAGTTTCAGTCATCCATAACCTGTGAACTGTCAGCAAATAAATCTAAACTCATTTGCCCATAACTTAACGGTAACTCAGATTGCACGTAAGAAACTTTGGCTTTGATTTCATCCATCGCTAGCCACAAATCTAATAACGCTTTTTCTTCAGGAATGCGCTTCTTTTCATCCCCAATCCGGGGAATGACTTTCAATGCCACCTCAAACGTCCGCATAAATAAATCATTGCTGACTAAATGACAACGGTTTGCGCGAGTACCAACGATGCAACCCTTTAAATGGGTTTCCCCCGTGTTCGTAGTATACCTGCTCGTTCAACAGTTGCACGGGCATCATTTTTTCGATAAAAACAACGGGATGTTTGGGAGTTGGGTTGGGCATAGATTGTTTGTAATACTACAGCTTCCTTTAGGTATTATGGATTGAGATAGCTAGAAATGCCATTTTCGTAAGGCAACGCTGAGCGATCGCGCTTTGCTTAGCGCGATGTGACTTGAACAAGTTTTTGGACACTTTAGAACAAGAAAACAGGGCGCAACACCTACGCGGATATTTTCTCAGATGTCGCTTGATTCATTATCTGCGCTGACAGAGAATCACCCGCGACGCGAGAGATTGTTTTCCAGTCCTCAACAGTCAGCATTACCCCAATTAACTCCCGTAACACCTCATGATTGGGGATAAACTCCTCACCAAAAAGCTCCGAGTTCTCCAAAACAGCATTGATTTTTGAACGTACCAACGGGTTAGGGGATTTTAATTTATCTAATAAAAGCGATCGCGCAGTTTCTGTAGCTGATTTTCGCGCAGTTCCTAAATCCCACTCGGTCAACATCAAGCGTATTTCTCGGTTTAAGGAAATGCGTAACGTAGTTAAGCGACCAAATAGTTCGCTCTTAAGCATCAGTTCCCCAAAAGCATTACCCCAACTCAACCCAGCACCAATATTACCACGCACGAGGTCTTCTGACTCAACGGCTTTTCTTAACCATTCTTCGCTCATTAAATCATCTAGAAGGCTAGGAGGCTGTTGGTTGCTATCTAATTGCTGACTCATAAATTGACCAAGATAATTTTAGATTTTAAATTTTGGATTATGTCTCTTAAGGCGTCCCATCAAACTCCAATTCTTCTCGTTTGACATCAAATATACCTACTGGTTCGGCTGCACTGGGTATACGAGATGAACCTCCTGTACCGTAAATCAGTAGCTTCGCTTGAGTTTCCCTCTCTTCTACATCACCATTACCGTAATCAACTAAGATTTTAAAAGTTGTGGTTTTGGTGATGGTAGTCTCATACTCGTCACTCGGACGAAATTCTCTTGCTATAGAATTTCCATCTTGATAAAGCTGAATGGCTAACGCCCCCGATGCTTTCCACCTAACACGCACTGGTTTAGAAGAATCAGTACTGGGCATAATTTGGGCATTGAGTTCAATTTCTCGTGGTTTTGGCAGTTCCAAAATGCCCCGGCGATAAAGCACCATCCTGTCAGAAAATTCAATGGTGTCAGGTAGGGTAAACTTGCCATCATCAGTTTTAATATAAACCCGTTCTCCTATCTTCATATCCCAGCTTCCCAAGAGCAAACCTTGACGGATAGTATCTCGCAACTTTGACACTTCAACATCTAGGAGTATATTTAAACCGCGATCTTTAGCAAAAGCTTCTCGCAGCGCTTTTGTTGTCCAATGGTCTAAACCAGGTAACCACACTTTCTGCAAGATGTAAGCAGGTGCGTATGCTGGTGCATCTTCAGCACGAATTTTCTGACAATCTCTTAGCGCTTTTAAAATAACATCTTGCTGGTTATTCTTACCCTTCACTTCACTGGAATCTTGTGCTGGAAGTGTGTAGTGCATCAACTCTTTAGGCGCTTTAACTGGGTCATTAGCTGGGTAGAATAAGTGACGGTAGGCATTCGTTAAAGATATTCGTACTTTTAAATCAAAATCTCCTTTCCTCTGTTTGAGTTGTTGCTGCTGACTTTCTGATAAATCTTGCAAGCGGTTGGGAGAATTGAGGATATTTAGGATAGCCCGATATTCCCTCACATTATCGATCGCTCTGTCTAATTCTTGCTTATTAGCGACTAGGAATAACAAGCGATTTCTAAAAATCCGAAACTTTCCTGCTTCACCTGTGTTGTTAAAAATTCGCTCAATTATAGGTGGAGGACCTTCAGTTGTCGTGGAAATTGTTTGTTGCTTCTTGGAAATCAATTAAACATAAAGCGATCGCATCTGCAACATCATCCACATCTGTAGGTGACTCTGGCGCAGCCACAAGCTTAAAGAATTTATCAGCAAAGATAGTATCGCGGCGGTTGCGTAACTCATCCTTGTGGCTGTCCTTGTAAGACCTTCTCCACTGAAGGAAGCACCAGCAGTTATACCTTCTTGTTGCCAGAAATGCCACTTGTCAACAATTGATAAATCTGTCGCCGATAGTTATTCTTGTCCCAATTGTAGTAGTGTCTCGAATATGGGATCGCCAAAAGTCATCAACCGCATTGAAGGTGTTTCATCAAATACGCTTGGATAAAAACAGGACTTACGCAACTGGCACAATTGGTTTAGATGGTGCTTCACCAAATCTGCAATGTTAATCTAAGTATTAATGCTTAAAAATTTCTGAAAAACCGGAAATGTAACAATTTGTAGAAATGTATTTTACAGCAGTTTTCACCTAAATGAACCACACCGTTTATCAGGGTGCAATGCCTTGCGCCCCTACAACTGTGGTTGATTTACCTGAAAATGGCTGTAAAAGACCAACTTTGTTAGTCGTAAATATATTTTTCCTCTCCAAATAGTGAGAAAATAATCAATCTTATTTTAAGTGTTTATAACTTCATATGAAATGAGCGCAAGTTACGACACAGCACAACTCATAGCTGCACTGACCAGACAGGAAGAATTGCTCAAACGCCTCCTAACCGTTTTGGACAACCCCTGCTCGAAATCTTGGACATAAAACGCTGAAAACGGCTTCTGGCAGGGCTTTTACCCTGCTGTATCGTTTGACACTGCTTAGTCTAAACTCCAGGCAATTAGGGTTTCCAGATTAGCGAGATATTCCTCAATGCTTGGTGGGTCTTCTGTTGTGTTGGTCATTTGTTATCCTTGTCCTTTTACTGAGGCGTACTGCTACCACCATTGCGATAAGCTTCGCTTAACGGCTTAAGCCGTATCGCGTAGATATTCCCAAATCCGCCGAATTTCGTTTTGAAAAGTTTGACGGTCCTGTGCTGCTTCGGCTGCTAGGCGATCGGTTCGTTCGCGAAAAGCTTGGCGGTCAATGGCGGCTTGCTGCCTGTCTTGGGCTGCTTGCTCTATCAAATTGTTGATATTGCGGTTGGTCTGTTCGCTTAGATTTCTGAGATTTTCGCTTAATTCCTGGATATTCGCTACCAGTACATCAATGTTGCCGTCATGTTCTAGAACTTTTTCGCCAACGTTGGCAAACAGAGTTTCTAAGCGGCTGAGTCGTTCCTCAGTGGTTGGCGGTTGTCCTGCGTTGGTCATTTGCTTTTGTCCTTAACTTTTTCTTGGCGTGAGGCGATCGCATACTCGACCAGTAACTTAACCATTTGGCTCATAGAGCGTTTTTCGTCTTTGGCGATCGCCTCAATTTCGTCATCAATAGGGTTTCTGCTAGCTTGACAACTAGAATGTAGGTTCCTCTGAAACTTTAACGACCAGTTTTCCCTTTTTATTGCCATCAAACAGTTTTAGAATGGCTGATGGAGCATTTTCCAAGCCTTCGACAATTTCAACAGCATATTTAATTTTACCTTCGTTGAGCCATTGTCCAAGATCTCTTATAGCAGGAGACAATCGCGGATAATAATCGAGGATAATAAACCCTTCCAGACGCACTCGCTTCATTAAAATTTGGCTGAAATTATACGGACCGGGAACAGGCTCTGTTGCATTGTAAGTTGAAATCAAACCGCATACAGGAATACGTGCATACAAATTAACTTTGGTTAAAACAGCATCTAAGATAGAACCGCCAACATTATCGAAATACACATCAATTCCATTAGGACACGATCGCGCAAGCGCTGTTTCCAAATCAGCCGTTTTGTAGTTAATAGCCTCATCAAAACCAAGCTCTTGTGTAAGCCACTGACATTTTTCATTCGAGCTGGTTATACCAACGACTCGGCAGCCCTTAATCTTAGCAATTTGTCCAGCAACGGAACCAACTGCACCTGAAGCTGCTGACACAACCACAGTTTCCCCTGCTTTGGGCTGTCCTATGTCTAAAAGCCCAAAATACGCCGTGTAACCGGTAGCTCCAAGCGGTCCGGTAAATGCAGTGAGTGGAGCAGGTAGAGGGTGGGGTAGTCGTCTGATTCCCAAACCACTGTTTCCAAGAGCAATAGTATAATCCTGCCAGCCAAGCACACCAGTAACCAGATCCCCTTGTTGAAAATTAGGATTTTTAGACTCTTCAACCACACCTGTAACAACTCCGCGCATGACTTGCCCGATTTCTACGGGAGGCATATACTGTGGCATATCGCTCATCCAAATGCGATTAGTAGGATCTAGCGAAAGATATATAGTACGTACTAGCACCTCACCATCACTAGGATTGGGAATTGGTTGTTCAAGGTACTCAAAATCACTTTCCTTGATATTGCCAACAGGACGAACTGCTAAGCGAAACTGTCGATTTATCCCTGTTTTCATGAGTTTATCCTCTGTGTAATCTCCAAGGTCTCCCATAAATAGTAGGGTATGTCGAATCACAAATGTTTTCGAGCGTTGGTTATGAAACGCCATCATGAAATAGGTATGCACTTAGGTTTCGTTGGCTAGATTCAGTGGTAGTAAAATTTGCGATCGCGTCTCTCCCTCACAACTTACCATCAATGTAATAACTTCCGCCTCCATCCCCAATGATGACCCATTACCGGGATTCAGAGCGTATGCGGGGAAACAAGCAGCACTCAAACTCAAGCGGAAGGAGTTCCCTCTGGCAATTCTGACACAGGTTGTCTGCAATTGAATTTTTCTTTTGGTAAAGTTGCTACCATCACAACGAAGATAGCCTTGAGTCACGTTGTATACCCGTCCGTCAGAATACACTTGTGACAGCACAGCACATAAATCGTAACTGGGTTTATCGGCACTACACCAAACTTCAACAATAATATCGCCAACCAAATACAAATCTTCTTCTAAAACTTCACTCGTATAAGTGAGAACATCGGAACGACAATCAATGTGCGATCGCTCAAAGGAACCTGCACTCATTGCTGCATGACCGCCAAGTGATGGAACCGGTCGCCAAGGGTCATGAACTAGAATGTCAGAGGAATTTTGGATTTTGGATTTTAGATTTTGGATTTTAGACTTTGGATTTTGGATTTTGGATTTTGGATTTTGGATTGATTTTATAGTTCCGGAATCTTCTCGAATGCTACTGAGTCCCTGGCTTGACAAATAGTAAGTTTTATGGATTGCATCGGGAAAACTCTCAAACTTGCGCCAGCGATCGCTACCCATTTCAAACAAGCAAACAGGCGGTTCCTCTAGCAATCCCGTATCTACACCTTTAAGGAATTGGTCAAACCACCGGACTTGCATTTCATCTACAGGGCTAGCTGCATCAATACCAAAATCAACAGCACCAACTTTGCGACCCCAAGGCAAATGTGCCCAAGGTCCCACTAGCAGTTGTTGGCGGTACTGACTCCGCGCTGCCATATCTTTATATAAATGCATCGTACCGCGCAAGTAAGTATCAAACCAGCCCCCAATATGGAACATGGGTAAATCGACATTTTGGAAGTAGGTTTTGGGTGAAAGTTTTTCCCAGTATTCATCGGGTTGGGAATGAGCCAACCAATCGTGATAAAACGAATCAGGGGCAAAATTCTGTAAAACTTCTGGAAGAGTGGGGTTGCGATCGTACAAAGGTAGATTGCGATAAGCAGCACGCAAAGCATGGTAGGCTTTTTCGTCCTTTCGCAAACGGGCTGTTTCCGTGGCTAGCTGAATTGCCCAGGAGAGATTGCCTTCCAAGCAGAACGCTCCACCTTCATACGCCCAATCTGTATATAAATCGTAGCCAATCATTGCAGGGCAAATGGTTTTTAACGCTTTTGGTTTGGTAGCAGCTGCATAGAGTTGCGTCATGCCTTGGTAGGAAAAACCATACATCCCGACTTCACCCTTACTCCCTGGTAATTTTGCCGCCCAGTTTACCGAGTCTTCTCCATCTTCTATTTCACGGGCAAATAGCTGAAATTCTCCTTCTGATGTCCCTCTTCCCCGTACATCCTGAATAACGACAATATACCCGCGAGCCGCATACCAAGTGGGATGGGCATAAACAACCGTGGATGCGATCGCTCTTCCATAAGGTTGTCGCATCAACAGTACGGGAAATTCTCCTTCTGCATCGGGACGGTATACGTCCGCATCAAGTCTTATGCCATCACGCATTAACACCGATGAAGTTTGTTTGGGAAGGACTTTAAACATTTTGAATAGGAGAGTAGGTCAACCTATATCAGTTCAATACTGAGAAACTTAGTTTTGCAAAAGATACCAGGTTTTTCTGTTGCTATCATTTTACGTTACTCAGTGCCTCTACCAAATCATCGATCGCCTTTACCACAAATCCTCTACCAGAGGGATATTAATGCTTGCCACAACTTCTGCTTCTGAATAGATTAAATCCCGTAGCAAGTGATACAAAATTTATTTTGAAAAAGCAATTTGATATACAGATTTCGGACAAATATTATGTTTTTTCTTCTCTTTTGCCCAAGCAATTTTTAAAAAGGTCGAACTGGTGAGAGTGAAACGACTGCCATATCGTCCTTAGCTCCATTCATATGACACATCACTGACATTATGTCCATCAAAGTTCATCAAACAATCGAGAAAATTTCTACAAGTTTATAACTTTAACATGACACTATTAAATGACTGCGATCGATCTACACAAAAAGGCTTGCACACTCTTGGTGTCATCCTGCTAGTTGCCGCATCCTTAATCTGGGGAACAACATTTCCACTGATTAAAAATGCGATTGGTAGCCTTTCACCCTCTGCAATACTTGCAAGCCGCTTTGTTGTAGCTGCGGTGGTATTAGCTCCGTACTTGGGCCGCCTGAATGCTCAATTAATCCGCGACGGATTTCTATTAGGACTGGTACTCTTCGCCTCCTTTGCTACCCAAACAATGGCACTTGAGACGGTACACGCAAATCGAGCAGCATTTGTTAGTAGCCTGACCGTTGTGATAGTACCGCTTTTGGGTTTGGCGATCGGTCAGCGCGTACTGCTAAAAACTCTGTTAGCAGCGATCGTGGCCATCACTGGTATTGGAGTCATGTCATGGGAAAGCAGACAGTTCAGCATCGGCGATTTCTTGTTGTTCGGTAATGCTTTCATCTACGCCGTCTACATCCTGATTCTTGAAAAAGTTACACACCGCCATCCAACCCTTTCACTCACCGCCGTTCAAGTCTTAGTCATAGCAGTGCTTGGTATGCTTTGGGCAACACCCGAACTGGTTGGACAAATACACGCAATTCGTACAAACTTCAGTGCAGTTCTTTACCTAGGTCTAGTTGCCACTGCTGCCACCGTCTTGATAGAGACAATGAGCCAGCGCTGGGTTTCCGCTCAAGAAGCAGCCCTATTTTACACACTCGATCCAGTGTTCTCAGCCGTTATCTCGTTTCTACTACTTGGTGAGACACTTGGAGTTCGTGGTTTGGTTGGAGCAACTCTAGTTTTAGCCGCAATGGTATTAAGCCAAGGCGGAGGTAAGTACACACAGGACAACACAGAAATCGCTACACTATCCATTCCCTTTGCATCCAGCGAGGACAACTCTCTCTTGTCACCGCTTACAGTCTCATCACATCCCGAAACACCTCAGTTAATTGAATTACAGAAAAATGGTAATTCTTTGCTCTCTCTTTCCTCTGCGTCCTCTGCGTCCTCTGCGGTTTATCAAAAAAATTAATTCACTATCGCTCAGTGCGATCGCCTCAGGACTCTCACTAAATATACTTCTCCACTCGACGTTCTTCTAGCATTGCTTCTACCTGTTCATCAGTCGGTGCTGGCTGGTCAGTTTTCAATAAACCTTTCATCTGCTTGATAATACGCGTCCGTTCAGGTTGTTGCCTTGAGGTATCTTGTAAGGATTCGACGAGCGCACGGATAAGCTCAAGGCGATCGCTTACAGACAATTTACGAGCTTGCTCTTTAAGCTCTTGCAAGACCATAGGAGTGACTCCCACAAACATAAATATCTAAATTTTAGAAACAAATCAGGACTTACGCAAACTCAAATTATTTTCCGGGTAGCAGAAAATTGGCAAAAAATGTCAAAATAATAAGACAGTGGCGAACCAATTGAAGTGAGCAAGGAGTGGTGGGACAACAAACGCGAGGAACTGATGCAGCGCAGTCGTGATATTCCCGCCATCCTGGAACAAGAAAAATCTTAAGCCTGTTGCAGGCAGGAAAAATTTACAAAGCTGAATCAAAAACTTGCTGTGCGGTGAGTTTGAGGTTAGGAAAGGTGGGAGAAATAATTAAATCATTACCTGTAAATTTGGTAACTTGGTACTCATCTCCAACAAGTTGACATACTGAGAAAGTCGGCTGTTTCGGGTCTCCAATAAACTTTTTACCCCCTAGTGCTGCATAATCTGCAATCCAGAACTCAGGTATACCCATTTCTTCGTAGTCTCCAAACTTGTCGTAGTAATCATCCCGCCAATTAGTACTAATAACTTCGACTACTAAGGGTACAGATACTGCTTGAGTAACCGTTGACTGTTTTTCAAAAAGAGGTTCGTTGATGAGATTGTTAAGATTTAGTAACAATATATCGGGTGAGTAAGTAGACTCGGCGTCATGAGTTTTTACAAATGCAGTTTTAGGAATTCCGTAAGGTAAGTTGAGTCGGTCGAACTCCACAGTCAGTTTGCGTGATAAAAATGCGATAACTTTTTCATGAGCTCCAGTTGGCGGTGCCATCTCAACAATCACTTTTTTATGCAGCTCGTACTGTACCCCGTTGTTGGGATACCAGTCCATAAATTCCTCATGGGTTACTAATTTAGGTATGGCTTGGGTCATAGCTATCACCTCCACATATATTCGACTCTTAATTTTATCCACCATCAAAATTTGCTTTTTAACCCACTGCAAACCCAGTATATTGTCTCACTAAAGGTTCATGAAATGCTAAAACAATATCTGATTTCGGGACTCCTAACTTTACTAACTCATCAGCAATACCAATTTCTGTGCCATCATGGTGTATCCAAATTTTCTCACCTTTAATATCTAGATGCAAAACACAACCATACATGGGTCGTCGATTCTTCCATCCTGTATGAACAACTTGATAGCGATCGCGCTCAGTATCGAAAATCAGTTCAGTTTCAGCTTCTCCATCTAATGGGCTGAGACTGGCATAATCGCTTAATAGTTGTTTTATATAAGTGCGATAAAGTTCTAGTTTTTCCATTCTAAAATTACCTCACTCACTGGATCGTAAATTATTAAAGTAATTTGAAAACGTTTAATTATAGTTTGTACAAATGGGAGAATAAAAAACTTACGATAGATAGACGCCGAGTGGAACAGCTAAATATAAAATCCGTTCGGGTTGCTGTTCTTCCAAAGCTACTCGATAGTTAATAAATTGCCCAATAGCAGTATGAAATTCAGAAATATTTGATGTACCGATAAAACTTTTAATTTCAACAGCGATTTTTTCCTCTCCACGTTCTGCCGCGATGATTTTTTCTGCTCCCAAGTCAATTTCCATATTCACCCCACCTACCTGAATTCTCAGTGGGTCATCTGTAATTAGCCAACCCTCCTTTTCTAACCCTTTCCTAACTGCATCATGAAAAACATCTTTAGCCATTGAGTTAGTAACACATATCTAAACCGATTATGCCTATTACTTCAGAGTATAGCAAGCCTGAAAAACTGGGTGGGATGGGCGTCCTCGCCCGTCCCTCATTCATAGCGAGCTTTTCAAGTCATACCACAAGAAATTCTGGGGTATTTTTATTTAGAACTCCAGATGGTGTGGAATTAATGTATGGGTGCTAAAGTATCCACTCTACCAAGTACTGACATATCTTCCTCATCTAATGTCACTGGTGTACCACTGCGAATTAGTTCGGCAAAATCCTCATTGGGAACCATAATAGTCAACGTATACAATCGACTGGAACCTGTATTTTTAATCAAATGAGTACCTGTAGGTGGAACTAATAAACTATCTCCTGCTTTAATGGGAACAGTTTTGCCATCACACATGGCTACCCCTTCCCCTTTCAGAACAAAAAACATTTCTACTGCCATTTGATGGCGGTTGGGGGGTGTTTTGCCACCAACATCAAAAATTTCTACACAACAAGTCAGAGAAGTATTGGCGCTGGCTGGATCGAAGACGATCGCCAACCGATTTGAGTCGTTGGGACTGATCCGATAAGCTTGGTAATCTTTCGGTGACTTGACGACAGGAATAACACAACGAGTCGCACGCATTGATTTATCCTCCAAGGTTATTGAGTGCTGTTAAAATAGATTCGGAATCAGTCACAAAGCCAAAGCACTGGTTGACGTTGTAAAGCGTTGCCAGCCAACAGTAATCGGGAGAAGTTGTGGCGGTACAGTCTTTGATTAACAGGCAGTCATAACCCAAGAAATTGGCATCACATAGGGTTACCATGACACACTGATCGGCATTAACACCTGTAAATAATAGGGTATTTCTACCTAGGTTCTTTAAGATACTATCTAAGGGAGTATCCCAAAAACCACTCATGCGGTATTTATCCACTCGAATGTCTTGAGGTAGTTGTTCCAATTCATCCACTACCGCCGCCGCCCAACTACCAGCCATCAGAACTGGAGCGCCATTGCTCGGTAAGGGATCGCCCAATCCAACACCTTCCCCTGTAGGATTGTAAACGTGAAGTACGTTGGCACTAATATTAAGTAAGTCGGGACGATTACCCCAATTCAACCAGATGACTGGAACACCTTTTTCCCGAAGTGCAGGCAATAAAGCTTGCAACGGTTCAATAGGTTTGCGTGCTGGGGTAACGTCTACACCGATATGCGCCAACCAACCATCAGGGTGACAAAAGTCGTTTTGCATATCAACGACGAGAATGGCAGTTTTTGCCAAGTCAAGGCGCAGAGTTTTAGTTTCTGTTGGTAAGATAACAGGTTGTGGGGGTTGGGGAGGACGAGTAATGTCTGCAAACGTCTGGTTGACAGCCCATGCGTTTGGTGCAATTCCTAAATTCCGAAGAGGTATATTCATAACATTGTTACACCCGAAACCATTGCTTATTTTGTAACGTGAAAATCCTCTCAACGTTCGATTACTTAATCAAGGTTAAATATGGTGAACTTCACTATCCAGAATGTTTTGATTGCCACTGACGATGATTATGTCACCGTAGACGTGCAAGTTATAGATGGAACTATAGCTAAGGTAGCACCTCATTTAGAAGTTGTTGGGACTGCAATTAACGGTGAGAATAAATTATTACTGCCGGGATTCGTCAATGCCCATACCCACTCCTCAGAAATGTGGCAACGAGGAGCTATTCCACCTTTACCATTAGAATTATGGCTGGCAGAACTTTATGATTTTGCACCTCTCGATACAGAAAAAGTTTACTTAACTGCTCTCAGTACGGCAGTAGAGACTCTACTATCGGGTGGCACAAGTGTAGTCGATCATCTCATACTTATTCCAGGACAAGAGTTAGAAACAATTGCAACGGCTGTTCGCGCTTATCGAGAAGTTGGTATCCGCGCCTTTGTTGCACCCCTTATTCAAGATGAATCCCTGACGGCGGGTATACCATCCGGGGAAACAGAGCAAACACACGATCCCTACTATCGCTCAACCACAGCAACATTAGAACTCATAGAAGAAGCTGTCAGACAGTTTCACCGTCCGGATGAGGGGATGAATATTCTCGTTGCTCCCACAGGGATACAATTGTGTTCCGATGCTTTATTTGAAGGGTGTAGTGAGTTAAGCGATCGCTACAACCTTTGCCGTCACTCCCACTTATTGGAAACCAAAGCACAAGAAAAACTAGCCCAAGAAAAATACGGTTGCACTGCAGTCGAACACTTAAAGCGCATTGGTTACCTAGACTACCGTACCACATTAGCCCATTGCGTCCACCTTACAGACAACGACATTGCGATCCTTGCCGAAACAAAGTCTACAGTTGTACACAATCCTTTAAGTAATTTGCGTTTGGGCAGTGGCATTGCTCCCATTTTAAAATACCGTCAAGCTGGGGTAAACGTATCTTTTGGTTGCGATGGAGCTTCTAGCAACGACTCCCAAGACTTACTGGAAGCAATCAAAATAGGTTCCATATTACATAACGTTACAGATTTAGATTACCAACACTGGATTACACCCCGTCAGTCAGTAGAAATGGCATCCTTAGGTGGTGCAAAAGGATTGAATGTAGCAGATAAACTGGGTTCAGTCACTGTAGGTAAGAAAGCCGATTTGGTATTGTACGATCTCACCAGCTTATCCCTATTACCACGTACAGATCCCATTGGCTTATTAATTCTCGGTCGTCCTACCAATGTTGTACATAGTATATGGGTAAATGGCAAGCAGATCGTTGCTGATGGACAAGTCACCAATATTAACGTTGAGGAGTTACGACAGCAGTTGTTCAACCACAGTCAATGGCATGCAAATCGTAAATCTCAAACCGTTGCCCAAATCGAAGCACATTATCGGGCAGTAATGGGATTATAGAGCTATAAATCTGACCCCCAACCTCGTTCCGCCTACCTCGTTCCCAGGCTCCGCCTGGGAATGCCTTCGTGGAGGCTCCGCCTCCTACATGGCTACGTAAATTTGCAGTTGAAAATATGAACATGAGCGAAAAGCAAGCTTCGTCCTATGTCATTCAAGAGATGATTGCTTTTTGGGATAGGAGATTGGACGTTATTGAGCAGCGATGGAGTTATGAGATCGAGAAAGATGATATGCTTGAGATGCCGTCTTTCTGTAGCTTATAGAAAAAGTGGCAGAAGAGGTTAAAGTTTGCCATCGCAATTCCATTCCTCTCATTGCCAAAAAATCCTAACATGATAAAAAAGTTAGTTGTTGCAGGAATTTTTTTGACTTTGATAAACTCTACTGAAGCAAGCGCAGAAAACAGCAATTTTGAAGACCCCAAACAAGCCCTATTAACTATTGAGGCTCCTTGGGTAGTCAAGACTGATAAAACAGAAAGACCATCAGTTGGTAGCAGTGAGGCGACATTCCTTGAAGCAGGTAATACATTGCAATTTCAGGGCGAACTTGCTGCTATCTCTGGGAATGAAGGACTTGTGGGGTTTGCATTTATAGAAACACCTGTCTTTTTAGACTTAACAAGATATAAGTACATTGAGTTTTATGCTAAGTCTCAAGATCCTAAAGTTGTTTATACGTTAAAAATAAAAGATGACCAAGAAGAGCAAAGTACTGGTATCCTCACATTTGAGCAAGAGTTTGTTGTTGGGACAGAATGGACAAGGGTGAAACTTCCTGTGAGTCACTTTCAACCTAAAATTAGGGGAAAACTTGCTAATACTTTTGAGTTGCATCTCTCTCAAGTGCGATCGCTTTCTTTCCAAATTAATCGCAGCAACCAAGAAGTCGGTTCACCAATCCCACTTGAGTTTGCTTTAGATATAAGTTCTAAGGTATATTTAACAAATCAAGATTGACAGAAAAAACTGAACGTCTTGACATCTAGCTGCAGTGACGACTCCACACACTTGGTGCAAAGCGGTAAGTGTGGGCTTCTAAGAAATTAGAGGTGCGTCATTAGCCTCAGTAACTCGCCCGTGCTAGAGTGACTACGTTTATCAAGAATACATAGGTACTTTGGGATGTAAGTTTGGCAAACCGTTTTCTAGTCCCAAACACTACGGCCAGTGATTAAACATTCCTGCGGAGAGAGGGAAAGTGTTGCTGGTACAAAACCTTGATAAACATTGGCAAAGAAAACCACGCTCAAAGGCGATTACCTATTTATTAGGAATACAAATTATGAAAGTTTATGTTATCAACAAGCACCTTAAACCGTTAATGCCGACCTCTCCCCGTAAAGCTAGATTGCTTTTAAAAGAGGGCAAAGCCAGAATTTCTTCTCGCGACCCGTTTACCATTCAATTAATTTATGGTTCTAGTGGTTATACTCAACCAGGAAATTTGGGTATTGATGCTGGCTATCAAAATATTGGATACAGCGTTGTCAACGAAAAAGAAGAATTAATTGGTGGCGAAGTCAAAATGTTGCCCTCAAAGCCTACGGCTTACCTCCGGGCAAACATGGAATCGTCATCACCCCAAAATTCATCCTACACTGCCACTTTGTGGTCAGATGTAGGGCTTCTTTTGGCTTTAGCTAAAAGCAGTTTTAGCCAAAACAACTGAGTCAGAATTTATATCAGCAAGCAACCTATGAAGCTATTCATAGCATGCTAAACAAACTACACGATCCAGAAACACGTTTGCTTGATTCTCAGCAACAACAGCGCGTTGAAATGGAAAGTAATGGGATTATAAGCTCGCTCAACCCAGTATGTAAAAATACTGGGTTTCGAGGCTCCGTATTTTCCCCTAAGAACAGACTTGTAAACAATCGTTAATTTTTAGGGTATTTGAAGCCAAGTTGAACATCTTAGTATTGACCATCAAATTTTACCAAACCATAATGGAATAAGTTTTGGTATCCTTATGTCCACATACATCGGGATAAATAAAGAATACATTCAAAAGTGAGGTCAGAAGGCGATAGTAAAAGTAATAATTTACCTACGTAAAGCTGAAATGAGCAGTATGCATTCACAACCCTCTAGCTAGAAACAAGAGACGGGGAAGTTACGCAAATTCTGCATCTTCAGAAGTTAAAAATTTCTAGAGATTTTTAAACTTTGCATTATTCTCGCTTCAGTAGATAGATGTCATCAGTTTTAAAGTTGGCAAACTGATTGACATCTTAAGTCTCCAGGTAAATCAAGAAGTTGTTGCAATATTAAAGTTGCTCCTCCCTCTCCTATAAGGAAAGTCTCTCGTTTCTGGGCTGCTGCTTGAGAACGAGGCGATCTCGGGAGGCGGAGCCTCTAGATCTGCATTCCCAGGCGGAGCCTGGGAACGAGGTAGCAGGTAGGCGGAATCAATATGTATTTTTTTTTTTAGAGAAAAATTATGAGTTCTTTACAAGTCTTAAATCAAGGGATCGCATTAGCTAAAACTAAACTTCAAGAAAAAGCACAAGAACCTGGGTGGAGAGATTTACTGACAAGAGCATTTGATAATTTTACTTCATTGTCTCAGGTTGAGAGTTTAACTCAAGCGTGGAGTTTGGGAGATTTTAGCAATCTTCCTCATATTGAAATTGTCAGTTCGGAGATTCTGCTCAATGCAAATGCAGCATATGCAGCCAGTGTAAATACAATTTATGTTTCGCAAGATTATCTTGAAAAGTATATAAATCGACCGGAATATATTGCCTCTACTTTCTTAGAAGAAATTGCTCACTCTCTAGACAACCATTTCAATTCAAATCTTGATAGTTCGGGAGATGAAGGGGCAATTTTCTCAGCCTTAGTTCAAGGCAAAGTTTTAGATGACTATTTACTGCAACAATTACGCACAGAAGACGATCGCATTTTCCTTCAGATAAATGGACAAGTTATAGCAGCAGAAGCGGAGACTAGCCCAGAAAGTAATTTATCGTTGTTAAGCCAGTCTATTCAGCCTTTCTTTCAGAATATCAAAAATGCTGTTGCAGGACAAACTTTAAACAATTTGCCAATTTTAGGTGATATTCCTCTCGGTAATTATGTCAACGAATTCATTACAGATACCGTTGAAAAAAGAATATTAGATGAACTTGATAAAATTACTAATAAAACTACAGCGTCGGTACAGCAAGCTTTATTTGATGCGTTAAAGCCAGAAAGTCAAGGCGGCTTGGGCTTGCTGTTAGACTTGGATAATAATAATTTAATCGATATCAATGATATTAAAACTCCTACTGATGCTACCAGTATTGGGTTTCAATTCAAAATTGGTAAAAGCTTTACTCCCGATCTTTCCTTATCAAAAAATTTGGGGTTGCCTAATTTAGGTGTTAACTTAACAGGAGGTATTACTCCCAGTTTAGCATTTGGTTTAAATGTCGGTTTTGGAGTTGATAATACCAGTGGTGCTGATGCTTTTTTCTTTGACACAACGACTCCAGATGAATTTCAAGTCGATCTCAACGCAAATCTTAAAGATAAAACTGCTCAACCATTAAAGTTAGAAGGTTCGCTGGGCTTTCTACAAATTAGCGCCACTGACAACGGTAGCAACCTCAATAGTAAATTTGCGGTCGATCTAACAAACACCACCAGTCAGCGTGTCAAATTCTCAAATCTTAATAATATCAGTCTTGGTTCTCCCAACTTCACTGCAAATGCTAACCTAAAGTTACAGCTTGATACTGGCTTGGATAAAAATGGTAATTTACCATCAATTAGCGCTGACTTTAATGTCAATAACTGGAATTTAGGCGCTGCTATTCCCAGTGTTGAATTTAAAAATGTTGCTCTAGACTTAGGTTCCTTTGCCAATAACTTTGTGGGACCAACTCTCAAAGATATCCAAAGAATTACACGTCCCATTGACTCAATCCTGAGTCCTCTTGTTGAACCACTACCTGTTATTGACTACTCATTGCTTGGTATTGCTCAACAATTTGCACCAAGTCTGGTACAACCCGGTACTGAAGACTTTATCAGACAAATTACTAAGACTCTCAAGCAGTTTAATAGTCTTGAAAGTGATGCTACGAACGGGATTAAAATCTATCTTGGTGATTTCAACGCCAATCCAAATAACCCAAACCCATCTCCGGACGTAGTACAAAAAGTCGGAGCAAAGTCCATCTTACCCCTTGGGGAAGAACCATCCAACAGCTATGTTGATACACTCAAAAAGCTAGAAGCAGAAGATGGGATTAAATTTCCGCTTTTGACCGATCCAACCAAAGCCTTTAATTTGCTATTGGGTCAAAATGTGACTCTTTTTGAGTACAACCCACCTGGATTAAAGTTTGAAACGGGTACGTTAGGTTCGGGTATCATTCCTCCTATTCCTGTTTTTGGACCAGTTGTCATTCAGATTTATGCAAAAGCTGGCGCAAGTGCTCAATTTGGGTTTGGTTATGATGCACAAGGATTGATTGATTTTACCAAAAATAACTTTCAAAATCCTGTTGACCTAACTAACGGCTTCTTCCTGAGTAAACCGGAAAATAAAGGTTATTTTACTATATTTGGGGAAATTGGTGCAGCCGCCGCAGTTAATCTTGCTGTTGTTGAACTTGAGGTGGGCGGAGGACTGAGAGCTACTGTTGAATTGGGGAAAAATTCTCCTTCTAAAGTCCGGGGAAGCGAACTCTATGAAGACCCTCTGTGTTTATTAGCACCTAGTGGTAATTTAGCTTTAATTATCTTTGGATCTGTCACTCTCGACTTAGGCTTTTTTAGCTTTACAAAACGTTTGGACTTAGCCAATATCAACCTTATCGATTTTAGTACGGGTTGCGATCCAAACGATAAGCACTTTAATGTTGAAGACCCGGAACCTGACCCAGAAACTGAAGAGTTTTTGAAAGCACAAGGGGTGATTGACCGCAAGGGTACAAATAATGGTGAGACCATCACGGTTCAATATCTTTCTGGTAATAAAAAGGATGGAAATGAATCTGTACTTCTGTTAGGACTCGATTTTCCAGAAGGGAAGCCTCCTGGAAAACAGTACGACTTTCTCAAAGCGATCGCTATTGATGGGCGTTCTGGAGATGACACTATTACCCTGACTGATGGTGTTGATGTTTCCGCTCAACTTGATGGTGGAGAGGGGAACGATATTGTTATTGGTGGAGAAGGAACTGATTTCTTAACTGGGGGAGCAGGTAGCGATCGCCTTGACGGTAAAGGAGGAAATAACACCACCAGCTATACAGATGCGCCCAAGGGAGTCATCGTTAACTTAGCCGCAAACATAGCCATAAAAGATGGTTACGGTACGGTTGACTTGCTGCAAAATATTCAAAATGTTGAAGGATCGCAATTCAGAGATATTATCACTGGTAGTTCAGAGAAAAATTTCATTGATGCAAACGAGGGTAACGACGATATCTTTGCGGGTGAAGGCGACGACGTTCTTCTTGGTGGTGAGGGACGGGATATTCTGGATGGCGGTACGGGAGTTGATACAACAACATATTTAACTTCTCCTGGTGCAGTTTTTGTGAGCCTCCGCACGGGTAAAGCTTTTGGTGGCGAAGCAGAAGGCGATAAGTTAGTTTCAGTTGAAAACGTCCACGCCACTGTTTTGGATGATGTTCTCATTGGTAATAATTCTGATAATGCTTTAGGTGGCTATGAAGGCGATGACAAGTTAGAAGGTGGTGGAGGGAAAGATTTATTAGATGGTGGTGGCGGAAATGACACGGCTATTTACCGCAGTTCTAATGGTGGTGTGAACGTCAGTCTCAAAACGGGTGAAGGTTCGGGTTCTGATGCTGAAGGCGATAAATTAGTCAAAGCCAAGATTCTGGACAAAGATAAAAAACCTGTAGAAACAGAATATAACTCCATTGAAAATCTCATCGGTTCTAACTACAATGACACCCTTGAAGGCGACATCGGCGATAACAAACTTGAAGGGTTAGCAGGTGACGATACTCTCAAAGGCGAAAGCGGTAACGATACTCTCATTGGTGGCGCAGGCGCAGATAATTTTGATGGCGGTTTGGGTATTGATTGGGCTGATTATAATGAATCTCCTGGTGGAGTGAACGTCTATCTTCAAGGTGTTGGTTCTGGTAGCCATGCTCAAGGGGATACTTTTGTTAGCTTATTACCTGGAATATCCACTGTTGAGAATTTACGCGGGTCAGATTTTGGCGACACCCTCATTGCAGATAATGGAGTTAACGTCATTGACTCTGGTTTAAGTAGTGGCGGTACGGATAACGTTGATGGTGGTGGATTAGCAGATACCCTCATTGTTGATTATTCCATCCGAGATATTGGTAAGGGAATGACGGGCGGTTATACCGTTGGTTCTGCAATATCTGGAGGTTTCTTACGACAACGCAATTCTGGTGGTTCGGTTTTAGATGCTGTTAATTTCACTAACATCGAACGTTTAATTGTTAAAGGAACCATGCAAGATGACTCAATTATCGGTGGTTCTGGCAATGATATTTTAATTTCTGGAGATGGTCATGACACTATCTATGGCGGTCGTGGTAGTAACTTGATTCTTGCTGGTGATGGAAATGATGTTGTTTTTGACCAAAACGATGTCAATCTGGAATTTAAGACTATCCCCAACAACACATTTGGCATTTTTATTGATGGCGGACGTGGAATTGATACTCTATCCATCGACCTTTCGGGTAAGGTTGTGAAGACGAGCAGCACCACGCTGCAATACAATATCTCCCTCATTGGAACCAATCCTTTAGTTGAAAATCCCACACAAGCGCTGATTCTCAGTGATGGAACAGCAATTCGCAACTTTGAAATTTTCAAAGATATCAAAACGGCTGGTGGAAATGACACGCTCATCCAATTGGGAAGAGTGAATAATAACTTTAGTACCGCCCAAGGAAACGATAGTGTCCATGCGGGTTTGGGAATCGATGTTGTTGATGGCGGTCAAGATCCAGAACCTGTTGTGATTGCGTCAGTACCATCCACAACCGAAGACTTATCAGTTAATGTTCAACAAGTCGGAAATACGGATAGTGAAGGTAATAACTCGGTAGTCGTTCCTCAAGAAGTCATCAATGAAATTGAAGATGACTTGTTAGTTATAGACTATTCAGTGGAAGATATTGGCACGGGAATGCTGGCAGAAATTCCCAATTTCAATGCTAAAAATGGCGGACGTTACTACCGGAATACCAGTAATGATGGTAGTATTCTAGATGAAACTAAGTTTACTAACTTTGAACGTTTCAACATTACTGGAACTAGTAAAAATGACCAAATATTTGGTGCGGATTTAAACGATGTTCTGGTTGGTAATGTTGGGGATGACTTAATTGTAGGTAATGGTGGTCAAGACCAAGTCCAGGCGGGAGAAGGAAAAGATTTTGTTGTCGCGGGTAGTGGTGATGATATCGCTACTGGTGGCGATGGAGATGACATAATCGTTGATAAATGGACATTTAATACATCTCAAGTCAATAGTGCTGTTGCGATTCCAGGGATTGCGATTGCTGAGGGTGGTCATGATACTTTTGATGGTGGTGCTGGTAATGACGCTATCAATGGAGGTACTGGAAACGACCAACTCAGTAGTGGAAACGATAACGACCTCCTCGTTGGTGGTGAAGGTAACGATGCTCTCAAAGGTGACAGTGGCAATGATATCTTAATAGGAATTAATTTTGGTGTAGGAGTTTACCCAGAACTTAATTCGGAAGTTGATACTTTAAGTGGTGGTAGCGGTGCAGATGAATTTTGGTTGGGTGAGGAGACATTCGTCTATTATAACGATGACAACCGTTCTACTGTAGGAGCAAATACTTATGCTTTAATTACCGATTTTAATTCCTTAGAAGGAGATATTCTCCAATTGCAAGGAGTGAAAGAAGATTACTTCACTCAAATTGCCAATAATTCCATCGAAATTTACCGAAAAGATGCTCCAACAGCGCTAACGGGTGACTTAATTGCAATTCTCCAAGGCGTCACTGATTTTGATTTGGGTGCTAGCTATGTACGCTATGTTAATGACGCCCAACCAGCAAATACACTGAGTCTTTTACAAAAATTTAATTATCCCCAAAATTCAAATCTCACATCTCAAGCAAACATCACTAACCAGATACAGCCTCAATCGCCTGGAGTCCCTCCATTAGGTAGCCTTCCAGTACAAAGCCTCAAAGCAGATGTTCAACCTTTGTCGGCGTCGGACGCAACTACAGACTTTGCGATCGCTCAAGATGGAGATGGCGATCGCTTACTCAGTAAGTTACTGGGAAACACCAACGGGCTAAGTAACTTTAAGGTAAAACTCAAAGGTGATAGCCGTGCTTTTGGGACTTTCCAAAACGATCCATTTGGTTTGGGTGAAGGAATAGTCCTCAGTACTGGTAAAGTTGTCGATCTACCGGGTAAAAATACGGCTGATGGCGGTCTTTCGCCCGGTACTAATGTTTCATTACAGTTTGAGAAACTTGACGGTGTTACAGGTGACCCCAGCAACGCAGCAACTGCTGTCTATCGTGCAGATTTAACGAATTTAGGATTTGACCTCAAATCTTTAACAATTGGTGACGGTGGTGTCATTGGTGGTAGCAATGGTCGATTTACTGGATTCGATTTAGATGGAATTAAAATCAGCAATACCAAGATTACTAACGCTGCTGACATTCAAAGTTTACCCAGTCTGAATGTCTTTGACTTTAGTCCCATAGGAACTATCTTTACACCAGGAAATCAACGTCCGCCAAGCGATGCTGAAAATCCAGATTTGTTTGGGACTATCAATGGTACAGTTAATAATGGTATTGCCAATTTAGGAAGTTTTGATGCGGTGTCTACTACTGGTAGTAGCGCCAATGGTTTTGTTAGTTTGGGGAATTTAGGGAAAGCTGGCTTTAACTTAAGGCAGTCGTTAGCATCAGGACAACCTCTTTATCTTTATATTGGTGAAGTTGGTGATAATGGTGAAGTTGCAGGCGGTAATATTACTGTTTCCAACCGCGAAGTCAATAGCTTAAACGACCTCAGCCAAGATTTTGGTTTACCTGGTGTAGCAGATGATGCTATTTCAATGGAAATAGAATTTGATGCTGATGCTAGTACGCAATATGTCTTCTTCCAATTTGCGTTTGGTTCGGAAGAGTTGGCTGAATATGCAGGTAAGTTTAACGACGCCTTTAGTTTAGAACTTAATGGCTTTAATATGGCGCGGTTGAGTGATGGAGATACCGTTACCATTAATAATTTAGCCAAAAATCCCTATCCCTCCTCATATCATCCTGACTTAATCTACAATCCAGTTGGTACTGGTCCTGCTAGCAGTCAAACGAAATTAGACGGCTACACCAAACCTTTGACTTTTGTTGGAGTTGTTGAACCAAATTCCCGTAATAAAGTAGCTATTAATGTTAAAGATAACCGGGATGGTTTATTAGATTCTGCTGTCTTTCTCAAAGCGGGAACTTTCGGTATTACTGCACCTAAACCCCTTGATGGAAGCAGACCGGGAGTCAGTATTAAGCCAGAAGACGGTAAAGATACGGTTATAATTACCGAAGGTGGCGAGACGGGTAGTATCAATATCGTTCTGGATACTATTCCCAGTCAGCCCGTCACGATTACGATTGAACCCGGTTCTCAAGTCGATTTAGGTAATGGACTTGGTAAACCCATAACAATTACCTTTACTCCCACCGATGCTTACATTCCCCACACGGTAACTGTTTCCACACCAGATGATGGTATCCAAGAAGGTACCCAGACTGAGACCATAAAATTTACTGCTAGTAGTGCTGACCCCAATTACAATGGTGTTGTCATTCCTCCACTCAACATACAAGTTAACGATCCGACTGGTGGGGGTGGGACATCAGGTGGTGATGGAGGTACTGATGGAAGTACTGGTGGTGGTACTGGTACTGATGGAGGTAGTGGTGGTAGATCGAGTGTCAGTGCTACTGCAAATGATTTGTTGTTCGTTACGGGAAGTGGTTCGCAGGTTGAACTAGAATTTGCTCTTGAGAAAAATAACGGTAAATTTGTCAACGAAGTGGGTGTGTTTGTCGTTGATAACGATAAAGGTGAAATCAACGGTATTGCACCCGGTCAACCTGGTTATTTGCAAGCAGCAATGACACGTTCTCAAGTCCTTCTCTCTGCACTCGCAAATAATCCCGCTCCCGATCTACTAGGAATTCGCAAGCTGAATTTTAACTCTGGATCTTACCTCAGCTTTTATTTAGTCCAAAATGCTAGTACTGATGAAGTCAAAGCGAATTTAGCGGCTTCTCAACCGACTCCCAATGTCTTTTTCTCCTCGAATGTGGCTAATATTGATAGCTTTGACCACTTGCAAATCAATAATTTGAATGATGGGGTCTTGTCTGTTCAGTGGGAAGACCAAATTGGTGGAGGGGATCGCGATTTTGATGACTTAGTTTTAAACGTTAAAACTAGCAATAGTCCTCTCACGATTGGAACTAAACTACAAGCAGAACGGGAACTTATTGACCTACGGGGGATTACTGGAGCGCTCACAACTCAGTTTACAGTCAACAGTGAAGCCGCTTACAAAAATTCTGTTGGTTTTTACACTATTGATGACGAAAGCGGGCGTCTGGGAAATCTCAAACCGGGCGATCCAGGTTATGTGGAAGCCGCATTCCAACGCACCATCATCAACTTGAGTGGGGATACAACAAATGTCACGGGACAGTTCAATGGCGATACACTCATCGCACCGTACATTATCGCCAACGGTACTATCGAGCAACTTCGCGCTCAAAACCCAAATAATGTGTTAGGTACTGGTACAGTTGCATACTTTGCCTTTACAGAAGTTAATCCCGATAAGGTAGACCATATTCGCCTGCTTGGAGATAATAAATTTGGTTTCGAGGATATCCATAACGGAGGCGATCGCGACTATAACGATATGGTCGTCCAATTGAATTTTACCAGCACTGGAGGTGTAGGAAATTCAACTCAACCATTCGGGTAAATTTTCAAGCTCTACGCAACTCTTGTCTCTACTCTAGTCGTAGAGACTAAAGACATTATCTTTCTGATAAATTTTTGCCAGTCATTGACCGATGTAGGTTTGGCAAAGTGCTGAATCTTCATCCTATCTAACTCAATAATTTCACTGAGACTAGCAGAACTGATTGTGGCGATGACTGGTATATCTTTGAGGTGAGATTGCTGCTCGATCCAAGTTATCAATTCAATCCCATTTATATCTGGTAGAATTAGGTCAGCCAAGACTATGAGTTTTGGTACGGGAAAACAATCTCGACTACTATATAACCCTATTTCTGATAAATAAGTTAAAGCGCTCAACCCATCTTCTACAACTTGCAACGAAATGGGTAAGCGTGACTTGGCTAAAATACGCTGAATCAGCCGCAGTTCAGGTAAATTGTTTTCTACCAGCAAAATAGTAAATGATTTTAAATTAGCCATATGTTTTCTTTAATGACTAGAGAGTATCAAAGGGATTTTTAGGTAGATGCTGTACCTGTTCTAGCCAACATCAATCTGTTAATTAGAACTTTGTTGTTTAGTGTAGGGATCAATTATGAAGAAGGCGTGGAGAAGATTGCATCCGTAGATACACCCAATCTACGCACGTAGATAAAAAAATCTTTATGTGGAATTACGTGAATTTGCGGTTGAAAAAAAATGAAAAGTATATTCAAATTTTAAATAGTTTCTGAAAGCTAGACAAGACAAGCTTTTGCAAACCATCTTGCATGATTTTACAAGGTTATGGGTTTAATGCCTAACTTCCTGGATTTGATTGACTTTCTGTGATAGCGAACTAAGTGATTGAATACTCTGAGTTATAGGGTCGCAGATGAGGCGGGTGTAGTCCTAAAACAATGTCGGATTTCGGAATACCTCTTGAGGAAAGTTCTTCACCAATATCAATATCTGTTCGATTTTCTTGAATCCAAACTTTACCTTCAATAATATCAAGATGAAGAATTGGGGTGAAAATGCGCTTGTGAGAGTCTGTCCACCCTATTTGCAATAGTTGATAGCGATCGTGTTGACAATCAAATACAGTTACGGTTTGAATGTGTGGGTTGATATCTGGTATGTTGGCATGAATGGACAAGACATCCATGACGATCTGACGGTGGATTTCTTGTGAAATTGGCTCAACTTGATTTTGAGAATCTACCGCCGTGAGATTGGTTAGCTTTCTGGATTTGGTATCCATCGATCAACCTCGTGTGTTATGGTATTCACAACTATTTTGTCATTCCTGCTAAAGCAGAATTGGCTGTTTGGATGGACTTAATATTACTACTAGTGCCACCATCAGTCCTAGCAATAGCAATTTTCTCTTTTTATATAAGTAATACAACTTTGATTTATGGCGTTGCTGAATTAAAATATGAATGATTTTTTAGCCTCACGCAAAGACGCAAAGACGCTAAGGTTTTTCTGCGCTTTTGTGTGAGATTTTCATTCTATCAATTAGTAATGCTGAAGAAATTGCCTAACTGTCTTGGGGTGTAAAGTTATCAAATGTTGATTTATCTGACACAGAAGTGCTATCGATAAACTGTTGCATCTGCTGACGATATGTTTCAAACGCTTTACGCCCCTTTTGACTGAGTTGACAAATAGTATGTGGTAATTTACCGCGAAAGGTTTTCTCTATTTTAACGTAGCCTGCTTCTTCTAGTTTTGAAAGATGTCCTGTCAAATTACCTTTGGTTAAACCAATACCTTTGCCAAAATAAGAGCCTACAAAAATTTTGGCAAAAACAGCAAAATGGCTCATACATAAGCGTTTAGCTGACCAGGTTGCTTGGAAGCTCAAACCCTTGATACTGCGGCAAGACATTAAAAAATGCTTGCTGGAAAGATGGAAGTAATTTTTAGGACTTATTGTTTTTGCCAAACCTTTGAGAACAGGACGTTAATACATTAACTCAGCCTCGTAAATTGGCAAAGGTATTGAACCGTGCAAAATGAATTAGCGTTGAAAGCTACAGATGCTGAAGCTGAGAACAATTACAGGCAAATTGTAGATAAAGCTTGGCAAGCAATCGATCGCTCTTTTGTTGGTGAAAACTACAACACTCAAGCTTGGTTGCAAGTCCGACAGGAAATTTGGCACTTTTGGATTTTAGATTTCGGATTGGGGAAGCTTTGCTTTGACTTGACATATTGTTGTCACATTTCTTGACCAAGATAGTAGTAGAGTTATTATTTAGTTCAAGATGTCTCATATATTTTCTTTAAAGAAATCTACTACCACTTTTCAAGTTTTAGTGGCTGGAATTGCAGCTAGCCTTTTTGCATCTGGATTAACATCAAACATCGAGCAGCAAATTGCACAACCTGCATCACAACTTGCAGCTTCTAGTCTCACAACTTCACAAGAGCCGACAGAACGAGACAGCCAATCTGCACTTGTATTAGCATCTGTAGTGGCTGGTAGCCTTATTGTTGGTGTTGCTTTAAAAGGAACAGGAAATAAGAGCGTAAGTATAACAAGTGCTTCCGCGCTTGGAAACAAGAAAAATACTTCCCTCATTCTCAATCAAGGGAGCCGCAAGCTACAAAAGAAACTTCTGCTTTTACTACATGACGATCGCGAAGCAGCAAATCGACTTCTAACCCACATGATGTTAAAGTATCCCAACAAAACAGCAGATTGGTATTTTGAAAAAGCGATCTACGATTTAGAACGCGATCGCCATGCGTGATATACATGACATAGAGTCATTTCGGCACGGGAATTTTTACTAATTCTAATATGAGAGCAAAAGGAACTTGATACCCATGCCCGATTATCGCAGAGCGAATGTCATCTCTCATAAAAGAGACCTAAATTCGTCACGGGTTATTTGACAATCGCGTAGTATTTGTGCTAAAAAACCCCGACCAATTGTTTCTCCAGAATGTACTGGAACTACCGTCCGCCGTCCATCACTATGTATCAAAATATGATGACTTCCACGCACCCTAGCAACATCAAAACCTATTTTACCAAGAGCAGCTATGACTTCGCGTCCTGTCATACTAGGCAGTTGACTCATACTTCAACCGCGACTCGTTGAACGCCCACAAAATCCAACGAATCCTGTTCCTCCTCAAATTCTAAACAGAGTGCGATCGCTTCTCGGATACGTTCCATCAACTCATCTAAAGATTTGGCTTGGGTATGACATCCAGCGAGATTAGGAACCGAAGCGATAAAGTAGCCATCTGCATCTCGCTCAATAATCACATTAAATTCTCGTCTCATGATATACCACCTTTGATTTTTATTTCATTTTCTCACGCTTGCACTGTTGCGATCTCAATCTTTGGTTGGGATTAAACAACATAATCCAAACAATTAAGTCAGTCGGTGCAAATGAATCAAGGCCGATCGTCACGGGCGAAGATATTAGCCTCTAGGTTAATTAACTTACAGGTACAAAGGTGGTGGTGTAAATTTAAAATATAAAGACTTTGAAGCCCTATGCTCACCCAAGACAAACAACAACGCAACTGGAAACCCATCATCAAGCAGTTTGAAGCAGTACTCGGCAAAAATGGCGTGGTGCAACGTCGTGAAGAACTGATTACTTATGAATGTGATGGACTCACCAGCTATCGCCAACGCCCTGCTATTGTAGTACTGCCAAGAACGACAGAACAAGTGGCAGAAATTGTGAAGATATGCGATCGCAATTCCATCCCCTTCATCGCTAGAGGTTCTGGTACTGGCTTATCTGGTGGCGCATTGCCTGTTGAAAATTGCGTGTTAATTGTTACCGCTTTAATGCGGCAAATCCTCAATATCGATTTAGAAAATCAACGTGTTGTCGTACAACCAGGGGTAATTAACAATTGGGTGACGCAAGCAGTCAGTGGTGCTGGTTTTTACTACGCCCCCGATCCCTCCAGCCAAATTATTTGTTCCATAGGTGGGAACGTCGCGGAAAACTCAGGTGGAGTGCATTGTCTGAAGTACGGTGTTACCACCAACCACGTTTTGGGATTAAAAATTGTAACTCCTGATGGTTCAATTGTGGATTTGGGAGGACAAATACCCGAAATGCCCGGTTACGATCTAACAGGAATCTTTGTTGGTTCTGAGGGAACTCTCGGAATCGCCACAGAAATTACTTTACGAATTCTCAAAAGTGCAGAATCGATTTGCGTACTTCTAGCAGATTTTACCAGTATAGAAGCAGCTGGGGCTAGTGTTTCCGATATCATCAGTGCGGGGATTATTCCTGGTGGTATGGAAATCATGGATAATCTGAGTATTAACGCTGTTGAAGATGTTGTGGCAACAAATTGTTATCCCCGTGATGCTGCTGCTATTTTGATAGTTGAAATTGATGGTTTAGCTGTAGAAGTTGCAGCAAATAAACAGCGAATTGCAGAAATTTGTAAAAATAATGGTGCGCGGAACATCACAATTGCTAGCGATCCAGAACAACGCCTAAAATTGTGGAAAGGACGGAAAGCAGCTTTTGCCGCAGCAGGGCATTTAAGTCCGGATTATTACGTCCAAGATGGGGTTATTCCCCGTACTCAATTACCCTATGTGCTTGGAGAAATAGAAGCATTAAGTCAAAAGTACGGTTATCGCATTGCTAATGTCTTTCATGCTGGTGACGGGAATCTTCACCCCCTCATTTTGTTTGACAACTCCATTCCTGGAGAGTTAGAAAAGGTAGAAGAAGTTGGGGGAAAAATTCTTAAACTTTGCGTTCAAGTCGGTGGCAGTATTTCTGGAGAACATGGCATCGGTGCAGAAAAAAGGTGTTATATGCCAGAAATGTTTACTGAAGTCGATCTAGAAACCATGCAATGGGTAAGGCAAACTTTTAATACTAAAGGTTTAGCAAATCCAGGTAAGATTTTCCCCACACCCCGTACTTGTGGTGAAGCCGCGAATGCGATGGGCGAATTAGCTAAGAAGTTTGAGGGAGTGGAGCGATTTTAGGTTCGTAGTTGCGCTGTCTATGCCTACGGCACGCCTAGCGGCGAACGCATGCATCGCAACTACAGTTGTCGGAAAAATGCTATAGCCTTTCTCAGTCTCATGAGGTACACCCCCCTTTCATCCCCCCGATGCCTTGGGGGGACAGAGGGGGGTAATTTTTGTACCTCACTAAGTTGAAATTTGCTGTAACTCCCAATCGCCTGAAATTAAAAATTTTCCAAATTCATGGCGAAATAATTTATAGCGGTTCTAATACTGCAAGGGATAAGAATTTTTGTAGGTTGGGTAAACTGGTGGAGAAACCCAAATAATGCTTGTAAATGTTGGGTTTCGTTCCTCAACCCAACCTACATGTTTTCGTACACTTGTTTTTGTCTGAATTCCAAATCTGTTGTTAAAGTTACAAAAAATATTAATATTTTTACGATATTTTGTCAAAGATTTGTAAATATTTTATTCAACCTATTGCAAAAATCATTTCTTTAGATAAAACCTTAGAAGTAAGCAGTAGGAGGACAACTCCCGATTCGCGATCGCAGTACAATTCAAATGTATCGTTTTATTCACCACAAGTTCAATTTTTTTATTCTTTTAGGGTTACTCCTGAGTTTATTCTTATTCTCTTCACCTTCTACCTCAATTTCTGTTCGGAATGAAAATGATTCGCCTCAAGAAGAAATCAGAGGTGTTTGGTTAACGAATGTGAGTAGCGGTGTCTTGTTTGTTCCTTGGGGTATTAACCGTGCTTTAAACCAACTCTCAGCACTGAAATTTAATACGGTTTATCCTGTTGTTTGGAATAGGGGGCACACTTTTTATAAAAGTCAACTTCTCAAACAAGAGATAGGGATAGAAACGCAACCTTTAATAGAGATAATGCATGGTGGTAGAGATATTTTAGCAACGATTGCGAACATTGCCTCTCAAAAAAAGATCCGCGTCATTCCCTGGTTTGAGTACGGGTTGATGTTACCTTCGCGCTCGGAATTAGCAATGCAGCATCCTGATTGGCTCACAACACAACTCTCTGGTGCTGAATTGGTAGATAACAATCTCCATAATGTAGAAACCAGTAAACCACAACCATCTTTTTGGCAACAGTTGCTCGGTACGAGTACATTCAAAAAGCAAGTTTGGTTAAATCCCCTTCATCCAGAAGTCAAAGAGTTTATCAAAGGGTTAATTTTAGAAGTCGTTACAAATTATAAGATCGATGGAATTCAACTTGATGACCATTTTGGAATGCCAGTCCAATTAGGTTACGATTCCTTCACGATCGCTCTTTATCAGCAAGAACATCAAGGCAAAAAACCACCATCCGATCCTTTCGACTCAGAGTGGATGCGCTGGCGTTCTGATAAGATAACTATTTTCATGCAAGAAATTGTTCGCGCTGTCAGAAATGTGAAACCTAACATTAAGATATCATTGTCTCCTAATTCACATAGATTTTCGTATAAACACTATTTACAAGATTGGGATACTTGGGTAAAAACAGGTTTGGTAGATGAGTTGGTTTTACAAGTGTATCGCAGTGACAAAAACAGTTTTTTGGCTGAACTCTCACAGCCAGAAGTGCAAAATGCTCGCCGCACAATTCCAGTGAGTGTAGGGATATTAACTGGAATTTGGACTAATCCAGTCAATATCCAGCAAATTACAGAACAGGTTAAGGTTGTGCGGGAGCAAAACTTTAATGGAGTTTCCTTTTTTTACTGGGAAACTTTGTGGAGTTATATGACTCCTGACTCTCCACGACAGCGCCGCAAAGCTTTTTTGGAAATGTTTCCGGCAGCAGAAAAGAAAATTCAAGAAGATTAGATAATAGTTTGATGCAATCAGGGAAATTTACATTAAAATGGGCGATCGCCACTTTTGGCGGTTTTCTATTAAGTTTGTTACTAATTGAAATTGGTGAGAAATCAGATATTGGTGTCTTGCAAGGGGCTGTGGGTGGGTTGCTTGTTGCATTACCGCAAGCTTTCGTTCTAAGAAGACGTCTCAAAAACCCTTGGTTGTGGGTATGGTCAAGTCTTGCAGGTTGGGTTTTTGTGACGACTGCTGGAATTGGTGCTGTTGGTTGGATGGTACTATCAACCCAAGTTCTTGGCCTAAGAATTGTTAACGGCGTGATTTTAGGGACAATAGCGGGATTCAGTATGGGTTTGGCTCATTGGTTTGCCATCCAAAAGCACAGCCCTCTAGCACTGCAATGGGTATTAATAAGTGCGGTGAGTTGGGCGCTCGGAGTGGGGATTGGTTCGATTGTTGGCGGTTTACTCTATCACTTGACGCAGTTGTTTTTAAGCGAAGTGGTTGGTTTAGCTGTGACTTGGTTGTGGTAGCTGTCTTCACAGGAGTCTATGGTGACCAAATTTTAAAGTGAGGGAGTAGGGGTAGGGAGTAGGGGGTAGGGGGTAGGGGTAGGAGTAGGGAGTAGGGAGTAGGGGGTAGGGAGTAGGAAGTAGGGAGTAGGGGGTAGGGGTAGGGGTAGGGGGTAGGGATGAGTTATTAGTTCTTCTCCCTTGTCTCCCTTGTCTCCCTTGTCCCCCTTGTCCCCCTTGTCTCCCTTGTCCCCTTGTCTCCCTTGTCCCCTTGTCCCCCTTGTCCCCCTTGTCCCTACTCCCTACCTACCTAAGATTTATTAGGGAAAATATTAAAGATTGTAAATTTTCTTAGCAACCTATTATCTACGTACCAGCAGTATGTGCAACAATTAGATACTACAAAAATTTTAAAAAATGAATTTTAGTAAATTAGTGTAAACTCGCCAACGTGTTTTTTTCTCTGTTCAGGGGACATCTTTTCATCTAAGCACTAGCTTGGTCATGTTCTTTATACAAAGTAGCGACAGATAAAAGTATCAACAAGCAAAGACTAAAAATCTTTTGCTGTGATTTTGGTGCAAAAATGCGTTTTCTACTAGTATATCTACAATAGAGAGCGCTTAGTGTAGTGTCGGCAACACCAGATAAGGTCTCTCGCATGAGTATCAATTCATCAGAATCAACCGTAGAGCTAACACAACTGCCATCAGCAGTTCGTCGTCGAGTCCCAAATCCAGACAAAAAAAACAGCAGCCACCAGTTTATACCGAGAATTCACGATTCGGTTGTACAATATCAAACTCAGAGAGAGTCTCTGCTAGAAGCGATCGCACAACGTATTTGTCAATGTGACGATTTGAATACCATTCTCAATGAGACGGTGAGAGAACTGAGACGGTTTTTGGGATGCGATCGCGTACTCATTTACCAATTGGAATCAAATATGAGTGGCATTATAGCAGTAGAAGCAAGTGTCACTGCTAGTAGTTCGCTGCTAGGAAAAACCATCGCAGATCCTTGCTTTGCAGAAAAATATGCGGAAAGATACAAAAGACGCTGTATTCAAGTGATAGAAGACATATATGCAGCAGGGTTAGCTCCGTGCTACATCGATCTACTGAAATCCATAGAAGTAAGAGCTAATATAGTTGTTCCGATTCTCTTTAAACAACAATTATGGGGATTGCTAACAGCTCAACAAAGCTATAAACCGCGTCAATGGCACCAAACAGAAATAGACTTACTCAAACAAGTCACAACGCACTTAGAAATTGCCGTCCAACAAGCTCAATTGCAACAGCAAGTGAAAAACTTACAAGTTCAGTTGGAAGTGCAAAAGCAAGAATCAGAAAAACTAGAACGTTTAAAACAAGAATTTCTCAGAACACTTTCTCACGAACTGAAAACCCCAATCACCAGTATTCATCTTGCGGTACAAACAATGGAAAGTGTTCTCAAGCAAGAAGGATTGCATGAGGTAGAAATGATTCCCCAACTATTACATATCCTTCATAAAGAATGTCGGAGAGAAAGTAAGTTAATAAACGATTTATTATCGCTGACATATTTAGAAGCAGAAATCGATCCTTTGACTTTAATTCCTATCGATTTACAAAGCTGGCTTCCGGCGATCGTTGAGCCATTTCGAGAACTGGCAAGCTGCCAGCAACAGCAGTTAACTCTGAATATAGCTAACGATATTCCTTTATTGGAAACAGAGATTGCGGACTTAGAACGTATTCTTACAGAACTCTTAAATAATGCTTGTAAATTCACTCCTGCGGGCGGAACAATTATAGTATCTACTTTCAAGACAGCAGATACAGTCGTGCTCAGTGTGAGTAATTCTGGAGTAGAAATTGCAGCGATCCAGCAACTGAAAATTTTTGACCCCTTCTATCGCATTCCCAATAACGATCCTTGGAAATATAGTGGAACGGGATTGGGGCTAGCTTTAGTGCAAAAACTAGCGAAGCATATGGGAGCATTAATTGATGTAGAAAGTACATCACATAAAACGACTTTCACACTGAGATTTCCATACTATGATGAGAGAGGTATACCAGGCAAGGTAAACTTCAATTCATAGAAATTTATCAGCCAGCTTCAAGCAATTCGTTGCTGTCTTTTATCTGGGACAGAGCCTGATTAGCTATTTCTATTACATAAGTGCTTTCATCATCTAGAGCCTGTTTCCAAACTCCACTAAGTCTTGGACGATTAAGTATTAAAAGGGAGTCAGCGGCAAAAATACGTACATAAACATCTTCATCTTGTAGGAGTAGAGCCGTTAATGCATCTACTGATTTTTCTTCGTTGTATTTCTGGAGTTGCTGTGCTACTACTTGTCTAGGTCTTCTGGATTTTTTCTCACGATAAACTTCATTAATAAGACAGTCGAGAATTTCCGGACTTCTATAATTCTCTAAAGCTGAAAGAGCTTCGCTACGAACGCTCTCTGCCGTATCATATCTTACTAAATCAATGAGATGCGGCACACTGCGAATGTCGTGAATTTCTCCTAAATTACAAGCAGCTGTACTGCGTATCTCTGGATTGACATCAGATAAAAAAGAAACTAGGATTTCATACGCATTATCAGGATTAAGAGTTCACATGATTACCCCCCTTAGTCCCCCCTTATAAAGGGGGGAAATAAGAGAAATTGAGTTCCCTCCCCTTTATAAGGGGAGGGTTAGGGTGGGGTAAAAAATATTTGATACATCAATCATGACTTTTCAAACATCCTCTAAAGGATTTTGAATCTCTGCCGATCTAGCTTGTTCGCTGTCTAACTCAAATCCTAGTGAGTCGCCTATTTTGTAGTTATCATCTGCACGGAAACAGTAACTATGTTGAGGAGAACTTGTTTGTTCATTTTCATCTTTGACATTCACCTGTTTATCCTCCTCAGATCCCTGCCTTTGTTTAATCAACAAATCCTTGGTAGCTGCTCGCCAACCAGCATATCAACAATGCGTTCAGCACCAAAGACAGTTTTTAACAACACAATGCCTGGAGGTGAGGAAATCACTTCGCCAATTATACAAGCATCTTTACCAGCTGGGTGAGACTGCATAGCAGATAACACTGTATCCGCATTCTCACGTCTTACAACTACCACTAATTTGCCTTCATTTGCCAAATACAATGGGTCTAAGCCCAGAATTTCACAAACACCCTTGACTTCTTCACGTACAGGTAAAGTTTGCTCATCAAGACGAATTCCTACTTGCGAACTCACAGCAAATTCATTTAATACCGTGGCTAAACCACCTCGCGTTACGTCTCGCATGGCATGAACATCAGGACAGACATTCAAGATAGTATCAACTAAACCGTTTAAGGGCTGACAATCACTTTCAATCTGACTGTCTAACGCTAATTCTCCACGAGCAATTAAAATTGCTGTGCCATGATTGCCCAATTCACCATTGACAATAACTATATCTCCTGGTTGAAGATTGCGGGCAGAGATGGAAACTCCTGCTGGAATCACACCAATACCAGCAGTATTAATAAACAATTTATCTGCAGCACCACGATGCACAACTTTTGTATCACCTGTCACAATTTTTATACCAGCTTCTTTAGCAGCAACTTGCATACTTTCAGCAACACGCCGTAAAGTTTCTACAGCCAGCCCTTCTTCTAAAATCACGCTGCAACTGAGGTATAAGGGTTTAGCACCACTCATGGCTAAATCGTTCACTGTCCCATTGACAGCTAATTTGCCAATATCACCACCAGGAAAAAACAAAGGATCTACAACATAAGAATCTGTCGTGAAAGCTAATCTATCTCCCTGTTGTAATAGATTGGCTAAATTGAAACTCGCTTGATCTTCTAATTCAGAAAGAATAGGATTATCAAAATTTTTAACAAAGATATCGTCAATCAAATCGCGCATCGCTGTACCACCACTGCCATGTGCGAGGGTAATGTGAGTATCTGTGACTTTAACCGGGCGGCGAAACAATTGGACTTTTGGAGTGAAGGAGTGCTGCCCTGAATTTCCTGAGGAAAAATTCATATTAAATTATGTTTAACTAAGTAAGTTTGTAGATTGTTCAGCTCTCGTGCTCTCGTTCCCAGGCGGAGCCTGGGAACGAGTTACGGATGATATGCATTCCCAGGCGGAGCCTGGGAACGAGTTACGGATGATGAAGAACAAATGATGGAGAGTTAGAAAGTCCCAAACGGTTGCTCAAAGTCACTCCCAAAACTCTCACGTAATTCCCTAAAGGAAGTTGTGTCATTTCCCAACTTTTCAGCGCTTCTACCACATTCCCGCGAGCTTCCTGTAATTCTTGTGCTAGTTCGATCGCATTTGTAACAGCTTTAGAAGTACCAGCATCTGTATGAGGACGGATCAGAAATGCCGCATCGCCCATTAAACACACTCGTCCGAAAGCCATACGGGGTACTGACAGATCGTAGATTGGCTGAATCAAAGGTTTTTCTGTCAGTTCAAACAAATGCTGAAAGACTGCAGGTAAAAACTTCTTTGCTTCTACATGGCGCTGATGCATGACTTTTTCTGTAACTTCTGCTTGAGGCAAGTAAAATTTTTGTACAACTTCTCGATCGTTACCTATCAGTTCAGGTAATTCTTCTACAGGAACATTAAAGTACCAAAGCCAGTTAAAGCGACGCTTTCCGACTTCTAGTTCCCCATTCGATCCCGGTACCAAATAACAAATTGCTTGCATATTAGGTCCGTTATAGAATGTGAAGTTATGAGCCAAAAATTCTGCAACTTCAGGCACAAGAACACTTTCATCGATGGTTCCTCGCCATGCAACATATCCTGCATATTGCGGAACGGCATCAAGTAGCAGTTGCTGACGAATGGCAGAACTTGCACTTTCAGCCTCAATCAGTAGATCGCACTCCTCTTCTTGCCCATCTTCCAAGCGCACTTTAACGCAGTTGTCATTCTGTTCAAAACCAACAATTTTGTTTCCTTGATGGTAAAGCTCATTTGGGAAACTTTTCCTGAGTTGATGGTAGAGCATATCCCAGGAAATCATGACTTGTGGTGTTGCTTCTTCCCAAATTATGCTGCCATCAATTGATAGAAACTGTTGCTTCTCAGACAGAACACCTACTGCTTCTGTTGCAGGAATACCATACTCAAAGAAAAAGCGATCCATTTCCAATTGGACAACAGAACCAGCGCCCCAACTTTGCAAAACATCAGGCAATTGTTCAAAAATTCTCACATGACACCCAATGCGGCGCAGTGCTAAGCCCGCACACAAACCACCCATCGAACCACCAGATATAATGACGCGCAAAGGTTGAGAATTTCGATCCGCGAAGCCCTGATTATCTGACATGGGGTTATAATATTTTAGCTCTTCGATAGAGTATAGTACCTTTAGATGAAACAGCAATCCTTTGAAGAAAAATTAAAAATTCTGGAGCAGTTTACCTAACCTAAGTAGGTAGGGAAGAAGAACACAATTATATAACGAAATGTGAAACGCCAACAGTGTCTTTGTCAGCTCTACCCCCATATCTGATCCTCATTCTGTTTTTAGCAACAGGGGCACAGTTGCTTTCAACATTGTCCGCTTCCCGTTCTGAGAGACAGCCAGCTTTCAAATTATGACATTATATTTTTGTGCTGATGAAATTTGAGTCATTTTTAACGGCGGAAGAGGCGAACGAGCAACGCAATTAAAAAAGGTGCGCTGAAAGCAATGCTCAAAACAAAGGCTGGCGATAGTAAAAAAGATAGGTCAGTGTAGGATTTGGGTGGAGGGTTATGAGCTGTAGCAACAGTGGCGGTGAGCCCGCTAATAGCTAGTCCAACACTTGCAATGGCAATTGTATTATCTAGGGCGCGATCGCTTTTAGTTTGCTCTAGGTTGATGATGCCTTGGATGGTGCTATTTAGGTTTTCTAATAGAGTGAATCCGGGGCTTAGATTTTCATAGTCAGCCTCGATTTGTCGCTGATATTTTTGAGCATAAATATCACTATCACTAAAAAATTTTAGACAATCTAAATTGCTACCCGGATATTTTTTCAGCATTGCATCTAAACGATATTTATAATTCCCTAAATTGACTTTAATTGTACGCCGTTGATTTTCTAGATAGTTTAATGCAATAGTATAATCAGCAAGATTAATTAAGTTATCAGTTAGAATCTTTTGAAGTTGATTTAGCTTCAGTTTATTAGTTTGCAATTGTCTAGATAAATAACTGGTTAGATTAATTGAGGGTTGAATTTCAATATATTCTTTTTTTAGAAGATATTTTTGATGGCGACTTTGATAGTATGACCAAACTACTTTATGGCGATATTGAAATAAGCGCAGCAAATCATAATAGACACTGTTTAATTTTTGTCTCATTTCATCTGGAGATTGATCGTCAGGGAATAACCAAATTAAAACGTGATGATTCTCTCTCCTAAACTTCTCCCAAAATTCTTTACCTGTTAATCCCACATTTTCTGGGCAGTACCACAACTCAAAGATGGTTCCTCCGAACCATTGACCTTTGCCTATAAAATCTCTGTCCCAGTTGTAGTTTTTAACTAGCTGGATGTAGCAGTTTTTTGCAATTTTCTCAATTTCAGAATCGGACTTCTTCTCTGTTAGCTTTCCCCAAGCTAACCAGGTTTGTCCAAGTGTACCTACCTCATAAGAGATTTGTTTTTCAATTTCCTGTTTTAGTTTTAGGAAAGGTTCGTCATCAAGTTCTTGTTCGCTATCATTGGGTCTACCGTTAGCATCTTCTTTACCGGAATAGTCAACCTGGAGGGCATAAGTGTCACCGAGTTTCAGGGGATAGTAGTAGCCATCTAACGGAGATTGAAATTCTTTCCTTCGAGTTTCTAGTAACTCAATAACATCAGCGTCAGTATTTTTATGCTTCTGGATTTGTTTGTATTTTTCCTCAAAGCTTTCCTCATCCAGAGCGTTGTATATTTTATGACAAAAGTCCCGACAGTTTTGATCGATTTTCAATTCATCTTGACCCAAACCATCTTTTAAGTCATAAAGGAATAAATCAATACTGGGATAAATAATCTTGTCAGACATTTTAGGCGCTTCAATACTTGTTATACTGAATTAACAACTTGTTAAAGGCAACAGGGAACAGGGGTCTATATTCTAGCTTTTCCATATTTTTAATAAAAGCAGTAATACTTCGACTATAAAGCAATAAGACTTCTACTATATAGCTCGAATAAAAGAAATCTTGAGCTTCTTAAGTACCTGTTATGTTAACTTCCTAGCTAATAAAAAATAAGTTAACCAGCATTCAATGAAAAGACGGGTATTTAGAACTGGATAATCGTTTTTAGATAAAGGCTTAAGAATGCCTTTGACGATGTTTGGAAATGAATTTATAACCACAAACAAAAGTTTTAAATTAGATTAGCCAAAATTATAACATATTTTTGTCTGGCAATTGCAATTTTTTATTAATATTTTAAACTGTCTGGAAAACACCAGTATTTTTAGAAATTAATAGACTACAATTTAAGTGTTAAAAATGTAAAAAACTATTTAGTGAAAATCTAGATTTTGTTAGAAAGAAAAGAACTTATACAAAAAGACTAGGTAACAAGACAACACAGAAATTGTTAGAAACAGATATACATAGTGTACCATCATCATAAATATTGACGATAGAAGAACTAGAAAGAATGTTAAAAGATGCATCTGAAGAATTCTCCGATGCGACGAAGCAATCGAAATTAATACTTTCCCAATAGCTGCTCTTATTAAAAAGCTAGAACAATAGCTTGCCTCTGCCTCCCTGTTCCCTTTAGCAAATTGTTAATACAGTATAACAAGTACTGAAGACGCACACTTTATTTTCTCCCAGTGATAGACTGCCAAATCCGTTTTAGGATAGTAGGGTTTGCAGCTTGTTGAGCAGTAGATACTGAGTTATTGGAACTAAAAGTATCAATAGCAGTATTGGTCAATTCTTTGCTAGGTTCGCTGGGTAGGGGGAGTAGAGGCAAAGCTTTATTACGTTCACCAACTTCGCTTTCAAGGACTGCAAGCTCTTCTTGGTAAGCTTTATCTAAAGGTTCATAACTTTCGGCGATCGCATCCAAGTTACCAAGATTCGTTGGATCGGCAGCGAGGGCTTTGCCGATTTCATTTAACTTGCCTTGGATATTGGCAGGTAAAGGCTCATCTAGCTGATTTAGAGCAGTCAGGAAGGCTGTAAGAGTAATTATGTCGTTAGGTTTCATAAGCCGATCAATTATACCCACTAGTAATAGTAAAAGCTGCCCAATAATAAGGGTCGCTAAAGCGCTTCTGTTTCTTCTGAGATAAGTTCATTTTACTGTATTGGTCTAGCTTCCTTCTAAGGAAGGGACGAAGAGGCTTGTCATCTGGTGATAGTTGGGCAAATATTATTTTATACAGCCTTTCGAGTTTTCGATCTGTTAAATTTCGTAGCCATTTTGTTGCTTTTGCGAGAGAAATAGATGGTGACTTGCCTTTTTTCATCTGCCAGTAACAATAAATCATCAGCAAGCTACTAGCATCATCGGTCACAGTCCACAAGGTACTGATAACATAGCGGACATGCTGATAGAGAAAGGCACTGATTAAGCCAACATATTCTTCGGTAATAGTTTGGTTACCAGTGATAGCAGTTTCACAAGCTGAAAGGCTGACTAACTGATATCCGCTAAGGTTGATGTTGCAAATTTCTTCTAGTGTTAGGTAATCTTCACCACTAAGAGCAAGAGCAGATTGTTTGGGATGTTGGGAATCATAGCTCCCATGTCCGGTAAAGTGAAAGATACTGTACCCATTGGTTAAGGCATCTTTCACTGCTATTTTTGTCGCTTCTTGACCAGAAATCCGTTTGGGGGTGGGATGATTAAATAGCTGAGTAATTGCAGCAGATTCAATTTCCGCATGGGGGAGAAGATAAAAACCTTTACTGTCTGGATGTTCTACACTCAGGAGACTCCTCTCAATCCTAGCCTCTTTCCCTAGAAGATTAATGCCAAGTTGGGCGCAGGGAAGATAGGTAATGGTAAACGTTTCAGGAAACAAGACATGGAGGGGGAAGCGGTGCAAGTCACGGTGGGGAATCAGGATTAGTTTGCCGATATTGTTAAGTTGAGATAAGATAGTGGGTATATTCAGAATTTTCCCCAATCGAGTAATCATTTCCGGAAGCAGATCGCGCCAGCTATTTGTGATTCCTCCTTCCTGTTTGTTACCCTTGCGATACTCGCTATATAGTTGATTCCACTCTTTGTCCCAGTCTTCAAATTCCTGTAAGCGTTGCATTGGAATGGGTAGTTCTTCAGGGTTCGTTGGTGGGGAAAAAGTGATGAGTATCGGCTTTGGAGCGTCGTGTTTGATAATGAACGTAGTGAGGGCAGCAGGGCTAAGATGCCAGTAAACAAGGGCTGTTGTGGAATTTGCTAGTTGCTGAATCCTATCCCAGCTGGGTGTTGGAAATTCTTCGCTCCAGCCAGAGAGGAGCCAAGTCAAGCAGGCATTTTTACCCTCTTCTGCGGTTTCCAGTGCTTTCACTAGCTGATTCAACTGAGCATATAAATCAACAGTTAACTGGTTAAAGCCCACAAACTTGCGGGCAAGCTGTTTTTTCTTACCAGGATGCTTGGACTCAGCTAGCAAGCGCCGCAACAGATCTGCTCCAATGCGCTGTAATTCTTCGGCTTTCTCTATTTCCTCCCAGTTTAAATAGATACAATACAAATCTTGCAAAACTTCAAGATACCGCTCACCCAGCTTGGGATTGTTTTCCAGAAATTTCAGTGCTTTTTCGTAATTTTTTTTTGCTTTGTGCCAATAATCACGTTTTCTCTGATTCCGTCCTTCTCGGTTGTAAACTTTACCAATGGAGTGATGCAAAACTCCGCAACCTTCTTGATAGTAGTCACCGATTTCTGGCCTAAGAGCTTTTAGCCCGTCAGTCCAGTTTTTTATTGCTAACTTGTAACTCTTACCTGAGTTAATGATTGCCCACCCCAGATTATGCCAAGCTCGCCAGTATTGTTTTTTACTATAGTATATGGACTCTCTATAGGCTGCGATCGCCTCTGAGTAACGTACTAAACTCACTAGCGCTAAACCTTTGCCATTTAAGGCATAGTAATTTTTGGGAGCTAAGGTTAACGTACACTCATAAGAGCCAAGAGCCTCTAAATGATGATTTAGGCGCAATAATACCTTGCTGCGGCTGTACCAAGCTTCTTTATAATTGGGGTCTATTTTTACAGCTTCATTGTAGCTGTCAAAGGCATCTTCCAAGTCCCCTAAGTCTTCCAGTAGGTTGCCAAGTTCGTACCAGGCTTCTGTGTCATCAGGAGCAAATTCTATGGCTTTGTCATAGTTGTCAATTGCCTCTTCTAAGCGACCTAAATGCTTGAGCGCAAGACCTCTGCATTTCCAAGCTTCTGCGTAGCCTGGGCTAATTTCTATGGCTTTATCGTAACTGTCAATTGCCTTTTCCACCTGACCTAAATTGATTAATGTTTTGCCGTGATAAAACCAGTTCTCTGCGTTTTTAGGTTTGATTTTTAGAACTTTTTCCCAGCTAGTAAGCGTAAATTCAAAGCGCTTTAATCTATTTAGTTCAAATATTGCATAGCTACGTCTACGCCAAGCATCTTCATAGTCAGGGTTAATTTCTATAGCTTGGTCATAACTATCAACTGCCTCCTCCAAGTGTTTTAAACTCACCAAGGTAATACCATAATACATCCAAGCTTTATAGGAATCAGGTTTGAGCTTAACCGCTTTGTCTATACTAGCAAGTGCCTGTTCATGGCGACCCAAGCTTGCTAGGGAAATGCCATGATACATCCAAGCTTCATGGGAATCAGGTTTGAGCTTAACTGCTTTGTCTATACTAGCAAGTGCCTGTTCATGGCGACCCAAGCTTGCTAGGGAAATGCCATGATACATCCAAGCTTCATGGGAATCAGGTTTGAGCTTAACTGCTTTGTCTATACTAGCAAGTGCCTGTTCATGGCGACCCAAGCTTGCTAGGGAAATGCCATGATACATCCAAGCTTCATGGGAATCAGGTTTGAGCTTAACTGCTTTGTCTATACTAGCAAGTGCCTGTTCATGGCGACCCAAGCTTGCTAGGGAAATGCCATGATACATCCAAGCTTCATGGGAATCAGGTTTGAGCTTAACCGCTTTGTCTATACTAGCAAGTGCCTGTTCGTACTGTTGTAATTCAGCGAAGGCAATGCATTGACCTCGCAAATCTTCATAATCATTGGGCTTAATTGCAATTACTCTGTCAAAATCAGTTTTAGCATTGTCGTTCTGATTCAACTCTTTATAAGCCAAACCTCGCAGCGCCAATGCTGGAATATAATCTTTGTGAATTTCCAGTGCTTGATTTAGATATTTAACTGACTCATGGTGGTCATATAGCTTATGGCAAGCTAAAGCCAATTTATACAAAACCTGCGGATTTTGGGCTTCCATCTTAACTACTTGCTGAAAGATCCCTAAAGCTACTTGGTAGTGTCCCCGAAATAATAGCTCGTGTCCTTGCTGTAGTAGGGCTTCTATGCCAGTGTTCTGCGTCATCTACAAGAATCTGATTCTGCTATCAGTGACAATTTAAGATCGTGAACAATTTGTCAATAAGCAACAGTACTTACAATGTTACTGAGATCGGGGTAGAAAACACAATTGTTAAGCAGGCAACCATGCCATATTTAGAAGCATCATTCACTCTGACCCTAAAAAGCCAGTATAAACTTAAATTTGATACTCCATCAGTTGGCTGATTTACAGCTTAATTACTATTGACAAAACTGATTTTATTATAACCTGTTACAAATTGGTTTATTTTAAATTGCCATAAAGATGTTCTCCTTTATATATTGCCTGCTTATTTTGGCACAGTCCCCCTAAATACTGCTATATTGTCCGTGCTCTGATGTTGATTAACGCAGGCGCTCGCCATCACATCAAAGACTGCTTAACTTTAAACTGTCTTTTTCAATGCAAGAAGCGTTGTTCTACAGTTTGAATCGCCGGAACCCTCATTTAGCAAAACCTTGATGGGTAGCGCTCTCATTTCTCTTCGCTCTCGCTTTTTACAAAACTTCACCCCCCACCTGATTAAGGTGGGTTGTTCATCCATAAACATCCTGACTAAAAGAGCTAGATAATGGTCTGTGGTATCGCAAAGTGCCTTTTAGCTGCTCATTCATATATATACGGAAGTTAGGGCAGATTTTTAGGCAGTCACTAGTATATTACTTATATTTCTATAAATTGTATTAATTATTACTTGTATACTGATTTGATAAACCCTTGTAGATAAGATTTTAGTTATAATTGTTAAAAACGATTCTAGAAGCAAATCATAAGACATTTTAAAAATAGTCAATTCTACCGCCTAATAATTTAAAGCGCCTTCCTGCTCATCCTAGGAGAGACTTTTTATTGCAGATATGGGGGATTTGTGGCTTTACCCATAACTTTTCCGTCACGTTTTGACTTATATACGTTAATTCCAGCGAAACCCTTTCAAAATCTGAATACTCCCTTCGCTCTAGAAGATTACCAAGTTTGTTTTATAAAAAAGGCAAAAGTAATACAAAGAAAAGCTCTGGTTTCGAGAATTAATTACTCCCTTGCGGGGATTAGCTACAACATAGGAAGGGGAGAAGCTAAATCGCTCTTCTACCCTACACCTGAAACACTCTACGCTAAGTATAAAAAGGTTGATTATATGGTTGGTATTACTACCTTTTCTTACTCTACCATCTCTTTCCCAGCCATCTTTGAAAAACGACCATACTTGTAATATGCCGCACAAGCACCTTCAGAAGACACCATGCAAGTCCCAATAGGTGTTTCTGGAGTGCAAGCCGTGCCAAATACTTTACATTGCCAAGGCTTTAAAACTCCTTTAAGGATTTCCCCACACTGACAAGCCTTATGGTCAGCAACTTTAAGATTTGGGATAGGAAATTTTAATTCTGCATCAAATTGAGCATAGTCGGAACGAATTTTTAAGCCAGAATAAGGTAGATCTCCTAACCCACGCCACTCAAAATTTTCTCGCACTTCAAAAACTTTATTCATTGCTGCGATCGCAACATGATTACCTGTTTTTTCTACCAAGCGATTATATTGATTTTCTACTTCACAACGATTTTCTACAATTTGTTGTAACAGCATCCAAACGGATTGAAAAATATCTAAAGGTTCAAATCCAGAAATCACAATTGGTTTATAATACTCTTGGGAAATAAACTGATAAGGGTCAGTTCCTATAACCATACTGACATGACCGGGACCGATAAAACCATCAAGTTGTAAATCTGGATTATCCAATAATGCTTTAAGAGCGGGAATCACAAGGACGTGATTGCAAAACATACTAAAGTTATTAATTTCTTCAGCGGCTGCTTGCAAGAGAGTCAAAGCTGTGCTGGGAGCAGTTGTTTCAAAGCCTAAAGCAAAGAAAACAATCTCTCGCTCCGGGTTTTCCCTCGCAATTTGTAAACTGTCTAAAGGCGAATAAACCATGCGGATATCCGCGCCTTGTGCTTTGGCTTGCAACAAACTCGCTTTTGAACCGGGAACTCGCATTGTATCGCCAAAGGTTGCTAAGATGACATTGGGATTTTGGCTGATAGCAATGGCATCATCCAGCCTTCCCTTTGGCATTACACAAACAGGACAACCAGGACCGTGAATTAATTCAATATTTTTAGGTAAGATGTCCTCAATACCATATTTAAAAATAGAATGAGTATGCCCGCCACAGATTTCCATAATTTTGACGGGATCTTTTAGCTGTTGCGATAATTTTTCAATTTGTTTGAGTAAAGATAACGCTTTTTGCGGTTCTCGAAATTCGTCAACGTATTTCATAAGGGTTAGTTGTTGGTTGTTGGTTGTTAGTTGTTGGTTGTTGGTTGTTGGTTGTTATTAGCAGCTACTAACCACTAACCACTAACCACTAACTATTAACAAAATTTGCTAGTTCTTCTAAGAGTTGGATTGTTTGGGCTGCTTCTTGTTCGTTAATTCTACTCATGGCAAAGCCAACGTGAACAAGTACCCAATCTCCAACACAGGATTCAATTGGATGCTGTTCGTTAACAACACAAGCAATATTGACTTGGCGCTTGACACCACCAACATTAACAACAGCTAATTTTTTCTCAATATCTGTGATTTCTGTGATTTGACCGGGGATTCCCAAACACATTTTGTTTTCCTCTAATAAGGTGAGTTGTTAGTTGTTAGTTATTAGTTGTTAGTTGTAATAAATAACCATCAACCACTAACCACTAACCACTAACCACTAACCACTAACCACTAACTATTTTGTAATGAAGCTGCTGCGATCGCAGCTTGTCCAAGTGATATTCCTCCATCGTTTGTTGGCACTAAAGTATGAGTTAAAACTTGAATATTTAATGCTTTTAATTTTGTAGTGACTTGTTCTAATAAAATCTGATTTTGAAAAACTCCTCCACTGAGTGCTACACAATGAATATGATTTTCTTGACAAAGTAAATTGACTGTTTGAACGAGAATATTGGCTAAGCCTAAATGAAATTTTGCAGCAATAGTTGACTGGGGTACTTGCTGGAGCAAATCATCTAGCAAACTTTGCCACATTGGATAGGAATTTATATTATAGAGCTTATCTATAAGTTCGATTGTGAAAGAATAACCAATTGTTTTGGGAGAAGGAGCTAAAAGAGTGCGATCGCATACAGCTTCCATTTCTATCGCTGCTTGTCCTTCGTAACTGCATCTGTCTTGGCAAATACCAATAGCGGCAGCGACTGCATCAAATAAACGACCAACTGATGAGGTTTTAGGAGAATTAATTTGTTTTTTTATAACTTGATTTAGAAGCTTTAGAGGCTTTTGTTCTAAAAATTTAATAATTTCTAAATTGCCGTAATTTTGTTTTAAGTCTTCCCAGGAAAAGCTAGAGATTAATTGAGCGTAGGTATTACGCCACGGTTCTTTGATAGCTTGCTTTCCACCAAGCATGGCGACTGGTTTAAATGTTGCCAATCGTTTAAATTGGCGGTAGTCTGTTAAAAGAAATTCTCCCCCCCAGAGTGTGCCATCTTCGCCGTAACCCAATCCATCAAAAGCGACACCTAAAATAGGGGGAGAATCAATCGGTACACCGTTCTCTACCATACAAGCAGCAATGTGAGCGTGGTGATGCTGAATGTAGAGTAGGGGTACAGTTGTGCTGTACCCGTATTTATGAACTGACGCCAGTTCTTGACCAAGTTTTGTAGACAAGTATTCAGGATGCAGATCGACAGCGATCGCTTCCGGTTTATACTCAAATAAATTCAAGTATAAATTCAGCATATCCTGATAAGCGCGGAAAGTAACTCCATTTTCTAGATCTCCCAAATGCTGGGATACGATCGCTTTTGTGTCTTGCAATAGACAAAAGGTATTTTTCAACTCACTGCCCATTGCTAAAATCTGTGGAACACGATGAAAACCTGGTGGTAAGTGGATAGGTGCTGGTGCATAGCCTCGAGCACGACGAACAATTTGCACTTTATTGCCTATAACCCTCACTACTGAATCATCAACCCGGTTAACAATTTGCCGATTGTGGAAGAGAAAATAATCAGCAATTTTCCCCAACTTCTCACGCGCTTCATCATTATCAATACACTGTGGTTCATCAGACAAATTGCCACTAGTTAAGACAATCGGACGGTTCATCCGCTTAAGAATGAGATGGTGAAGCGGGGTATAAGGAAGCATAAAGCCAAGGGTTTTTTGCCCTAGTGCTACAGAAGGTGCTATGCGGCTTGAAGTGTAAGTTTTTTTTTGGCTGCCCAGTTTTCCATTTTGGTGATTCTTCCACTTCCTCTTTCACCCTCATCACCTCCTGCCTTTGCTTCAAGCAATACAATAGGTGCTGTAGGGCTTTCAAGTAATTCTTTTTCCACAATGGTAGGAGTGCAGTATTCTTCAATGACAGCCATATCTCGTGCCATCAAAGCAAAAGGCTTGCTTTGGCGTCCTTTGCGCTGGCGCAGTTTTTGCACTGCGGTTTCATTGGTAGCATCGCAAGCTAGGTGAAATCCTCCTAAACCCTTAATGGCCACAATCTCACCTTTTTGTAATAAGGTACAAACAGAATCAATATCGTCTAGCATAGAAAACATAGAACTTGTTATTGGTTTACCATCAGAACGTTCTAACCAAGCGTTAGGTCCGCAGACATGACAGGCTGCGGGTTGAGCGTGAAAGCGGCGATTATTGACATCCTTATATTCGCCAAAACAATCCGAGCACATGGCAAAAGCATCCATGCTTGTATTGCTACGGTCATAAGGAATGGCACGAATAATACTCAAGCGAGGACCGCAGTGAGTGCAGTTTGTGAAGGGATAGCGATACCAACGGCTGAAGGGATCGAGGGTTTCTGCTTTGCATTGCGGACAAGTAGCAGCATCAGGGGCAATTTCGGTTTTCACCCTGTCACTTACACTGCCAGAAATCACAAAGTCGTCGAATTGAAATTCGCCTTGATAACGCTTGCGCGTTAATACATTAATTTTTGCTAATGGTGGGCATTCTTTCTGTAATTTGTGGACAAATTCGTCTATCGATTCTTGTTTGCCAGATACTCGAATCAAGACTCCTTGACCATCATTACGAACATCGCCACACAAACCACAAGCTTTGGCAAGGCGATATACTGTAGGTCGAAACCCAACTCCTTGTACAGTACCGCAAATTCTAATTTCTTCAACGTTCATAGTCCAAGTGCCATAACATAATTCGGTTGTTTCCCGAGTCAGCGATAACCGTTGTATTGCCGCAAACCTTCACTCCATAACACCAATTCAGGCTGTCTCGCGTTGGCAATCCATAATCGCGATTTTCACCTTTACTGTGAAAATCCAATTGTCCGGCGATCGCATCACTCCTTACCCCAAGCAAAGTCACGATTGACTGGGGTTGTTTCCATCCTAATAACCGGGAATTAGCAGTATCTGCCACTAACAACCACTTCCTTACAGAAGCCACACCATACGGCATACTCAGACTATGAGCGCTGGGAAAATAAACTCCTTGATTCATTTCTACTGAATCAAAAGTTTTTTGTCCTAACACGACTGTACAAGGAGCATTGTTTTCTGTTGGCATTCCCTGCCAAATCATCACCCGATTGTTACCTGCGTCTGTGACAACCAGATTGTCGTCCCAAACGGTGATATCGTGGCACCAACGCATACTGGATGCAGAAGGAGAGCCACCACCATTTTCATTACGGGACATCATATCTGGTTGTCCCAATACTAGATCGGCAGGCTGACCGTTTTCTTCGGGGATTTGATACCAAATTAAAACTCGTCGATTTCCGGTATCAGTCACAAACAGCTTTCCTTGATGGTAAAAAACTCCATAACACCAGTTCAAGGTATGGGCTGCAGCTTCTTGATTTCCCCGATTGGGTTGATTTTCAGTAAAGCTAGCTTGACCTAGCACAATATCTGCTGGAACATTGTTATCCTCTGGCAATTTTTTCCAAATTAAAACCCGGTGGTTCCAAGCATCTGCTACCGCCAATCCTTCCCCACAAGCACAAATACCAGTTGGAACACTTAGAGTAGCCCTCCCAACTTCGCCTTTCGCATTTTGTCCCTCATGGTTAAAATCTGGTTGTCCAATGACCCAATCTGCTTTTTGACCATCTTCTGTTGGTCTGTTGCGCCATCCTAACAAACGATGATGCCCTGTGTCTGATACCCACAAAGGTCCTGTTTCCGATATCAAACAGGCACCACGAGGACCAAACATTTCTTGTCTGCTAGGTGCGACAGGCATTGCTAATTGCCCTGGTTCCAGACTTTTTCCCAAAATGACTCGAGCACCTTGAGGCGAAAGGAGTAAGCTGTTGGCAATTTCTGTCTCTTTTTGCGTGCTTGTTGGTGCTATCACTGAAACCCTTTAAAGTTCGGAGTTTAAACTTCATCAATTCCATTTTGACAAGTAGCTCATCTATTGACTTGCCAGTCTGACCGAAAAAATTACTTTAGCTTGATGTCTTTAAGGAGAACTGGCATAATTAAGCCACCTATAAAACTCGATATTGGAACTGACATCCAAAGACTGACGTTTGCTTGTGCAAACAAGAACAGTATGAGCGAACTGATGCCAATACCGAATGAAGTTTGCTGTACAAAATACATAGGAGATCGCAGTAGTTTCCCCTTAAAAAATAAACGGGCTGTAAACCAGCCTATCTCTAACATAACTCCTCCTAAAAACTCCTCAACAAATCTATAACTATAAGTGCTAGAACAACTCCAGGAATCACACCAGCCGGACCAAATAACCCACCAAGTAGAGCAGAAAACTCGTATCCAATATCGCGTCCGGCTAACCACATTCCTCCTATAGCACCACCAATCATGGATATGACTGTTGCTACTAAAAACCAAATAAATCCCGTTGTTAGATTTAATTCATCAGCCATTAAACTGGTAAATAATTCTCTGACTGAAGGATTGGTTAAAAAGTTTGACATTCTTTTGGTTAGTTGTTAGTGGATAGTGGATAGTGGATAGTTGTTAGTTGTGAGTGGTAGAACTATTAACGACTAACGACTAACAACTAACCACTATCCCTTAGCTGATTTATTATTTGCACTTGTTCTATCTGCCCGTATTGGGTGAAAATGTCCAAAGCTTCTTCATAGTAGGCATTCGCTTTTGCAAGATTTTGAGGATTCCCAGATTCGGGTTTATCTAAATCATCTGGTAAATTTAATAGAGCGTTGGCTTTATTAGAAATTGTATTAGCATATTCAAGGGGTGTGTCTTGACGATCGCGTACTTTTAATGCTTCGTCATAGGCAGCTATAGCCCGTAAAATATTGTCTATCGGGTGTGTACTTGGTAAATACTGCAAAGCATTACCGAGATTGTTGTGTAACATCGCATATTCTCTAGGATGATCTATCAGTCGAATATGCTTGAGTGCTTCCTCAAAGGTTTGTACAGCTAAGCCTTGATATAAGTATTGCCGTTCTGATGTAACGGGCATTGACAGGTATGCGATCGCAATATTATTATGTAAAATCGCGTATTCTTGCGGGTAGTCGTGACTAGTAAATACTTGCAATGCCTTTTGGTAAGCTTGGATGCCATCTGTTATCCGTGCTAAATTAAAAGGCACGAGTGACTGTAACACCAACCCTAAATTCATATGGGCTTCTGCCACTTCCTCTGGTAAAGCAAGCTGTTGCAAAATTGGGATCGCCTCTTCTAATTGTTCTTTTGCTTCTAACAGCGATTGCGCCCCAATATCGGGAATCGCCTTTAAAGTACTTGCCATTCCTGCATTCGCTCTGGCTTTCCACAGCAAATGCTCGTTACCACATAGATCGTGTGCCTGGTTGTATAATGACAGAGCATTCCACAAATCTTGAGCAGCTTTCGGCTTTTTTTGAAAGCCCTGCGCCATTTCAATTAACATTTGAATTTTTTCTTGTGTCGATGCTGGAGACGAAGCAAGGACATCCATTGCCGCCTTTACTGCTGAATCTGTTATGCTAGGGGTCATAATACTAATTCGTAATTCGTAAGTCGTAATTCGTAATTGAGGAAGTTGGATATTGTCTGGAACTTAGGTTTTCCATAAGATGAAGATTTACCCCAAGGACACAACATATTTGTGACACATAAAGGAAATACGATTTCCCCAACACCGAATTGTAAATGTGTTTCTTGAGGCTTTACGCAATTGAATCCCTTACAATAGAGAGGCTCTTCTAAAATGAGTCGCCTGAGTTTCCTAAAAAGTTCGGCGATTAAGAGTTCTTTTCTTTCAATATAAAACACTTTATTTTTCAAGTAAATAAGTGTTTTATTAATATTTATTATAAAGTCTTTGTGGAATAAATTTTAGATTTTTTTGAGATTTTGGTGAAATTATTATAGGTTTTCAAAAAACTCAAAACTCGCTTCGATCGCTTAACGAGCGAAAGGCCTTTAATCTATATTAGTATGTAGGTCTAAAGCCCACCATATATCGCTTGTGGTAGGCATTGCCCACCCTACTAAATTTCCTAAAAAACTCAGTATGGGTACGGAAAACTGTACCCATACTTTGAGATGAATATAATGATGCAATTGCTCACATATTAGCTTGAAACATCAAAAGAAGGTGTTATCTTCTAACTTTTTCGGTTGATTATAAATATATTTTTAGCTAAAAAAGATAAAATTTATGTAAATAATAAACAGTAGAATTAAACAATACACGAGATGATATGGAGAAACTGTACAAAAGTTGGTCAGATCCCTTCATACTTTATACTTTTTTACTAAATAGCAAATGGCTAACTTACTATGGCTGCAAGGTGGTGCTTGTTCGGGCAACACGATGTCATTTCTTAATGCTGAAGAACCTACAGTCTGCGACCTCATCACTGACTTTGGTATTAACATACTTTGGCATCCGTCTCTAGGTGTGGAACTAGGTACAAACTTGCAAACAATGCTGTGGCAATGCCTTTTAGGAAAAATTTTCATAGATATTCTCGTCTTTGAAGGCACAGTTGTTAATGCACCTGATGGAACTGGGGAGTGGAACCGTTTTGCCGAGCGTCCCATGAAAGACTGGTTACAAGACTTATCAAAAGTTGCCAACTATGTTGTAGCAGTGGGAGACTGCGCCTGTTGGGGAGGAATACCCGCAATGGCACCCAATCCCAGCGAATCTACAGGATTGCAATTTCTGAAACGTCAAGAAGGGGGGTTTTTAGGTCAAGACTTCCGGGCAAAATCGGGATTACCCGTTATCAATATTCCCGGATGTCCAGCCCATCCTGACTGGATAACTCAAATATTAGTTGCGATCGCCACAAATCGAATTGGTGATATAGTTCTTGACGAACTGCACCGTCCCCAAACCTTCTTCAACACTTATACCCAAACAGGCTGTACCCGCAATATCCACTTTGCTTACAAAGCCTCAACCACCGAATTTGGTCAGCGGAAAGGATGCTTGTTTTACGACTTAGGTTGTCGCGGACCGATGACCCATTCTTCTTGCAACCGAATTTTGTGGAATCGAGTTTCCTCTAAAACCCGTGCGGGGATGCCATGTTTGGGTTGTACCGAACCAGAATTCCCCTTCTACGACCTCAAGCCAGGAACAGTATTTAAAACACAAACCATGATGGGAGTTCCTAAAGATTTACCTACAGGAGTGAACAAGAAAGACTACGCCCTACTCACTCTTGTATCAAAAGACACTATGCCTGTATGGGCAGAAGATGATTTTTTTACAATTTAGCTAATGGCTAATGGCTAATGGCTAATAGCAAGAGAAATCAGCAATTAGCAATCAGCAATCAGCAATTAGCAATTAGCAATTAGCAATTGGAGAAAATAACATGGGAATTAAATCATTAGATATATCACCCGTTGGGAGAGTCGAGGGCGATTTAGATGTTCGCGTAGATATAGAAGATGGGTATGTAGTTAACGCTTGGACTCATGCCGAACTTTTTCGCGGATTTGAAGTGATTCTGCGGGGAAAAGACCCTCAAGCAGGATTAATTGTTACACCTCGCGTTTGCGGTATCTGCGGTGCTTCCCACTTAACGAGTGCTGCTTGGGCTTTGGATACAGCATGGGGAACAGAGGTTCCGCGCAATGCGATTTTAGCAAGAAATTTGGGTCAAATCGTCGAAACTATTCAAAGCATTCCCCGCTACTTTTATGGTTTGTTTGCAATTGACTTGACCAACAAAAAGTATCAGCAAAGTTCTTTTTACGAAGAAGCTTGCAGGCGCTTTGCAGCTTTTACTGGTAAATCTTACGAACATGGCATCACGATTTCCAGCAAACCAGTAGAAATTTACGCCCTCTTTGGAGGACAATGGCCTCATTCTAGCTACATGGTACCTGGTGGTGTGATGTGTGCCCCGACTTTAACGGACATTACTCGTGCATGGTCGATTTTAGAATACTTCCGCACCAATTGGTTGGAACCAGTGTGGTTGGGTTGTTCTTTAGAACGTTACGAACAAATCAAAACTTATGAAGACTTTATGGTGTGGTTGGAAGAAAGCCCAAATCACGCCAATTCTGACTTGGGTTTTTACTGGCGCATGGGTTTGGATATTGGTTTAGATAAATACGGTGCAGGTGTAGGTCGATATGTCAGTTGGGGATACTTACCTCACGAGTCAAAATATCAAAAACCCACAATAGAGGGACGAAATGCAGCTTTAGTTATGAAAAGTGGCGTGTATGACAGTTTTAGTGACACTCACACTCTCATGCATCATGCTTTTGTCAGAGAAAATACATCTCACTCTTGGTATGATGAATCAACACAAGACATTCATCCTTTTAATCGCACAACTAAACCCATTAAGAAAAACATTAAAGATTTTCAAGGGAAATATTCTTGGTCAACCGCAGTACGCCATCAAGAATACGGACGCTTAGAAGCAGGAGCACTTGCACGTCAGTTAGTAGCAGGTGGCAAACATGGCGAACCCTGGCAGCATTATGACGGATTTATCCTCAATGTATTTAAGCAGCTGGGAGGCGCAAGTATTCATCTACGTCAAATGGCACGAGTTCACGAAATTGTCAAGTTGTATCGACAAGCAGAACACTGTTTGCGCGAGTTCCGGTTAAATGACCCCTGGTATATCAAACCCAAAGAAAAAGACGGACTGGGTTGGGGAGCAACAGAAGCTGCACGAGGTGCTTTGTGTCATTGGGTACAAATTGAAGGTGGTAAGATTAAGAATTACCAAATTATAGCTCCGAGTACCTGGAATATAGGACCTCGCGATGCTGAAGAGATACGGGGACCTATTGAGGAAGCTTTAATTGGAACACCTATATTTGACTCTACCGATCCTGTAGAAGTTGGTCACGTAGCGCGCTCGTTTGATTCTTGTCTCGTTTGCACCGTTCACGCTCACGATGCAAAAACGGGTAAAGAACTCGCACGTTTTCGTACAGCGTAACTATACCATTTGAACTATTAAACTTTCAAAACAACTTTGCCAACGGTGCGTCTTTCTTGGATAGCTTGATGCGCTAAGGCTGCATTTTCTAGCGGAAAGATGTCTTTGGCGATCGCCTTTAAGCTTCCTTCCGCTACATAATTCAGTAGTTTTGCCGTGAGTTTTTCGGCGTAGCCAGCTTTGACTTCCACAAAACCAGGAAGAGAAAACCCGATATACGATTGGTTCCCAAATATCAATTGCACCGTCTGCTCGGGCAACATATTTGCTATTTGCTGGCTTAGCGCACCGTAGGTTACCAATCTTCCAAATGGAGCCAAAGCTTGCAAGTTCTGAGTGATGACAGATCCTCCAACTGAATCCAGGATGATATCCACACCACGTCCTATCGTGACATCTTTGACTTGTTGAGACCACTGTAAATCCGAGTAAAGGAATGTGCGATCGCAACCCAGTTCCTGCAACAACATCTCCTTTTCTGAAGAACCAACAAGTCCAATAATTTGACCTGCTCCCAATAACTTTGCTAATTGCACCGCCAGCGAACCTACACCGCCCGCCGCCGCATGAATCAGGACAGATTCACCCGCTTGAAGTTTTCCTGCTTGAGTCAGCAAGAGATAGGCAGTCCAACCCTGTCCTAGGGTAACGAGTGACGCTTCAAAACTTACTCCATCAGGAATCAGAACAGCACGCTCGGCATCAACGACTACATACTCCACATAGCCACCACCTGAAGAGCCGGGATAGAGGGAAGTTGTTACTCGCATTCCTACGTCTAGCGATGCCACGCCTGCCCCCAGATCTTCAACTACACCCGCTACTTCTGTCCCAGGAATCATCGGTAACGGAGCGGGCTGGGGATAAGCACCTATTCGGTGCATGGTATCTGCGTAATTAACGCCAATAGCAGCAACTTTAATCAGCACTTGTCCGGGGCTTGGTTGAGGCTTTGGCAACTCCACGAGTTGCAACACTTCAGGTCCACCTAATTTTTCAAACTGAATGGCTTTCATCTTTATTTTCCTCCTACAAAAAGTACTACTTTGACTTATTTGTGACTATTTAGTCATAAATTGTCAAAAAAAATTTAGGCTGCTAAAACCGACAAAACAACGCTTATCAAGTGCTCAATCTCTTCGTTTGAAGGCTGAGTTTTTTCCAAAATCCGCAGCCCATTGATTGAGTTAACAATGAATTTCGCGAGTGATGAACTCGAATGTAGCTTTGAAACTTCACCACATTGTTGTCCTTGCTCAATCACCTCAATAAAATACTCCTCCAATCGATTGGACATATACTTCACCTCGGCTGCAACGTCTGAATCGCAATCCGCTAATTCCAGGGCTGACTTTGCTATAAAGCAGCCACATCTTTTGCCATCAATCAACGTTCCTCGAGCCAATAGACGGACGGTTTCATCAATGGCTTGCTTGGGAGAATCAAAGCGGTTAAGTTGCTCGCGAACGAAGGCAAGTCCCTGCTCTCGATACAACTTGAGTGCTCTGAGGAAAAGCGTTCGCTTATCGCCAAAAGCATAATAGATACTTTGACGTTTCAACCCCATCTTCGCTTCAAGATCTTCAAGTGAAGTGGCGCAGTAACCTTTTTGCCAAAACGCGTACATGGCATTGGCTAAAGCTTTATCGGTGTCAAACTCACGAGGTCGAGCCATATAAATAGCAGTAGATGTTTGTCAATTAAGAAGCAAATACACCCCAGAATCCTCTGACCTTGCGTACTTTTGCTTTCTTCAATTTTATGCGTTTAAAAAAGATGATATCTATTTATGATTATTTAGTCAAGAATGTTTTTAAAGTTCCAATTATCCTTAATTATGAACCAGAAAGCAGACAGGCAGAAATTCTTTACGGAGTTATGCAACTGCTCAAATGAGTTTGTCTCATGTAGGTACAAGGTATAAAAGCAGCTACCTTAAGTGCGATCGCACCTGAAAGTGAGAATCCGGCTGGATACTTCGCGATGATCGAGCAGTAATATATGATGAGGTATCTGTGGAGTTGCTGCACAAGAAGATGGGGTACGGGTAGCTTCTAGCTGGGAACGAGAGACCAGAAATTGGCGAATGAGGGGTGATACCCCTCATTCGCCAGTTGTATCCCTTGAGAAATCGGGAATCTGTTCCTAAGAGGATGTTTGAAAAGTAGTGGCTGAGGTATCCAAAACTTTAGCTCCTCCTTAATCCTCCTTAAAATGGAGGACTTTGAGAAAATTATTCCCTCTTGGAAAGGGGGTTAGGAGATCTTGATACAACGGGAGACTTTTCAAACATCCTCTAACAAATCAATGAACTGCTATAACGTGCGTAATTTCAGGACAATATGTTTTTATTGCCTGTTCGATGCTTTGAGATAATGTGAGATTGGAAGCCGGACAATGACCGCAAGCTCCTATTAATTTTACTTCTACCGTGTCTGGTGGTTTAATAGCTACAAGCTGGACATCTCCATTATGGCTTTTTAACCCTGGACGGACTTGCTCAAGAGCTTCTTGAATGCGTTGTGATAAGGGCGCTACGGGAGGTTTGATAAGTTCGTGATACAGCAAAACTCCATACACGACTTCGTCTTGAACAGCATTGCGTAGGGCTGGCATGGATTCTTGCTTAACACTTTTAATTAAACGTGTCAATGCTTCTTTGTGTAAAGCTTCAATTGCCCGTTTCAAACCAGCAGCTACACCTCTATGGGTTTCATCCCATTCAACAATAATTGCTTCAAATCGGCTGATTTCTTTAACTAATTCTTCAAGTGTTTCTTGAGTCATGTATAATTTATTCTGGCTTCTTAATTGTTAACGGTTAACGGATCGCTAACAATTCAACCTACTGCATTTTGAAGTCTTTGAAGAGGAAAGGCATCATTATACCTGTCAGTAAGCTAGATGTTGCAACTGCTAGTAATAACGGGAGTTTGATTAATGCTAGTGAGACTAAGACTAACGAACCTATGATAGTCGCGATCGCTATTTGTTTGATAAAATAAACTGGATCGCGAAATAACTTTCCTTTGAAAAATAATTTAGCAGAAAACCACGCAATCTGAAACATAATGTCTCCTATTAACAGTGACCAGTGACCAGTGACCAAATAATTACTTGTTCGTAATTGAATTGGTTAATTCAGTAAAATCTGTAGTATGGCTAGCCCTACAATGATGCCGGGAATGACACCCGCAGGACCTAATAAGCTGCCAAGTGTAGCAGAAAATTGATAACCAAACTCTTTGCCTGCTAACAGCATTCCACCAAGAGCACCACCAATAAGAGATAGGAGAATTCCTAGTGAAAGTAACAAAAAATCTCCTATTAAATTAACATCACCTGATATCAAACTAGTGAATATACCTGTCATAATTCTTAAGAATTTTCTTCAAAAAATCTGGCTCAGTTTTTCTAGAAATACCATAACAAAAATTTATTTAAAATACCTTATGG